>JAABRD010000035.1 GCA_011391085.1 Thiotrichaceae bacterium | reverse complement strand
TTCTTTGAAAGCTGTGTGACGCGAAAGTGTCCCGCACAGTTTGGGGTGGGGGGAATACCTAATCTCACACTAGAGAGGATGTATTACTCTATCACCATTCAAATGTCTTTCAATTCTGATTCAGACCAAAACACTAACGCTTCATCTCTGATTCAGACCGCGCAAGCCCCCCTTCCGCCCGTTCCCCTCCTCGTTGCCTGAACTGGTCGAAAGGGCAAGGAGGGATTAGGGGGATAAATGACGGCGTAGTGATAAACCTCACAGGTCTTCGAGACCTGCGAGGTTTGGTAGCAAAATGGTGCCTCACTACCAATAAACTTCCTCATGAGTACCGACTTCAAGCAAAAAAATACTCTCCTCCGCAGAGTTCTCAATGTTCACAAATTCGAACACAATTCTTAAATCATACCCAGCACGACAGGCCCATAAACCCGCTAAATTGCCTTTGAGTTTGTGAGTGTCTAACGACGGCGCAAATGGGTCGTTTTCTAACATTCGTAAAGTCTCTTCCAGTTGCCGGCGCACTAAGGGAGATTTTTTGACGGTCCGTTTAAATGCTTTGACAAAGGTTTTACCCCAGATTAACGTTCTCATTCGGATAACTCAGCTAACAAATCTGCTACGGTTCCAGTTCTCACTTCACCTCTGGCAAATTCGCCGCGGGCTTCGCTAATACGTTGTGCCAATAATTGCCGTCGGTGAGTCAGGAGTCGCTTTTGAATGAGGCTGGCTAAATCTTCTTGCTGTGAGTCAGGTAAAGTTTCAACGAGTTCTAAAACGGTTTGAAAGGTGACCATACAGTTTCGTTCCATTGTGGGTGGCTTAAATAAGGTGAGTCACTCTGAAAATCATTGGTATTCCCTAAAGACGGTCTGAATCAGAATTTTAAGGAGTGGCACACAGTTCAAATCAGTGGTTTTAGTTACCCCTCCCCTCTTGACCATGTTGACCAGTGGAGGGGTAACGAGAAGTTGCGTGATGCACTCTACCTGGCTACCACGCCCATCGCATCATGGTAACGAGAACAATTCAGACCACTAGAGGTCTGTTTATAGTCAATTCCTTGACTGTTTAAGGATAAGCATTCGGATTGTCGATAACTAAACCTTCCAATACGGCTGCCTCAAGTTGTTCTTTATCGGCTGACACAAAAGTCAGTTGGGATAACTTCATGGTTTGTCGCATCTCGTGCAAAATTAGTGCGGCACTTAGATGAACTGAGTCGTATCCGCGTAAGCCATATCGGTCCGCCAGAGTCATTCCCAGTTCCGCAACTCGTTCGGTAATCTCAATAATCCGATATTGTCGTTGCCAATCCACTCGGAAGTCATTGGCGAATTGTTGGGCTTCAGTCAAAGACACCTGCCCCATTCGCCTCTTACGTGCCAACGCTGCAATCATTTCCGGGCCGGTGATTCTCACGGTATATAGCCGATGATGGGCGAAGGGGTGAGTTAATTGCCGCATCCAATCGGTACCCATTTCTCGGGCATAGCGTTTCACCATGGCACTGGTATCCAAATAGTACGTAGCCATTATCGACGCTCTTCCAGAATGAATTCCGATAGTGGTTTGCCCGCGATTTGCGCCAGGTCGCGTTCTGCAAAAGACGTGGTATCGGATTTTATCTCGGTCAACAGTCCTAATTCCAGTAATTGTCGCTCGAATTGTTCCTCGCTTGATTCTGACCATCCTTGAGGTGGCAGGAGTTTCACTTGCACTCTCAAGCCCTCAGTCAGTTGCACTAGGTCAGGAAAAATCACCGTGTTATGTTTGACCATGCCGTAATAAATTGACATATTTTCTCCGTTTTATGCTTTTGAAATTGATGTTATCTTAATGCTAACTGGTTTGTCATCTACGACCAGTATTTAACTCCTAACCAAATCATTTCAGATTTTCTAAATCCGCTAAATCTTGCAGTCTGCCAACGGCTTGTTTATTTTTTTTGAAGTTTTCAATATCAATGAAATTGACCATCAGTCCATCAATAGTTTCTGAATCAGAATTTTTCAGAATTAGAGAATTGACAGAATTAAATTTCATCCCCATTCTGAAAATTCTAAAATTCTGCAAATTCTGATTCTGACAATATTCGTAAGGCACATAAACGTCGTGTCATACACCAAAGACATCGAAATAACAAAGACGTATGACGTTTTGCCAATACCTACTAGGCTGACTACTCACCATAATGTGTTCTGGTACGGTGAATATAGATACAATGTTTTTCTTCATCAAACGAATAGATGACCCGATCTTTGTGACTCAGTCGTACTGAAAAGAAACCCATCAAATCCCCCGTTAGTTTTTTCCCACTATGCGGGGTAAGGGCGATTTGACTAATTAGTATCTTCTTGAGTTTTTGTTTCCGTTCCTTGGAGAGTTTATCTATGTCTTTTTTAGACTCTTTGGTAAAACGTAATTCATAAAGTTGGTTCACTCATCATCTCCAAATACTTCGGCCAGCGAGTAGGTTTCACCCGTGGAGACTTGTTGCATAGAACGTTGTAGGCGGTCACGAAAACCAGGAATAGATAACAGTTCTAAAGTTTCCAGAAGTCCTTCATAGTCTGCTTCAGAGAGTAGTACCACAGCCCCTCCGGAATGTTGAATTTTGAAGGTACTTTGATGTTCAGTGACCTGTTTAAGTAATTCCCCAAAAGTTTGTTGGGCATCTAGTGCGGTTATCGTACTCGCGGTTTTTGCCGCTAATGGCTGAAAAGAGTTCAACATGGGTTCTCCGTTAATAAAGTGGCGTTTCCTAACTGGTATATGATTGATTATCTGAATCAGAATTTTCAGAATTAGAGAATTGACAGAATTAAATTTCACCCCTATGTCTTTCAATTCTAAAATTCTGATTCAGACAATATTCACAGAACGCATCAATGCGGTGTCATGCACCAAAAGTGTTCATATAACAAAGGTGTATGACGCTTTGCTTATACACCCTACACTTACTACACTGGCTTAGAAAATTTCAAATAGGTGCTTAATGACCCTTTTAAGTTTAAAGCCTCATCCATGAGTGCAATAATATGTTCGTTGGGACAGGCACCTTTACGGAGAAGATAAACCATCTCAATGGCTTCTTTAGGTAATAATCCGTATTGGCATAGAATACCACAGGCCACTGCCGTGGAACGGGAAATGCCAGCACCGCAATGTACTAATAATTTATGTGCGACCGTTAGTTTGGCAGTGAATTGTAAAATCGCTTCGATGTCTTCTAAGGTTGCTACGTTCAATTCAAAATTATCTTCTGGTGTGACATCGTCAAAATAGCAACGGTGAAGCAATAAGCCTGGGGAAGGTTGTGGGAGGCGTTGATTATAAAAGGAACTCTCCACCACGCCCAAGAGACCCTTGGCATAGTCAGTGTCGAGAATACTCACGGTATGCGTTGCCCATTGTTGTGAAATTTGAGCAGCACTGTCTATGTCAGAAATACGTAATTGAAATAATTTCCGGTTATTCATAGTATAAAAAGTCTTTATCCATTGCTTCCAGCATTTTGGTAAAATCGGTTAAATGTTCATGTCCCGTGAAACCACCACGAAAATCTAGGGTGGCTACCAGTCCCTCTCGTAGGGTGGATTTCGCTGCGCGTATCCGCCCTACCTGAAATACCAGGCCTGTACCGCCGAAGAGGTTTCCTAAACCTTGAAGGCTTAGGAAACCGGTTGGGCTTCGTTATCCAAAATGCCTTTCAAAATCGAGAACAAGTCCATTAAATCTTCTGGAAATCTGAAAGTGTGAATATCTTTCAGGAACTTTTTTGAGGTTCTCTCTAAAATCGCAAACCGCCAAACTTCGCCGATAGTTATCGCACCATATAATCTCCCCGGCAGACTGGCCTCTTCGTACTTATCGATGGCAATCATTTCCGCGGCTAATTGGTTAAAACCTCGTTCTAAATCACCTTTTTTAGCCTCAATCACGATGAGTTGTTTAGTGGAATGAAATAAATAATCTATAGTGCCGCTTAGTTTATCATCTATCTCTATCGAATATTCGATATTTAACTTGGCTTCGACCATTTTGATAACGGCATGAAGAAGGGGTGCAATCATTAGTTCTCGTTTAGCGATTTCTGAGTTCAGTGAAATTTTAGGAACTAAGGCATAATATGAATTTTTCAGGTTCTCCAGCACTGCGGGGTCAAACTGATTATTTCGAGGCAGTGGGAGAAGTTGGCTGACTAAAGTATATCCAAAGGCAGTGACTATTTCTTCGACAGGATGTCCCATTTCAAAGTAATCACTGAAGGTATATTTTTTTCCTTCTTTGAAGATGTTTTTGGGCATAAAAATTCTTCTTCTAAATTGAATAAAGGGGGCGAAACTCCCGTTCCTTCCGTTCTGGTGTGGGCAACATTATTCAGAGGAATAGATTGGTCTCGGTCAGTTGTTGACAATTTTTTAGGTGACCTAATTTTTTGTCAAAAGAAACTGACCCCGGTGGAGTGGAGGCTTTAGCCGGCCGGCGGTAGGCACACTCCAGGTCTCAAGAGTGGGGGGCGCCTACCGCCGGCCGGCTAAAGCCTCCACTCCACCGGGGTCTTCATTTCTTCGGGGCACTTTCCCTGTGGTAGCGTGGGAACGAGAAAATCATTTTTGAGATAGGTTCAAAGAAACTAAGTTTCTAAGTCACTGGTTCGACCGCTTGCGGCGTCTTCACACGAATATGCAACTCCCGCAATTGCAACGCATTGGCCGGTGACGGTGCCGAAGTCAACAAACAACTAGCGGTCTGCGTCTTCGGAAATGCAATCACTTCACGAATTGAATGGGCGCCGGTCATTAACATCACCAAGCGGTCTAGTCCAAAGGCAATCCCGCCATGCGGGGGACAGCCATATTTTAAGGCATCTAGCAAGAAGCCAAATTTCTCCCGCGCCTCCTCCTCTCCAATTCCTAGCAACCGAAACACGGCGGATTGCATGTCGGAACGGTGAATACGAATCGACCCGCCGCCAATTTCGGTGCCATTCAGTACCATGTCATAAGCCCGTGACATACAGGTACCAGGGGTGGCTTCTACTTCGGCAATTTTTTGAACGTTGGGGGCTGTGAAGGGGTGATGTAATGCCATCCAACGATTGTCCTTGTCATCCCATTCAAACATGGGAAAATCGATCACCCATAATGGTTTCCAACCGGGTTGCACCAGTTTCAGGTCCTCTCCGATTTTTAGACGTAACGCACCTAATGAGTCATTGACCATTTTCGCTTTACCAGCCCCAAAGAAAAGGAGACTGCCCGTTTCTGCTTGGGTACGTTTCAAGATTTCTTGGATAACCTGATCTGGTAAAAATTTCAAAATGGGGGATTGCAAACCGTCGCGGCCTGCTTGAATATCATTGACTTTGATATATGCCAATCCCTTGGCCCCATAAGTGGTCACGAAACTGGTATAGTCATCAATTTGTTTGCGCGACAACGATTGACCATTGGGTATGGACAACGCGGCTACTCGTCCATCGGGGTCATTGGCAGGTTGCGAAAAGACTTTAAATTCCACTTCCTTCATCAAGTCGCTAAGGTCGATAAATTCCAATGGCACTCGCAAATCTGGCTTATCTGAACCATACCGTAACATGGCTTCACGGTAAGTCAAACAGGGGAAGGGATTGGGTAATTCGACATTCAATATCTCCTTAAACAGATTACGCATCATGGACTCCATCAAGTTCCTCAAGACCATTTCATCAATGAAGGACATTTCAATATCCAACTGCGTGAACTCCGGTTGCCGGTCGGCCCGTAAATCCTCATCCCGAAAACAACGGACAATTTGATAATACCGTTCCATCCCGGCCATCATCAATAGCTGTTTAAATAACTGAGGAGACTGCGGAAGGGCGAAAAACTCGCCAGGATGAGTTCGACTGGGCACCAAATAGTCCCGTGCCCCTTCGGGTGTAGCTTTAGTCAACATAGGCGTTTCTATATCTAAAAAGCCCTGTTCATCTAAAAATTTTCGCAGAAAATTCGTCACCTTGGCACGTAACCGAAACCGGGCATGGACTTGGGGACGACGTAGGTCGAGATAACGGAAGCGTAACCGCACTTCTTCACTGACATGTTCATCTAACTGAAATGGCAAGGGGTCAGCAGTGTTCAAAATTTCTACTTGTTCGGCGACCACTTCAATTTTGCCGGTCGCCAAATCTGGATTCTCGGTGCCTTCTGGACGAGGACGGACCCGCCCGTGAATGCGTAACACATACTCATTCCGTACTCGTTCGGCACTGGCAAACGCTTCTGTTTGTTCAGGATTGAAGACGACTTGAACAATCCCTTCACGGTCACGTAGGTCAATAAAAATGACCCCACCATGGTCCCGGCGGTGATGTACCCAGCCGCATAAAATGACAAGTTGACTGGTCAAAGACTCAGACACTTGTCCACAATAACAACTACGCATGAAAACCTCTTGATTGTTTTAAAAAATATTCGGGAGACTAAAAACCTCCAGGAGTCCAAAGCGACGCTTTGGACTCCTGGATTAATTTCTTTTGGTTTAACTTGCCGCTTCTGCACAGGCACAACAAGACCCGGCGCCACACGCAGGTGCCGGTGTTTCCGATTTCCCCTCTTTGTCTTCCTGCCTAGACGCATACCAACCGGAACCTTTCAGATGAAAAGCTGCCGCAGAAATCAGTTTTTTCAGTTTATCTTGGCCACAAGCAGGGCAATTTTCTAAAGGTGAATCATTGATTTTTTGCATCACTTCCAGTTTGTGATCACAACCAGTACAACTATATTCATAAATGGGCATAATTTTCTCTCCTGTTCAAATGGAAAACTAAAAAATGGGTACTCATAGGATAAAATCAAGGATGGATAGTGGACTTTAGTGGATAGTGGATAATGAAAAAACCTAGGCCGGACTAGAGGCTTCAGCCGGTGGAGGTGGCACGTCACCGGCTAAAGCCTCTAGTCCGGCCTTGTATGTTTCATTTTCCACTATCCACTATCCACTATCCACTATTATTTGGCCTGTGGCTGGAAAAACTCCACAATAACCAGACCTTCTTCCACATTGGAACGGTACGCCATTTTTATGGATTGGGTATGAGGATAAATCACTCGTGCCACATTTTGCGCACGTAATTTAGCAGTTTGCGGTGACGACAAATTCTTGTCGGATGCCACCGCCCCCCCTGCCACCACCTCTACCGCATGGGAAAAATTAATGTTCAATCGTTGCAACATGGCTTCCAAACGCGCACGTTCGGTCTGTGAAGGGTAAATCTCATTCCCTTGAAATCGTAACGCGATTTGTAAACCTGAATTGTTGTTGTCATGTGGCAACGCGATCGCAACCTGTAACGGATGAGATTGATTTAACACAGGTTTAGGCAAGGCCACCGTCTCGCGCAACACCGATACAGTTAAGACTTGAGGTTGGTGCGGCGGGGGATCGGCCTGTACATTGCTAATCAACGTTTTTTCTATCGGATTTTTATCCAGTTCTAATTGATTGACACACCAACTAAATAAGGCAATATTGCAAAGTAGAAGAAAAAATAACACAATGATATTAAAAATTGTTTTAAACATAAAGTATAATGAAGCAGTTATGATACCTAAAGATACACAATATTCATGCAATACGTATGCCTTTATTGTTTCCAAGTAGTCATTAATGGTATTTTTTTTAAAATTTAAGAGATTCAAATCGTTTTTAGTATATCATCAAGTAAAAAGGATTGTCAACGATTCCAAAACCTATTTAAAATAAATCCTAATGTAGGGTGGATTAAGCGAAGCGTATTCACCGTTCTGGCCGGCTGGTGGATACGCTTCGCTTAATCCACCCTACTTAAACCCCCTCCCATTCTCACCGAAAATAGCAAAGTTAACTATGGCTTTTGTTGTCACTGAAAACTGCATCCGCTGCAAATATACCGACTGCGTAGAAGTCTGCCCTGTGGACTGCTTCCATGAAGGTCCTAACTTCTTGGTCATCGACCCCGAAGAGTGTATTGACTGTACTCTCTGTGAACCAGAATGTCCTGCCAATGCTATCTTTTCTGAAGACGATGTCCCTCCAGAATTTCAGAACTATATCAAACTGAATGCGGAACTGGCTAAACAATGGCCAGTCATTACAGAACGAATAGACCCCTTACCAGAGGCTAAACAATGGGATGGGGTTAAAGATAAGTTGCCACATCTTTTTCGCTAAATTCTGATGGACTAGAGGCTTTAGCCGGAGGCGGGGCCCCGCGCTTTAAATTATGTTCGGTCCCCCACCGGCTAAAGCCTCTAGTCCACCTGTCGGTTGAGTTCGGGGGGACTTTGAGGCTTTAGCCGGTGGCCAGCTAACCTTCTATTTCTTCCCCCGAATATACTTCAACAACCCGTCCGTCGAACCGTCATATCCCCCCCCTACATTTTCCCCCGTCAATTCTGGTAACAAGGAATTAGCGACTTGTTTCCCCAGTTCCACGCCCCACTGGTCAAACGCATTGATTCCCCAAATCACACTTTGCACAAATACACTTTGTTCATACAACGCGGTCAACGTTCCCAACATTCGTGGCGTCAATTTCTGGTATACCAACATGTTCGTCGGCTGATTCCCAGGAAACACACTATGCGGAATTCGTTGGCGCAACTCTTCCCCTTGTAACTTCTTAGCCAACTCCACCTGCGTTTCTGCCACCGTTCTCCCCTTCATCAACACATGACACTGGGCCAACGCATTTGATAATACCGCTTCCTGATGACGCGGTAACGGATACTGACTCTCTAACGCGATAATCACATCCGCCGGGATTAACTGTGTTCCCTGATGCAACAACTGATAAAACGCATGTTGCCCGTTGTCTCCCGGCGACCCCCAAATCACAGGTCCAGTGGCATAGTCTATATTCAGGCCGTCACGAGTGACCCGTTTTCCCAAACTTTCCATCATCAACTGTTGTAGATACGGTGGGAATAATTTCAACGTGTAATCATAAGGCAAGAAGGCATAACTACTGGCCCCCATAAAACTGCTATACCACACCTGAAGCAATCCCATCAATACCGGCAAATTCTGGTCAAATGGAGCCGTTTCAAAATGCTTATCCAAGTCGTGTGCCCCGGCTAACATCTCCTCAAAGTTATTCATCCCAATGATCACCGCGCAGGGCAACCCAATGGCGGACCATAACGAATAACGTCCTCCCACCCAATCCCAAAATTCAAACATATTGGTGGTATCTATCCCAAACGCACTCACCTTGTCCGTGGCCGTGCTGACTGCCACAAAATGTTTGGCCACGGCCTTCTCGTCACCTAACTGACTGACCAACCATTGCCTGGCACTTTGCGCATTTAGCAAGGTCTCCTGCGTGGTAAAGGTTTTAGAAGCGATGATAAATAAAGTGGTCTCAGGATTCACCTGCGCCAACGTGTCCCCCAAATGAACACTGTCTAAATTGGACACAAAGAAACTCTTTAGCCGCGGATGATGATAACGTCGCAATGCCCGTGTCACCATGGCGGGCCCCAAATCGGAACCGCCAATGCCAATATTGACCACAGACTCGATGGACTTCCCTGTCCAACCGCGCCACTGACCACTGCGCACGGAGTCACAGAACTGCCGCATCTTGGCCAACACGGCGTTGACTTCTGGCATGACATCCTTCCCATCTACCAAAATGGGTCGGTTGGAACGATTCCGCAGGGCGACATGTAACACCGCCCGTTGTTCCGTATTATTAATTTTCTCCCCCCGAAACATTCGGGCTATCCAATCTTTCAAGTTGGCTTCCGCGGCCATTTGCATTAACAAATCCAACGTCTCCTGGGTCACACGATTTTTGGAATAGTCCAAGAACAAACCACAGGCTTCTACCGAAAAATGTTCAAAACGTTGACGGTCTTGTGCAAACAAGTCACGCATCTGAACTTGTGCCAATGCTTGTTGATGTTGTTTCAGTGCTGCCCACGTTGCACCATGGCTGATGAGAGTGTTCATAGTGAATAGTTGCCTCCTAACACAGTTGATAATTCAGGATGTTTTTTCTACAATAGTTATAGAATACCTGATATTCTAAATTTTTCATAGATGAGAAGTGAGGCGGCCCCCCTGATTTTTAATAATTTGTTGAATTTAATAGATTTTATCATTTAGCTAGGGAATCCGTAATCACCTGACGTTATCCAACCACAACCCCGGTCTATGTCCATATAAATTGGATAGCCCTTGATTTTTATTTGGATTATTCCTATTTCAATTTTTGGTAGTGATGCAATGTGGGTGATATTCATGTTTCCCTCACCCCCGGCCCCTCTCCCTACGGGTGTGGGGAAACATATCACCCACATTGCATCACTACCCACTTTTTTGAACTGGAATTCACTCTTACTGAGTGCCTCCGTCTCTGCTACCCTCTTAGGTGGGCAACCGTATCGCCGACAACTTCCAAAAAATGACGTTCTCCCTCTTGAAAACCAACGTCACCGGGGAGTCCGAAGCCCCTTTCTTCTTCAGGTCCACCACAAACACATTGAACTCTTGATACGACAGGGTGGTATCCACTTCCTCCTCAGAAGCAGAAGTTTCCTGTTTCTCCCCCTCTTTCTTTGCTTGCGGATCTTGACCCTTCATCACCATAGCCAAACTGTCAGGTGTCACCAGCGCATCCACCAAGGGGTCAACGACACCACCCGCCAAAGCGATCAACGCACCAACTGCAACTCCTGGCAACTGGTCATTGCGTTTCGTCATTTCACCGGCCATCTTTGCCTTTAAATCCACCTTCAAGTTTTCTCGAACCGCCGAATAGTCCACATACTTCGATAAGGCCGCCGCATCCTTCTGGTCTGCTGCCTCTTTCAGATGATAGAGAGTCCACAAAGGCGTTGCCGCAAAACCGATACCAATTAACAAGATAAATATAATCCATAGAAAAAATTTGGTTTTCATATTTGAGTTCCTTAAAATTAAGTGAGATAAACCTTGTGTGCAACACCATTTCATCTATTGAATAACCACTGATTAGATGGTATTACACATAAGGTATTATTTTAAAATTGGGTAGTGATGCAATCTGGGTGAAATATCGCGCGGTTTCGCGGCGGTCTGGAACTCTGATTGAGATGATTAAATGAGGACTCTGAAAGGCGGCTTGACTAATCAGAGTCCATCTGAAAATCATTCTAATCAAAGTTCAGACAGTGAACCCACATTGCCTCACTACCTAAAACTGGAGTATAGCGTGAAAAAAAACGTCACGCAACCAACAAGTAAAGAAATGAATATAACCCGCTATTTTGACGTAGTATATACCGCTTTGCCCATGAAAATATATTTTCATTTAAAACCACTTGAGTTGAAAAGTGACACGTTAGATAATATATTTAAATGGCTTATTGCAACTTCTAGTTTTCCTAAATCTCGCCGATTTAGGAAAGCTAAGACGTTGTGGCAATCCCTAGCTTTCCTAAACTTCGACAATTTAGAAAGGTTAACACCGTCAACGATAGACTTTTGAGGTAACCATGAAAAAAACAACACATACTCGAATCAGTACCGCCTTGCCCAAAGATTTATTGACCCAAATTGATGTCCTGGTTAAAATGGCCCGCTATCCAAGCCGTTCGGCTTTTATTGAAGAGGCACTCGCAAACAGGTTACGTGAATATGGAGAAATCGGGATGGAAAATGGAACTTGTGACCCGGAAAACGAAAAGCCTGACGCTGGAACCACGGTTTTAGCCGGTGACGTGCCACCGCCTGCGGCGGAAGCCTCTAGTCCGGAACCTACTCACTCTTCGCCTTTCACTTCTCACCATGACTAATACCTCGTTTACAGCCCTTCGGGTGACAGAAACGCCGCTACATACGTTTGAAAGAAGTCTTATTAACCGCCCTCTTCAAGATTTACCTAATGGAGAAGTACTGGTCAAGGTGGCTTATTCTTCTCTCAACTACAAAGACGCCTTGTCTGCAACGGGCAACAAGGGGGTTACGAAAACGTATCCGCATACCCCCGGTATTGACGCCGCAGGCGTGGTGGCTGACAGTCAACATGCCGATTTTCAAACAGGAGAAGAAGTGATTGTCACCGGTTATGATTTAGGCATGAACACCGACGGTGCCTGGGCCGAATACATCCGAGTCCCTGCTACCTGGGTGGTCAAGTTACCTAAGAACCTCTCCCTAAAGGACAGTATGATTTATGGCACCGCCGGTTTTACCGCGGCCCAGTCGGTGTTGCAACTACAACACGTTGGTTTGCGTCCCGACCAAGGGGAAGTCTTGGTCACAGGTGCCACAGGAGGAGTCGGTAGCATCGGTGTGGCCCTGTTCGCCAAATTAGGTTATCAAGTGGTGGCGGCCACCGGCAAACCGCAATCGAAAGCCTTTCTCCACACCTTAGGGGCAAAGGAAGTGATAGACCGAACGGGGTTACAAGATGACCCCAAACGTTCCCTGTTGAAAAGCCGTTGGGCCGGCGTACTGGACACCGTAGGGGGAGAGATTTTGACCCATGCCATAAAATCTACCCAATACCGTGGCCTCGTGGCCTGCTGTGGATTGGTTGCTTCCCCCAACCTATCTCTCACGGTGTTTCCTTTTATTTTAAGAGGAGTCAACTTATTGGGAATCGATTCAGCCCAATGTCCTGGCGATTCTCGAACCCAAATTTGGGAACGACTTGCAGGCGAATGGAAACTGGATAATTTGTCACAACTGGTCATTGACACTGATTTGGAAAGTCTCAACAAGGTTTATATTGACAAGATTTTACAAGGTCAAATACAAGGACGAGTGGTGGTAAAGATAGGTTAAGGAGTTCAAAACACGTTTTGGACCACATTGGGTTAATAACAGGTTTCAAACCGTGTAGGGTGGGCAAGTGTTTCTTTGCCCACCTATTCAGCAAAGTGGTGGGCAACGATAAACCTGTTGCCCACCATACAAATACTGACCTTTTTCATTATTAACATCCCAGCCTAATGCCGGAAACAAGGGGTTGATGAAGTCAATGCGAGTTTGGGTTTCGTTATAATCAGCTTGTTGACAGGTTTCTAACTGGCTGCTAAAACGTTCCACTAAAAATTGGATGTTATAGGGAGATTAGACATAATCAATAACTCCGGTAATAAGTAGTAGGGGTGAAGTTCCTGAGTGCGATAAGTAGGGTGCGTCCCACGCACCATTTAAAAATTTGCCACTCTGCGATTCACCGTGAAACACGACCAAGACTATTTCTCCTCTTCCTGTTGCGATAAAATCAAATTCACCACATTGAAGTCTGTGGAAGAAAACCAATAACGTCTATCAAAATGCTGTTTTCTTCTATTAATCAGGTTGTTGCACCGAAATAACAAAAACGGAAAGTCAAGGTAATCGTTATCTAGCGGCAAACTACCGTTCAGTGGATAGAACACTCTTAAAAAATGTTCTAAAATCTCACGATAAGCGTCATGTTTCGTAGTTTCCATTTCATAACTTCGGGCGCGTGCATCAGAAAAATATTTTGAAAACGTCATTGGGTCAAACAACGCCGGCAAGGGCAAAGCTACAAATTGGTCGGTATTCCGATAGGAACTATGAATTTGCTGGCTATTATCAGTTTGTTTCCAAGCCTCTTGAATTTTTTCAAGTTCCTTTGCCATTTTTCGTAACGCCATTTTTAGACGGTCCGGATAATTCTCCTTTGAACCCATGGCATATAAACGTTTTACCAAATTGACATGATTGGCCTGTTCTAACACGTCTTTCAACATACTGACAATCTCACGACTCTGAGGGGCCTGAAAAATCAACAAGTCTCCTTCTATATAATAGGGTTCCGTAACCATGCTGTTGACTAATTTTGCAAAATCAGCATCAGCTTGTTGGAAGAAGAGTTTACCAGAATCGGTCAATTGGGGCAAGATTCCATGCTTGACACGTATGAGAACGTCTTTGAATACCAAAGCGAGGTCTTCACGTAAGAGGGCCAACGCATTCTCATAGTCACCTTGTTTAGCACGACTGGCAAGAACACTGTTGCGCAATTCTTTGCCAATTTCATCGTACAATTGTTTGACCTCCGTGAGTAAGGAACTGCCTACCGTATCAATATATTTGTCCCCCACTGGAATGATGCGTAAAGGGTATTTACCAAGGTTGCCATAACCATACATCCTCGTTTTAATCGCGGCCCGCGTCAATAAGAGGACACTCATCATTGACATTGTACTTTCTCGATAACGTTCCTTCAATTGAACAGAAGACCCATAGTAAATCGTCTGATGAAAATAAAGCGTAAGCCAACGAGTTTGTTGTTCTAATTGACGATGGGCGTCGGAGTCACCGCCACGGCCGCGATAAATGGTTTGTACAATTTCCATCAGATTCTGTTCGACCTGGAATCTAGGTACTTCAATAAAAATGTGTCTCACGCCTGCAAACGTAATCCCGCGACTAGCCGAAGAGGTCATAAAAATAACGCGCACGGAATCTTTACATGAACGAATCTGTCGGCGGTCTGGGTCTAAGATGCGTGAATGAATAATGAGGTAGTCAGTCGCTTCCACAAAGTGATCCAGTCGTTCTTCAAGGGCAAAAATCAACTTTGTTAGCCTTTGAATATCTTGAATATAAACAATCAATTGCCCAGATTCTGGGGCGGTCAACAATTGCATTATATCTTCAACTAAAACCTGTTGTTGCTTCTCTTCCACAGCGGGGAGAGGGTAACTGATTTTATCATCTAATGACTGCTGCGTGTCAAAGGCAATTTTATAGGTAACGGTCAACTCCCGTGCTGGGAAGCTATTGGCATTAATGAGAGTGGCCAGCAGACGACGATGGCCAATGGTCAGTGCCATAGATTCAAACGTTAACGGCTGGTCATCCTGGGGAGTGAACGGGCGATATAAAATTTTGGCCGGACTCTCTTCCTTATTTAGCAGATGTTGTTGAATCACATCGGTACCCACAATGGAAGCATCGGCTACGATAATTTTCACTTTGAAGTGGTTATCTAAGCCAAATGTTTTCACGAAATTGACTAACTCGTGCAAAAATTCTACACCACCACTGTCGCCGATAATTTCATCTATCATAAATACCAGATGTGGAGTCTGTTGGGCAATGGTTTGAAGTTTCGTTTCATCCAAATTTCTTAACTCTTTGTCAGTAAAAGCCTCGGCAAAAATTTTTTTAAAGTGTTCCGAAGTCTTTCGCCCACCTATTAATTTCAGCGATTGCAGAGTGGCAGTGGCGATGATATTTCTGGGAATTGCTGGACTTTGCCGGAGTGTCGAAATCGCAGTACACAAAGTATTGAGTACCCCTTGACGTTCACGGTCCTGACAGTAAATATCTCGGTCATTACTCGATTGAGTACGAGATTTACTGCTGAAGCGAACCTCCTCATTATCACTGTCAGCTACCAATCTCAACTCTCTATATTTATTGGGAACGGTCGCAGGAATGACCAATGAGTCAGGTAATTTTATGGAACTCACATATTTAATCACGGGACGTTGACCATAGTTGGTAATCAAGGTACTACTGGAATGAATACAAATCAGTTTGTCTTTCACCCCTTCTGAATTTTTGTGTACCTTTTCAATAATATCGCGGTTCACCTGAATTCGTGGACTCAGATAAAAAAATAAGAAACCTTCTTCAGATTGGGGGGGTGCTAACAGATAGTCAAGGACTGCCGTCGTTTTTCCAATGCCTGGATGCCCGGTCAAAAATAATAATAACTCATCTGTTGCTAACGCCCTCCAAATCAGTTGTTGATGGGCTTGCCGGAAAGTCAGTGCTATGGGCAAATGATGCTTAGACAACCATTCATCTTCTAGCCGGTCTGCGGTACTCTTAAAACCTTTCAAGGTTTCGGTGTAGGTAGCTTGATAATTAGCAGTCCCTGTGGCAGGTGGTGGCGTGGTCTTTAAAAACTCTTCCAATGCTTGAAGTGCTGGCAAGTCACATTGTACGTGGTTATACGGATTGGGTTTGAACGTCCGGGCAAAATTGCTACTAATTAGCGTAAACAGTTGCCGTTGCTGATGTTCTCGCGTTGCTTCATAACCCACTTCTCGTTGAGAAGACCGGCTGACTGTTTTGGCCCTGGCATAAATTTTTTGAAATATTGCAAACTCTGCTGGAGAACGGGCAAACATACCATGATAGGCTCTATCGGTCAATCCTATGGCATGAAGTTCTATCTCCTCCTCCTTTAATTGAGGACATAATTGTTTCCAACACGTCAGAAAACTATACGCATAACCACCTGCCTGCACCATTTTATAACTGTCCTTTTCATTGCGATTAAAGGCTTCCAGGTAGCGGTCCAGTGTTGAGGAAAACAGCGGAGGTGTTGATAGGTTCTCATTATTAATATCAATAGCAAGTCTTTCAAAGGCAGTTTTTTGACGCAAGTAATTAATGGTGTGGATGATACGTTGCTTGATTTCTCTAGCATCTTGTAGATTCGGTATCTCTTCTAAAAATTTGAAAGAAAACAAACCTATGTCTAATGCCAGGATACGGTACTTGATGGATAAACTGTCAGTTAACTTAAAAACGAACAGCGTATCGGCCCGTAAAAATTCTCCAGTGGCTTGATATGATTCATAAAGTGGTGCTGTTTGACAACCCAGATGTTGAGTCCATAAGGAATCTAATTTGGAAAACCAGGCAGACGATTTGACCGGCGAAGCGGGTTTTGGTAACTGTTGTAAATTGCATTGAATATACAACACACTGGTTGAGTCAGGTAGCGTTTGACAATATTCTCTCAAAAAGCTAACGCCCTTGTGGAAACCTAAGAAAAATAGATAGTTCACCAAAGTTTCCAGCGTTTTTAGGAAATAGTTATCCACAATGCCATTGCGTCTGGCAGTCTCTAAAAAGTAAGTGCGAATTTGGGTGAGTCTCAGACTTTGAAGTTCACTTTGATAGAGGTCGGGAACCGCAGACGAGATAGCTTTTTCCGTGACTACCCGACGTAAAGCGGTGAGGAGACCAACGTTGACTCCTAGTTCAAGCACTAAACCAAAATCGTCAATTAAGAGGTTGTTCATATTAGTGTGAATTATTGGTTGCGGTAAGGGCCTAAAAATTTTCCACCATTGAAGTGAATGAGGTGGTCAGGAGTGCTGGCTATCCATACTTCAGTTTCCCAGGCTATTTCAGCGGACCATTTGCGAAATTCAGTTCGATTGAGAAATGCCGTTACAAAAATAATTTCTGCTTTACAGGTCTGTGTCAGTTGTTTAAGTTCCAACATTCTCACTTCAGAAATTACACCGCCACTGTGAACTGCTTCAATGAGATAAAGCCAATTCTTTTGAGGTTGGTAAGCAATAATATCGGGCAGTTTATCGTGGGCCAGTTCGAAAAAATTTAGAGAATCCAACCACGACTGGTCAATATATAGTATTTTGTTAGCGGTATCACCAATATACAGCACTTGACAACCTTTGCCAAACCGAGGTAAAAATTCTTCTATAATGAGTTTTTGTAACTCATTGTGTGGTCCAGGGGAAAATCTTAGTGTTTTACCGTCAAGCAAGGTTACAGGAACCGTTTTAATAACACGTTTTCTAGCAAGTTGTACTTTTAAAGAGGTTCGGTTTTTGAGAAATTCTGATAGACCGCTTTTCCAATGGGCAGTACCATAAGTTCTAACCAAATTTTTGAAACCGGTTTCTAGCGTGTAACCACGAGTAGGGTCATTGGTAGCCGCATTAGGATTATTGGCACTGTTCCAAATCAAGCCGGCCAGTACCAACAATTTCAAATCTTTGCGGCGTATATCATCATACGAACCACTAGAAATATGTTCTTCAAAATTAGCGTTGATGAAGGTAATAATCTCCCTCGTTTTTAAAATTCGCCCTTCCTCAAAACCTTGCGCCTCTTGCCATTGTTTGGTTACGCCTGCTACTGCCAAAAATGCCATCGCCATACGTTCTAAACTTCTTTGGGTTTGGTTATCCGTAGGAATATCAACGGCAACCAAAATATCAATGGCTTGTTCTATGAGGTTAAGAACCTGGGTGGATTTCGTGCTTTTGGTTAAATATTTCATATCAAATTAAAATAAACTCATTTGAGTCAATTGGGGTTGAACTAACTTCTCGATACTTTCTGATTCAACTCGACCTGTCATCACCAAATAATTTCTAACGGCAGTGGCCAAATGATAAGCCAACAACGGTGGTACAGCATTTCCAATTTGATAATACTGTTGTGTTTCCGTGCCACAAAATTCAAACCAGTCTGGAAAACTTTGTAAACGTGCCGCTTCTCTCACCACCAGACGTCGACGTTTGCCCTCTTGCAACCGAACTCTTTGCATATCCCCTGTCGGCGCTGCAATGTTGCGGCAGGTTAGGGTCCTGGCAGGTTTGTCTAAGTAGATATCTCTGGGTCTGAGACATTGCGAAGCACGTTCATAATTGGCCACGTATCGATCCATTGAAGGTGTCAAAATCTTGCTGTCATCTTGAATAGTTTCAATCAAATCACCAATTGCGTCACCAACAGTGACCGGGTTGGCCTCAGGAGAGGGAAAGGTAAACTTACCGTGATGTCCCACCACAAACAATCGTTCCCGAGTTTGGGGCACACCATAATTGACCGCATTCAATAGTTGATATTCAATCAGATAACCTTCGGCGGTTAATTCACGAAGGATTTCTGCAAAGTAGCCTTTATTAGAATAAAGCATTCCTCGCACGTTCTCAAACAACCAAATTTGGGGTTTCAATTGTCTTACCGCATTAATAAAAATGGGGAAACCGTTGCGTTCATCCTTCTTACCCTTTTGGTGGCCACCAACACTAAAAGGTTGGCAAGGAGGGCCGCCGATGATAACCTCATAAGGAGTTTCAAACTGGGTATCACAGGTCAAAGTTTGCTCAAAACAATGTCCCTCCAGGTTTCGATTATAAGTTTCCACCGCGTGACGGTCCTTCTCGTAACCTGTCGTTGGAAATCCCACCGCTTCAAAACCAAGCGAAAGACCACCGCTACCGGCGAATAAATCTAATACGGGCCAATTTAGATGGACTTTAGGAATAAGTGAGTCGTTAATCCGTTTTATGTAGTTGCCATGACTCATCTTACCTGCCCCCCCTCCAATAACCGAACAATTCGTTGAATTTTAGTCAAAAACGCAAACAGGTTGAACTGAATTTGACCCGTGGCACCACTGATTCCAAACGTATTGAGGGCATTGACATTCTCGTCTCCTAAAATGTCCTCATAAGGATTCAATTTAAGTTGAATCGGGGTTTTACTGTCGGTCTTTTCAAAAGCTGCCGCATGTACTAGACAGAGAAATTCAATAAGCGTTTTTCGGGCCAGCGAATCAGGGGAAACTAAGCGTTCCGTAATGCGAGAATCTAGCGTAGTGTCTTTGTAAAACTTGTCCAACGTGGAGTAAGACAACACGCGATTGAAGAAGTATTCACCTTTCTCTTTAATCGCAATTCCGTTAGCAATGTTTAGGAACATGATGATTTTACTGTCACGCTGTTCATCCATCTGAAGTTGGCTTTGAATGGATGAGACTTCATCAATGTAGAGGGCATGTAAGTTGCTGCCTCCAAACATTCTGATGGGGTACTTGTCACAAAAGACAGGGTAAAGATTTAAGTCTTTGTGATTCTCCAGCATCTTCAGTAAAATCTCTTCCGACATGAAGTATAGTTTTGGACGAGATGTAGTGGCGGTGAGATTTAAACTGCTGGTGAAAGGAGCTTTGGCCACATATAGAATGTCACGCACCTGATACTCACCGTATAAGCGGTCAATCGTATCCAGCAAGATGTTCGGTTGCTGATAGACTTCGTCTTTGGAACGATTATCGGCAAACGTCAGCAAATCTTGGCGCAACCGAAAGAGATTACTACCAGTTTTTTCCAACAACGCGACTTTGCCGAATAAATTCACAAATTTGTCGTCCTCCTTCCTGTATTTCATTTTATCAGTCACACGGGTCGAGACTGTCACTATCGCCAGTTTGTCAAAAGCTGGTACCAGTCCAGGGGCTTCAAAGCGTTTGGGTAAAAAGGAATACAGAGAATTGCGGGCATTGGTGATTCGGTATTCGAGTCCACTTTTCTGCTTCCCTTTCAAATCAACCAACTGTATTCCTTGCGTACCAATCGAATACCGTTCATTCAATAAGAAGGCAACAGCGTCAGTCACGGCTTTGAGATAGTGTTCTATGGGGTCTTGTTCATTAGCCGTATGAATTCGCACCAGGGGAATATAAAATTGGCTTTGT
Organism: Thiotrichaceae bacterium; assembly: GCA_011391085.1. Classification (GTDB taxonomy): domain Bacteria; phylum Pseudomonadota; class Gammaproteobacteria; order Beggiatoales; family Beggiatoaceae; genus JAABRD01. The sequence continues at coordinate 35,952 of JAABRD010000035.1, read as the reverse complement.
GCTGACAATTTTTGGCAAACAGCCGATAGGCAGAGGTGAAAAATCAGGGCCGAAGTAAATCGATAAATAAATGCTTGGAAATCTTTAAAATCTCCTCCACTAACCTCTTTGACGGGTATTAACTGAATCAAAACAGTTGCAGTTTTCATCAGTGGTGTCTGATAGGACTCTATCTCTGGTACAGTTGGTTTTTCAGAGCTTTTGAACATTTGAGATTGTACCAACACCGGCAAAAATTTAGCCTCTTCCGACAAATCTGCGGTCATTTGTACGTTTCTCGCCCGTTGTCTGTCAGCCATAAAGAAGGTATCTTTGAAGGAGAAATTAAACGGTATCGTGAAGAAAGAAGCAAGAGGGCTTTGTTTCTCCGAAATACGGACATAGCGCAGACAAGAGTTGAGATCAGTTTGTCGCAAACACTGCGCGAAAAGGATACCAGTGGTCACTTCCTCCAAGTTGTCATTTAACAACTTTTTATCAAGAAAGAGATATTTTTGTTTGTTATAAGGCGAACCACCGGTCTTGCTGTTAAGCAGTTGTTGGAGAGTAGAGAGGATGAGGGTGATAATGGTACCCTCTATTTCATAACTATCGTTCTCATCAGGTTTTGCCTGGTTCGGTTTGGTTAGTAACTTATCAATTATTTTGATAAGTTTCGAGACTCCTTCCATGTCTTGGTGAGAAAGTAGTGGAGATAAAGTATTTTGCCAAAATGCTAGACACTTCTTGGCATTGTTAGAAAAAACGATGTAGTATAAAAAGATTACTCTAATGGCTTTTTTCAATTCCAAGTCCTTCAATTTTCGAACTGTGTCCACCGAGTTATCCCCACCATTGTAGCTAAAAACTGCTGACAAAATGTCTCTGGCCTTTTTTAAATGGTAAGCATATACCCGATCCTTTTTCAAATTTTCGGGCCGATTTGACACACCATTAAGTTTAAACCGCATCCCAAACACAAACACCCTTTCTTCATGTCCTGTTCTCTCTTCCAAATTACCTTCGATTTGGCCAATGACCGGTAATTCCCGAAAGGCTTCGGCGTTGCCTAACAAATCGCGCAAATCACATTGATGATTAGCAGTGAGGTGATAAATACATTCCTCATTAGTACGTTCTGGGGAATTGATATACTCCTCCACTAACCGGATATTTTGCACCAGGGTTTCTAATTCCGCACAGGGAATCCCTCTGGCTTTGGCATCAACCAATAGACATTCCAAATAGGCAATTTCTGCTTCCCGTTTAATTAAACCCAGGGTTTTTTCATCGAGGAGGGATTGAAACCCTTTGAAAACAGGACTATTGAGGTTGGCCTCGGAAAAAAATTCTTTGACACGCTTTTGAATTTCCACCCAGGCACTGTCATCAAAGTCTCCCTGTTTGTCAAAGAGATACTTATAATGGGCGAGAATAGCCTCTTGAATCTCAAATTTGAGGGCCTCACTGGTGGTTAAGCGAATGCGACACAAATGGGCACGAAATAATTTGTCACCTTGCGCGTTCTCGCCAGTCGTTACCGGTTGCAACTGACCTTTTTGAGATTTAAAGGGGACGAGAGTGTTTTTGGCAGCAAATAGGTTTTCCTTCTCGTTACCCAGGTCGGCCCGAGTTTTAAGTAATTTGGGCCAAAGTTCACTGGGCAATTGGTCAAGTTGTTCATGCAATTGGCGATAAATTTTAGCCACTTCCTCACGCAATTGGTGGTCATCCTCAAAAGGATTGGCACCGAAATGACTAAAATCACTGCTTCGCCCTCTTACCAAGTCGTCAAGGTGTTTATTGGCAAACTTCTTATAAACCGTTTCTGCCACCTTGAGACAGTTAATGCCTAGATTTTTAGCAGTCGGTTTGAAGGGAGAATCCTCCTGAATGGCTTTTAAAATTGCCCGCAGGAGGTCGTCATGTTTTAGCAGGAGGTAGTTACCTTCTGGTTTCAATGTGCTTGGCATGGTTTAATTCCTTTCGGTTATGATAAGGTATTGTCTAAATTAGATTTAGCTACAAAGGTATTTTGGTAGTCACCGGGAACCAATTGAGGCATTGAAAATCAAGGTGCTATCAAATATCTCCAGGTTCCATAAACCTCGACGGTTTAGGAAACTCTTTACTTTTAAATACCTCCATTAGCAGGTAGAAAACACCTAACATTCCTCTCAAAAGTTGGTAGTGATGCAATGTGGGTGATAATCTGGAACTGTGAGGTGTGTGATAGATATGATGTGTGTGATGAGAAACAGAGACGCAAAGGAGTTGAAGACACGCCTTTCCCTTGATTCTGCCTCAGACTTCCTCCCATATACTTCACACACCTCATAGTTCTCCAACTTCACCCACATTGCATCACAACCCAAAAGTTGCCCCAAGAAACCGAGTTTTGGAAAAGCATAATTCGGTTTCTTGGGTGACAGTTACCTCCTAATCTTCCGCAACCTTTCAATCGCCCGCAATTGCGCTACCGCCTCTGCCAACTCTGCTTGCGCCCTCGCATAATCAAACGCGGCTTGCCGGTCTTGCAATAACTTCTCCGCCCGTTGTTTGGCAGCCATTGCCGCTTCCTCATCTAAGTCATGGGCACGGATGGCGGTGTCAGACAAGATAGTGACAACGTGTGGTTGTACCTCTAACATGCCGCCAGAAACATAAAACGGCTCCTCCTGGTCACGACTGATTTTGACCCGTACTTCCCCAGGTCGCAACGGTGTCAAAAACGGCGCGTGACGCGGTAAAATCCCGACGTCACCTTGAATAGCAGGCGCCACTACCATTTCCGCCAGTCCAGAAAAAATTTGCGCTTCTGCACTGACTATATCTACATGAATGGTCATTGCCATAGTTGATTATTCTCCTAAATGCTAAAAAGAAACTCGGGTTTTTCAAAAACCGAGTTTCGGAGGACATCCAAGAAGCTGGTTTTTTTCAAAAACCGAGTTTCAAAGGACATCTAACCTGCCGACTACATCTTTTGTCCCTTCTCTACTGCTTCCTCAATCTTGCCTACCATGTAGAAGGCTTGTTCAGGCAAATTGTCATATTCACCTTCGACAATCCCCTTGAAACCTTTGATGGTCTCTTTGACGGGAACGTATTTGCCAGAGGAACCGGTAAAGACTTCCGCGACGAAGAAGGGTTGCGAGAGGAAGCGTTGAATCTTACGTGCCCGCGACACAATGAGTTTATCATCTTCAGACAACTCATCCATACCCAAAATCGCAATGATGTCTTTCAACTCTTTGTAACGTTGCAAGGTACTTTGCACTTTCCGCGCAATGTCATAATGTTCTTGACCCACCACCAATGGGTCAAGTTGACGACTGGTAGAGTCCAGGGGATCCACAGCGGGATAGATTCCCAATTCGGCGACTTGCCGCGACAACACCACGGTGGCATCCAAGTGTGCAAAAGTGGTGGCTGGAGATGGGTCAGTCAAATCGTCAGCAGGAACGTAAACGGCTTGAATCGACGTAATCGAACCGGTCTTGGTGGAAGTGATGCGTTCTTGTAACATTCCCATCTCCTCCGCTAAGTTCGGTTGATAACCTACCGCCGAAGGCATCCGACCTAGTAAGGCGGAGACTTCTACACCGGCCAACGTGTAACGGTAAATGTTGTCAATGAACAATAGCACGTCTCGCCCTTCATCACGGAAATATTCCGCAATGGTCAATCCCGACAGTCCGACTCGCAACCGGTTTCCCGGTGGTTCATTCATTTGACCATAGACGAGGGCGACTTTGTCTAAGACGCCACCTTCTTTCATTTCATGGTAGAAGTCGTTTCCTTCACGGGTCCGTTCGCCAACGCCTGCAAATACGGAAAATCCGCTATGTTCAATGGCGATGTTGCGAATCAATTCCATCATGTTAACCGTTTTGCCGACGCCGGCACCGCCAAACAAGCCGATTTTGCCACCTTTGGCAAAGGGGCAAATCAAGTCAATCACCTTAATGCCCGTTTCCAAAATCTCCTTACTGGCAGACAAATCCTCATATCTGGGTGCCTTGCGGTGAATGGACCATCTCACCTCCTCACCTACGGGTCCCTTCTCATCCACGGGGCGACCCAATACGTCCATAATGCGTCCCAAGGTCTTTTTACCCACGGGCACCATAATGGGGGAACCTGTATTCATCACACTTAAACCGCGACGTAACCCATCCGTACTGCCCATCGCAATGGTGCGGACGATACCGTCACCTAATTGCTGTTGCGTTTCCAACGTTAAATCTTTGCTGTCCAGCCAAAGGGCGTCATAAATTTTGGGAATGGAATCGCGTGGAAACTCAACGTCCACCACGGCACCGATGATTTGTACAACTTTGCCTGTTGCTGTTGTTGCTGCTACATTCATTGTTCTGAAGTCCTCATGAAAGTTTTGTTTAGGTCTGTTTTTTTACTCTTTCGACACTCAGGCGTCCAAAACTCGAAAGTGTTCCCAAGTGTCTTTAAGAAAGTGATTCTCTATACTGCGGCGGCCCCAGCCACGATTTCCGACAACTCTTGGGTAATCGCAGACTGCCGGGCCTTATTATAAGCCAACTGTAATTCTTCAATCAAGCCACCAGCATTGTCTGAGGCACTCTTCATGGCCACCATTCGGGCCGCTTGTTCACAGGCGTTGTTCTCCACCACGGCTTGATAAACCAGCGATTCAATGTAACGCATTAGCAAGCCATCCAAGACTTCTTGGGAATTGGGTTCATAAATGTAATCCCAATGATGCTGAAGTTTGGTATCTTGTTCATCGGCACTAATGGGCAACAGTTGTTGCACTTGGACCGATTGACTCATGGTGTTAATGAAGCGGTTAAAAACGACATACAACTGGTCAATCGTGCCGTTGTCGTAAGCGTCTAGCATCACTCGCACCGTGCCAATTAAGCTTTCCAGGGAAGGTGCATCTCCCAAGTGGGCCGTTTGGGCAACGATGTTACCACCGAAGCGTCTAAAGAAGAGACTGCTTTTATTGCCAACGGTACACAAGTCCATCTCGATGCCAGTGTTGCGCCATCTTTTCATGGCCGCTAGGGTCGTCCGAAACAAGTTAGTATTCAAACCACCACACAGACCGCGGTCTGAGGAGATGATGATTAATCCAATTCGCTTGACAGGACGACCTATCATGTAGGGATGTTTATATTCGGGATGGGCATGGGCTAAGTGACCAATGACCGTGCGAATTTTTTCTGCATACGGGCGGGATTTCCGCATTCTCTCTTGTGCCCGTCGCATTTTACTGGCCGCTACCATTTCCATGGCACGGGTAATTTTTTGGGTACTTTTGATACTCGAAATTTTAGTTCGTATTTCTTTGCTTTTTGCCATATTGTCTTGTTTCCAGGTCGGGGACGACAGCAAGGTGTCGTCCGGTTTTATAAATTTATCTTACACAACTGTATCACAGAAACTAAGTTTCTCACACCCCTTGGAATGGGGATGTCATCTCCCCGTGGTCCACCTGCTTAACATCATTCTGCATACCCAAAAACTAAGTTTCTTGAAGAAACTTAGTTTTTCGTCCGTCTGCCTAACATCATCCAGTGTACCCCACCATACTCAATAAAATTCCCATGATTTTATTTAGTTCCTTGACGTGGTACTCATCTAAATCTATCGATACCTGTTGCCCTTCTAATTTGAGAAACTTCCAAAGATTGCCTGTCGTTACCACACCATAGAGGATGGGAATAATATTTTTCCTTCGGTCATTGAATAACTGCGCGGCCTTCATTTCTGCAATACATTGTGGCAACCCTTCCGTCACATTGTCCCTTTTGGCTTCTACGATGGTCACCAGGGGCGCTTCTAAAAAAAATTGTTCGGGCGACAAGCTAATGATAAAATCACAAATACCTCTCAGTCCTTTCTCTTCTTCTACATTTAATTCGATGCCTGAAAACAGGCTGATTCTTTTATGGACCCGCTTTCTAATTTCTACCAAAATCGGACTGATAATCAGTTCTGATTTCGCTTTTTCAGTGTTGACAGCCAGTGCTAAAGGAACATTGTCTGCCAGTGTCATGACTAACTCTTCCGGAGGTTGAATGGCCTGAATTGGCGCAAATAGCCCCACCTTCTCCTCGATAGTCAAAGAAAATTCGTCTTTTAATTTGTCAAACGAAAACGTACTGTAAGCCATTGATTAACCTCTGTTATTCTAAACTTAGTTATCCACTAGATAAGCCAATTTTCCACCTTCAATTCCGGACAAAATCTTTGAATTTCGCTATAGAGGGTGTCCGCACTCACCAAGACGCCACCTTGTATCACTGTGGTAGTGGCTAACATGATGTCAACATTGAATTTTTTAATATTCTCCTTGGTTAGCCGTCTGGCATCCTTAATTTGCTTTTTCAAGCGGCCAAACAGCGGGGCGCCTTCGAGGGGCACCGGTAAAATACCAAAGAGTTGTTTAGCCTCCTCAATTTTTTGTCGAACCGCCTCCCTTTTTAGTTCAGGGGCGTTGGCATATCCATATTCCAATTCATAAACGGTTAACATTGAGATATACAAATTATCCGTCTCTTGCAAAGAAGAGACTCTTTCATAGATTTTAGCATGGTCTTCTGACTGATGGTTATAGAAATCAGAAACCGTATTTGAATCCAATAGATATTTCATATACTAACGGTCATTTGCAAATTCAAAATTGTCTCGAAACTCTTCCGAATGTTTCCGAAACTGTTGCCAAAAATCACCCACGTCACTGCGGTCGTTATGCACTTTTTCCGCGATTATCGCCCATTTAGACCGCTTTGGAGTTCCCGGTGCGCTAGATTCTTCCTCTGGTGGTTGGATTAACTCCTTGACCTTCTCTTGAGGACTTTGACGCAAATACATCATTTGATGGACCGAGTCATAATTCAGTTCCGTCATTGACACGGCCGCATAAATCAATGCCTCCTGAATATCTTCGGCTTCCAATTCTGGGTGCTTTTTTAAAATTGTTTCCGCAGTTTCGCCCGTCGCTAACAACCCTAGCAAACGTGACACAGGGAACTGTAAGTCACGAATACAGGGGCAAGGATTCCCATTACGGACATCGTGATTGAGAGTGATGCGTTGGAAAGTCATCTTGGTTAACCCCCTACCTTATTCGTTTTGAACCGCCCCGTCAATCTCAATCCATCTCGAATACTCCATCCCATCAAAAATAAGTTGAGAGGTCCCGCCATCAGTTCAACGGTTTGCACCACGTAAAAATTGGCATTAAAGGGACCCGCCTGTGCCCAAAGGTTCAACACAATAGCAGAGGGGAGAAGTATGAGTATACCATTGGCCGCAATGAAAGGCATCCTCTGCTTTTTGTTTTCCACTAATCGCCCCGTTCGGGATTGGGACAAGGAAAATCCCGTGGCACCGGTGGCAATCAGTGCCGGAACGAGAATAAACAGGCCCGGAACGACAATCAGGTGTTTAACCTGGAGAATCGCTTCATGGCTACCAAAGAGTTCGACCAGAATGGTAGCTGTCAAAAAGGTAGCGATGGTTAAGGTCGCGGTGAAGGCAGCGAATAGATGGATTTTAGTTTTCATGTGTTAGTGATTCCTCAGTTAGTTATTTGACTTATTTAGCAGTTCCTCAAATCGACAGAACCACAGCTTGATGTTTCAGATAGCATTCTTCATTTCTGGTCTGTTATTCTTACCTCGGTATGTGTTAATCCCAAAAAACCGTGGGAGACACTTGAAAACGTTCACTCAAGGCCCGAATCTGGGGAACATTCAAGGGGCGTTGTCCCGTCAAAATGTCGGAAACGGTTTGTGCATTTCCCAATTCAGGAAAATCATGTGCAGTTAAACCATGTTCTTCTAAAATAGACTGTAACACATCCTTTACAGACACTTCCGGGATGGGATAATGTTCATCTTCATACGCTTCCACTAAAGTAGCCAAAGTATCCATTAGTCCGGCTAAAGGATGACTATTGTTATCTCCCACCATCTCCAGTAATTCGTCCAGTAAAGCAACTGTGCGTTGATAATCTCTCTCGGAACGTGGAACGGACAGTGCGGGTTCGACTAAATGCCAATAGTTGGTGGTGCGTTTAAGTAGTTGGGTTATAATTATTCACCTCTATTCTCTATAAAATAGTTCGTCTATAAATAAGTGAGTGTATAATATTAACATAACGAAGCAGAAATAATCAAGACTCCTAAAATCCAAACTGTGCAAGATTAGGCAAAATCTGGATTGTTTTTTTTGTGGGGCGGGATTATAGCATGGTTATGACATTTTTGTTTTTCCATGTTCCCACTTGACCTGATACTAAACACTCTTGTAGAATACTATCTATCACACAACTACTTTATTTGTTGAAGCCATAATTTATAAAAATAGTCAGCAAACACCTCGGCCAATCGCACCGGTACAGCATTACCTATCTGAGTGCAAATCTCACTATACGTTCCCGCAAACTGGTAAGAATCCGGAAAAGTTTGAATACGTGCCGCTTCCATTGGAGTGATGCCACGATTGGCCGTGGGATGAATAAACCGCCCCTTGGAGGGAGAAAAGCCTGTTCTAATGGTGTTAGAAGGTTTTTCAAAATCCATACGACCATACACATCTGCATGTCCTACCTGACGACGGTGACATTTAAGACGTAAATGTTCGGGCAAACTGGACCGACTTCCTCCATTCGGCGGAATCTGTTTTAACCGGGCTATGACTAATGGAGAATGCTTTGGTGCCCTATGTAAAGGGTCATGTTTACTCTGTTTGCCAGTGGCTAGTTTGAACGAGACCAGTTCCCCAAAAGCTTTTCGGATGGTACGCCAAGGTTGCTTTCCTGTCTGTTGAATTTCTTGCGGGTCACTATGAGTCGCTTCTGGAATACCCAAGGGTAACTTCTGGTCGCGGCTACCAAGTAAAATCAACCGTCTTCTAAATTGGGGGACACCATAATTAACCGCATCCACAATCTGCGGTGGTAACATCTGATACCTCAGTTCTTCTCGTAACGACCTGACTAATTTTTGCAAAATCTTTTGGTTGGTGCCGCGGTTCAGGTCTGGAATATTTTCCATAAGAACAAACTGAGGTTGCAACACCTTGACAAAGCGGGCCATTTGCAAAACTAAACTGGTTCTATCATCTTTTTGTTGAGAACGATTCAGGCTACTATAGGGCTGACACGGCGCACACACAGATAATACGGTCAACTCACCACGGGTTAACCCGCAATCTATCATCATCTGTTGAGGGGAAATTTTCTGAATGTCAGTCTCATAGGACTTAACTTCAGGATGATTGGTTCGGTAAGTTTGCATCGTAATTGGGTCAAGTTCCACTGCTGCTAATACCTGAAATCCCTGATTTTTAAAGCCTTGAGTGACCCCGCCACAGCCTGCGAAAAGGTCAATCATTGTGGGTAATCGCTTCCCGGTGTAATTTGGGAGAGATTAACAGACCTTTCACGGCCGCTTCCAAATCATCATATTTATCCGCTTCTCGTGGATAAGTATCAAAATCTCTATAAAACAGTTCTTTGCCTGGGTCATGAACTTCCATAGCACCAGCAGAAATAAATAGCACCGCCGGAGTAGAAGGAATGAAACTGCCACGCTGATGTGGCACTTGTATGTCTCCCACGGAGGCATCTGTTCCGACCGCGGACCTCGACAGTTTTTCAGGAGAAATGGACACCGTTTCCACCACATAACTACCGATACATCGTTCTTTCAGACGTTCTCTAGCTTTCGCTTCATTAACTAATTTAGCCGGTTCTCCAACTACCATTTTTTCAACTAGAGGCAGGTGTAAAATACCTGGGGAACTTCTTGACGGTCCATCCAATCTCCAGAGTTGCTGAAAAAATTTGACTGCTTTTATTCTGCGAAAACCTAATTCGCGAGTTTGCTTTGAGACATCACGGGTTTTACCAGTCTTTGCGACCCTTATGTCCGTAGCCAATTTATTTAAGTCCTCAACCACCCATTTGGTAATCTCAAGAATCAGTTCTATCGGAGACTCTTTGGCCAAATACGGTGCAATTTCTTTGAGTTGGCGTGCACGGTCAACGAGAAGAAGTTTCGCCAATTTTTACTTTGTCGGTAAGATTAAGTTGTTTTGTTATTGACATTTCTTAGTATCCTTTGGGTTTTTAATTCAGCACTTCCACACCGGTTTTTTTGTTCCAACCGCCTTTGCGAAATTCCAAAATATTTCTCATCCACCTCAAACCCCATAAACTTACGTTGCAATTCTATACAAGCCACTCCCGTACTGCCGCTTCCCATAAACGGATCCAATACCGTTTGTTCTGGAAAACTAACCAACTTCACCAAGTGATGCATTAGGGAAACGGGCTTAAGAGTCGGATGGTCATTAAACTCTTCCGCCTGTTGTCTCACTTTGGGGACGACAAAGAATTTATCGTAGCTATCTTCAAATTCGTCAGTTCTTAACACGTTCGCCGTCACGCGACCCTTTGGATGAGGATGATGACCCACTTTGGTGTCGCCGGCTGCATACGGGATGTGGGTGTCTTCTAAATTCAAGGCACCGGTGCCATATCTTTGGATATTTTGGGCGACGGTGAGACCTTTTTTAATCGGTTTTTGAACTAAGATAATCGGTTCATACGCCGGTTTGATGCCTAGACCGGCCCCTTTATATTTGATTCCCAATTCTGAAGTCGGTTCATAGCGGTATTTTTCTTGGCCCGCATAGTAATTATCAGCACCTCCTTTTTTGTAGCCTTGGACATAACGGTATTTTCCCACTTTCTTACTTTCCACCCCTAATTCTTTGTCAATGTCTAATCCCACGTCTCGACTTTTTGGCATTCCATTGAGGTAAGCCCAGAATAGCACATCTTTGATTAGAAAACCGCTGTCTTCCACATCGACCATCAGCCGGTGCATCAGTCGAATAGCAGAAAAGATGAGTCCAAATGACCCCGGTTTTAACACTCGCAGACAGTCTTGCCAAATTTGGCGATTCGGTAACTCTTTGTCCCAAGAGTGGTTTTGGAATGAGATTCCGTAGGGGGGGTCAGTAATCACCGCGTCAAGTGAATTATTATTCACGCCTGCTAAACCGTAACAAGTTGAATTAAATATCTCGTAAGGTTTTGATGGTTTGGAGGTCGATAGCATCGGTTATCCTTTTATGTTTTACCAACAACTTGAACATATTGAAAACATATTCTTTTGTTTTGTTGGGTGGACCAATCACCACAAAAAAATGTCACTGTTACTCTTTTTAGCGTCAAAGCCGTGCTTTTCAAAGTTAACTAAATCAAATCCCAAGCAGGCATCACGAATAAGATTGATAACGGTGTCAGTATCGTAATATTGAAAGTATTTTTGAAATTTGGTCAACTCTTCTAATGAAGCAATTCCACCAGTTATTAACTCTAGTGTTATGGGGTTAAATTTTCCTTTGTCAAAAATGTTCATGGTCAAAAATGTCCTCCTAAAGATAGTTTGTTGATAAACATTTCGGTAGTGTAGTACAAGTAATGGTATAGCGGTTTTGGAGTACGGAATTGATTCCGTTGGAGTATTGATTCCGTTGGAGTACGGAATTTATTCCGTTGGAGTACGGAATTTATTCCGTTGGAGTACGGAATTTATTCCGCGCTGTAGCCAAAACCCATGTTAGCCGGTCGATTCGGATGAACGTTTGAATGAGGATTGGTATTAAATAAAATGTCAAGCAGACGTGCCTCTTGGAATCGTCTTAACATCACTTCGGTATCGACACCCTCTAAAATTTGGTTAAGCCAAGCATTCGTCCTCAAAGGTGCCTAAATTTAAACAACTGCCATTTAAGAAGACGACTGTGGCAGTTTCACGTTCAGTTGTTTGCCGCATCAATAGTAACGATTGTAGCAAAGTGGACTTGCCTTGCCCGTTAATTCCGGTCAGTAAATTTAACTGACCAAGAGGGAAAGTGGTCTCGGTTTCAAAACATTTGAAGTTGGTGAGTTTGATTTGGGTTAACATAAATGATGGTACCTCATATAACCATTTCTATAGATTTGGACTATGGTTGGTTTTAGCGGCCAGCAATTTTCTCCCCCAATCGTTCAGCAAGTTCTTCAATATCGTCACGTCTTGCTATTTGTTTTATCCAATTCGTTGGAATGTTATCAAATCCATAAAGTAGCCCTGCCAGTCCACCCGTTACGGCGCCTGTGGTGTCGGTGTCCTCACCTAAATTGACGGCTTTCAAAACAGCGTCTTTGTAATTGTCAGTGGTTAGCAAACACCAAATGTTTGCTTCAAGGGTATGCAACACGTAACCGCCACTAAAAATATTCTCTTCCGTCAGTTCGTGAATGTTCCCTTTCAGCAAACGGTCAAACAACGCTACTTCGGTCTAGTTAATTGACAGAGAAGTTAAATGATTGGTGATTTCGGTTTGCAGGTTTTTATAAATCTCAAACTTATCTCTCTCGGCAAATAGTTGTCGGGCAAATTCCAGATAGTAAAAACAAGCCATGACAGAACGAATATGTCCATGTGTCATTGAAGAAACTTGTTTGGTTATTTCAAAACGTTCCTCGATGGGCTTGTCCAACAAGTAAAACAGCAAAGGAGAAATTCGCATTAGAGACCCATTGCCGTTAGATGAAACTTCCACATCTCCTGCTAAATCTGGTCGTTTACCTTTTGCCAATCGGTCAATGGCCCGCCGAGTAGTTATGCCAATGTCAAATACCTTTCCCCTGGGTGTCCAATAATTGTGGTGGTACCACTTTACAAAATTTTCGCCGATGGTATTTAAGTCAAACTCTTTAGTTAATGCTTCTGCCAGGCAGAAGGTTAGTGAACTGTCGTCAGAAAAAGTTCCTGGGGGTAAATTATAACCAATCATGTCCGTGACAGGATTTTTACGAATGGTTGGTCTGTTCTTGAACTCAACAGGAACACCAAGTGCATTACCCACTGCTACACCGAAAAGAACCGATTTAATTTTGTCGGTGTAGTCCACTCCTGGATGGGTAAATAAAAGAGAACCGAAGTTACTCCAACCTTTTAAACCTGTTATGCTATCGGTTCCCGCTGGAATGTGTTGGTTGGCGTATATTTGGCGAACATCAATTCCTAAAAGCCCTCTGGCGATGAGAAATGAAATTGTTTCAATGTCGGTGTTGTCGTCCTCGTTTTTATACTTCTCCTGATTTCTCTCGGCCCAAAATTCTTTTATAGAATAACCGCCCATCTCCTTTATTAGGGGTGCTTGGTAAATTCCAAAACCTGTCCAAGAACGATGACAGTAAAGCGCATCATTTTCATAAAAGATAAACCATTTATCCTCCATTTGCAGTGGTATAAGTCCTTTCGATAACTTTGCAAATTGGTTGTCGGTAAAGGTCAATGCGATTTCAATCCGTTTTGGATTGTCAATCGGGACGGTTTTTTGCCGAAGACGAGAGGCTAGTGTGGCTATGTTCATTGTTTCTTTATTCGCTGTGGTTAAATTTGCTTGTCGTTAATGTTTGGGTAGTGATGCAATCTGGGTGATATTCATGAAGTTGCCCTCACCCCCGGCCCCGGCCCCTCTGGGAGAGGGGCCGGGGGTGAGGGTAAACATGTCACCCACATTGCATCTCTACCAATGTTTGCGTGTTTGTTACGTTTGGGAGTTTGAAACTCTTATGAAAACGGGAAAGATAGGCACCGGTGTCGATGAAACTACGTCTATCTTTCATGGTTACTCATCATATAAGTATTTATCATGATTCTCTGCCAAATCCGTGGGTGTGTTGTCTCCCTCCCACACGTTATCATTCAAAAAGAGGTATCTTGCCGACTTTTGTCCCATTCGAACCGAGAAGTCATCCCCAGTTTGAGGTTTAAGTCTTTCAATCATTACTCGAATGAGGAGGTTCTCTGGAATATTCTGCATGGTTCTCCTCCAGATTGAATCAACGAGTGGGTGGGCAATGACAAATCTGCGGCCATCCCTACTTGGCGGTTCATTGACGTGCTAATTTTTTAGCTTCTAACTCTTGTTTAGCCCGTTCATGCAGACGACGGGCACCTTCACGGTAGATGGCAATTATCTCTTCTGTGGTCTTATCTTTGAGGAGTTCATAATGTTCATCTCGAATTTGACGAATCCATCCTATCGTGTCAGTTGTTCCATGAGTAGTTACCTCTCTTGGTGAATGAATAGAAATGAGTTGGTATCCTTGTTCAAGATTAACCGCATGAAACCGTCGAACCTTGTCCCAATGGACAATCTGACGAAAATTCCAACTCACTAATGTATCTATATGATGAACGGTGGCCAGCGCAATATGAGTCGCATCGTCATAGCATTTCTCCGTCAGGATGTTTCTGGCCACATAAAGGTCTGCAAGTGCCACTACTTCCAGCGTTATTTCAACAATCTCGACCTGGTAACTTAACAATTCAAAGTATTTCTCAATAACTCTGCTTGGCGCCCTGTCTATTTCAAAGGCCACCGTTTCTGATAAAACAGGCCGGTAAATACCATTTTCAAAATCTTTAAACAAGCCATTTGACCAGGTGGCAAACTCAGGGTCAAAACAGCCGCCAATGACTGAGGTGTCAACGTAGATTCGGAATTTTTTCATAATAGGCAATTCTTTACGTGATTTGAGATACGCACAATTTTTACTTGAGGTCAAATAGAGTTTGAACTTTTTGTCAATTCCAGAATCGTTTTCACAGGTAAAAATAAATGAAGCGGCGCGTCTAACAATTCGCAAAATCCATACTTGAGATAAAATGCTTTAGCTTTATCATGTTTAGCTTTCACCACTACCGCAAAAATTCCTACCTCTTTAGAAAGTTTCACGCTACGATATAAAGCATCCATGAGTAAACTGTTACCGATTCCTTTTCCTTGCATGGTCTTATCTACCGCCAGCCGTCCTATCAGAATGACTGGTACAGGATACTTTGGCAGTTTCTTTTGGATGGAAAATGGAAATGTTTGAAAATCTATGCCACCACTACTCAAAGTGTAGAAACCAATAATTTTATCCTGTGTGGTCAACACTGCTACATAAGTTTGACTGATATTCTTGATAGCATGTTGATGGGCAAACTTTTGTAGATAGTTATCCAACGCGGGTTCACCACAATCAAAGTGGTCACGATTATCTGTACCTATAAGGTTTCTAATTATGTAATCCATTTCCAAATTTCATTAAATACTGTTGCATTGAAGAAGTTAATTTGGCATTTGGTGCTGGAGGAGATTCTAGCATGGCCAGGAATCGGTCTCGGTCGCGATCCGAAAGGGTGAGGGTGTCTGGTGGTTCCAACTGATAGGTATCAGTGTCATTGGGAAAAATTTTCCTCCAGAGTGCAATAGGAACAATGACTCCCGTCTGGTAGCCAGTTTCATCAAAAATGTATTGAATAGTGTTCATCATTTGTGGGCCTCTCACGGGTTTGGCAAATTTTAGTTTTCATTCTCAGCAATTAATACTTGTTGATGGTTATGTGTTTGGTTGAACTGAACGCAACAGGGGTCACGCAACAGCGCAAAAATGGGTCGA
Source organism: Thiotrichaceae bacterium (assembly GCA_011391085.1). GTDB lineage: Bacteria > Pseudomonadota > Gammaproteobacteria > Beggiatoales > Beggiatoaceae > JAABRD01. The sequence goes on along the minus strand of JAABRD010000035.1, from coordinate 20,462 downwards.
GAATCGGTAAAAATCGTTCGTTGTAAATCGATAATCCCTTCTTTGCCATCATTAAATCGTAACCGGATTTTAAAATCGCAAATATGGTTAGCGGCAGTCACCCAAATACTCATTTAAGTCACCTCTACCATTTCCCACCCCCCCGCTGGGGAACGCGAAAAAGTAATTGCCGGTGGACTAGAGGCTTCAGCCGGTGGTTGTGGCCATTTTCCCTTCTTTCGGTCATGTGCCACCCCCCCCCGGCTGAAGCCTCTAGTCCACCAGCGTTTTTTTGGGATACGTTCATGAGTTTTCCAATTTATTCATGGTTTGTTGATAACAGTTATCCTCCCCCAAAGGGGGAGGAAACTTAAACTACCAACTATGATTTGCCTTAAACTCCTCTACCGCCTTCTTAAACGCGCCAGCCACTTCTTCGTTATACTCAGGGGTTTGATTAACTTTCCTGAGTGACTCAGCATGATGACTTCTCATATAGCTAAGAAGGGCGTGTTCAAAGTCGACGACCTTTTTCACTGGAATATCATCTAAGTAGCCTTGATTAGCCGCAAATAAGGTAACGGCCATTTCGGCGACACTCAACGGGCTGTATTGCTTTTGCTTCATCACTTCCGTGACTCGTTGCCCACGTTCAATCTGCTTACGAGTCGTATCATCCAAATCGGAAGCAAATTGGGCAAAGGCTGCCAGTTCACGGTATTGGGCAAGGTCTAAGCGTACACCGCCACCGAGTTTTTTGATGATTTTGGTTTGGGCCGCACCACCGACACGGGAGACCGAGAGACCAGCATTAATCGCTGGTCGAATCCCCGCGTTAAAGAGGTCAGTATCCAAGTAAATTTGGCCATCGGTAATAGAGATGACGTTGGTCGGAATGAAAGCCGATACGTCACCTGCTTGGGTTTCAATAATTGGCAACGCCGTTAGAGACCCAGTCTTCCCTTTCACCGCGCCTTGGGTGAGTTTTTCAACATGTTCCGCATTGAGACGAGAGGCGCGTTCGAGGAGACGTGAGTGTAAGTAGAACACGTCACCTGGATAGGCTTCCCGACCTGGCGGGCGCCGGAGGAGAAGGGAGACTTGCCGATAGGCCCAAGCATGTTTGGTCAAATCGTCATAGACAATTAGGGCATCTTGGCCACGGTCCCGGAAGTATTCGCCCATGGCACAGCCTGCATAAGCAGAAATGAATTGCAATGGGGCGGGTTCCGAAGCCGAGGCAGAAACGATAATGGTATGTTCCATCGCGCCAAATTCTTCGAGTTTCCGAACCACGTTGGCCACGGAGGAGGCTTTTTGGCCAATGGCAACATAGATACATTTAACCCCGGTGTCCTTTTGATTGATGATGGCATCAATCGCTAACGCCGTTTTCCCGGTTTGCCGGTCACCAATAATCAGTTCCCGTTGACCGCGTCCAACGGGGACCATGGAGTCAATGGACTTGAGTCCCGTTTGGACGGGTTGGCCAACCGATTGGCGGGTGACGACGCCTGGGGCAATGCGTTCCACAGGAGAGGTTTGTTTAGTGTTAATGGGGCCTTTGCCATCAATGGGTTGCCCCAAGGGATTGATAACGCGACCCAGTAATTCTTCGCCGACGGGCACTTCTAAAATGCGTCCGGTACATCTGACGCTGTCGCCTTCGGAGAGATGTTCATAGGCGCCCAGGACGACGGCACCGACAGAGTCGCGTTCCAAGTTCATGACGAGGCCAAAGGAGCCGCCTGGAAAGTCTAGCATTTCTCCTTGGACGGCGTCGGCAAGGCCGTGAATACGAACAATGCCATCAGTGAGGCTAACGATGACACCTTCACTGCGAGATTCCGTGGGCAGTTCGTATTGTTGGATTTTCTTTCTTATCAGTTCGCTGATTTCAGAGGGATTAAGCTGCATTGTTATTCTTTCTCGCGTGGTTTAGTGGCGTAATTCGGTGGCGAGTCGTTCCAGACGCCCTTTCATGGTGAGGTCGATGACTTCGTCGCCGGCGCGAATTAGCCAGCCGCCCAATAGAGACTGGTCAATGGTGATGTTGATGTCAACAGCTTTACCTAAGCGTTTTTGCAGAACGGTTTCAATGTGTTGCTGTTGGTCAGGACTGACTGGGTAGCTGGAGGTGATTTCCACCTTGAGGTAGCCTTGATGTTGGGCCTTCAGTTGTTCGTATAGTTCCGCAATGCTGGGAACCGCTAACAACCGGCGATTGTCGACCAGTAATTTAACCAAATTACGGCTTTCTGGACTGGTATTTTCGTCGCAACAGACGTCTAACATCAGGTTCGTCAAGACCGTTTTTTCTACCCGTGGGTTAGCAATAATCGCTACCATCGCTGGGTCTGCAACGACGGTAGTGAGATAGGCGAGGTTGTCAGACCAGACGTCCAGGTTGCCCGTATCTTTGGCCAGTTCAAAGATGGCTTCTGCATAAGGACGCGCTAGGGTTGCATATTCTGCCATAGAAGTCGCCTATAGTGCTTTGATCATGGTGTGAAGAAACTCCTGATGAGTATCCGCATTGATTTCTCGCGCCATGACTTTTTCAGCGCAGGCAATCGCGAGTTTGACAACGTCTTCGCGCAGATGTTCTCTGGCGCGATAGGCTTCTTGGTCAATATCAGCCTTCGCGGCTTCCAGTTGACGTTGTCCTTCAAGGCGGCCTTGTTCTTTCGCTTCTTCAATGATTTCATCGGCCCGTTTATTGGCTTGGGCAATGATGTCAGCCACGTTTTGCTTGGCTTCCCGGAGCCGTTCAGTAGCGCGTTGTTCGGCAAGTTCCAATTCATGTTTGCCGCGTTCTCCCGCTGCCAGGCCATCCGCAATGCGTTTGCTACGGTCTGCCATCATTTTCGTGACGGGCACCCAGAGGAATTTTTGGATGAACAAGAACAGCACGAAGAACGTGAGGACTTGTCCAAATAAGGTGACGGTTATGTTCACTTCAACCCCCGTATATTGTTGATGATAATGGTGGTGATGTGATTAGCCTCCTCCCGCCAAGGCCTTGACGGCGGCGTCAGCGGCACCTATGAAGGGGTTGGCAAAGATGAACCACATGGAGATGCCCAGGACAATCATGGGGAAGGCTTCCATCAAACCGCCAGTGAATAACATTTGGGTCATCAATTGAGGACGCATTTCAGGTTGACGGGCGATGCCTTCGAGATATTTGGAACATATCATGGCCCAGCCGAGGGCGGAGGCAAAGCCGGCGGCGGCTAGAATGATGCCCACAATGAGGGCCGTGGAGGAGTAAAGTTCCGTGATTAATTGTGCGTTCATTGTAAGTGTAGTCTCCTTAAATTTAAGGTTGGGTTGGGTTGTAAAATAAGAAAATAACGTTGTGTGCATGTCTTTAATATCTGAATCGCCATTCAAATAGTTGATGATTTTGCACGTCACGTTATTTATGATACTCCACGTTCTGTTATGTTGCAATGCACAATATAACAGAAAATGAAAGATGGTCTCTATTTTAAAAAATAATATTCTGGTATGCAACACTTTTTTTAGTGTGTCAAAACGTGATGTGCCTACAATATTGCGGCTTTAGCCGCTATCCACCGGCGAAAGCCTCAATGCCATTAAGTTAAGGGATTGGCTAGGACTGGCAGTCCTGAACCCTCAGACTCCTAGAAAATTCCTTAACTTAATGGCATGGAGGCGTAAGCCTCTACTCCAATTCCGGCTAAAGCCTCTACTCCAATTCCGGCTAAAGCCTCTACTCCAATTCACGCATTCTTATATTTTGCGTGTGAATTAGAAACCTTAAATAGCATATTGAAAAAGTGTTTTCTCTAAAAACGTTCCACCCGTTCCGCCATCACTATCCCCCCGTGTCAGGCAAAACACCTGTGCTTCCTCCGTAAAACCACCTAACAATAAGAACCCCGCAAACACTACTTTGGTGGGAAACTGTTGCTGATAGACCGCGACCTTTTCCGCAAACGTCTCGATCAGGGGCAACCCCGTTTTGACTTACATCTTCTTGACTTCGACTAATAACACGCGGGCATCGTCACTGTCAGCTACCACATCCAGTTCAAAGTTCTTCCCATCTTCCCGTTGCACCACCACCCGTTCGCGAACCAAGACCAACGCGAACGGCGTGTCTTGTGGCGGCGCGTCTGGGAAAAAGTCCGTTAACCACACCTTGCGCCGGCCACGCAACGCATTGGCCAATAGATGTTCGGCCAGTTTGCCCGACAGGTGATTGAGTTTCCCCCGTAACTGACGATTCTCGGCAGTTAGTTGGGCAATCTTCTCTTGAAACTCCTGTTTCAAGTCAGGGACAAATTGGTTGATCTCCTCCTCAAAGCGGTGGCGAATGATTAGGTTCAAAGTTCCATCACTCAACCCCTTGAATTGAATATATGAGGAACCGCGATCAATCAAAATAGCTTGACAATTTGAGTTTGGTTCGCTGCAAGGGATAACACCCCGGAAAGGGGTGTAACAGGAAGTGTTCGAGAAAGGAATTGAACAGAGAGAACAACGGGGGTTGGAAAAGGGCTTGGAACTTGGAGAACAACGGGGACGCGAACAAGAATTGAGGAAACAGCAGAGTTAATCGAAACAGCGGGGTAATGGTCTGAGGCAATGACAGTTTGCCAACCGTCACAGGGTCTGTCATTATGGAGGTTATCATAGCATTTAAGTCAGGTGGGCCACCGATTTCCCCTTGCCCACCACGTTTTGGAGTCGTTTCCTTTATTTTGGGATTCTACAAAGGCGTGGTTGGAGTTCCTCAAAAAAAACGCCCAACTTCCCCATCTAATATAGAGAAGTCGGGCCAAATTGTCAAACTCCACCAATGAAATGCGAACAAAAACTGAGTTTCTACTTGACTACTTGACTAATGTGGGGATGATAAACAAATGTCATTCCGGATAAAATTCCTTGCTTAACAATTGTTCCACCGTGTATTCACAACCGTCAGGAAAAATGGAGGACCGCAAACCAGTTTCGTCACTGGCAATGTCCACCGCGTCCGGGTAAGCCTCTTGCAACGCATCGCCTAAATAGGGTCGTAAACTCGGACTGAGTTTCAATTGTCTGGTGATTTGCTTACGTTGTTCAATGACCGAACCGCGCCAACTGCCGGAACGATGTTCGGGTTGATATTGCCATTTCAACAGGTGCGCAATTAAGATGATGAAATGGCTAACCAATTCATGTCGGTCACGTTTGGCCATACCTTCTAGTTCCTCAATTAATCTGTCAATGTGCAATTCAGCCAAACGACCTTGGCGTAGCAAGTCCAGATGATATTGAATCCAACCATAAAAGTCTTGTTCATACAGCATGGTAGCTTGTATATTCATATTTTTCATACCTCCATGAAAGGGTTAGTAGAGAATGGTGCATGGGACGCACCCTACAAAAAAACGGTAGTGATGCACAAGGTAGTGGTTTAAACCTGACAGGTTTTGAAGACCTGTCAGATTTGGTGACAGCTACCACTACCTTGTGCATCACTACCAAAAAAACGCCCCACTTCCCCATCTAATATAGAGAAGTCGGGCCAAATTGTCAAACCCCACCTGAATACAGAAAGACTTAAACAAACTCAAAAACTTGACTCCCCCAACTCACTGTATTAATCTTGTTCTCGTTATTTTCGTTCCCACGCGCCTATGTGGGAATCAGAGGAACTGTTTCTACATCCACATCTCAAGAGGTATACTATGGATATTGCCACCGCCGTCTATGAACAGGTTAAAATGATGCCTCACGCTAGGACTCCTTAAGTCTTAGATTTTGTTCAATGGTTAGAGTCAAAACCCTCTGCGCTTGAAACCGTGACTCTTAGCACTCAGGAATGGGACCGTCTGCAAGAGACGTTGTATGTGTTACAAAATCCTTCTTTGATGAAACAAATCGCGAGTTCTCTGGAAACTTATCAACAGGGAACAGGTTACCAACCCACCCAGGAAGAATTAGATGAGGGCAATTAGTTTTGAGGGTCAGACCTGGGAACGTTATGAGGAGTTGAAAACTCGTGATAAACGTTTATCTCAAACCCTTTCTCAAATCTTAAAGGAAATGCAACGTGGTAATCCTGCCCAAGGACGCGGCAAACTCTGAACCATTGCGATATGGTTTATCTGGCTATTGGTCACGTCGTTTGTCACCCAAAGACCGTCTGATTTATCGTTTTGATGAGGAACGAATTTATATTTTTGCCATTGGGGAACATTATGGTGATAAGTAAATGACAATCTTTAGCCGGCAACCTGCGGGACTAGAGGCTTCAGCCGGGGAAGACGGGACTAGAGGCTTCAGCCGGGGAAGGCGGGACTAGAGGCTTCAGCCGGTTCACATATTAAAACCAAGCATTTATTCAAGGTGTTTAGGAAAGCAGTTCTGGGTGTTGGTAGATACGCGCCGCTACCTCCACTTGACATATATATAAAGACGAAACAGGTTATTTCGTTTGTGAAAATGTGGCTAACAAATTCCCCATGCCTCTCAAACTCCGCGGCACTAAAGGCTAACGCCTGCGGATTGGAAAATTCCAATTAAATCCCCTAGCCTGAATGCCAAAACCTTCCAGCGTTTGAGTCGAAGTGCTTCAGCGTTTGAGTCGAAGTGCTTCAGCGTTTGAGTCGAAGTGCTTCAGCGTTTGAGTCGATTTAATCACTCTTTTAACTGTCTCTCTGTCATTACTTTAAATAAGTCTTAAATATCGTGAGGGAGTCGTGTCATCTTCATATATAGTAATATTCCTACTCACTTATACCTCCATTGTAGGGTGGATTAAGCCAAGCGTATCCACCAAAATCTGCAAAAGGTGGTGGATACGCTTCGCTTAATCCACCCTACAAAGGTGGCATAGAAAGTACAAAAACGGAGGAATCTTACTATATATATATAAAGACGAAACGAGGTGGGCAGTTTGTGAAAAAGTTGGGTAAATTTTTTTGACATGACTTTATCTGATTGATAGGTAAAGAGATTCTTTAATTCAGCACGAATTATCAAGGGTGCTATCATTAAAAGTGAATGATTGAACAATGGATTAAAATAGGGTATAATATAACCGTTATCCACATTTTATGATGAGGTATTTAAGATGCAATTTCTGGATGTCCGCACGGATTTTGCCTTTAAAAAGGTCTTCGGGAGTCCCCATTCCAAAGACCTACTGATTGACTTTTTGAATGCGATTCTCGATGTGGGTGACTCCCCCATTGTGGATTTAACCATTGTGGACCCCTATCTGGTGCCTGCGGTTACCGGCCTGAAAAACACGTTTGTGGATGTTAAGGCACAACTCCAGGATGGGCGGCACGTCATTATCGAGATGCAAGTTCTGAATCTTGACGCGATGGAAAAACGAGTGCTGTATAATGCGGCCAAGGCTTATTCCACGCAGTTGCAAAAGGGCCATTCATACAACTTACTGATGCCCGTGATTGCGTTGACCATCACCGATTTTGTGATGTTTCCTGAACCCGAGTTGAAAGACGCGGTCATCACCTACTTTACATTGCTAGAGAAGCAACATTTTCTGACGTATTCCGAAGAGATAGAATTGGTGTTTGTGGAATTACCCAAATTCACGAAACCACTGGCGCAATTGGAGACGCTGACCGATAAGTGGATATACTTCCTCAAACATGCGGGCGGCTTAGAGGGGATTCCGCCGAATTTGGCGTTGGAATCCAATATTCAACAAGCCTTTCAAATTGCCAATGTGGCAGGCTTGACGAAGGCGGAATTAGAGGTGCAAGAACGTAAGTTACATTGGCTTGGGGTTCAACAGGAGTTGAAGGAACAGGCGGAGGCAGCGGTGTTGCGGGCCGAACAGGCGGAACACCAATTGCGGATGGCAAAACAAGAAGCCCAACAAGCCGCCCAACAAGCCGCCCAACAAGCCGCCCAACAAGCCGCCCAAACGACCGTGCAGATTGCGAAACAACTTCTACAAGCCCATGCCGACTTGACGTTGATTCAGCAAGTGACAGGATTGGAATTAGAAGAGATAAAGCGTTTAAAACGTTCTCTAACGACGGAGAAGTGAGAAAGTGGGGGGAGAGAATCTCCCACCTATATGGGCGGTTTTTTTCATCGTTCCCCAAAAAAACAGAAGTTCAAAGCGTAGCCTTATCACAAAGCTACGCTTTGGACTCCTTGGAAATTATGGATTCCTGAGTTATGTTTTTAAACAATAACTGGGCCCCGATAGTCTGTCTCCGTTTTTTCAGGGTCTGTCTGGAGTTGCTGTTGTTTCCGAATCGCCCGTTTTTGCAAAGCGTCGGCCCGGACGGGGATAGTGATTTCACCAAAGAGGACTTGTCTGAGGAGTTTAAAGGCAAATTTCATCAGGGCTACGTCATCGGTTTTCAGTGATTCTAACTTCTCGGCGTCTATGTCATAGACATCTGAGAATCCCGTGCTATTTACAAAATTCCGAAATTCGTCCAGGTTGTAACTGCCTAGAAAAAATAACTGGTAACTGCGTGTCGAAGGTTGGCCGACAGAGGGTCCTGTAGAACGTTTTTTCAGAATGATGAGGCGCCAGTCTCGATTCATTTCGTCATACACTTCTACGCCTTGTTCGTGACGGTATTCCCGAATAGTCATGCGGCGCGGTTCAAGATGACCCAAACAGTGGTCTTCGCGCACTAGGAAATAGGCATCTTGGTCCGTCGTAGTGTCTTGCAAACGCATGGAAAGTAGGCCCATGGCGTAATAGCGACAGGCGGTGGGACGGTCTTCATAGACACTGCAACCGTCTTGAGTGACAAACGGACAGGTGGCGGTGTTGTCCAGGGGACGTAATTTGACGCCCGGCATTCCTTGATTGTCCATTTCAAAGGGTAGCGTGTATTGGGCCAAAAATTCCGTGGAGGTGAGACCCAGCCGTTGTTTCAGGCGCAAAATATCGTAGGGAGTCAGTTGAATATCAATGGCATGACAGCATTCGTTGAAACAGGAAATGCCTTTATGACAGCGAAATTGAATGGTGTCGTCTAAAGTCAGTTTGACAGGTTGGACGGGACTGTTAATGGGGGGAGTGTTGTCGTTCATTGACTTGAATGAATAATGAATAATGAATATAGTAAATTTATACACCCCTCCAGCCCCCCGTACACGGGGGGAGTGACTCCCCCCCGCGTGCGGGGGGGGTACAAGAATGAGTGAATATCACTATATAATGGGAAAATCAAGAAGTTTTAAGGAAATTCAGTTTCTCATATTAAAGAAAAAAAGTCAAGACTCTTGACAAGCGATGATGGATAAGGGATAATGAAGTCAATCAAACCAGACTAACTATCAACTCAGGAGTCCAAAGCATCGCTTTGTCCTCTGGTAAAACTTAACCATCTAGCGTCAATAACTATGCAAGCCATTGAATTAACCACTCAGATAACTTCTGATGGACAGATCCAATTACCTCATCATTATCAGAATTGTTACGGACGAATCGTCAAATTGATAGTCTTATTTCAAGATTCTGCGGAAGCCGTGTCGAGGGAACGTTCTCTCGCTACCAAGTTGTTAGAAATTGGCAGGCAATGTGCGGCCTCCCCACTTTTGGATAAACGTTTGCCAGAAGAGATTTTAGGTTATGATAACTATGGGGTACCTAGCTGATGGTGCTGGATTCGTCTGCTTTAATTGCTATTTTGGAAAATGAACCGCAGGCTACAGAATTTGCTACGGCCATTGAACTTGACTCCACTCGTCTTTTATCAGTCGTGTCATTGGTAGAAATAACGATGGTAATTGAGTCTCGGCATGGTGATATTGGGCAACGAAAATTCGACGAATTACTCAGAGAGGCACAAGTGGAAATTGTTCCTGTGACCTTAGAACAAGCGGAAATAGCGCGTTGTGCTTTTCGTCTGTATGGCAAGGGTCGTCATCCTGCCAGTTTAAATTGTTTTTCTTACGCTTTGGCCAAACTCACAGGCGAACCACTGCTGTTTAAAGGCAATGATTTTAATCAAACCGACCTCAAATTAGTCAAGTAGATGGTAGTAGTTCTTTGTCCCAAAACGTGTTTTGGGACTCCACCGGGTCCAAAACCTGTTTTGGGACTTCAAATTATTCATTATTCATTATTCATTCCCCCATGATTAACCCAACTCAACTTAACACTCTTTCTCGTTACATTGAACTGATTTTCTACAAAACTTATGCGGACCTGCGGGCCGAAGCAGAACGGACTTATTTAGGTTTCCTCTGGTGGATTTTTGAACCCATCATGTATATGTTCGTTTATTACATCTTCTTTGCTATTTGGTTAGGTCACAAAACGGATGACTTCGTGCCCTTCCTGTTGGTTGGGCTGACCATTTGGCAATGGCTAAAGTCCTGTCTTTCGCATGGATCAGAAACGATTTTGGGAGGACATGCTTTGATGCAACATGTGCATTTGCCTAAGGTCATTTTCCCCATCATTTTGATTCTCACCGATTCGGTGAAATTCTTATTCATTTTTAGTCTCCTACTGATTTTCTTGTGGGGTTATGGATTTGAGATTGGGATGCCTTACCTGGCCTTGCCTATTCTCTTGTTAGTGCAACTCCTCTTTACTACTGCGCTGACCTTTTTTTTGGCAGCTATCATTCCGTTCATCCCGGATTTACGGTTTGTGGTGGAAAATATTCTACTGGCGATTTTCTTTGTGTCTGGTATCATTATCAAGGCTGAAATGGTCCCTGTCGAATATCGTGCTTATTACTATCTCAATCCGATTGTCAACTTGGTGGAGGACTATCGAAATATTTTGATGTATAATGCTTGGCCGAATTGGTCCACCTTGTTTCTGATTGCGATTTTCTCTATCATTGGCATCCGGTTATGTGTACGCCTGATTAGTCATTTTGAATATATCTATCCCAAGGTCATGCAATAATTATGAAACAACATTCACCCATTGTCTCGCTACGCAACGTCGGTATTTATTATAAACGTAACCGTGGCATCTTCGGAGAACCCTTTTGGGCATTGAAAGATGTCTCTTTTGACCTGTATCAGGGGGAAACGTTAGGTGTTATTGGACGCAACGGCGTGGGCAAAAGTACCTTACTGCGTTTGTTGGCAGGCATTATCAAGCCTAATCAAGGAACTTATATTAACCGCGGCTTTCAAGCCTCGCTTCTCTCCCTGCAACTGGGTTTCACTTACTACTTGACGGGGCGCGAAAATGCGTTTCTCAGTGGGATGTTGATGGGGCTTCATAAACGGGATATTCAGGCCCGGATGGACAACATCATTGAGTTTTCAGGATTGAGGAAGTTTATTGACCAACCGATTGCGACTTATTCGTCAGGGATGATTGCCCGTTTAGGTTTCTCAGTCGCTTTTCAAGTGAATCCAGATATTCTCCTCATTGACGAAATTTTGAGTGTGGGGGATGCGGAATTTAGTCAGAAATCGGCCCAGGCCATGCAGGAACGAATGCGTTCTAATAAGACGGTGGTCTTTGTCTCTCATAATGCGGTGTTGATTCATCAATTGTGTCATCGGGCGGTGTGGATAGAAGAAGGGAAAAGTATGGCCGAGGGGGAGACGATGGCGGTGTTAAACGAGTATCATCGGTTTTTGGGTCTCATTTAGAATGCGGAGAAGGTCATGTGAGTGACGATGGATAATAGTTAAGGGCTGGCAATCCTTTGAGGGTTGCCAGTCCTGACACCTCTATATTTTGGGGTAGTGATGCAATGTGGGTGTACTGTCTGAACTCTGATTAGAATGATTTTCAGATGGACTATGATTCGTCAAGCCTCCTTTCATAGCCCTCATTTAATCATATCAATCACAGTTCAAGACAAAGAGAAACTTCTCGATATTTCACCCAGATTGCATCACTACCTATTTTGGAAAGAAAAAACAGTTACACCAGGAGTCCAAAGCATAGCTTTGGACTCCCGAATGGTTGTTATTCCACTGGCAACTGATACAACACCTGTCTATCCCCATTCGGATACACAATCTGATAATCCGCCAACCCATCTTCATTCAGGTCGTCCAGCAGTTCAATGTTCGCCTCCTCAACGGGTGTGCCAGAGGTGACGGCATAGTCCAACAGTCCTTGATAATAGCGAGTCTCAGCCCCCGTTCCCATTTGCACAGAAACTCTGCCATCGAGTTCCAAAACGGTTTGATGGGTTGCTGACAAAGCATATAAAGCCTCTGGATCTGCCGCGGCTGGGTACATGAACTGTTTGCGTTTAACCGTTCCGTCGTTAAAGACTAAGAAGAACACCGCTATGTTGTCTATCCAAGGAGAATCCATACCATCTAGTCCTAATGGTATCTCCTCTCCCACAGGCGCCGAGAAGAGGTCGGGTCGGGCACTGTAATAGGCTCCTCCAGCTAACGGTATTTTTAAGTTACCATTGGCTTGCATCGTCATCGGACGCAGGTCGAAGGCGTCTAACGTGGTTTGTAATGCCAATGGGTCTTGGACGACTGGAAGTGCGTGGATTTCACGGCTGGTGTGGGTCACAAAGGTGATGCTACCGTTGGGACTGACAAAGAGTCCTTGGATTAGCCACCTCTCGACCTGTTTGCGTAAGATTTGGTATGTCTCAATGGGTAACACGGTATAGAGTAAGTCACCGGCCCGCAATTGTAAATAGCCATTGACGGGATTTTGGGTGAGAACCCATTGTTGCAGTTCATCCAGTCCATTGATGGCGCCGACAATGCCACCTACCGCGCTTAAACATAGCACATCGTCGATTAGGCGCACCGCATTGAAATCCAAATAGGGCGTGGTTAAACGTCCTAAGATGCCGACCAAGTCAACGGAAGGAATCGTGGTGTTGTCTTCAAAACACACGCCTTCTTGTAAAGTCACGCTGTTATCCATTTGCACTCGCCGACCAATGATGATGTTGGATAACGTCGTATCTGGGGCAATGTCAAGTTCCGTGAGGACCGCCCGTTGCGCCGGGTCGCTGGTGATACGGCCACGGACAATACCTCGTTCTAAGCCACCACTGACGCGGGTTTTGGGTAGCATGGTGACATCTTGAATGACGCCTTCATTTAAAATGTCTCCTCCCAAGGTGCCACCAGATAAGGTGCCTTGTTTGGTCACTTTGACATCTTGCAGAGTCTCCCCGTCATTGTTGTAGAAGCAATCAATCACAGGTAGTTTGCACTCCCCAAGTTCATTATCAATGAGGGTCACGTTGGCTTCTGTCAACTTCCCAAAAGTCGCTTGACCTTCTATCGTGGTCAATTTGACCAGGAAGTTTTCATTGCCTTCCAAGTCTTTATCTTCTCGCACCGGGATGGTCAGCATTTGTGGACGAGTATCCCCACTGACCCAAGTTAACCAGCCACTGAAGGCACTGTAGTCAGAACCTGCTATGGCAGTGCCGTCGGCAGTGTTATACTGCACCGAAACTTGACCAATATTGCCACCTTCACGAGTGACGGTGAGAGTGACTAAATTACCGTCTTCATTGACCGTGTAAGTGCCAGAGGAGAATTGGAGGTTGGTCGAGTCATCATCGGCAATGGTGACCACCGTTTCCGCATTGCTACCCAGCACGGCGTCACCCAGGAGGGAGTACAGACGCAGAGTAAAGGTTTTATCGGCTTCGGGCAGACCATTGTCTAAAATGCCGATGTCAATTTTCTTATCGGTGCTATCGCCATCTAACCAACGGAGTTGGTCTTGCACACCTAAATAATCTCGACTGGTTTTGGCGGTGCCATCTTGAGTTTCATACTCCACTTCCACTACTCCTAGAGTGCCGCCGACGCGACTGACGGTGAGGGTAATACTTCCGCCACTTTCTGGAACTTGGTAATTATTCGCAACCAATTGAATAATGCCAGCCGCAGGTCCCGTGGGACCCGTAGTGCTGGGTGTACCCAAACTATCTAGCAGGGTGACAGTGGCACTGGAAATAGCACCGAGACTGGCTTCACCCGTGGGGGAGGTGAGATTGACTCGGAAGGTTTCCTCGGTTTCTTTCGTATTGTCATTGAGAAGAGGAATGACGATATTTTTGTCAGTCACATCGCCTGCGGGCCAGGTCAATACGGTGCCCGGTGTCACGGAGGAGGTGGGAGGCGTGTAATCACTGCCCGGTTGCGCCGTTTCCGGTTGCGTGGTATAACTGACCGACACGTCACCTTGCATTCCATACCGGCGACTGACGATAAGAGTGACGTTGCTACCTTCGTTGGCTGGGTAGTTCGCTTGGGTGAATTGTAAAATGCCAGAACTGAGGCTGGGGTCTAGGCTACTCAAGTTGTCCACGATGGTCAAGGTCGCATTGCGTAGTGCCCCTAAGTTAGCACCACCCACGGGACTGGAAAGAGTTAAATGAACCTTCTCTGGGCCTTCACTGATGGCATCTGTGAGGATGGGAATGGTAAAAAATTGGGTACTCATCTCCCCATTGACCCAATTTAAGACGCCTTGCGTGGCAGTGTAATCGCTTCCCACCGTGGCTTGGTCATCGCTGGTGGTATAACTGACTGACACGGCGCCAGTGCTGCCACCGAGACGGTCCACGCCTATCAAGGCTTGTCGACTGGCTTCCTCAACCAGATAACTAGCGGCAGAAAATTGTAGGCTACCGGCGCCACTAGGAGGAGAGTCAATCAACGTGACGGTGGCGGTATTCTGAGTGATGACGGCCTTCCCCGTGGGATTGGTGAGGAGGAGAGTAAAGGTTTTATCCGCTTCTGCCACACTGTCAGAGACGATGGGAACGGTGATAGTTTTATGACCCAGTTCACCATTTAACCAAGTTAAGGTACCAGTGGTCAGTTGATAATCAGTACCTGCCAGGGCTGTACCCTCTTGAGTCGTGTAGTCCACCGAAACCGCGCCACCACTACTGGCCGCACGAGTGACGAGAAGGGTGGCTTGACCGTCTAGTTCATTGACGAAAATGCCTGAGATAGCAAATTGCAAGGAACTGGGGGAGGGGTCAAAGTAGGCCGTGCAGACCAGAGGATTGCTAACGGTGATGGTCAATGGATTATCTGGCGCCAGCGAAGGCGGCGGAGAGGTGGTATATTCTCCCCGGTTGAGGCAACTCCAACCGGTAAAGATGAAGTCTGGATTGGGTTTGGCAGTGAGAGTGAGAGAAGTGTCTTGGGGATAGATGGCGGAACAATGGTCCCCGCAATCAATAGGGTCCAGAGGAGGTGTGGAGTCTGTGCCCGGCGTAGGGGTGCTAGGCGCGGGGGAAGCCCCTGTGATGTTGCCATCTGGTGTAGTGGTAGTACCGGTGGCAGGAGGTGCCACTGGTTGTACGACTTGACCTTCTACCAAACCTCCTCCCGTTTTGAGTATCGTCAATAAATAACTGCCTTCCTTGGGGGTGGTGAAGAAGTTGGGGGTGCAAGTTTTATGGGTGTTGATATTAACACCTATGAGAGGGTCGATGCCGTTGCAATCACCGGTCCAATTGGCGAAAATGAAGCCTTCTTGAGGGGTGGCTGACAGGGTGACAATGGTATTATTGGCATAAGCGGCTGTGCAAGTGGGTTCACAATCAATTCCCACGGGCGTGCTAGTGACCTTACCAGATTGAATTTCGGGAATGGTGAGGAGGTAGTGACCCGCCGGCGGGAGGAGGGTAAAATTGGCAGTACACGTTTTATGCGTGTCAGTCAAGGGGAGGCCCAACGTGGTGTCGGTACCATGGCAATCGCCTCGCCAACCGGTAAAAATGGAAGACGTATCTGGTTTCACGGTGAGGGCTACGACGGTGCCCACTCGATATTGTTCTTCACATGTTGAACCACACTCAATACCTTTACCGAGACCAGGCGTCGCCGTGAGGGTACCTGTGCCGGTGCCATTCTTGAGGACAGTTAATTTGAGAGGTGGTAACAATTCAAAAGTCGCTTTACACACTCTTAGGGTATTGACGGTGACCGTCGCCACCGCAGGTTTTTGAGGGTCTATTACACAACCTTCGCCCGTCCAACCGGTGAAGACAGAACCGGTTTGCACGTTGGCGGTCAAGGTAATGAGGGCGCCTTCATAGTAAGTCTCTTGACAATCTTCTCCACAACTAATCCCAATGGGGTCGCTGGTCACGAGACCTTGACCCTCTCCAGTTCTTTCCACTTGGAGAGGATAAGTCGGTTTGGGTTGAAAAGCGACGGTACAACTTTTTAGGTTGTCCATCACGAGATTGATGATCTCTGGGTGAATTGGGTCACCTGAAATACAACTGCCTCCCCAGATACCAAACTTAAAATTGGGGTCCGCAGCGGCGGTCAGGGTGACGATAGCACCTTGATAAAAATTGCCTTCACATTGGATTTCATTACATTCTAACCCTTCTAAATTGGCCGTCACGGCGCCACTACCGGTTTTGGTAATGGTCAACGCAAAGGTCGGTTTGAGTTGCAAATGGGCGGTGCATTTTTTATCTTGCTTGTCCACCATCACTTGCGTGGTGGTAGCCGTTCCTGTGCAGTGACCACTCCAACCTAGAAAAGAGGAATCTGGTTGCGGTGTAACCGTCACAGTCACTTGCGTATTTTCTGCAAACCCGAAACAATTATTTCCGCAGTCATCACCCGTAGGAGTGGCAGTGATAGTCCCATGTCCTCCCTGCGTCTCCAAGGTGAGTTTATAAGTGGGTGGCACCAGTTCAAACGTGGCCGCGCAGAGGGTGGTGCTAGTGTCCTTGACCACCGCAGAAATGGCATTGGTAGTACCTGCACAATCACCACTCCAACCGGTAAATTTGGAATCTTTATCTGGGGTAGCAGTCAACAAGACGGACGTCCCTTTCTCATAAGGCTTCACGCAGAGGTTACCACAATCGATGCCTTCGGGTGTACTGGTCACGGTGCCAATACCGGTCCCTTGAGTGAGAATCGTGAGATTTTGAAAACCGTCAGGAGGTAACGTGGCAAAAGTTGCTTGACACGTTTTGGCTTTGTCCAATGTCACCTTTACTTCTTTGTCAGTACCCACACACTCCTTTCCCCAGCCGTTAAATTCGGATTCCGTATCCGGTTGGGCCGTCAAAGTGACTTGGGCATTGGTATCATAAGGTGCGGTACACGTCTCACCACATTGAATACCTTCCGGTTCACTGGTAATCGTGCCATCCCCATTACCATTCTTCTCAATGGTCAACGCTAAGGCAAAGTTCGCCTGACACGTTTTGGAGGAGTCAAACATAATGGTCAATTCCTCTTCCGGACCCGTACAATCTCCTTCCCAACCCGCAAATTCATAGCCATCCTCGGCGGTGGCAGTTAAGACAATTTCAGTGTCAATGGTATACGAAAACTTGCATGTTTTGCCACAATCAATGCCAGTGGGGTTGCTAGTGACAGCACCATTGCCAGTCTTCTCAATGGTGAGATAACGGTCAAACCAGGCGGTGCAACTTTTAGTCTTATCTATCGTGACTTTCGCTTGCGGTTCGGTGCCACTGCAATCCCCTTCCCACCGGGTAAATTGCGAATCACCTTGCGGCGTCGCGGTAAGAGTGACTTCTTCATTGGCTGAGAAATTGGCTTGACAAGTGTCACCACAATCAATGCCAGTCGGAGTGCTAGTGACCACCCCCTCGCCCATCGTATTCACGGTCAGGGCTAGTTCAAAGGAGGCAATGCACGTTTTGGCCGCATCCATGGTCACTTTAATTTCGTTGGTCGTCCCTTCGCAATCACCTCCCCACCCACTGAAGACAAAATCGCTATTGGGAGTAGCGGTCAAAGTGACTTCCACATCGACATCATACAAAGCGGTACAAGTCGCCCCACAATTGATGCCTGGGGCTGGGATACTGGTGACCACCCCATTGCCTACGGGCGTGATGTTGAGTTCGAGAGGTTTGCGTTTGAATTTAGCGACACAGGCTTTCGCCTCGTCCATGATGACAGTGACTTCTGGAGTCGTCCCCACACAAGCCCCTTCCCAATTGATAAATTCGGCATCTGCATCAGGTTGGGCGGTCAAAGTGACTTGAGTATTTTGACTATATTGGGCGGTGCAAGCGGCGCCGCAATTGACATTGCCAGTGTTGCTAACCACCTTCCCTTGACCTGTGTTGACGATGGTCAATTCGTAGGTATTCAGGGGCACTTGGGCAAATTTCGCTTGACAAGTTTTGTCGCTGGTCATCACCACGTAAGTGGTTTTACTAGAACCTGCGCAGTTGCCACTCCAACCAGTGAAATTGGTATTGGCATCAGTAGGGGTAGCGGTAAGGGCAACGATAGCATCTTTGGGATAAGTGGCCGTGCATTGCGTACCGCAGTCGATATTGGGGAGATTGGTGACGGTACCGTTGCCAGAGGTGGTGACGGTGAGAGTAAAGGTGTCCACAGCCGCGGGTTGGGCGTGGGTGGTGGTTATGAAGGAAAAGAGGAGGAGGAGAAAGATAAAGGGGTTCATATAGATAGTGAATAGTGAATAGTGAATAATGAATAATGAATACCGGTAAATTAAGGTAGGGTGGATTAAACGAAACGTATCCACCTGCGTTTCTAAGAGGATGGATACACTTCTCAGACCATATTTCCCTCTTTACCTTACCTACGGCAATATCTCAAAACTCGCACAATGTCGCGGACGTACAATACTAAAGTCTCGACAGTCTAAAGTCAACACTCGTGTAATATTTCGTCGTTCTGCTATGGCCACAATAGTGGCATCCACAAAGTCCAACCGACTGTCGGCATAGTGTTCCAAAATTTCTACAACTCGTTCAAGGTCAACCGGAGTAAGGGCGGTTAACAAGAGGTCATTACGAGTCACTACCTGATTTAGAAAACGACGCATAGTTAAGTGTCCTAAACGTGAAGCGATTAGGTAACACACTTCTGGCAAGACCGAAGTGGGAAGCACTAGGGGACCCGTAAAGGTACTTGCGATGTCAAGCACACGGCCATGATTACGGTCTTTGTAATTAGTCAGTGCGAATAAAAAGCTAGTGTCTAAAATAGCCTGGGGTTTCATTGACTCTCCTCTGGTTTAAGAGTCCAACCAGATAACGGGTTAATTTCTTTAGCCAAAATTTCTTCGTCTCGTTCAGAGAGGTCATCTTCTTCACAACTCCCCAACCCCGCAATGGCCAGTAAAAAGTTGTTGCTGGTGACGGGGGCAGGCGGTGGCTTCCTAAATTGGCTTTTGAAGTGAAGATAGTGAATAAAGTTAGCTAATTCAGGCAATACTTCACCTGGTAATTCTTCAATATTTTGAATCAGTTGTTGACGAATCGTCATTACGGAGGTTATCATAAATAGAGAGTCCTGTTAGTTAGTCGCGGCCGGGGTACGAGTTTCAGGGTGCGCTTGTGGGCGGTGGTTTAGCGGAAAGCATAGGGATACCTGTGAGGATTTATCTCGTTCCCACGCGCTTGCGTGAGAACGTGGGGCGGACGCGCCAGCGTCCCGTTCCCGCAACGCTTTGTTGCCCACGGCATTCCCATGCGGGCGCGGGGGAACGAGACAATGATGAATAATAAACCATGAACTATGGATAATAAATCTGGTAGTGATGCAATGTGGGTTCTCTGTCTGAACTATGATTAGAATGATTTTCAGATGGACTATGATTAGTCAAGCCTCCTTTCATAGCCTTCATTTAATCATCTAAATCACAGTTCAAGACCGAAGAGAAACCGCACGATATTTCACCCAGATTGCATCACTACCATAAATCTTATGTGGGATTGAACGCTTTAGGCGAAAGTCCGGTAGTCATTGTTTTATTCTTCATCATTTATTATCTATTATCCATTCTTCATCGATATTTGACAAGTACCCTATCATTCTTTAAAATAAAAAATTATAGGACTTACGCAACCGTTTTTGTAATTATTTGATTTTACACACTATCACCCCCCCTGCCCCCCGTACACGGGGGGACTCCCTGCGTGCGGGGAGGGTTGGGGTGGGGTAAAGACCGGCGGTTGCGTCAGTCCTGAATGACCTATTTCTATATTCAAAGGAGTTAAAAACTCATGCCTAACTAAACGACTTTCCTTACTGAAAACGTTAGCAGAAATGGCTATGGGCAAAATTTTTTGTGTAGAAATATGACATCATTTTATATATGTCGCCGGCTGTTTCGATGATTGTATTGCAGAAATTGTACGTCAGCTACTTGTCCGTTTTGCAAGAAACGTTTGTTCTCTTTTTTCGTTGTTATAGTGATATAGAAATATTCCTATAAATTTGTACACATCCGCTGGAACGCAATAAGAATTATTGCGTTGCTTTGTGTCGACGCTACGCGGGCGCACTGCGCAATAATTCTTATTGCGCTCCAGCGTAAATTATACAAGTTTGATGGAAGACTACTATATTCTTCAACTTTAGTACCGCCCAACCCACTGTACACGGGGGAGTCACTTCCCCCAGATGTGCATGGGGGTGCAAATTAGAAGGAATGTTACTAAGTACTGAAGCAGTAATTTTGCGGTATTTTCCCTCACCCCCGACCCCTCTCCCAGAGGGAGAGGGGCGAAACAAAATACGAGAAAATTTCTGCT
>JAABRD010000034.1 GCA_011391085.1 Thiotrichaceae bacterium | reverse complement strand
GCCGGCTGGCAGTAGGCATCACCTTATCTCTCAAGAATGGAGGGGTGCCTACCGCCAGCCGGCTAAAGCCTCCACTCCATCCATGGCGCGTTTGAGTTCAATTAATGAAAAATGTCTGAACTCTGATTAAAATGATTTTCAGATGGACTCTGATTCGTCAAGCCTCCTCTCATAGTCCTCATTTAATCATCTCAATCAGAGTTCCAGACCAAAGAGAAACCGCGCGATATTTCACCCAGATTGCATCACTACCTAAAATTGGAATTGGAAATTGTTATTATAACTTACAGAGTAGCAGCTTTGAAACACCGGAGTGGAGGCTTTAGCCGGCTGGCAGTAGGCATCACCTTATCTCTCAAGAATGGAGGGGTGCCTACCGCCAGCCGGCTAAAGCCTCCACTCCATCCATGGCGCGTTTGAGTTCGATTAATGAAAATAGACTCGCAAAATTTCATTTTGCGTTCCAGAGGGGGAAGTGGTAAATTCAAGTCATCTGGAGTCCAATATGAAATATTGGACCACCTTAAACTGGATAAAAATCTTTATCTATCAGTTGTGCAAACGAGTAAGGACAGGTTGCAGGAAATGTGTTTTCTGCTAAACCAGTTTCACCGACGGCACTGGAAATGGCAATGTCGTAAGCATCAATGATTTTGTCTTCAATTTGATATTTTAAACTGGGACTGCCTATCAATAATTGATGAATCCGTTTACGTTGTTCATTGATGCTTCCTCTCCCACTGTTACCATGATATTCAAGTTGGAACTGCCATTTCAACAGGTGGGCAATTAAAATGACTAAACGATTTACTAGCGCATGTTTGTAACTCATTCCCATACCTTCGAGTTCTTCTGCAACGTTGTCAATGTCAAGTTTTTCAAATTTTTTTTGTCGCAGTAATTGGGCGTTATGCAGTGCCCAAGCATGAAAATCGGTGTCGTAAAGAATGGCTTCATTCATAGCTAATACCTCTGGTTGGTAGTGAGGCAATGTGGGTGATATGTCTGAACTTTGATTAGAATGATTTTCAGATGAACTATGATTAGTAAAATCTCCTTATCAGAGTCCTCATTTAATCCTCTCCATCAAAGTTCAAGACCGACGAGAATCCTTGCAATATTTCACCCAGATTGCATCACTACCCTTTCGTTTAAATAATTAGCTTTCCTAAACTTGGGAGGTTTAGGAAAGCGAGAAGGATTGTAAATCTAAATCCACGGGTTCAACATCTTCTGTCACCTTGTACAGGTGCTTTAACATAAGGGATTTACCATCTTGGTCGGCAATGGAAAAGAAATGTTACTCTTAACGCAAATGGTAGTGAACCTTTGGGGGTTGCCGTTGCTTTTGTTGCAACAAAGCTGACAGTTCTTTCAACGCCGTTTCATAAACATGATGTTTAAAATAAACGACTTCTTGCAATGGGTACCAATAGTCCACCCAGCGCCATTGGTCAAATTCAGGCGAGTCACTGACATCAAAACGAATGTCACAGTCTTTACCCGACAAATACAACATGTACCAAATTTGTTTTTGACCAATACACAACGGTCGCTGATGATGGCGTATTAAGTGGGCGGGCAAACGATAACGCAACCAACCTTTGGTAGCCCCTAAAATCTCTACCTGTTTGGTGGTCAAGCCTAATTCTTCATGTAACTCCCGAATGACCGCCCGTTGAGGCGTTTCGTGTGCCTTAATTCCCCCTTGAGGAAATTGCCAGGCCTCTTGCCCGACACGCTTTGCCCATAGAACTTGTCCTACTTTGTTGGCCAAGATAATCCCCACATTTTGTCTATAGCCGTCCGTATCTATCATAATATATACCTCTTTAGTGAGGGGTCAAAGTATTTAATGATTTCAGTTATTATAATAATAAGATAACTAGATGACTGCAAGTCCCGTGCAAAAAAAAATTTTGACAGAGGCGTCTGATGACTTGCAAATTAATTTTTTATCATTTATCCTAATCATCTCTATATAGAAAACAGGTTTATTTTTTTCAGGAATCTTGAATATGCGTGACAAAATTAAATTAGTTTCTTCAGCAGAAACAGGGCATTTTTATACAACCACTAAGAATAAAAAAACGGCGACGGGGAAATTGGAACTCAAGAAATTCGATCCAGTCGTGCGTAAGCATGTGCTTTATAAGGAAGCAAAAATTAAGTAGGTTGCGGCATTCACTCAGGAATGCCAACTGGAAACTAAGTTTCGTAACGCAAACTTAGTTTCTTTCACAACACCGAAAGCGCCAGGACTGACGCAACCGCCGGTCTTTACCCCAACCCAACCCTCCCCGCACGCGGGGAAGGAGTCCCCCCCGTGTACGGGGGGGCAGGGGGGGTGATAGTGTGTAAAATCAAATAATTACAAAAACGGTTGCGTAAGTCCTAAGCGCAAGTCGCCCAGGAGAAAGCGCAGGTGGCTGACGAGAAAGCACAAACCGCAAAACAGCAGGCGCACGTAGCTGATGAGAACGCGCAGATGGCGAAACAAATAGCCAAATCTGCAAAACAAGTTGCCAAATTGGCAAAACAAGAGGCAAAACGGGCCAAACAAATGGCTAAAGAGATGTCTCAAGTTGCCAAACAGTTAGCACAACGGTTACGGCAAGTGGGTAGTTGACTTAGACCATTTGACTTCACGCAAAAACGAAACCATGTAGAACCACCGGACTAGAGGCTTCAGCCGGAGAACCTGGTAGAGTTTTGAGAAGACTGGAGTCCAAAACATGTTTTGGACTCCGTATTTGGAATTTTGTTTCTAAACATTTTTTATGCACAGACACTCACCTAAAAACGATTCTGCTATGTTTACATTTCCCCTCCCGTTTTCCACTCCACTACTTTGTACAATCCTCACTCTTGGCCTCTTTTCTCCCCCCACCCCGGCTTCCACAGAAACTCCCGCTAAATCATCCGATGTAGTCATCGTAGGCGCCGGTGTTGCGGGACTCACCGCGGGGTTTTTTCTCCAAGATTGTTCTCTCACCGTGTTAGAAAAAAATGACCGGGCAGGAGGACGTGCTATGTCTGGGACCTATCAAGGTTTTACTTATGCCAAAGGGACTGAGTATCTTGGGAAACCAGAAGGCACGTTGGCTAAAATAGTCAAACTGTTGAAGTTACAACCAAAAGAAATTCCAGCCCCGATGGATGCCCGTTTCCATGAGGATCACTTTTATTATGGTGACGAAGGTTTGGCCTTGATGTACATTGAGAACAGTAGTTTAGAAGAGTACAATCGGTTCGTGACAACCATTCAACAATATGGCGAAGAGTATGAAGATATTCCAAACTTTGATTGGGATTCCGACCTAGCTGAATTGGACCAATTGACAGCCCGTCAATGGTTTGATCAACAAAAGTTTTCGGCAACTTTTTATGCACCTTACAACGTGGCAACCCGCGGCTTGTTTGGGGCGAATTTGGATGAAATTTCAGCCCTCAGTGTGATTCCCGAAATCGCTTTCGATTATGAAGATTCTGAACCTGTGGAGGAGGTGGAGGAGTTAAGTAATTCCCCCGTCCCAGAAGAACAGGCAACCGGGTCTTATACTTTCTTGACTGGCATAACAGAAGTGACAGATGCCTTGGCCAATTCTCTTCAGAATAAATTGCAACTCGGTTCTACAGTCACCCAGGTGACTCGACAAGATAACGGTGATTACCTAATTGCCTACACTGATCCGCAAGGGGCCACTCAATCACTTTCTTCAAAAGTCGTGATTTTGGCCGTGCCTGCGCCGATTGCTTTGAAACTTGCACCTACTGTACTAACTGAGGAACAGCAAAAAATCCTGCAACAAATTCCTTATGCCAGTTATGTCACGGTGGCGTTATTTAGCCAGCCCCCCATTTTCAATCAAGCATTTGATTTATCTGTTCCAGATGGCTACTTTTTCACAGATGTATATGATGGCACTTGGGTGCAACGTTTCTATGACGAATCCTTGAAAGACCGGCCAGAAGGGATTATGACCGTGTATATTGCCCCCCAGAGTTATCAAGTTCAAACTCTTCTCAAGATGACTGATGAAGAGATTTTAAAGAAGATATACATCGATTTAGATAAACTGTTTCCTGGGGTAGAACAAAAGGTGGTGGGACATGACATTCAACGGTTCCCGTATGCCTACCCGGTGATGACGGTGGGCGCTTATAAACGGTTGTCGCGGTTGCACGAAATCACTTCTGATAAGGTGTTGTTAGCAGGTGACTACATGATTTACCCCACGTTTGAGGCGGCGGTAGAATCAGGTTATTTAGCCGCCCGAAAAGCGGTGGAGTCTTTGAATGGTAGCTGTCGTCTCAAAATTTCAGGGGGACAAGGCATTGATGAAAAATGGCAACCGGTGGCAACGGTGACGGAATTTATGCCCTCGGTGACGACAAAGTCAGGATTAAACGGTCATTCTTTGACGTTAGCACAAACGGAGGAGGTAAACATCACAGAACAGATTACCGTGGATCCTGCGCATCTAGGACAACGGGCTGAATTTTTATCAGTGGCTACCTTTTTGCCTAGCGGCATGTTACAACCATTTTTCTTCATGCGCGACGGCAGTGGTTGGCAAAGTTGGGACGGTCGTCTCGATTCTTTGACAGTGGCAGAAGTCAGGGAAAAGTTGACGGCAGAGGAACTGTTCACGGTGTATGAAGGAAGTTTGCAGGGACTGGGGGGAGAAGTTCAAATATTGGTGGGGTACCGATTGCCCAATCGAGTGATTATTTATGATGCGGAAGCTATTGAATTGACAGTTACGAATTGAAGAAACTTTAGGAGGCGGAGAAACTTTAGGAGGAGTGGAGGCTTTAGCCGGCTGGCAGTAGGCGCCACTCATTCTTGAGGAATGGAGTATGTCTACTGCCAACCGGCTAAAGCCTCCACTCCAGCGTACCTTAACTTAATGGCAGTGCGGCTAAAGCCTCCACTCCTACCATATCTTAAAAAGAAACTAAGTTTCTCGACAGAAACTTAGTTTCTCATTACGCCACCCACTAATTCGCCTGCCACGAATAATATACCGTAGCGACTCCTTCCTGGTAGCCATAGATTTTCATTCGCAACGAATTTCTAGTGACACCTGTGATCTTGATATACTCCTTGCCTTTGCCAAAGACGGTGCCATCGCCATTATAGCCAGAGTATTCAATCGACACGCCGTTATACGGCTTGCTTTTAGTCTTGCTACTGTCTATCAAGGCGCCGATTTTCCAACCCACTAAAGGTTCATCGGTATCAGCATCGTAAAGTTGAATATCAACGTCCACCGAAGCATCTAAGGTGATGTTGAGGTCTTTGATACCCGCAGGAATGTCGCCTGGCACATCGATCACCTCACCTTTGAGGACGGCTTGTTCAAAGCTGCCATCTCCGCCTGGGATACCACCTGTTTGACTACCGTAGGAATAAGTGACTGTGGCGGTGCCTTCCTTGTAGCCATAAAATTTCATGCGTAGCGTGTTTTGAGTAACGCCTGTGATTTTGATATACTCATGGCCACGGTCTCCACACACGATGCCGTTGTAACCAGAATATTCGATGGTGACGCCATTGTACTCGGCACTGGCCAGTTTGCCACTGTCTATCAGGGCGTCAATGTTCCAACCGACCAACGGGGTGTCGGTGTCCACATCGTAAAGTTGAATATCAACGTCCACGTCGGAATTGAGTTCGACATAGATGTCTTTGATACCTGCGGGAATGTCACCAGGTACGTCGATAACTGCCCGTGAGGGAACTTGTTGTTTAAATTCTCCACCTCCCAAATTGGTTACTCCTTCGGGAAAGCAGAAGCCGGTGCAGTCTTCCGCTTGGGCCTGGGGAAGTGAGATGAGGAGAGTGAAGAGGGTAATGAAAAAAATGGTTTTGAAAATAGATGGGGTCATGTGAGATTGTCCTCCAAAATGTTAACAATATGGGCGTGAATTGACAACTTTCGAAAAGTTGTCAACTCTTTTGACGCTACCAAGGTTTGGTAAACTTGATTTATTTAGAGTATAGCAAACTGAATCGTCAAAGTAAATATTCTTGAGATTTAGGCAACAAGTATGCCAAAGAACTTAAAATGTCATTGGTGGACTAGAGGCTTCAGCCGGTGGGGAGTGGCACATCATCAAAAGAATGGGACCGCACCCCACCGGCTGAAGCCTCTAGTCCAGCGGTATCCTTAATTCACGATTACTTTTTCCACTTGAGGTTCTGTTTGTTATGCTTATCCAAACCACTCGTGAAGATCATCGTATTGCTTGGCTTACGGCCTTGGCAGTGACGATTCATATTGCTGAAAGTGCCTTGCCCAGTCCTTTGCCAGGAATCAAACCAGGGTTAGCTAATGTCGTTACGGTGGTGGTCTTGATACAATTTGGTTTTCGAATCGCAATGTGGGTGAGTTTATTGCGCGTGATGGTAGGAAGTCTCTTGATCGGAACGTTTTTATCGCCCACGTTTATATTAAGTTTAAGTGGCGCAATCGTGAGTCTTCTCCTCTTAGGACTCTTGACAAAGTTGCTAGGACGCGGTTGTGGACCGATTGGTTTGAGTGTGGTTGCGGCCTTGGGTCACACTTGGGCCCAAGTTTGGGTGGCGTATGGGTTGTTTATCCAACACGACGGTTTGTTTCGTCTGTTACCTATATTGATGACCGCGGCCTTGGTATTTGGAATTGTCAATGGGGTCATTGCGGTTGCCGTGATAAAAAAATTGGAAACGGTCCAGGTAACCAGAAATGATACCACCAGGAGTTCAAAGCGTTAGCTTTGTTCCTCCCGCATCGCTTGCTGTTGTTTAGCACAAAAATCATCAGCCGCATTATAGCCTTGCATCTTTAAACTATGATTACGCACGGCACATTCTAATAAGACGGCAAGACTGCGCCCAGGGGCCACGGGGAGACAAATTTCAGGAATGTCAACGTCGAGGATGCGACGAATCCGATAATCTCCTTGAAATCGGTCAATCGTCTGAAGACGTTGCGAAGTCATGTGTTCAATGTGAACCACGAGACGTAGATTCTCCTCCTTTTTCGCAGCCCGATCACCAAAGAGGGCTTGGACGTTGAGAACTCCCAAGCCGCGAACTTCTAAGAAGGGGGTCATTCCCAAAGGGCAAACGCCCATGATAGTGTCGGGGGCGATGCGATAAAATTCGGGGGCATCGTCGGCTATGAGGCGGTGGCCACGGCTGACTAATTCCAGGGCCAGTTCACTTTTGCCAGTGCCGCTGCCACCCATAATGAGAATCCCCATGCCCAGAACCTCCATAAAGACGCCATGAAGCGTGATCCGTGCCGACAGGTGTTTGGCCAAGGTAGCGTGTAGGGAACTCATAAGGCTTTCCCCTGAGAGTTGGGAAATAAATAGAGGAATTTGATAGTGATCGGCATGATATTTCACGTCAGCGGGGATGTGTTCGCTATCCACAATGATGAGGCAAGCCAGGTTACTATTTTCAAATAGCCGTTGAATTGTCTTTAAGTATTCTGGTTCAGAGAGGGCTTCTAAGTAGGCCAGTTCATAGGGACCCAAAATTTGGATTTGATGGGGATGAATGAGATTAAGATAGCCGACATTGCCTAGTTTCTGGTGCGGATCCAACAAAATCCGATTGCTACCGGTGCCTCCAGCCAACCAGAGGAGGGAGAGGCTTTCGGCATAATTGGTGAAGAAATCATTGACACTTAAAGCGATCATAAGGCGTGTTAGGGAAGTGACTCGCGGTTTGCAACGGGCAGTGAATAGTTAGAATCCAGGAGTCCAAAGCGCAACGTTGTCTGACAAAGCTACACTTTGGATCCCTGAACTCCAGCACTTCTCGAACCCTCGCCATGGTGAGGGAATGAGAAGCTGGAAAAAGGTTTATTCAGGCGGTTGATGGGCTTTGATGCCACCATCCGCTTGTGGTTGATGGGCTTTGATGCCACCATCTGCTTGATGATGGTCCTTCAGTTTTTCTTTGTGCTTCTTAATTTGACGGTCTAGTTTATCACTCAAGGCATCAATGGCTGCGTACATATCTTCATGTTCAGCATTGGCAAATAAATCTGCACCACCGCTGGCGTGTAAAGTTGCTTCGGCTTTTTGACGCAGTTTTTCCACGCTGAGGACCACGTGTAAATTAGTGACACGGTCAAAATGACGCCCTAGCCGTTCCATTTTGGAAGTAACGTAGCTGCGCAAAGCTGGCGTGATTTCAATGTGGTGTCCAGTGACCGTAAGTTGCATTATAAGGCTCCTTTAGAAAAGGTAAAAGTAAAATGTGAATGGTAAAGGGTGAATCAACGTCGGTTCAAGAAGTTTTCTTGTCAATACTATCCGAATGGATTATGAAGAGAGACGTTTTCTTTCGTTGGAAGGGGGAATCTGCATCGCTTCGCGGTATTTTGCAACCGTCCGGCGGGCGACTTTGATACCCCGGTCCGATAAGAGTTTGGCAATTTTGCTGTCACTCAAGGGTCTAGTAAGGTCTTCCTTAGCTA
Source organism: Thiotrichaceae bacterium (assembly GCA_011391085.1). Classification (GTDB taxonomy): domain Bacteria; phylum Pseudomonadota; class Gammaproteobacteria; order Beggiatoales; family Beggiatoaceae; genus JAABRD01. Next base: position 47,894 of record JAABRD010000034.1, on the reverse strand, counting down.
TTAATTTTTTGATGAGGGCCCGAATGGCGGTAGAGGAACATTCGCCACCATTATTCGTGCCAACATGGCTGGAAAAGAAGTATTTTAGTTCAAAAATACCGCGTGGGGTATGAATATATTTTTGGGTGGTGACACGCGAGATGGTTGACTCGTGCATTTCCAGTTCACTGGCAATATCGTGTAAGACTAACGGTTTCATGGCTTCGTCGCCATATTCCAGAAAAGCTGCTTGGCGTTGAACGATACATTTAGCGACTTTTAGCAACGTCTCATGGCGGCTTTTGAGACTTTTGATAAACCAGCGTGCTTCTTGTAAATGATTTTTGAGACTGGCAATATCATTATGGTTATGGGTACGGGTGATTAAACTAGCATAGTGGGCGTTAATGCGTAATTTGGGCGAAACTTCGGGATTTAATTCGACTTTCCATTGGCTTTTAACTTTTTTGACAAATACATCAGGCACGACGTATGAGATTTGAGGAGGTTCAATTTGGGCACCTGGGCGTGGGTTCAGGTTTTGAATGAGTTCAATGATGTCTCTCAACTGGTCACGGGACACCCTGAGAAGTTTGGAGAGTTGCAAATGGTCCAGGTTGCCTAACAGTTTTAAATGCTTGTTGACCAGAATGCGGGCCTCTTTTAGCCAGGGCGTGTGAGGGTCACATTCTTCTAGTTGTAGGAGAAGACATTCGCTGAGGTTGCGGGCCGCAATTCCCAGGGGATCGAAATGTTGTAGGCGATGGAGGACCATTTCGATTTCGTCTTTATCAACGTCCATGCCGTCATCTAAACTTTTGGCAATGTCTTCCAACGGTGTGCGTAAGTAGCCGTCTTCCTCCAGGGCGTCAATGATGGCTAAGGCAATGGCGTGGTCCGTTTCGGAAAAGGGAGTCAAGTCAAGTTGCCAAAGCAAATGGTCCTGCATGGTTTGGGCCGCACTGTTTTGGGCCATCAAGTCTTTGCCATTCAGATCGTCACCGCCTGAATAGTCATAAGGGCCAATGGCACTGTCATAAATTTCGTCCCAACCAGTGTCGTTAACTAAGTCGTCAGGAATTTCGGAAAAATTCTCTAATGTCATCGGTTCGTCCTGGTTATTATGGTTGCTGGAGAGATTCACTTCTTCCTCTTCCATGGCCATTGAGGCATTGGCTAGTAAGTTATCTTCCTGGTTGAAGTCGACAGCAGACGTGTCTTCCATATCAAACTCAGAGTTCTCGTCCTCGATGGCTTCCAACATGATGTTAGATTCCAGGGCTTGTTGTACTTCTAATTGTAAGTCCAGCGTCGACAATTGTAACAGGCGAATCGCTTGTTGCAATTGTGGGGTCATGGTAATCTGCTGACCTAGACGGAGTTGGAGGCTTTGTTTCATGACAGTGGTTTAGTTATCTGGCGTCAGTGGTTCGGAACGAAATGAATAATGAATGATGAATAGAAGATTGGAGATTCTACACTAGAGTTTAACTTTTTTCAAATAAGTACCTGTACATAACGAACATGGTATTTCATGTAGTATTTCAGTGAGATGTTACAATTTGAAATCCCGACCTAGATAAACCTCTCTAACTGTTTCATTGTTTAAAATACTTTCAGGCGTCCCTTCCGCAATCAGGGCGCCGTCGTTGACAATATAGGCGCGGTCACAGATTTTCAACGTTTCGCGAACTTGATGGTCTGTAATTAAGACGCCAATGTCTAAGCTACATAGATGGGCAATGATACGTTGTATTTCTATGACTGATAAGGGGTCGATACCGGCAAAGGGTTCATCGAGTAAAATAAATCGTGGTTCAGACGCCAAAGCGCGGGCAATTTCGACACGGCGCCGTTCTCCTCCAGAGAGACTCATTCCTAAGTTGTCACGTAAGTGTTGCAATTGTAGTTCATCTAACAAGTGGTTGAGACGTTGTTTGCGTTGAACACGGGTGAGGTGTGTTTGGGTCTCAACAATTGCCATGATATTATCAAATACGCTGAGTTTGCGAAAGATGGAAGCTTCTTGTGGCAAATAACCCAGTCCCAGTTGGGCGCGTTTGTGCATGGGGTAGCGAGTGATGTCATGGCTACTTAATGTGATGGTGCCTTGGTCACAGGGAATGAGGCCCACCATCATGTAGAAGCTAGTCGTTTTACCAGCCCCATTGGGGCCTAATAAGCCGACAACTTCGCCGCTTTGGATGGCAATGCTGACATCTTTGACGATTTGCCGAGACTTATAGTGTTTGGCTAGGTGGTGTGCAGAAAAGGTGTTCATAAATATCAAAAATTATTCAGGAGTCCAAAGCGTAGCTTTGCCTCGGACTCCTGGTTTTAATTATTTTTCCTTACCCTTAGGTGATTTTGGTGAAGGTGGTGGCAACGGTGGTGATGACGGTGGAGTAATCGTCACTGTCACTCGTTCTTTACTGTCCCCCTTATCTGCCGTAATGATACCGGTGTTGGTGTTATAAGTGATATGGGGACCTGTAAAGGTATCGTCTCCTTGGCGCAATTCCGCGTCCTTAGTCAAATATAATTTGTTTTCACCGGCATTATACTCCATTCGCAATGCTTTGGCTTTATAATCCTCTTTATTTCCATCAGGCGTTTGTTTAAACTGGGCAGGTTTGCCTTCTGCGACTACTTTTTCTATGGCTTGCTTGTCAGTATAGTTAAGGGTCACTTTATCCGCATCAATGCGAATCGTCCCTTGTGTGACGACCACGTTGCCTTCATACACAGCCATTTTATTGGCATCGTCAATAGTCGCCCGGTCTGAAACAATCGAAATGGGTTGGTCGCGGTCCGTCGTCAGTGCCCATACCTGACTTGACAGGACCTGGCAGAAAAATAATAGCATAATTTTATTGAACGACATATTGTCCTCGCACGTTTGAAATTAATTCTACCTGTTCTGTGGCCATAAACACTCGTATTCCCACGCTATGAGTTTCCCCATAGCCACTTTGAATCGTGGCAAGTGCTTGCGTTTCGGCATATTCAATATCACGTTTTATTAGTACATCTTCTGAGATAATCTTTATTGCTTTTTCAGGTGTTGTCATCTGTTTTTGAAAAGTGGTCGCACCCAGTAACCAAATTTGATTGTTATCGGGCGAGATTTGACCTTGTTCTGCCTGCACGGTCCAGGTCGGTTGTCCACCTTTATAAAACATGATATATGGCTTTGTCAACTCAGTGTTGGTAGTGGGATAGTGAATCATGCTATCTGCCGTCACTTGATGTTTCAACAACCCTTGTTCATCCATACTGGTCGTTGTAAAACGACTGAGAGTATAATCAGGCAATGGCTGACTAGATAGGGAATGGGTTTGAAAATCTTCCCCCAGGTTATGTAACAGCAATGTGGTTGCTATCGCCAGACTGAGTAACATCAGCCAACCTCCCCAATGTTCTACCATTTGTTTTATTCTCCTCCCGTAGAGTTTGCCATTCGATTTTAACCGCAAATACCAAATCGATTCAATTGAGTCGCCAAGGTGCCTTGGGCCTCCATAATCAATTCACAAACCTCGCGCACGGCGCCACGTCCCCCGTTGGCCCGCGTTTGCCAGTGGGCATGTTTGGCGGCTACCCAGTGGGCATCAGCAACGGCTATCGCTAACCCTGCTAGTAACATGACCGGCACATCATTGACATCGTCACCCATATAGGCAACTTGTTGCGGTTGCAATTGTAACTGACGACATAATTGGTGAAAAGCCGACACTTTATCTGATTGTCCTTGAAAGACATATTGCACCTTTAAAGATTGCATCCGGTAGGTGACAATGGGAGAGGTTCGCGCCGAAATAATTCCAATCGGCACACCCGCGGCTTGTAACATGACCATCCCCATCCCATCACGGGCATAAAAGGCTTTATATTCTTGGCCATCTTCTCCTAAATATAAACTGCCATCGGTTAAGACGCCATCGACATCAAATACCATCAATCGAATTTTAGCGGCTTTTTCTAATATTGTATTTGTCATAACTAAACGACTCCCGCCCGTAATAGGTCGTGTAAATGCAACACTCCTATCAATAGGTGTTGCGTATCTGCCACTAATAAACCGGTGATTTTATAAGTTTGCATCACCGTCAATGCTTCCACGGCTAAACATTCGGTGGCTATCATTTTACATGGGGCGGTCATAACCTCAGTAATTATTGTATTATGAATATCAACTTGTTTGTCTAGTGTACGACGTAAATCGCCATCTGTAAATATTCCAATGACATGTTTTGCATTATCCACAATGGCCGTCATTCCTAACCCTTTACGAGTCATTTCTATCAGGGCATCACGTAATGTTGCCGTGGCATTCACATAAGGCATTTCGTCACCTGTGTGCATAATATCACAAACTCTCAACAATAAGCGACGCCCTAATCGCCCGCCGGGGTGGGACCGCGCAAAATCCACTGCACTGAATCCCCTTGCTTCTAACAATGCTATCGCTAACGCATCGCCCATGACTAATGCCGCAGTGGTACTTGCCGTGGGTGCCAATCCCAATGGACAAGCCTCTTTTTCCACACTGACATCAATATTCACCGTGGCCGCTTGTGCCAACGAAGACTTGGGATTGCCGGTCAAAGAAATCAATGGTACACCTAAACGTTTAATCAGAGGCAAAATCACCAAAATCTCGTCTGTCTCCCCAGAATTGGACAACGCTAATACCACATCTTTGGCCGTAATCATCCCCAAATCACCATGACTGGCCTCCCCTGGATGGACAAAAAACGCTGGCGTCCCGGTACTGGCCAAAGTCGCGGCCACTTTATTCCCAATATGCCCAGATTTGCCCATGCCAATGACCACAATACGACCTTCACATTTTAGCATAAATTGACAGGCTTTGACAAAGGCTTCATCAATTCTCTGTATTAAGGCTGCGACGGCTTGCATTTCAGTTTGAATAACGGCCAAGGCTAAGGCTTTTAATTTATCAGAATTAGAGACAAACACGGATTGAATGAATAATGAATAATGGATAATGAATATACTGTACCGGACTTCCGGCTTCAGCCGGTAGCAGGGGCACATCAAATGAATCGTGCTGGACTAGAGGCTTTAGCCGGAACCGTGCCCCAGCCACCGGCTAAAGCCTCTAGTCCACCGTAGTTTTTTTCATTGTCTATTATCCACTATCCACTATCCACTATCCACTAAAACCACTATCCACTATCACAATGCACCACCTCTACCAATACCTCCTCCTCATGCGTCTTCACCGTCCCATCGGCATTTTCCTCCTCCTCTGGCCCACTTTATGGGCCGTGTGGATAGCCGGTGAAGGACATCCTGACCCCATCATTACGACTATTTTTATACTAGGCGTCATCCTCATGCGTTCTGCCGGTTGCGTCATCAATGACTACGCCGACCGTCACTTTGATCCGCATGTTCGACGCACCCGTGATCGTCCCCTGGCCGCAGGCAAAGTCAGTGAACGAGAAGCATTAATCGTCTTCGGCGTCCTCTGTCTCCTCGCTTTTATTCTGGTACTCTTCCTCAACCCCTTAACCATCGCCCTCTCCATAGTTGGCGTACTACTGGCTATCAGTTACCCATTCACGAAACGTTATACCCACTGGCCCCAAGCCTATCTCGGCATTGCCTTTGGCTGGGGCATTCCAATGGCCTTTGCCGCCCAAACGGGCGAGATTCCGCCACTGGCCTGGTTATTGTTGACAGTCAATATCCTTTGGGCAATGGCTTATGACACCTTATATGCTATGGTGGACCGCGAGGATGATATTCAAATCGGTGTTAAATCGACAGCAATTTTGTTTGGAAAAGCGGACAAAATGATTGTCGCTACCTTGCATTTTCTCGTCTTACTACTATTATTCTTAATAGGGGCGCAACTTCAATTAACCTATTTATATCAACTTGGCTTACTCGGTGCCACAGGACTGGCCATTTATCAACAATGGCTTATCCAAAACCGCGACCCCGCCCGATGTTTTCAAGCCTTTTTAAACAATCATTGGTTCGGCGCCAGCATTTTTGCAGGGCTGGTGGCCGATTATTATTGGTAGTGATGCAATGTGAGTGAGATGTTTGCCCTCACCCCCGGCCCCTCTCCCAGGGGGAGAGGGGCCGGGGGTGAGGGCGTTCTCACTACCCAACACATCACCACCCTAAATTATATGGAGACAAACGATATGCGTTCACTTTCTCTTTTCTGCTTCAGCAGTTGCTTACTATTCACTCAAACCAGTTCCCTTGTCAGTGCCAGTTCCAACGTTATCCAAACCCCCGTCGAAGGTTGTCAATGGTTCAGCCAACTCAGCACCACTGCTGGTCCCCGCATTATCAACGGCACTCGTGCCAAAACCGGTGACTGGCCATGGATGGTAGCCCTCATCTATGCCGATGAAACTGCCGTCAAAGGACAATACTGCGGAGGCACCTTGATTCACCCTTCCTGGGTTCTAACCGCAGGCCATTGTACCGAAAAAAGCATAGGGCAAGATTTAGCACCTGAAGACATTATCGTTCTCATGGGGACGCAAAATTTGGCTTTGGAAGCAACCGACGGTGACAGAATCGAAGTCACTGACATTATCAGACATCCTGACTACGATGGACACGACCCCAATCGGCCTCCCTTTGCCGATATTGCGTTGCTAAAACTCAAACATCCCGCCTCACAAACGTCCATCTTACCTGTCGCGGCCAGTTATAGTCAACTGACAAATGTGGGGGTATGTGCCACCGTCATGGGCTGGGGCAGTATTTCTAAAACGGGCAACCTCTATCCTGATGATTTGCGGCAAACAGAAGTTCCTATCACTTCCAATGCTGTTTGCAATGGACCCTATTCCTATCCCAACGAAATTGATGAAAAAATGCTTTGCGCTGGTTATCGACAGGGAGGCAAAGACGCTTGCGTCGGTGACAGCGGTGGTCCCTTGGTTGTCACCACCTCTACTGGTTGGAAACAAGTCGGCATTGTCAGTTATGGAGAAGGTTGCGCTTTACCTAACTACTATGGCGTCTATACCCGCGTCTCCACCTTCCAACATTTCATCAATGAACATATTTGTGGTACTACCGAAACACCTGCTTCGCCCACGTTGAAAATCCAGGTGAAGGGCTTGACGGCCACCGCTTCTTGGGAGGCAGTAGAAGGGGCGCAAGGCTACCAATTTTATTATGCCCTCCCCTTTACTTGCCTGTTAGATGAGAAAGAACCTTGCATTTACAGCTTTGATCTGGCCACTGACACCAGTTTAACGGCCACTTTAAAGCGCGGAGATAGCTACTATGTCGCGGTCCAAGCCTATCAAGGGAATTGCTATAGCGGCTACTCGAATATTGAAGAGGTAGTGATTCCTTAGAACGTAAACGAAAACAGGAGTCCAAAGCTACGTTTTGGACTCCTGTTAGTCAGGTAGTGGTCAAGGTGGGCAAAAAAACACTTGCCCACCCTATATGGACAGACTACTTATTCAAAAGGATTTAACCAACTCACTTCCAGATGTTGAATATCTTTAACATTACGGGTGACCAAGGTTAATCCTTTCACCTTCGCAGTGGCCGCTAATAAACCATCAATCACCGATAACGGTTTGAAGGCACTCATTCTTCCCCATTCTTCCGCGATAGAGTCATCAACAATGACAATCCGTTCGCGAAATTGTTCGGTGACGGTTTTCAGCCAAACTGCCAAGTGAGAAGCGGCCGTCGCGTCACGGCGGCGAATAAGTTCAACTCCTTTATGCAGTTCACCTATCACTAACACACTGATAAACAGTTGTTCAGAAGATATTGAGGAGAACCACTGTCTCACTTTAGCATGACACCGTGCTTGCTTGCGTAATTCAGAAATGACGTTGGTATCAAGCAGATAGTTCAAGTACACGTCCCTCATCGGTGACCCGCACAAAATCAGTATCTTCCCCAACATTTGGCATGGCCAATAAGACGGTTTTAAAGTCTGCTTGGGTGGAATGAGTTTGAACGGCAGGTGGAAATAATTTAGTCAGGCTAGTTGCCAAAGTTTGTATTAATGACACTTGTAGTTCCAGAGGGAGTTGTAAAATTTCATATTCTAGTTGTGGTAAGGAACGCATGAGGGAAACCTTTTTTGGTTAGCTAAGTCAATGTTAGTGGATACGCTACGCTTAATCCACCCTACCGATGGAACTGAAACCAGATTGGTTTTGCATAGGTACTTAAAACAAACAACACCGCCAAATTTCTTAAATTACTCCTCTTCCGCTTCCAAATCGCGAAGCATTTTTTTCAACATTTCACGAGAGACGGTAGTCACTCCACGGAAGTGAATTTCAACTCGCTGGAAATTATTGTTTACTATCTTAATCAAAGCCTCAGTCTCCACTGGTAAAATCATTTCCCCCTCTTGTTGTGGCCCCGAAGGACACAACTGAACTTTATACCCCGCCTGTTCCAACCACCTAGCAATACTTGACCAATTGTCTAACTCTTGATTGTCTTTACCTAATAATTTTTTAGTATAAGAATACACGGTACGACATAAATCGGACTTCACACCATCTGAGGATTTGACCAGTTTAGTCGCAATTTCATCTGGACTGTAACCACAGAGGAGACCTTGCAAATGTACTTGTTCCATGGGCGTCAACGGTTTATTACCATTGGCCGTGGCTAAGTCCGCATAGAGACGTTTCAAATCCCAACTCTGTGCGGCTTGGTGGAAGGGGTTTTTTCGTTTGGTTGCCATATACAATACCTGTTTGGAGTGGTCTTCTGATTTTTTTTTCTCACCTTACATCAATCAATCCGCAACTTCATAACTCAACCTCATGGCTAAAAACTATTTCTCTCTCGGATGCTGGTATAGTGTCTAACCAAGCCGACAATTCTTGCTGTTCCTCGTCACTCACTTCTGGAATATGTGAGAAGTCAGCAAAATTCAATCTCACAAACTCTAGCAATTGATTCAGTTGGTGGGCCCCACAAGCGGTCTTATCAATATGAATAAATACACTGTTTTCGTTAGTCTCGATTGAAATAATTGACATACTTTACCTTCATAATGGGTAGAATAAAGTTTATAGTTTATGATGGTTTCCAAAGTAGGTAGGTTGGCAAGCACGGGGGTTTAGGTTTAGGAAAGCTGAAACTCGACGGGACTTAAAAACTGCACAGTTTCAGCTTTCCTAAACCTAAAGTACCATCTCACTGACGTTTTGACACGCTAAAAAGGGTGTTGCACACAGGGCCGTGGCTGTTGAAGGTACTTAGCGACAATAAATTTCAATATTTTCAAAATCGTCTCAGCCTCAGTTTTCTCGGTATACTCTCTCGAATATTCAACCCGTAAAGTCGGCAAATCAGTCTCTATATCAGTCACTTCGGCCCGTATAAACGTCCAACTATCGGCAATGGTATAACAACCAAACACCTCTTGACAACTCTTATTCTCCTGTTCCCAATTGATATGCGTAGCCGCCAACAGTTGACCATATAATTGCGGGACCGGGTCTTGACTTTCCACTCCGCGTTTCGTTTCTATCACGACTAAATAAGGTGATTCTAAACGACCAGTCACGCTTTTGCCTAAGATGCCATCTGCCACCCCTTCTAACTCAAACAGGGCATATTGCGCTTGCAAGGGTACTTCGGCCCACACTTCAATGCCAGCTTGTTCCACCAATAACAACAACGGGTAAATTGCCTTCCCCCACAATGTCGCCTCGTTCATACGATGAACCGGTTTTCGTAGCAAGCGCGTCTGAATGTCTTGCAACGACTGACGTTCCTTATCATTCAGCACCATCGAGTCGACCTGAGTCCAATCATACTCAGAGACTTCTTGTTCGATCAATTTCACAAAACGTTTAATGTCAGTCAATGTGACTTTAGATAAGGTGAGTTTAGTGACCATATTGTGTTATCAGTGAACAATTTGAGTTCTTTATGATTAATAGTTATTCAATTCATCAGGAGTCCAAAGCGTAACTTTGTCCGCGACCTGGTTAAAGCCATGCTTTGGACTTCTGGTCCGATGTCTTAATACCGAATAAAGATACGCAATTAAAGTATCAATATAATCCTAACTTAAATACTTATTTGAATAAGTAGTTTTATTGCCTTGGTTCCCTCATATATGGGGAAGAGGTATCTTTTTATAAAGCACTTATAACTCTAAAAGAGTTTAATATAGACATCATTAGATGTCAATAAACTTTTTTGACAAAATCAAAATACGTCTTTGAGTTATCAACTTAATCACAATGTAAGTCTCAATGTATGTTGATGGTTTTGTGGGGTTGCTATATTAATGTTTATATGTAAGTTTGTAAGGTGTTTATCACCTGTCAAATGTACGTTTTTATTACACGGAAAAATGGAACTTCACAGATTTTGATTATACTCAACTTCGATAACTAATCAAGTAGTATTTGAAAATTCTTGACTCTATTAATCCTAACACCTACTCTTTTTTTATTTCAACTTAGAGAAGAGAAAATCATGAAGAAATGGCAATTTATCTGTTTTGTCTACCTGTTGAACTTGTCCTCAGCAACGTGGGCCACCGAAAAGAATACCAATTTAATTGTTAATGGTAGCTTTGAGGCTGCCGATTGTGGTTCTTATATAACAGTGTCCCCACCAGGAAGTAGCAGTCTCCCAAGTTGGACAGTTACCGAAGGAACAGTTGATTGTGTGGGTTCCTATTTTGTGGCAGCGGACGGTCAAAACAGCGTTGATCTAGGGGGACTGGAGAAAGGTGGTATTAGCCAAACATTGGCTACCACTATAGGCAACCATTATCAAGTCACATTTGATATGGCTGGTAATCCTTGTTCTACTGACGCGAAGCTGATGAATGTTTCAGTGGCTGGTGAATCACGAAATTTTCAATTTGATATGACTGGTCACTCTCATCAAAACATGGGTTGGGTAACTGAATCTTTTGCTTTTACCGCGAAAGAATCTCAAACGACTCTTACCTTTACTCAAGTTAACGACAAAAACTGTGGTATGGCCATAGATAACGTGCGCGTGGTTTCCCTCACAGACACCTCTACCTTTCCTAGTACTGATGATTATGACAAAGGAGTACAAGATGGAATCAGTCAAGGAATCGCCCAATGCGAAGCTAACCCAACTTCTTGTGGTATCACAATAGATAGCACAGGTTGTAGTACAGAAGCGACCCATGCGGTTTATGACCCGAAAACCGGTCAAGTGTATATACCGTTTATTGATGTACCAGGTGCGCTTGGTATCGGCATACAAGTTTATGAAGTATATCTGTTGCAAAGGGCCAACGCCTTTACATTTGATTTGGATTTGACGAGAATAAAGCCACGTTAGATTGTGAAATAGATTTGCTTCAGCTAAGAGGAGACACTCTGTGTCATGTCCATTAGATGGAAAGGTTGCCAACAACGGGTATTGAAATCACCTTGGAAATCTACCCAACTGTAACTGCGAATAGTCCCCCTGTCTTCAACAAAGCAGTTTGTCCCATTCCAGGACAAACTGCTTTTTTTATGGTCCGAAAAATTGACAAATTTCTAAAGTTGATGCTATGCTAACACGCCAAGTCAAACCGTAGATGAACTCTTTGAAGCTGCCAAAAAATATACCAAAACCGTCCAAGAGTAACCTTCAACCACAAGAAAATTCTCAGGTCTCAACTACCATTGCCATCAACAGGTGGACTAGAGGCTTCAGCCGGTGGGTGGTTGAACATAATTGAAATTACGGGGCACAGCCATCCGGCTTCCGCCTCTAGTCCACCGTTGCTTTAATTTCTGGGGTCACCGGCTAAAGCCTCGTTACTTGGGCTACATAAATTCCCCAAATGGTTGCACGTCCACCCATTCTCCGATTTCTACATTCCCTCTCTCTTCTGGCAATACGATAAAACAGTTCCCTTCACTCATGGACCGCAAAATCCCTGACCCTTGCGGTCCCGTGCTACGCACTGCCCATTCACCGTCGGGCGTCCGTTCTAACACGCCGCGTTGAAATTCTCTACGGCCAAGGCGTTTCTTTAATTTTGAGAGACTTTGGGCTTTCCAAAGTTTGGCCAATTCCGATTCGGTAGCACCTATCATGGTCAGAATCGTGGGTTGCACCAGTTGATAAAAAGTGACCATTGCGGCCACTGGATTGCCCGGTAATCCAAAAAAGACCGAGTCTTTGATTTTACCATACGCCAGAGGACGGCCTGGACGCATCGCAATTTTCCAGAAATGAATTGTTCCTAACTCTAATAACACTTCCTTGATTAAATCTGCTTCACCGACTGATACGCCCCCGGAAGTAATTACCATCTCAGCACAGTCTGCCGCATCTAACAACGCTTGGCGTAATGCTTCTCGGTGGTCGCGCACCACGCCCAGGTCGATGACTTCCACTCCTAAACGGGTTAACATACCATAGAGGGTGTAACGGTTGCTATCATAGATTTGACCTGCTTTAAGGGAGTCACCGATGGAACATAATTCATCACCTGTGGAAAAGAAGGCAACTCGGAGGCGACGTTTCACACAGACTTCGGCCTTTCCTAAAGAAGCTAATAAACCTAACTCGGGTGGCAATAACTGTTTCCCTGGTTTCAACACGACTTGCCCAATTGCTAAATCTTCACCTGCTAATCGGACATGTTGACCCGCCTGTACGGGTCCCGTCTGAAAGCGAATCGTCTCCCCCACGCATTCCACTTCTTCTTGCATGACCACGGTGTCGGTACCAACGGGCATCACGGCCCCCGTCATGATGCGTACACATTGGCCAATAGAGACGGTGCCATTGAATGGTTGTCCCGCTAAAGCCGTGCCAATCACTGGTAAGGTTTGCCATCCTGGGGTTGACAAGTCATGGGAATGAAAGGCATATCCATCCATAGCGGCATTGGGATAGGCAGGTACATTGATAGGTGAAATAATGTCTTGGGCTAAAATTCGTCCTAAACCACTACGCAGGGGGACTTGTTCAAAACTTTCAAGGAGTTGAATGTCAGCCCGAATGTTGGCCAAGGCTTGTGGAACTGTGAGAAGGTTAGAGTCTTCAATATCACAACAACTGGAGGTGGCAATCATAGAGAAAATATTTAGGTTGGAAAAATGTTTCTGTGGTTAAATGCAAAAAAATAGTGACTTGAAGTTTACTGCAATTGTTGGCAAAATGAAAGATTCAGGAGTTCTAAAATTAGGACTTACGCACTCACCCCACCCCAACCCTCCCCGCACAGGGAGTCATTCCCCCCCCGCGTGCGGGGGGGATTAGGGGGGGTTAAATCAACGAGTTACAAAAACGGCTGCGTAAGTCCTGAAAATATATCCGAGAGTCCAAAGCCAAGATAGGAATAAAAAGGACAAAGCACCGCGAAGGACTCCTGAAATAAAGTGATGAGAAACTAAGTTTCTTTTATGGGAAGAATTGAGAAACTTAGTTTCTTTGGCGTTTCAATTTAACCAGAGAACATGATTTATCATGACTGAAGACAACATTACTGTTTCTAGTTTATACATTATCCAAAAAATCAGACAGTCGTTACCCATTGAAGACTTGATGGAGTGGCTGATTAAGGAACATCCACAGGCGGAATTGAAACAAATTTTGGCCATGTTAAATGCGATTTACCAAGAAAAATTTACTATTTTGCCTGCGGATGAGGCACCCAAAATTTACCGAGTGGGTGATAGGGAATTGACGGCATTTCCGCAACGGATAACGGATAATGGATAATGAAAAACACAAGGTTAGACTAGAGGCTTTAGCCCAATACCATTAAGTTAAGGACAACAGTCCCCCGACATGAATCGCCAGGTGGACTAGAGGCTTTAGCCGGAGGGGGCACGGTGATTTCAATATCTGTTCGGCACTTTCCGGCTAAAGCCTCTAGTCCACCTGGCGATTAGTTGATTTCTTAACTTAAAGGCCTCTGGTCCGTTACCAGTTTTTCCATTCTCCATTTTTTATTAAGAATATTCTAAATTTAGAATATTCTACTCATGGACTCCTTGAAAAAAAAGTTAACCAGTGGCTAAAAAAAGGTAGTTTAGTCAAATTTAGTCGAGTATAATGAAAACGGGTATTGAAAATGCTACCCAACAACCATTTTGCATATTTGCATAACTCAGCTTATTTAGTAGGAGGTTGAAACATGTTTGGAGAACCACATGACATTCCTCACGAGTTCCCAGAGTATCGGGACGTGATTCAGACGTTGCATGACAACAATTCTCAATTCCAACAATTGTATAGCGAATATCATGCGTTGGACCGTGAGATTCATGACATTGAGTTGAATGTCGAACCCGTTTCGGATTTCTATGCGGAGGATTTGAAGAAAAAACGGGTACATCTCAAGGATGAGATTTATGCCATGCTTAGGACGCACTGTGTCACCACGACTGCTACGGTGGCATATTAGTTAACCCATTCTACAACAACATCGTCAAACTAAGTACGCAATTAAATTGCAAAATCAGGTGGGTTAGGCACGGTAGCGTAACCCACCTATCTTCAGTCACGTAGGTTGGATTGATAGAAAATGGAAGATGAAAAATGAGGGACGGTGGAGTGGAGGCTTTAGCCGGTTGGCAGTAGGCGCTTCCCACTTTTGAGATATGGAGTGTGCCGACCGCCGGCCGGCGGAAGCCGTAAGTCCACCGGCGTAAGTCTCCACTCCACCGGCGGAAGCCTTTCGTCCACCTAAATTCATTTTCCATTTTTTATCATTTGGAAATCGGTTCAAATATTATATGTTATTAACACCTCACCAAGTTCGTACCTTTCGTAGCCGCGCCCATCATTTGAAACCTGTCGTCATGGTAGGTGAAAAGGGTATCACAGACAATTTGTTAGCCGAATTAAACCGTGCTTTGGAAGACCATGAATTGATTAAAGTCAGTATTGCAGGGGCGGAACGGGCAGACCGGCGTTTGATAACTGAAGAACTTTGTCAAACTACGGGGGCCCAGTTAGTGCAACTGATTGGTCGGATTAGTGTGTTGTATCGTCCCCGGCCTACCGAGGCCCACACGACTAGAAGTCCAAAGCGTTAATACGACCAGAAGTTTAAGGCTGCGCTTTGAACTCCTGGTGTATGATTGACTCCTGGTGTATAATTGTTTACAGGACTTACGCAACTGTTTTGGTAACTCGTTGATTTGACACCCCCCTAGCCCCCCGCACGCGGGGGGAGAATGACTCCCTCCCTGTGTGCGGGGAGGGTTGGGGTGGGGTGAGTGCGTAAGTCCTAGTTTAATTGGCCGGTGTTTAATCTACTTCCATCCCCAATTGCACCAATTGACGTGGCTGGTCGGCATGACTGAAGTGACTATGAGTAAGGGCATCCGAGAGTTTGGGCAACAATTTGCCCAAGTCAGTTAACAACTGTTCCAACTCTTTACGAAAATATCGGTCCGTGGGTTGGGCTAATTTTTCCATGTCTGCCAGTCGTAATTGAGTCAATGCCTCTAAAATGAGACGTTCTTCGGAAGTACGATAGGGTTCAATTTCATTCCGTGGCAGTTCGGCAATGTCGGTGGTCAAGCGAACTAGCTGGTATCCCAAGGAACGTGGGTTACTTTCACTGCGTAAAATCAGTTCCAAAGTGGCATGAGATTCTGGTTGCGAACGATAATAGCGACGATAGCTTAACAAGCTGTCGGTGACGCTAAGTAGATTTTCCAATAACACCGTCTCCTCAGCGGTGATGGTAGTCAATGTGGCATGAAACAGGCCGGTGAGGTGGACCGCACGTTCTAAACGGCGTCCAATCATGAGAAATAGCCAACCTTGTCCATGAGTCATGTTTTCTATGCTTAACCCTGCAAAGGCGGCCAGGGCGAGAATCAAATTATCCAATCCTGCCAGGGCTTCACTGGGTCGTATCGAGGCTTCACGTTGCATGGTTTGTAACTGGTCATCAATGTCGGTGATGACTCGCCATATATCAGGAGAAATTCGATCCCGTACCGATTTGGCCGCATTGAGGAGAAAGCGTAAGGTGGAGGATAAGCTACCTATCCGATTTTGGTCTAAAAACACGGAGAGTAATTCACTTTCAGGCGCCTCTAGTTTGGCCTGGGCCCCGGTGCCAATAAAGCCAGGATGGGTTTCTGTCAACAAGGTGACGGCCCGTAACAGGCTATGCAAACAGGGACGCCGTTCAAAATTGGCAAACTCATACGGTTCTGCAAGATACAATAAGACGGTGCGCAGTAATCGCGACGTACAGTCAGCCCGTTCAGCATAGCGTCCCAACCAGAAGAGGTTCTCGGCCACCCGGCTGGGCAGTTCGCGTTTTCCTTCAAATGCGACAAAGGCTTGTTTGAAAGAGTGAAGTGACAACGATTCACTTTCAGGTTCTGAAGCCAATACCCAGGTATCTTTACTGATGCCGGCCCCTTGGGTCGAAAAGAAGGGGCTGTCAGGGTTGGAGGAGACTCGGGTTAAGCCGCCTGGCATGACACGATGTTCATCTTCGCTACTGACGAGGAAAC
Organism: Thiotrichaceae bacterium; assembly: GCA_011391085.1. Lineage (GTDB taxonomy): Bacteria > Pseudomonadota > Gammaproteobacteria > Beggiatoales > Beggiatoaceae > JAABRD01. The sequence goes on along the minus strand of JAABRD010000034.1, from coordinate 31,431 downwards.
TCCGCAACACCATTTGCCGCGGTTCAAAACGTCCGTTGGTAAAGACTGGCGTGGTGGAATATTCCACTTCTTGGCAACCGACAAACCAGTGTGGATGGGCACGAATTTCGTCGCGCAATTGGTTACTTTGTTTGAAATCCAGGAGGCGTCCTCGAAAGGAGGCTTTTTGGCCCGAGTGGAAGCTAGTGCGTTTGATGACCAATTGGTTCAAATTCGCCAATACATGTGTACGCGCTTGCGGGTCCCCACACCACCAACAGGTAGGGGAAGGGATGAGAAGGTCTTCATCTAAGAAATATCTAGCGAGTTTAGGTAAATAAGACAATAAGCCAGGGTGTTCTAACAGACCAGTCCCAATCGGATTGGCCATGGCTACATTGCCTAACCGTACCGCTTGCAGAAGTCCTGCTACACCTGAATAAGAATCAGGGTGTAGTTCTAAAGGGTCACAGAAGAGGTCGTCAACGCGTCGCAAAATCACTTCCACCGGTTGCAGTCCGCCTAACGTTTTCAGACGCACTTTACCCTCGCGTACCATTAAGTCGGCCCCTTGAACTAGGGTATAACCGAGATATTTAGCCAGGTAAGCATGTTCAAAATAGGTTTCATTGTCAGGCCCTGTGGTGAGTAAGACGATGCGATGGTCTTCACGGGTGGACATACTGGCTAACGTCGCCCGCAGAGTACGGAAAAAGAGGGAGATGCGATGCACATGAGAGTTGCGAAACAAGCTGGGCAACACCCGTGACATGATGGAACGATTTTCTAAGGCATAACCGGCCCCAGCAGGGGCTTGCGTATGGTCTGCTAAAGCCCACCATTGGCCATTGGCGGTTCTGGCTAGGTCGATGGCATACCACACTAATCGATGCCGAAGAGGATATTGAATCGTCATGCACGGACGTAAAAAGCCCGGATAGGAGGCAATGAGTTCGACGGGTAACAGGCCTTTATGTAACGTTTCGCGGGGGCCATAGAGGTCTGCTAATAACAAACTGAATAGTTCTGCACGTTGGATGAGACCGCGTTCAATGCTACTCCACTCTTGGCTAGAAATTAACAAGGGAATGGGGTCCAATTGCCAAGGTCGATCACGTCCTTGCGGGTCACCATACATGTTGTAAGTGACGCCATTGTCACGTAATAACCGGTAGGCTTCTTGCCAACGACGTTCAAGTTCGACCCGTCCTAACATGTTCAAAGAACGCATGATGTCTTCCCAGTGCGGGCGTATTTTTTCAGAATTCAGACACATTTCGTCAAAAATACCGTTCAGACACTGATAGTAGGAACAAAATTGGTTATTGCTATCCTCTTTTTGAGGATTTACGGCATAAGTTTGTTGCATAAATACCTTTCTTTCTGTTATAAGTTGAGTGTAGTTAAAACATCATACCTTACAAAAAACGGTAGTGAGGCAATGTGGGTGGTGTAGGGGCAACCCTTGTGGTCGCCCTCTGGGTGATTTTCTGGTAGGGGCAACCCTTGTGGTTGCCCTACCTGGTAACAACGTACCTGCCGAGAGGGCAACCACAAGGGTTGCCCCTACCTCACCCACATTGCCTCACTACCCAAAAAACCAGTCATGTTGCATCAGTCATGGAAAATAAATATAGCAAATCTCACTGGATTGAGTATCATTCTTAACAGAAACTAAGTTTCTTGCGGTACAATAGTCAATCCAGTGAGAGTTGCTATACAAGCACTAAAGACACCGCTGGACTAGAGACTTCACTATCTAAAAATGCGGTATAGTAATATTCCCTTTTGGGTAGTGATGCAATGTGGGTTCTCTGTCTGAACTCTGATTAGAATGATTTTCAGATGGACTCTGATTAGTCATAGCCTCCTTTCATAGCCCTCATTTAATCATCTCAATCACAGTTCAAGACGAAGAGAAACCGCACGATATTTCACCCAGATTGCATCACTACCCCTTTTTGTACCTCCCAACCCCCCGTGTACGGGGGGTACAAAAAGGAATATCACTATATAATGATACAGTCTCTCAAACAAATATTTCCGCGGAGTCCAAAACTCCTCATGTTGGATCCCTTGACCCCAGGCACTCTGTATAATTCTATGAACAATAAAAGCTGTGTATTAATAGTTGACGACCAAGAAGTTGGACGCGAAACGTTAGAACTGTTGTTGGCCCCTGAAGGGTATCAACTGGCCTTTGCGACTTGTGGAAAAGAGGCTTTAAACAAGGCTGAGAAGATTATTCCCGACCTGATTTTATTAGACGTTGTGATGCCCGATATGGATGGGCTAGAAGTCTGTGCCAGGTTGCGGGCACATCCAAAGTTGGCGGAAGTCCCCATCATCTTGATTACCGCTTTCAACGACCGGGTTTCGCGTTCCCGTGGCATCGATGCTGGCGCCGATGACTTTATCAGTAAACCTTTTGATGGTGATGAGTTACGGATTCGAATCCGCACCATTACCCGCCTCAATCGGTACCGCCATTTATTGGCAGAACGTTCCCGCTTTGAATGGGCAGTGGAACAGTCCAATGATGGTTATCTGTTATTAAACGGTAGTGATGATATAGTCTATGCCAATTCCAGTGCGCGTTTCTATTTGGGCATCTTGACAGACAGTTCTCTACCTGCAAGTTTTTTGAAACTTGTCGAAAAGCAACAATATAAGAAGGAACCGGTAGCGGCGTGGGCCAATTGGCCTAATTCGAATGTTGGCACCACTCCGCGTTTTTTAGTACGTCCTGAAACTGGTCAAAGTCATTCTCTGTGGTTACAAGCCGATATTTTAGAACTGCCTTCCAATCGGACGACCACTCAGTTACTACATTTACGAGATGTCAGTGAACAACTCAACTTACAACAGCAGATGTGGACTTTTCAAACGCTGGTCTCCCATAAACTACGCGGCCCTTTAAATGGTTTGGTCGGTTTACAAATGTTAGATGAACAAATCATCGATTTATCTAGTAAACGGGCCCAGACTTTGTTAAAAATTGCCAGAGAAAGCGCAAAACGTTTGCAAGACCAAATTTTGGAGATTCTACGCTATATAGATTCTTCCCAACTACTTCAACTCAACAATCGGTTTGAGTTGTCTTTGCTACCGGAATTGTTAGAGAAAATCAGAATAGATATACCTGTCAAAGCCATGACTGTGTCTATCCCAGAAAACTTAGCAAAACGCAGTTTAAACTTGTCTAATCAAGGGATAGAATTAGTCCTGCGAGAATTATTCACCAATTCCAAAAAATTCCACCCCAAAAACACCCCTGTCATAGAAGTGTCTGTCGCTTCTGTGGACCCCCAAAACATTTTTTTGCAATTTAGCGACGATGGTTGCCGTCTCTTGGAAAAAGAACTCAACAAAGTGTGGACTCCCTATTATCAAAGTGAAAAGTATTTTACAGGAGAAGTGAAAGGGATGGGACTGGGATTAGCCATGATTGCCAGGCTGGTATGGAACAGTGGTGGCAATTATCGATTACGCAATCGGGAGGACCAGCCTGGGGTAGTGGTGGAATTGACTTTGTCGCTAATGGAGAGTAGATAGCGGTATTAGTGGAGAGGAGTTGACGAAAAAATCTGGGGGACTAGAGGCTTCAGCCGGCGGGGTGCAGAACAGAATTGAAATCGCGGTGGACTAGAGGCTTTAGCCGGTGGGGACTGTGCGATTTCAATTCTGTTCTATGCCCACCGGCTAAAGCCTCTAGTCCACCTGTCGATTAATTTCGGTGGGCTTTTTTCCTTAACTTAAATAGCGTTGCGGCTAAAGCCTTTAGTCCGGTATAATTTATCCTTCACTCTCCATTCTCCATTCTCCACTCTCCACTATCCGTTCTCCACTATCCACTAGAACCTATGTTCTCCATCATCGAATTAATCGCTAACCTCTTAGGTTTATTACTCATTGCCGTCCTCACGCTGGCTACTTGCAAACGTCTGATATTACCCGTTTCCGTTGCACTGATTCTGATGGGTATACTACTGAATCAATTTCATCTCCCTAGTTTATTTCTAAATGAGATTATTGCTACCGAAGATTTTTCAAATGCTAGGGAAGAATTTGAACAAATCGTGTCTTATATTATTCTTCCCACTCTAATATTTGAAGCCGCTTTTAAATGGGACGCCCGCCCATTACGCTACACGTTGTTGCCCATCTCTTTGCTGACCATGTTGGGTTTCTTCTCCTTCGCAGTTCTGATGGGACTCCTCCTCGAATTCTTCACGCCTCTTACTTTTCCCCAAGCCCTTCTCTTGGCGGTCCTCCTCAGTGCCACAGATTTCAACTTGTTAGGCAACCTACTCAAGCGTCTCAGTGTGCCTAAACGTTTCCTCACTTTGATACAAGGAGAAAGTCTTTTCAACAATGCCACCGCGATGGTCGCGGCCAAAAGTTTATTCGCCCTGGTTATTATAGATTCATTCCCACTGTCGACACTCTGGGAACAATGGGAAATTTTCGTCTGGCAAATGACAGGTGGCCTGCTAATAGGTTGGCTGGCTGCCTGGGGTACCAGTTATTTATTAAAACAAGTGGAACGAGACACTTTTATGGAGATTTCTCTCACCCTCATTTTAGTGTATGGCACCTATTTACTGACCGAAGAATGGTTACAACTCAGTGGTATTATGGCCACCATTGCCGCCGGACTCACTCTGTCACGATATTCTCCGCCCACGGTGCCGCAGACCAGTCACAGTGCCCCCATCTCCTCTGCTACGCCGCCACTGGCCAAATTTTGGGAATATCTAGCCCACCTATCGGCAGCCTTGATTTTTCTCATCACAGGTTTGACTATCGACCTTTCGGTGACCACTTCATTTCAGATTTGGGAATTACTTGGCATGACCCTTCTCATTTTGTTATTCACCCGCGCCCTGGTTGTCTATGGTATCCTTCCCCTCCTGGCCTGGTTCCCGCATCAAAAACATTTGGGTTGGCATTCTTACACACTGATGTATTGGGGTAGCTTACGTGGTGCAGTGTCCCTGGCCATACTCTTCGGACTTGGCTACTTTCCACACCATGACACCTTTCTGGTTCTCGTCACCTTTTTGATATTGTTCAGTAGCCTCGTGCAAGGGTTGACACTTCCCGCGCTAATCCAGAAATTGGGACTGGATCAACCTTCCTTAATAGACCGCTTCTTACGTTTAGAGGGAATGCTAACTGCCCAACAACGCGCTTTTAGCAGAATCCCGGAATTTCAACAAGGTGGACTCTTTTCCGCCCGCCTGGCAGAACGTGAGTGTCAACATTACGAACATAGCATTCGTGAAACTCGTCAATCACTGTCGGCGTTACGTGAACAAGCACTGGACCCGGGAACCGAACAACGCCTCCTCTTTCTGCGTGTGTTTGCTACCGAGAAAACGTTGTATCAAGAAATGTTTATCAAGGGACATTTATCTGAACGGGCTTATCGTAACTTAACTTACTCCATTGATTTACAAAGCGAAGCGATTCGTCACGAGGGTCACTTACTCAAATTCACATTGCATTTTCAAGGTCCGTTCTCTCTCTCCAAATTACTTTGGAGAGTAATGGAACATCTGCCCAAAGGGCGCCGCTGGGTGAGTCACTTACGGGCGTTACGCACAGCCAGCGATTATGAAGAAGCCTGGGGACGCCATCAAGGCAATCTTTACATTTTAAGCCGCCTAGATGAGATTGCAAGCCGTCACCAGATTCGTCCACACATTGTTGAAAAAATCCGTTCTCACTACCGTCGTTGGCATGATTCGGCCCGGGCGCGAATTGATAACACAACGGAACATTTTGCTGAATTTGTCACCGCTATGCAAGAAAAATTGGCGGAACGTTTGATTTTACATGCCCAACGGGAAGCACTGTCAGAACAAGCGCAGGCAGGTTTTTTACCTGCGGGACTGGCCTACGCCATGATAGACGAGTTATCAATCCAATTTTATCCACACAATGCCACTTGGGATGCGATTGCCCATCTGCGTTTAGAACCGCTTCACTTGCTACGTAACGTTGCTTTTTTTAAAAATATTTCGGTAGAAGAATGTTCCACCAAGATTCTCCCCTATCTTCATAGCCACACGCGGTCAGCCAATGACATTCTTGTTAAAGAAGGGGACCGGAATGATTCTCTGTTTCTCATTGCTTACGGCGTTGTCAGGGTTTCGCGTCTCTCAAATGGTCAAGACTTGGATGTGGCGACCTTAATGGCAGGCGATTTTTTAGGTGACGAGATGCTATCAGGTCTCCAGCATTATCATACGACCTCTTATCGCGCTGTGACTCCTTGTTCTCTCTATGAATTGCGACGCGAGGATTTTGAGAAGGTGCGGGCAATGTGTCTGGCCAGAGGGGCAAGGCATTAAGTTTGCTGGGTTTCTCTGGAGTCCAAAGCGTCGCTTTGTCCGTGACTTGGCAAAGCTGCGCTGTGGACTTTTAGCATCTACACTTCCAGATGCGGTTTCACTGACGAAGGCTGTTTGGAGTGGAGAAAACTTTCGAGGTCATCAACCGTTATCGTCCCAGAAGTCACGGAATCCTCCAAACAGCGCAATAACTCTCGTTGCTTTAACTCTCTGTCAAGGTGCCCGGGGCGGGCCAAAATATGCAAATGTTTTATCTCTAGTCCATAGATTTGGAGATTCACAAACTCTCGTTTGAACGGCGTCAAATTGAGGACTTCTTGAACAAACGGTTCATTGGGTTGGAGGACAACAATCGTTGACAGTTGACCCAAATTGTTACTCTCCAAAGTTTTATAGATGCAGTCTCCGATTAACTTAATGGCCTCCATTTCGTCTTCAGGTAGAGGTAACCAGTTAGCGGACGCAATGACATCCCAAACGCCTTGCACTTCTTCTAGTTCCACTAGACAAAATAAAGTAAATTCACCATATTTAGCAGCTAAAGTACGTTCAACGGTTTTGAGTTGGGTGATGAAAGTCTGTTTCATAATAACACGGAAAGTAGATGTTCGGCAGATTCTATCATTTGACAAGCCTTTGTTAAAGAGATTCCGCCAATTTGTTTGTAACGAAGTTCACTGTTCCAATTTGAACGAAGGAGGAAAAAGTCATAAGAACAACTCCCTCCATTTTGCCTTAACAAGGCATTCCAGAAATCACAAAAATTAGCTAATTTTACCAATTCATGTGTTTTCAACTTAGTGAGGGGATAGGGAATACCTCCATGCTGAAAGCTAAGTGAAGTTTGGTTAAACTCGGCATTATTTTCTGGAAAACTAGATAATCCGTTATCTTTGCAAATTCTTACTTTAAACGCAATTTCCACGGCATAGCCACACAGATAGACTGCCCCATCATATCTATCATACATAGCGAGGAGGAGGGCATCTGCTAGTCTGGCTTTGGCAACTTGTTCTAGTTCGGTTAGTGGAATCATTATTTTAATCTGTTCAAGTTTTCCTGCGACCACGTCACGACACTGAAATTAAAGTAGGGTGCGTCCCACGCACCGTTTGGAAGACAATGCCCCCGGCGGTGCGTAAAACGCACCCTACTCACTAAGACAACGTATCCAGTTCCAATAACTTCTGGGCAATAATATGCGATAAGACGTGCATTTCCGTGATGGCTGCCTGCGCACCTTGATCGTCTCCCCCTTGTTTTTTCTCCAAGGCTTGTTTGCTGATGTTGTGAAAACGTTCATGGGGTTCGAATAAACTGTCAAAAATATCTTTGACTTTGTTGTTATTGAGTGCGGTTATTTCGGCGGGGCCGTCGCCATACAACCATTTCCCTAGCTTGCAGTGACGGTGGCTGGAACCTTGGAACTGGCCTTCACCGGCAAGGGTGGATTCAATTTCTTTCAAGTATTGGATGTGGTCATTGAGACGCATTAAAAAAAAAGCTTTAGCAGGCATGGTTGGTTTCTTCTTTTGGAATTTGTTGAGAAACTCAGTTTTTTAAAGAAACTGAGTTTCTTTGAAAGGGAGGTGGTTTCAACGTTCTACTTTCAAATTGGGGTCTAACGAGTAGAGTAAGGCTTGTAATAGCAATGACACGTCTTTTTTACTGCGGGCATCCACGTCAAAAATCGGGGGATTGATACCCAAGGTACGCAATTCTCTATGGTAATCAGCAAGGGCCGGTTTGTGATTCAGGTCCATGCGCGTGACGCCAATGGCGACGCTGGTTTCTTTGATAAAGTCGTCAAAAGCCTTGAGAAAGAATTGCAAGTCTTCCAAAGGGGCAACTCTCGTGTTATCAATGAGTAAAATCAATCCAAGTCCGCCCTCTGTGAGAATTTCCCACATAAAGTCAAAACGTTCTTGACCGGGTGTGCCGTACAGGTGAATTTTATCATTGTTTTTTAGTTTAACCAAACCATAGTCCAGTCCTACCGTAATGGTCTCTTTGTGTTCATGGCGAGGGTTGCGATAGGAAGATTTGGCTTCGGTCTTGACCACTGGGATTTCACTTAAGGTCGCAATTGCCGTGGTTTTCCCGGCCCCCGTGGGGCCTGTGAAGATAAGTTTATATTGACTCATGTTATTCTTGTCCAAGTAATCGGGCTAACAGTCTCTTGAAGAGACCGCGCTTCGTATTGTCCGGTGAAGTTATGGTAAGGCTTCCCGGACGTTTATCCAGGCGACGGTCTATAAATGCCAATTTGATGGCACAAGTAGCACTGAAGAAGGAGAAGACATAACGTTGCGGAATGTCTAAGAGTTTGGCGGTATCCAAAAGTGATTGGGGTTGGGCTATCCACAGGGCGGAGATTTCCAGGGCGTGGGGGGTGACAATCAGGCGGGTGAAATTGGGCCAGTGGAGAAGGACGATATTTTTAGAGAGGTCGGTACCTTTGGGAACTTTACCACGCGAGGTCCAGAGGGCCATTTTCCAGAGGAAACTATCTAGGGGTTGGGCCGCTAATTTGCCAACGGCAAGACGTTGCTGAATTTCTGCTTCGCTTAACGTCGTCATGCGTAAATGGCTACTTTTCGACAGGGGCAGTAACGTCATGGTGCGTAATTGGTTCTCGGTGGAATCACAGCCACAGAAGAGTTGATTACGTTCGGCTGACAAGATCATGGGCGTGTATAAGCCTTCCACTAAAATGCCACCACTATCGAGTTGTAAGCTGATGGAATACGCTTTCTCGAAAAAGCCTTGGAGGTAGTTGGTCGGTTCATAGTAAATTTTCTCGACTTCGTCGGAACGGTCTGGGTTAATATCGGCGTTGTAACCACAAAACTGATGGAAAGCCTCTTCTTCTTCCTCCACCGCAATTTCGCTGGACAATTTTGCAGTGCGAGTGGTTTGGGTGGAGGAGAGGTGACCCGCGTGAGATTTAACCATTAAATGAGGTAATTCTCCTGTGGCCACTTCTTCTTCTTTCATTTGTTTGATTTTGCCAAGTGATTTGAGTAGCTTGTCAATTTCAATGGGTTTTTTGACAAACAGGTTGCCTGCCACATCTTGAAGAGTGATGGATAAGATAATCGTGGGCAACTGTGGGTGTTGGACGCGATATTTGGTCCATAACTTGGAGGCATCCATACCATCTAGGTCAAATATGCAAGCTTCGGCAATGTCAGGTTGTTCGACGAGGACATAATCGCCACGCCCTGGGCCGTTGAAGACCATTTCTAACAGTTTCTGGGTTTGTTTATCCATTCCCATGGCCGCCACACGCAATGATTTATTGGTCGTTTGAGTCATATCATAGTCTGTCAAGAGTATCAGTTTCGTTTTCAAGACCTGACAGGTGTGTTCCGACCTGTCAGGTCTTCTTTTTATAGTAATATTCCTTCAAACAGGTACGTTTTTCTCTGGAACGCAATCAGAATTATTGCGCCACATGGCGCCGTAGCATAGCGGGCGCACGGCGCAATAATTCTGATTGCGTTCCAGAGGATGTGTACGAATTTATAGGAATATTACTATATCTAAGTACCTATGCCAAACCAATCTGGTAGTTGGAGTCCCAAAACACCACTGGTCCCAAAACGGGTGTTGGGACTCCACCTGTAAATACCAGGTCCGTTATGCACTGGTACTTACCTATTCCATCTTATCCAAGTCTAGCAATTTTTTGGTCAACGTGGATGAAAGGGTATATAACGCCGTGAGGGCCGCCTTCGCCCCTTCTATGTCACCAGCCTGTTTTTTGGACAGGGCGTCTTTACCAATGGTATGAAAATGTTCATGGGGTTCAAACAGGCTGTCGAAGACTTCTTTGGCCTGGTGATTTTTCATCATTGCAACTTCGGTTGCGCCTTCTCCATACAACCATTTTCCCAATTTACAGTCATGGTGACTTGTACCTTGAAAATCGGAGAGTCCGTTCAAGGCAGCATCTATCTTTTTGAGATATTGAATGTGGTCGTTGAGGCGCATTATGAAGAATGCTTTAGCCATAACGATACCTCCATATAGGGTTGTCAACAGAAAGGGTTACATGATTTTACTAATGGCTTCCGCAGCCCGTTTGACGTCTAAAAAGACCAAACCGAGTTTTGCAGAAGGTTTGGTCACGACGATGACGACGGTATCAGGTCCCGCATGGGTCATCATGACGTAGCCATGATTGCCTTTGATGAGGACTTGTTCTAAATCTCCACGTCCTAATTCATTGGCGGTGCGGTCTCCCAAGGACAGCATGGCGGCTGCCATAGCGCCGATACGGTCTTCATCCATGCCAGTGGGTAGGATGGCAGCCATGACCAGTCCGTCCGTGGAAATAGCGGCAGAGGCTTGAATATCTGCGGAGGTGCCGTTGAGTTCACTTAAAACGGATTTCAGCATTTCTTCGCGCATTTAAAGTTCTCCTATTAAGAATTATATGTGATGGGGTCCAAAACAGGTTTTGGACTCCTACTTGCTTGATGGAGTTTTGGACTCCTCCTTACTTGTTTATCTATTTTGAGAAAATGGAGTGTTATGACTCTATTGATTAATAATCAGCAATTCTATGATGTCACCTAACGTTTTATAAGCAAACTGAGGGGAGACGCGGCTTGGTGGAGTCTTAATTTTAGGATTTTTGCCGTGTGCCACCCAGTTTCGGTAGTGTAAAATATGTTTGGCCTGCGAGATGAGAACCTTTTGAGGTCCCAAGAAGTCTTTGAGGATATTTTCCAGGATGTTTTCTAAATTCCAATATTCCACTTCCCCTTCAAAGACTGTGTACAGGGCTTGACCTAGCACGGCGGGCACGGTTTTTTGTAGAGAAGTACCTTTTTCTTGCAGGTAGTCTCTTAGGAAGCGTTCGAAAGTGGCCCAGAAGGAGATAACAAATAAATCGTTCACTTGTTGCTGAAAAGTCTCTCGGAGAGAATTTTTAGCGTCTCTTGAACTTTGCGATCCCAAACAAGTGCCGTCAAGCAAGTTGTGACAGTCTGAATGTGTCACAACCTTGTTGGCTATTTCAAAAGCATCCTTGGCAATCTCATAATGTTGCCATAAGGGCAATAAGGGGTTATTTGGGTTGATCATAACGTTCCTCCCAATCAATCAACTTTAGGAAAAGTGGCTTATTCACGAGTTGGGCTTGGTCAACTTGACGTCCACTTACCCAATACCAACCATCTTCTTTAATTCCCTGAAACATTGGTTTTGGCAAACCTGTTTTGGGTGTCACTCCCATTTGCCCACCGTTGCACATATAGGCTATGAAATGCCAACCCATTTCCAAAGTACCTTCACACAGGATGGTGGTTGCCCCGCCGGGTTTAATGTCCACGACATCTTCTTCTGTGCCGTTGTGGATGGCAATAGACAATTTATCAATGTGATAGCTATCTAGTCCTTCTTCATTCATCTCCATATCGGTCCAGGTGATAGCGACATTAGGGTAGTCTTGTAGCCAGTTATAGACATTTTGGTAGAACTGATTGACTCGTTCGACATACAGTCGAATTTTCTCAGCACGTTCTTGAGGTGACGGGACATCAATGGTAACGATACGTCTTCTTTGATAATAAGTGGGACAGTAAGTGGTTTCAATAGCAGTTGTCATCATAATAGATAATGGGTGTATAGATAATAAATCATGAATAGTGAAAATGACTATGAAGAATCATTACTGATTATTCATTTACTCTTGCACCTAAAAAATTTTATTATAGCATCACTCGTTATACATTCACTACCTTATTTATTACCAGATGAAAAACTCCGCTATCCTTGTTGTCAATGCTGGTTCTTCCAGCATCAAATGTTCACTCTTTGCCTGTCCTGAGAATAACCTATCTTTACAGAAAATTTATTATTTGGATATGACAGGCATTGGTACTAAAACTCAATTTACGGCGACGGATGCCAATGGTAAGCGTTTGATTCAACAAGATTTACAAGACGCCGACCATGATCATGCGTTTTCCATCCTTCTCTCCTGGTTAGAACAACACGATAACGGCCTGAATCTCATCGCCGTGGGCCACCGCGTCGTGCATGGGGGTACCCAATTTTCCGCCCCTGTTGCCCTCACGGAAGATATTTTTAGGCAATTAGAACAATTGATTCCCTTGGCGCCCCTGCACCAACCGCATAATCTTGCACCAATTAAAACGTTAAATAAACTTAAACCGCAGTTATTGCAAGTCGCTTGTTTTGACACGGCTTTTCATACCACGCAACCAGCCGTGGCCCAACTGTTTGCGATTCCTCATTCACTGACCGAAATGGGGATAAAACGTTATGGATTTCATGGACTATCCTATGAATATATTGCCTATAGTTTGCCCCATTATCTAGGCGAAATACCCCAGCGCGTGATTGTTGCCCATTTAGGCAATGGCGCCAGTATGGCCGCTTTAAAAGAGGGGCGCAGTGTGGCAACCACGATGGGATTTACCGCCCTTGATGGATTGCCAATGGGCACACGGTGCGGGACGCTTGACCCAGGTGTGATTTTACACCTGTTGAAAGAAGGAATGGAGTTAAAAACCTTGACGAATTTACTTTATCACCAGTCGGGCTTGTTGGGCATCTCTGGTATAAGTAACGACATGCGGGAATTGTTACGCAATGACACCCCGTCTGCCCGGCAAGCGATTGATTTTTTTGTCTATCGTTTAGGACGCGAACTGGGGTCACTGGTTGCCACATTAGGAGGGTTAGACGCTTTAATTTTTACGGCAGGAATTGGCCAACATGCCGCGCCGATTCGGGCTAAAATTTGTGAAGACGCAGCCTGGTTAGGGGTACAACTGGATGCCGGGGCGAATCAACAGCATGGCCCCAAAATTAGCACCTCAAACAGTCAAGTTTCTGTTTGGGTGATTCCTACAGATGAGGAACAGATGATTGCGAAACACACGAAAAGGATAGTGGTTTTAGCGGATAGTGGATAACGGATAGTGGATAGCTGTGCAGGACTAGAGGCTTCAGCCGCAATGCCATTAAGTTAAGGTACGGTGGAGTGGAGGCTTTAGCCGGCCGGCGGTAGGCGACCCGCAATTTGAGTGGGGGATGATGCCTACGGCCGGCCGGCTAAAGCCTCCACTCCACCGGGATTTTTCTTAATTTAATGGCATTGAGGCTTTAGCCGGGGTTATGGCACGTCACCGGCTAAAGCCACAATGCCATCAAGTTAAGGGATAAAGTAACCGCCAGGTGGACTAGAGGCTTTAGCCGGAGAGTGCCGAACAAATATTGAAATCACCGTGCCCCCCACCGGCTGAAGCCTCTAGTCCACCGCTATTTTAATTCTTTAGCCACTTTCACTCCTTAACTTAATGGCATTGCGGCCAAAGCCTCTATTCCACTCTTAGTTTTTTCATTATCCACTATCCGTTATCCACTATCCACTATCCGTTATCCACTATCCACTAAAACCACTATCCACTAAAACTGCCCCCTCTACAATTTAACTAAAACTTCCATATTTACGACGGAACTTATCTATACGACCTGCCGTATCAACAACTTTCTGTTTACCCGTATAAAACGGGTGGCAGGCCGAACACACTTCTAAATGTAAATCTTTACCAGTGGTAGAACGAGTTTTAAACGTATTGCCACAACTGCAAGTGACATTAATGTCATTGTAGGCCGGATGAATCTCTGCTTTCATAAATTTCAATAAAATTCGTAACAAAAATGATTATTTGGTGTACAGCGACTATCCTAGTGTAAATATTTTGTCAAAGTCAAGAGTTCACTAGACACATTAATAACATGTAATAAATGAAATTAGGACTGGCAGTCCTTAAAGGACTGCCAGTTCTGATTCTTGGGCAACACACAAAATTACTTAACTTAATGGTATTGAGGCTTTAAGCCGAGTTGCACACGATTAAAATAAGGGGGGTACCCTAGCGTTATCATTTCAACAAGCGTAAATATCCCTCATGGTTACCAATACAATACCAGATCACCGTATCTCCCCGCAAAATTCCAAGCGCACGATAATCATCACTGATACGAACCGAATAAATCGCTTCTTCCTCATCCACGCGCTTGAAATGCAAACTGGGATGACTGGGATTCTGTTTCCATTTTTGATAGTGATGCAATGTGGGTGATATTCATAGAGTTGCCCTCACCCCCGGTCCCTCTCCCAGAGGGAGAGGAGAGAAAACCACTGAGGTTGCCTGTCTCCCCTCTCCCTCTGGGAGAGGGGCCGGGGGTGAGGGTAAACATATCACCCAGATTGCATCACTACCCCATTTTTGATAAGCCACTCGCGCACGTTTCTGCATTTGGCGAGGCAAACGTTCATACTCTTTCCAAAACTTTGGGGTGGCTTTCGCTTTCATGCCGGCGCCAGCCGCCCGTCTTTGGTCACGATTATCTCGGTAGTACGCCCGTTCCTCTCATCGGCAAGGGCTTCCTGCGCCAATTCACGTAACCGATTCTTGGCCGCTGGTTGTGTCAGTAAGTTATCCCAGAGGTCTTCCTTGCCTTCCTCTTGAGGTTCGACTATGCGGCCCACCTCGTTTTCGTCGTTTCCATAGGTTCTTTTGAAATTTAAAAATTTGGCAAACTCAATCAGTTGTGAGACGCATTCCGTGGGCAGACAGCGTATTATGTCAATGAGTTTTTGTTCGTCTCTAGTCAGCGGGGAGAGGATTTCGGTGTTCATTGGATTCGTTACTTGGTTAGATTTAAATTTCTGAATTGGGCAACGGGAGTCAGATTTGAGGTCCGTTATAAGTACCGAAGCAGAAATTTTACCGTATTTTCAATCGTCGCCCTCACCCCCGGCCCCTCTCCCAGAGGGAGAGGGGGAGACAGGCGGCACCCGTGGTTTTCTCCCCTCTCCCTCTGGGAGAGGGGCCGGGGGTGAGGGTAAGGACTCTTTATACCAGAAAATTTCTGCTTCACTACTTAGTAGTATTCCTTTTCTCTTGTACCCCCCAGCCCCCAGCACGCGGAGTCATCCACGCCGCGGGGGAGTCACCCCCCCGCGTGCGGGGGGGCAGGGGGGGTACAAATGGATAGGAATATCACTATACCACTACCTTGTGCATCACTACCAAATTTTTCACCTCTTTTTAAAGAGAATCATTTCCTCGGCCTGTTTAAATTCAATGTCGAACAAATCAAATACGACTTCTCGACCCAAGATGACCTCCTCACAACCATCCGTTTGCACCCAGGCCACAGGCGCCGTAAAGGAATATGAATCTATCTGCATGTTGACATTTCGAAGAACATATTCGACGCAACCACCTACCCCCTGGGCCTTGCCTAACAATTCGGTTTTGGCTATGTCAAATCCCAAATCCAGTCCCACCTGTTTAGAAATGAGGCTAAAATCCGCACCAGAATCCACTAACATTCTGAGTGGCCTGGAATGAGTGACTGTCAATACGACATCATACTTGGGTTGCCAATCATGGTGGCGAACCGTTTTAAAACGAATGGGGAGGAAGCGAACCGGTTCACAGAACTCATTCTCAAAAATCCGGTCAATCAAATAAGCATCTGACAATTTATCTAGCACGGTCACTAACTTGAGATAATTTTTATCATGGGCGATAACACCCTCCTTAGTGACCACAATCCATTCGGATTGGTATTGTTTCAACTGACTTCGATTGGCTTTATACCAATCATTTGGGGTGTTATATTGCTTTTCCATTAGTTAATTTCTCCAAATTATGACAATTAAACTGGAAGGGCGGTAAATTTCCCAAGTAGCCCAAAGCGTTAGCTTTGCATGAAGTTGGTATTTTAGTCTTTATAGAGTGGGCAAGTGTTTGATTGCCCACCGTCCTTAACCGTGGCTTCCAAAATGATGGGCAATAATAAACACGTTGCCCACCCTACTTAACTGAATACAGTTAAGCTACTTTTTCCACATCAGGCATTGGTAAAAAGGTAGGAGGATGAACATGCCGGGGAGGTAGGGAGACCACCGGGCGATTGTCCAATCTTTGCTGTTCCTTTAAATATTCTCCCAAAGCACGCACATCGTAGTTAAATTGGGCAGCGATTTCTTTGCGAATCGCATAAAGTTCTTCCAAAATGGGGTCGGTCCACATGATTATTCACCTCCGAGTAATTCTTCTGGGGTACACATAATGGGAGAAACATAGTCGTAGTCAGAACAAATTCTCTACTGGCTGTGTGTCGCCATGGGTCACTTCAAAATCTGCCGTAGCACGAAATTGTTCGATAAACTGGCCAAACGATTGTGCGGGAGTGATGGGGGTGGAGTCTTCTGCTAGTAAAATAACTCGTACTGGCTTGGCAAACCAGGTGGAGTAGAGGTTCGGTATAGCTATTTTGCCATTTTCGGAAATGGTTGAAAATTCGATGGCTTGCATGGTAGAACTCCTCTTCTAAACTTTGTAGAGTACGCAACTATTTGATTGCCCACCGTCCTTAACGGTCCAGTCTTTGTAGGGTGGGCAAGTATTTAATTGCCCACCTTCCTTAACAGTGGCTTCCAAAATGGTGGGCAACGATAAACCTGTTGCCCACCCTACTTAACTCAAGTTTACAGCCGTTCCACCACCGCCGCTATCCCTTGTCCGCCCCCAATACACATGGAGATTAACCCATAACGTCCACCAGTACGTTGCAGTTCATACAAGGCTTTGACCGTGACAATCGAACCGGTTGCCCCAATCGGATGGCCCAGTGAAATACCACTGCCATTTGGATTCGTCTTGTCCATCGGCAAATCCAGTTCACGGCACACCGCTAAGGCTTGGGCCGCAAAGGCTTCGTTCAATTCAATCACATCCATATCTTTCACAGCTAACCCCGCTTTTTGCAGGACGAAACGAATGGCTGGTACAGGACCTATGCCCATGTATTTGGGGTCCACCCCTGCATGGGCGTAAGCCACTAACCGTCCCAGGGGCTTCAAACCTTGTCGTTCTGCGGCTTTACGTTCCATCAGGACGACCGCCGCGGCCGCGTCGTTAATCCCAGAAGCGTTGCCCGCAGTGACACTGCCGTCCTTGTTGAAAACGGGTCTGAGTTTGCCCAATGATTCTACCGAAATGTCAGCGCGAATGTGTTCATCTTTGTCAAAGACAATGGTGGTCTTCTTGGCAGGCACTTCAATCGGTAAAATCTGTTCCTTAAAATACCCCTTGGCCGTAGCGGCGGCAGCCCGTTGATGGCTTTGAACCGCTAACGCATCTTGGTCAGCCCGCGAAATATTATACTTGGCCGCCACATTTTCTGCCGTGATGCCCATGTGAACATTGTCAAACGGATCCGTGAGGGCACCTACCATGGCGTCGACGACTTGACCATCATTCATACGCTGTCCCCAACGGAGTCCAGGAATCCAGTATTGACCCCGACTCATACACTCTACGCCACCTGCCAGGGCTGCGTCAGTGTCACCCACCATAATAGATTGGGCCGCACAGACGATCGATTGGAGACCACTGCCACAGAGACGATTGACGGTATAGGCGGGGGTTTCAATCGGAATCCCGCCTTCCACAGCAACCACGCGAGAAATATACATATCGCGGGGTTCCGTGTGAATCACGTTACCAATCACCACTTGACCAATCTCTTTCGGTTCGACTTTCGCCCGCTTAACAGCTTCGCGAATCACCGCAGAAGCCAGTTTAGACGGTGACAAATCTTTGAGAGTGCCGCCATAATCACCAATAGCAGTTCTCACGCCGCTGAGAATGACGACTTCACGATTAGTTTGACTCATAAGGTTCTCCTATGTTTAGGTTATAGATGTGTAGTTGAAAAATAAATTGATTGGGTAATTCTGGACTAAGTAGCGTGTAAGTAGGGGACGTCCCACACACCTTATGAGAAATTGCACCATGTCGAGGTGGTGCGTAAGACGCACCCTACTAATCTACTAATCGAGTTTAACTTAGAGGCCGTGACCCCATGCCGGCTGTACACGCAGAATCGGTTGAACTTGTTTAGACAATTCCTGGCGTTTGTCTTCCATCTGCCAGAGATTGTAGGCTGATTGATGACCTAGCCAGGATAGGGCACTGACTTCAAAGACCAGTTCTAAGCGCAACGCCAGTTCTGGAGTGATTGAACCTTTTCCGTTCAAAATGCGGGACAACGTTGGTCTTGAGATTCCCAGCCGGCGGGCCGCTTCAGTCACGGATAATTCCAGTGGTGTTAGCCACAATCCTTGGAGAATTTCGCCAGGGTGAGGGGGATTATACATACGCATAGCAACCTCCATCTAATGGCAATCTTCATAGTTGACGACTTCTATATCGCCTTTCAAAAGAAGAGTAGGAATATTGGAAAAACGACAGGACTTACGGCTTTAGCCGGTGGAGGTTGGCATACAGTTACAACAAAAGGTCAACCTTTCGCCGGCTAAAGCCTCTAGTCCACCTGAGTTTCCGGCTGAAGCCTCTAGTCTAATTTCTTCCTTGGCTAACCGCCATCCACTATCCACTATCCACTATCCACTATCCACTATCCACTATCCACTATCCACTATCCACTATCCACTATCCACTATCCACTATCCACTATCCACTATCCTACCGCTTCTCCATCGGCACAAAATCCCGTTGCGTAGCCCCCACATACAATTGACGTGGCCGACCAATCCGCAAGTTCGGTTCGTACATCATTTCCGTCCATTGCGAGACCCAACCGACGGTGCGGGCTACTGCAAACATCGCCGTGAACATATTTAAAGGAATGCCCATGGCACTCAGAATAATGCCTGAATAAAAATCCACATTGGGATACAGTTTGCGTTCAATGAAATACTCATCTTCCAACGCAATCCGTTCCATTTCCATGGCTGACTCAAACATGGGCAGATGTTCTGCATTCAATTCGGCCAACAGTTGATGACAGACATTGCGAATAATCTTAGCGCGAGGGTCATAGTTCTTATATACGCGGTGGCCAAAACCCATCAGACGCACAGAACTCTCCTTATTTTTGACCCGTTTGATGTACTCCGGAATATTCTTAGGGTCGCCAATGTCCTGTAACATTCGAATCACTGCCTCATTGGCCCCCCCATGGGCAGGTCCCCAAAGAGTCGCAATTCCTGCGGCCACACTGGCAAAGGGATGGGCGAGAGAACTACCGGCCAGTCGCACCGTGGAAGTGCTGGCATTTTGTTCATGGTCCGCATGTAAAATCAGAATCAGTTCCAACGCTTTCACGGCGGTTTGATTGATTTCGTAAGGTTCAGAAGGAATGGCGAACATCATATTCATGAAATTTTCCACATACCCTAAGTCATTGCGAGGATAAGCAAACGGCCGACCTTTGATATAACGCAGACAGTTAGCGGCAATATTAGGCATTTTCGCAATCAAACGCAGGGCCGAACGATTGCGATGTTCAGGATTTCTTATATCCAAGGCGTCATGATAATAGCCTGAAAAAGCCCCGACCACGCCTACTAACATCGCCATTGGGTGGGCATCATGTCGGAAACCTTGATAGAACTTGAGGAGGCCCTCATGGAGGAGAGAGTAACGGTTAATTTCTTTGATAAATTCCGCCATTTGTGGCGGATTAGGCAGTTCACCATAGAGAAGTAGATAGCAAACTTCTAAATAATTACTCCGTTCCGCCAGTTGTTCAATCGGATAGCCGCGGTACAGCAGAATACCCTTATCGCCATCAATGAAAGTAATGGCACTTTCACAACTCGCGGTGGTCATAAAAGCCGGGTCAAACGTGAACATGCCCAATTCTTTAGGCAGGGCTTGACAGTCAATCACGGAGGGGCCGTGGGTGCCGGTTTTGACAGGGCATACGACAGACTTGCCAGTTAAGTTATCAGTAATAGTAACGGTGTGGTTGTTCATGATGAATTAATGCCTAGCTTTACTAAAATTTTAAGGTTTAGTAAAGCTAAATGATAATGAATATCGCAACATAAAAAAGCAATTCTAAAACTCAAGGCCACATTATAGCTGTTATGTTGCTTTGCAACAATATTTTTTTATATGGTTATTTTCCAATGAACGTGAAAATGGACGCGGTATCCCAAAACCCGTTAACCCGTTTTGGGACAATGAACACGGAATGATTCCGCCCGGCGGAGGCCTCTAGTCTAGCCGATTAAAACCCAGATAGGTTTGAAGTACCAAAAAGAAACTGACTCTACCGGGACCGTTTGCCTCTAAGAAATCGTCCAAGTATCCTCAGACGATTGATTAGCCAGTCTAATATGTACCAAGTGCCTAGAAAAGCTAAACATTCGAGGGTGAAACTGTGAAATTTATAAAACTGTTCTGCTAACAGCAGTGAAATTCCTAATGCGGGGATTTGTTCTACACAAAGTTGCCGAACCGATATAGAACGAATTAAGGTGTACATGGTTGTCTTCCTATGGTTTTACAGATTTGACAACTTTTTGAAAGTTGTCAAATCGTTTGGCTACCCAAAGTTAATCCGCCCTTCCAAGTCATTCCGTGAATCCGCATTCTTCAACGCCTCCTCCATGCTGATTTTACCTTCTTTATAGAGATTAAATAAGGCCGTATCAAAGGTCTGCATCCCCTTGGCGCCACTGTTTTTCATGGCATCCTTAATGTCATGGAGATTACCTTTGAGAATGAGATTCGCAATATTGGGCGTGTTAATCATAATCTCAATGGCGGGGGCCCGTTTGCCACGCACATCGGGAATCAGACGTTGCGAAATAATCGCCCGAATGTTGGACGACATATCCATAAACATGGCTTTGTGTTTCTCGGTGGGAAACATATTCACAATCCGGTCTAAGGCCTGGTTAGCATTGTTGGCGTGCATGGTGGACACACACAAATGGCCCGTGTTGGCCAACTCCAACGCCGCTTCCATCGTTTCCATCACCCGAATCTCTCCAATCAGAATGACATCGGGCGCTTCCCGCAAAGACGCTTTAATCGCGGCGGCATAAGAAGCCGTATCGACGCCCACTTCCCGCTGATTGAGAATAGACATCTTGTTGGGATGTGAAAACTCGACCGGGTCTTCGATGGTCAAAATGTGTCCTGGCGAGTTGGCATTGCGATGGTCTATCATAGCTGCCAACGTGGTCGATTTCCCAGAACCCGTACCGCCTACCATCAACATCAGCCCACGTTTAGACATAATCAAATCTAACAAGATTTCTGGTGTTCCCAGGTCTTTGGCAGTGGGAATGATAGCGGGAATAAACCGCATGACCAAACCTATGGTCTTCCGTTGGAAAAAGGCGTTGCCACGGAACCGCGCACTGCCATCGGCTAAACCGATAGCAAAGTCTAAATCTTTGGTCTGTTCAAATTGGGCAATTTGTTGGTCGGTAAGCACTGAATAAGCAAACTGTTTCGTGATTTCTGGGGTACACACAAAGTTGCTTAAGGGGACCGCCCTGCCATACAGTTTGGCCTTCACTTGAGAACCCACCGTTATAAATAAGTCCGCCCCGCCTTTTTTGTGCATATAGGTCAAATAGTCCACGAGGCTATTGCTATCGAAGAGCTGAATGTCGTCACCTCCGCCACTGGCAACCGCAGGTTTGGGCGGTTCTTCTTTCGGCTTCTCGTCTTTTTTAGGTTCTTCGGCTTTAGGCGCTTCCGCCTTGGACTCCTTTGACTCTTCGGCTTTGGACGCCTCCGCTTTAGCGGCGTTTGCAGGACGAACCACGAGTTCAATCGCCTTGTCTTTGAGGGCGATATTGACAAGAAAATCGCCACTACCATTGTTGTAGCTGAATTGTAGTTCTTTTTTAGCTTGAAATTCCTTGGTTTGTTCTTTTGACATTAACTTTAAAGCCGCAGCCTTCGACATGTCGGCTGTGACCGCAGTTTTTCCCACCGGTTTATCTTTGCCGTCTAATTTCATGGTCACCGGTGAACCTACCATGATGAAGAGGTCTGTACCGTTTTTCTCGGTCATCAATTTTAAATAGGGTGCTAAGTCCATAAACTACGAGTCTCCTGTGATTGAATATGAATGTTGCTAATTTTGTCAAGAAACTCAGTTTCTTAAAGACACTGAGTGTCTCCGCGATGGCCGTGGCACCAAAGAAACTGAGTTTCTGGAAGAAACTCAGTTTCGAAGCATCCACGGCAATTAAGATGAGTGACTAATGTCCTCCCCCACCTTCTTCTTTAGGTAACGGCTTCAATTGCAAGCTAGACGGCCCCAATCCTCCGCCCGCTTTGGCGTCCTTGCCTTCCAGTTTGATTCGTAGCCGTAATTCATTCGGCGAATCAGCATTCCCCAATGCCTCCTCATAGCTAACCCGGTCTTCTTGTTCGAGATTGAAGAGGGCTTGGTCAAACGTTTGCATTCCTAAGTCCGAAGATTTGGCCATGATGGGTTTGATACCGCCTACGTCACCTTTGGCTATCAGTTCCGCAATTAAGGGCGAATTGCGCAAGATTTCAATGGCCGCGGCCCGCCCGCCATCGATGGTTTTTATCAATCGTTGGGAAATAATGGCCTTTAAATTCAGTGACAAGTCTTGCATCAGTTTCTTTTGCTTCTCCATTTCAAAGAAACCTAGAATCCGGTCAACGGCTTGGTTAGCATTGTTGGCGTGTAACGTGCCCATGGCTAAGTGCCCTGTTTGGGCAAATTCCATTCCGAAGTTCATAATTTCCGCGTCCCGAATTTCGCCTAACAGAATAACATCTGGGGCTTGCCGTAACGTGTTGTGTAACGCGGCTTCCCAGCTTTTGGTATCCACACCGACTTCCCGTTGCATGAGAACACAGTTTTTATGCGGATGCACGTATTCAATCGGATCTTCCAGGGTGATGATATGCCCATACGAAGAACGATTGCGGTGATCTATGAGGGCCGCCATAGTGGTGGACTTGCCTGACCCTGTACCGCCCACCATGACAATGAGTCCGTTTTTGGCGGTAATAATCTCTTTGAGAACGACGGGCAGTTTCATCTTATCAAAATCCGGCACTTCTGCCGCGATGATACGCATAATCACGCCACAGCGTCCCTGCTGGATAAACGCATTGACCCGAAAGCGACTCAAGCCGGGCGGTTGAATAGCGAAGTTACATTCCTTCGTTTCTTCAAACTCTTTGAGTTGTTTGTCGTTCATAATACATTGCGTCAACATTTGCGATTCCACTGGTGTTAACGGTTTATCCGTAATCGGCACCATTTTGCCTTTACTCTTCATGGCAGCCGGAAAGTAGGCGGTGATAAATAAGTCTGAACCGCCTTTCTGGGTCATGTGTTTCAGCATGGAGGTCATAAAAGTCATGGCTTCATCTCGTTCCATAATTTGTACCTCATTTTTAGTGGATAGTGGATAGTGGACTTAGTGGATAGTGGATAGTGAGTCATTTTTATTCACTCTTCATAAGTTACCCTTTCACAAAAATCATTTGCTACTCCGCGCTAGATGTCACTTTAGGCAATGGCAAACCCTGTATAGGGTCGTTCTTTGGCAGGTTGAAAACCCAGCACAATGTCTTCTTTAGGAACACCTGCTTCGACTAATTCGGTGGCAATTCCTTCTTCTCGTGAATCGTTTTGGCCATGTGCAGGCTTGATAGCGGCGTGTTGTAGTAACAGGTCTTTAATCAGGGTTTGATAGGTTAAGCGGGTATCCACTGTGTAATACACGATGTTCAAGTTTTTCTTCAGACGGCCCAGCCGGGACTAGAGGCTTCAGCCGGGCGGGATGATAGAGGTTTCCCGGCTGAAGCCTCTAGTCCCGGCCGGCTGAAGCCTCTCGTCCCGGCCAGCTGAAGCCTCTCGTCCCGGCCGGCTGAAGCCTCAAGGAGAATTTTACTCAAACTTCTCCTTATTTATCGCAAATTCACGCGCATGTTCTTTCGTGATAATTTTCTTTTGTAGCAACATTTCCAGATTTTGGTCCATCGTCTGCATCCCAAACTTTTGTCCTGTTTGCATGGCCGAATACATTTGGGCGACCTTGTTTTCACGAATCAAGTTACGAACCGCGGGCGTACCTATTAGAACTTCATGGGCTGCCACGCGCCCGCCACCGACTTTCTTCAAGAGACATTGTGACACGATGGATTGTACGGATTCCGATAACATGGTGCGTACTGTCGGTTTTTCCGACGGGGAGAAGACTTCTACAATCCGGTCAATCGTTTTCGCAGCCGAGTTAGTGTGCAATGTCCCAAAGACAACGTGCCCCGTTTCTGACGCAGAGAGGGCCAAACGAATCGTTTCTAAGTCACGCAATTCGCCCACCAAAATGACATTGGGGTCTTGTCGCAAGGCGGATTTGAGGGCGTTATCAAAACTTAACGTGTCCCGCTTGAGTTCGCGTTGGGTGATGAGACAACGCTTACATTCATGGACAAATTCAATCGGGTCCTCAACGGTCAAGATATGGCCATATTCGGTTGTGTTACGGTAATCCATCATGCCCGCTAAGGTGGTGGACTTCCCTGAACCCGTGCCTCCCGTGACCGTCACAATGCCTTTGTGTGTCATGGCGAATTTTTTAAAAATAGCTGGACACTTGAGTTGGTCTAGGCTTAAAATTTTCGAAGGGATGGTACGAATGACGGCCCCGGCGCCGCGGTTTTGGACAAACGCATTGACGCGAAAGCGGGCAACGCCTGGGATAGCAAACGAAAAGTCGCATTCCAGATATTTCTCATATTCTTTGCGCTGTTTATCGTTCATCACGTCATAAATCATGTCACGCACTTGAGTATGGTCTAGCGGTGGCACATCAATTCTGCGCATGTCGCCACTGACTCGAACCATGGGTTCGACACCCGCAGACAGATGGAAGTCAGATACGCCATTGGCCGCGCCAAAGGCCAATAAATCAGTAATGTTCATGGCGCTTCCTCTTTTAGAAATGAATTATGATGTTAAAAAGACAAATCAAATTAAATGGTTAGAGTGATTAAAGTGTCTTATTATATGAGACGGTGGTAAATATAGCACATCAGACCAGTCTCTTCTACTATTATAATCATGGCCGTTTGAAAAACAAGTAGGGGGTAATTGTTCTGGTCCAGAGTGTGGGTTTTAATTGCCCTAAACTTTCAAAGAAACTAAGTTTCTTGTTATAGTAATATTCCTTCTCATTTGTACCCCCCCCAGCCCCCCCGCACACGGGGGGGAGTCACTTGTACCCCCGCACGCGGGGGGGAGTCACTTGTACCCCCGCACGCGGGGGGGAGTCACTTGTACCCCCGCACGCGGGGGGGAGTCACTTGTACCCCCGCACGCGGGGGGAGTCACTCTCCCCATGGACGGGGGCACTCCCCCCCGTGTGCGGGGGGGCTGGGGGGGGGTACAAATGAGAAGGAATATTACTATACCAAACAAGCCAGGCGGGACTAGAGGCTTCAGCCGGTAGGTGGCACGCAATTCAAAGACAGTGGCGCCACCCACCGGCTGAAGCCTCTAGTCCCGTGGTGTCTTATTTACCAACAGATTATGGACATGAAGACTTTTGATACCCAATCCCTTTTAAAAAATAACCATTCCTACGCCCCCGCCTGTCTTACCATCGAACATTTACAATGTATTCGGGATGATAGAGTTCTCTTTGAAGATTTGAATTTTACCCTAAATGAGGGTCAATTGCTTCAAGTCGAGGGACGTAATGGAAGTGGTAAAACCAGCCTCCTGCGCATTTTATGCGGTTTGACCTTACCTGTTGAGGGGACCGTGAGTTGGAATGGACAAGATATTCAAACCATTTCGTCTCAGTATTGGACGACCTTAGCTTATATTGGGCACAGTCATGGCATCAAAGCCGATTTGACGCCTTTGGAAAATTTACAGGTGGCCAAAGCGTTAGGAAAATATCCTACGTCTGTCAGTTTAGCAGAAGCGTTGGACAAAGTGGGCTTATACGGTTTTGAAGATGTCCCTACTCGTACCCTGTCCGCAGGTCAACAGCGACGGGTCGCGTTAGCCAGATTGCTGATTAATCAAGCCCAGTTATGGATTTTGGATGAACCTTTTACGGCCTTAGATAAAACGGCGATTCGAAAGGTCGAAAATCTGCTAGATGAACATGCCAAAGAAGGTGGAATGGCGGTGTTGACTTCGCATCATACGGTTAATTGTCAATATGCGAGTCATTTGCAATTGGGGGAGTAATCCGTAGATTACGTTCCTGACGACCCTTTGAACTCCTCTGAAGAGGTTGAAAATGAATATAACTCAAACGCGATATGCTTTTGAAAATATTCAAAATCCTTATCGGTGGTAAAAATGGGTAACTGGTGTCGCTGCGAGACTGCACATAGCAGAAAATCTATCAAAGAACCTTGTACGCCCTTGGCCCGACAACGATTATAAAACTCGGCGGCGGTTTCGTAATCTTCTAAACTAAGCGGAAAGTCTGGAAAAGCCCGGAGTTTTTGACGTATCAACTCAAATCTGGGTTTCTCCCGGATCCCAGAGAGGACTTCCTGGCGCACCACTCCTAGCATGATAATTCGTTTTTCCTTAACAAGGTTCTGAAATGTCAGAGTCAGCGGCGTTTCTACTACGTTCTGACGACGCAAGAGTAACGACCAGACACAGGTGTCCACTAACACCTTGGGTTCCAAGTGAGGCAAGACGGTGTTCATTATCTCAACTTCCGTAATTGTTTGTAATCATAATCTTCGTAATACTCCACTTTGCCAAATTCCTCAAAGATAGCTTCTGGTGGAAATTCCGACGTGATTGAAGTGGGAGGTTGCAATTGGTCCACATACGCCTTTAAGGCTGTTTGCAAAGTTTCTGTCAAAGAAGCATGTCCTCCCAACTGACGCGCCTGTTCACACAACGCGGGGTTTAGTTGTAAGTCAGTAATAAATGAAGTTGTCATTGGATGTTCTCCTCTAAAAAGATTGTTGAAACGAGTTGTAACCAGTTTATTATAATGTTCCTGTTATGTCAAACCTGACAGGTCTGATAGACCTGTCAGGTTTAATCAGAACCCGTTGGACTAGAGGCTTCCGCCGCAATGCCATCAAGTTAAGGAGTTGAAGTGGCGAACGAATTAAACGACAGGGGGACTAGAGGCTTTAGCCGCACTGCCATTAAGTTAAGGAATTTGTGGGAGGCACGAGGGTCAGGACTGCCAGTCCTTGAACGTTCCTTAACTTAATGGCATTGAGGCTTTAGCCGGCGGGTGGGGCACCGCGATTTCAATGGCGTTCCGCCCCCCTCCGGCTAAAGCCTCAATACCATTAAGTTAAGGACTAACGAGAGTTAGGACTGCCAGTCCTTTAAGGACTGGCAGTCCTTGTCAAGCCCTTAACTTAATGGCATTGCGGCTAAAGCCTCTAGTCCCCCTGTATTTTAATTCCGGGGTAGTTTTCCTTAACTTAATGGCATTGAGGCTTCAGCCGGCGGGCACAGAACAGAATTGAAACCGCAGTGCCCCGCCCCCGGCTGAAGCCTCTAGTCCTCCCGTATGGCCCCGCTGGACTAGAGGCTTCAGCCGGTGGAATGGTATTGTCACCACCCCCCTCATTCATATCCCCCCAACCCATACACCACCAACTTCCCCCGCGTCAACGGCACCGCTATCCAACAGTCCCCCTGCGGCACACAACGGAAGTCAAAATCCCAAAGAGGTACAGGATAACCACTATTCGTAGGCAACCGCAACGTAAATAATTCCTTGCCCGTCTTCACCTCCCACAGTTTCACCGTCGCATCCGCACTGACCGTCGCTAATTGTGAACTGTCAGGACTGAAAATAGCCCGCAATACGGTTTGTTCGTGACCCACGAGGCGATGTTGCACTTGTGCGGTAGCGGTGGCATAGAGGGTGACAATATACTCACGTCCCACACTGGCAACCCACTGCTGGTCGGGGCTGAGGGTGGCCCACAGTAACTTATCTTGGGCTTTCGGAAATGCCTGTGACAGCGTGGGTGGGTCGGTGGCGAGATTCCAGAGACGAGTCGCTTGGTCTTCATAGCCACTGCTTAATAAGTGAGTGCCCGTGTTATCAAAGGTGACTGACCCAACCTTTCCGTCATGCGCCTTAAACAAACGTTGCTTCTCCGTCCCCAAGGTGAACACACCAATCTGCCCATCATAACTAGCGGTAGCCAGCAGGGTGCTGTCGGGCGAGAAGGCTACGGCGTGAACAGAATCGTTATGGTCTTTGAAAGTTTTTTGTTCTTTTAACAAATTATCCTTGACTTCCCAAAGTTTAGCGGTGTTATCGTGGCTGGAAGAGGCTAACAAGGTACCTTTAGGATTGAATGCCAGTCTTAACACTTGGTTGTTATGCGCTTGCTTCTCTTCCGCCAGCAACCGCAATTCCGGCAACGCATATAAACGCAAAGCCCCGTCCGCAAAGCCAACCACTAGACTATGACCGTCAGGGGCAATGGCAGTGGAAATCGCTGAATTGGGCAAGTCTAGCACCTGTTGCGCAGGTAATGTCAGTGACCACCGCCGCACTGTGCCATCATTGCTGGCACTGAACAGAGAGTCACCGTGTAAAGCAATATTATTGACACCCGCGGTATGTCCCTGTAACACCCGTACAGTCACGCCCGTGTCAGGGTCCCACACCCGCAAAGTACGGTCAAAACTGGCGGAGATAAGTGGGTTGCCGGCGGCGGTGAAACGTAAGGCAAATACCCCATTCTGATGACCTGCCAACACCCGCAGGGATTCACCCGTGGCGGCGTTCCAGAGTCGCACAGTTTTATCATCGCTACTGGTCGCTAATTGCTGACCATCGGGAGAAAAGGCCACGTTGAATACATCATTGGTATGTCTTTTCAAAATCTGCAATTCTTTACCCGTCGCCACGTCCCACACCCGCGCCGTGTCATCATAAGACGCACTGGCCAGTTGCGTGCCATCTGGACTGAAGGCCAGTCCACCTACAGAAATGCGTTCCGTGTGTCCCGTCAAAGTGCGCAGGGGTTTTGCAGGCGGTTTCTCCAGCGTGGATACCTCCCACACACTGATATTGTTATCCCTTCCCCCACTGGCTAATAACTTGCCATCGGGACTGACGGCCAGTGCATTGACCGCAGCAGGGGCTTGCCAGTCTAGCCATTTTTCCACAGACCAGTCAGAGGCAGACGGTGGCTTCTCGGTAAGGTGCCATAAGATAATCCGTTGATCGTCGCCCGCCGTGGCCAGCCATTGGCCTTGGGGATGGAAGACGACGGCGAAGACTGCCCCAGCTTCCCCGACCGTTCCATCATGTCCTTCCAACCGCTTAACCAATTGCCCACTGTCGGCATCAAACAAAACCACCGTCCCCTTTTCTCCAGTCGCCGCCACTAACCGCCCATCTGGACTGACCGCGACTGCCAACAACCCTACTCCCGCGCCTTCATACACCTTATCCGCGGTGCCCCCCATCAGATTCACAAAGCCGGCTAACAGATTACGGGCATGAGGACGGGAGGGATCCACATCCTTCACTTCTTTATCGAGTGGCCGCGACTCCTGCAAGACTTCACGGGCCGCGGCATAGTCCTCCACCCCACCTTTGGCCAATAACGACGCATGGGTTAATTGAGAATCAAACAAACTCAGCGTCCGTTGTTTCTCTGACTGAATTGCCCGTTCCTCGGCTTGCAGGGCATGGTCACGTTCTCGCCAGGCCCATACTGTCAACCCCACGGCCACGAGAAGAAACAAGGCTAATACCCCACTGATTTGCTTTTGCGCTTTGGCCTGGATGGCCTCTTTCGCCTCCCTTTCGCCTAACATCTGACTGGCTGTCAAAAACTCATGGTCCACCTCCGCCAAACTTTTATTTTGCGTCCACACCAACGCTTCGGTCAACGCTTGCCCGCGTAACAACCAAGACACATTCTTTTGATTGGCTTCCCAATTCCGCAATGCCTCCGCATACGGACGCAAATTATGTAAGGCTGTGCTGACCCACGTTGCATTAAACACCTCCGCATACACCCGATTATACACCTGCACCCGTCCCTGCGCCGTCTTCACGACCAACCCTGACAACCGTAACTCCAATTGAATTTGCGAATCATCCGCTATGATTCCCTCCTCCAAAGGGGCTGACAAAATGGTTTGATACAACTCCAATAACTTCCCAGAATGCTGTCCGCCTCCTTCTTGAGGGGCAACCCCGTTCCGAATGTACAGCAAATGCGTAGGCGTATCCTGCGCTTCCCAATGAACCAGCACCCGCGCCTGCACCACCTGATCCACTCGCGCCACCTCCTCCCCGCCAGGAATCTCCCCTGCTTGAGATAACAGATAACACAGTTTCTGCGTCAAAAACGGTTGCCCGCCAGTCCAATACAATACCCGTTCCACCACCACCGCCGGTTGCTGCGTCACCCCCTGCAACCCCTCTGCCAACGGCGCCACTTCGGACGGTTGAAACCCCCTCAAATCAATGGCCCGCCCAATATTAAACGGGGTCAATTTTTTATCGGCAATCAAATCCCCAGGACTGGCCACCCCCAAAATTGCAAACGTCAAGCGTCGATACGCGGGCTTATCAGGACGTTCATTATAACAAGCCCGAATCAAACTAAAAAAGTTCCCTTTCCGTTCCTCCCCAAACTTCAAAATTGCATCACTTTCATCGATAAAAATCACACTCTGCTGAGATGGAATCCGCACCAATAACACCTCCTCCAAAAATATCGCCAAATGATGCAAGGGCGATAACAACCGATGCCGTTCCCACCAGGCATCCAACTCAAATGGCTGAAGCTGAGGCAATTGATCAACGATAATTTTAATCATCCCCGAATAAAATGCCGCTTCCGAAGCACTGCTACCAATTTTGGTCAAATCGACCACTGCACAAGCCACGCCCTCCTTTTCCAAACGTTGCCGAGTCCGCACTTGCAAACTCGACTTCCCCATTTGGCGGGCATTGAGGACATAACAAAATTCACCCTTAGCCAGACCCTCATAAAATTCGTGGTCCGCTTGCCGAGTGACATAAGTAGGGGACTCTTTAGACAGAGTGCCGCCGGGTTGATAGTAATATGACATAGGTGTGTTCTCCTGTGTAGTGGTAGTCTGAATCAGAATTTGCAGAATTTTAATGGTGATAGAGTAATACATCCTCTCTAGTGTGAGATTAGGTATTCCCCCCACCCCAAACTGTGCGGGACACTTTCGCGTCACACAGCTTTCA
>JAABRD010000033.1 GCA_011391085.1 Thiotrichaceae bacterium | reverse complement strand
AGGCTTTAGCCGGCCGGCGGTAGGCGTTCCCCTTTCTCAAAGATTGGAGTGTGTCTACCGCCGGCCGGCTAAAGCCTCCACTCCACCGGGGTTTTCCTTAACTTAATGGCATTGCGGCTAAAGCCTCCACTCCACCGACGTTTTCCTTAACTTAATGGCATTACCCTACCCTGTCGCAGGCGGGGAGAATCACTCCCCGGTGTACGGAAGGAGGTACAAACGAGAAGGAATATTACTATATAGGTTAGACTTCGCTATGTCTAGTCCAACCTACATGGGATCCTGGTTTCCGTCTGTCAACTCTTCTAACTTGGACTCCGCTTTTATTTCAAAGTGCAGTTCCGGCGCCAATTGTGCAAAATTCCGCGCCGGCAAATTTATTTCCAATAAACAATCTCCATTGCTGTCATCGTATTGTTCTTGCAACACCGTTCCCTGCGTAAACAGTTGGGAACGTAAATGACCTGCGGTAGCAGGGAGGCGGACCCAGCCATGTAGCATTTCTTTGCTAAGGTGGTCTGACAAGGCTTCTTTAAGTAATTCAAGGCCATTGCCAGTGAGGGCCGATAGCCAAATTTTGGTGTGGCCTTCGTGGTCTCGTTCCAAATTGGGAGGATAGTCAGTTAACCGGTCAATTTTGTTGTAAACCAGAATCTGTGGGATGTGGTTGGCACCAATCTCGGTCAAGACTTGGTTAACTTGTTCAATCCGCAGTTGTCGGTCGGGGTCACTGGCATCTATCAGATGGAGTAGTAAAGTCGATTGACAGGTCTCCTCCAGAGTGGCACGAAAGGCAGCCACCAGGTCATGCGGAAGTTGTTGAATAAATCCTACCGTGTCTGCCAAAATCAAGGGCGTTTTATTCGGTAAGGTGATGCGACGTAAGGTGGCATCTAAGGTGGCAAAGAGTTGGTCGGCTGCATAAACAGAGGCATGGGTTAAGTGGTTGAACAGCGTGGATTTACCTGCGTTGGTGTAACCGACGATGGAGACAACGGGCAATTCTGCGCGGCGCCGGGCTTTGCGACTTAATTCGCGTTGGGAACTGACTTTCTCCAAACGCTTTTGAATGTGTTTGATGCGTTCTGCAATTAAGCGACGATCCGTTTCTAATTGAGTTTCGCCAGGGCCACGCAGACCAATGCCTCCACGTTGACGTTCCAAGTGGGTCCAGCCTCGTATGAGGCGCGTCGACAGGTGTTTAAGTTGGGCTAATTCTACCTGTAACTTGCCTTCATAAGAACGGGCCCGTTGGGCAAAAATGTCTAAAATGAGACCGGTGCGGTCTAATACGCGACATTCCAAGTATTTTTCTAAATTTCTTTCCTGCCCTGGCGTCAAGGTATGATTGAATAACACGAGTTCTGCTTGGTGTGCCACTACCAGTGCCTTGATTTCTTCCAATTTGCCAGTTCCCACGAAGTAGCGTGGGTCTGGGGTATAACGGGTGCCGGTGGCTTGGCCCACGGGAGTGGCGCCCGCAGAACGTGCTAATTCGGCAAACTCTTCCAGACTAGCTTGTTCTTTGAGATGGGTGAGGGTAAGATGAACTAAAATGGCTTGTTCACCGCCGCTTGGCCGTTCAAACATAGAGGCTGACCTGTTACACTGTGAACTTATTCGGTGACTCCACTCTGAGGAGATTGGTCGTCCAGTTCGTCATGCGGAATTTTGATATTCCGTGAGGGAACGATGGTGGAAATGGCATGTTTATAGACCAGTTGGTTGACGGTATTTTTGAGTAATACGACAAATTGGTCAAAAGATTCAATTTGGCCTTGTAATTTGATACCGTTGACGAGGAAAATCGACACTGGTACATGTTCTCTACGCAAGGCGTTTAAAAATGGGTCTTGAAGGGATTGCCCTTTACTCATAAGTGTTCTCCTTATTGTTTTGAATTTGTTTTGACTTCCGTTGGGTAATGGAGTCC
This sequence comes from Thiotrichaceae bacterium, assembly GCA_011391085.1. Classification (GTDB taxonomy): domain Bacteria; phylum Pseudomonadota; class Gammaproteobacteria; order Beggiatoales; family Beggiatoaceae; genus JAABRD01. The sequence goes on along the minus strand of JAABRD010000033.1, from coordinate 57,626 downwards.
AAAACGTGTTTTGGACTCCCTTATTATAGTACAGGATTTAGCTATTTAGCTACATTGAGATAGAATATGACTTTCTTCAATCCATTTCAATACCTGTCGCGCAATGTTTTCTGTGTGACTATCAAACCATTGAGTTTGTGTTTCCGCCCGTAACCAGGTGAGTTGCCGTTTTGCCAATTGTCGAGTAGCGATGATGCCTTGTTCTATCAAACTATTATAGTCTAATTCGCCGGCCAAATAACGCCACACTTGTCGATAGCCTACCGCCCGTAAGGCTGGCAATTCAGGGGTTAAATCACCACGCATCAATAATTCACGTACTTCTTCAACAAATCCGTGGGCTAACATATTTTGAAACCGTTGCGCTATTCTATCATGTAAAATACTGCGTTGGGCAGGTGCAAGCACAATTTTTAGTAACGGTCCTGAAAAGGGTTGAGAAATGGCGTGTGTGTACCATTCCGTCATAGTATATCCAGATACTTCGAAAACTTCAAGGGCGCGTTGAATACGTTGTGAATCATTTGGGTGAATACGCTGGGCGGTGATAGGGTCAATCTTCGCTAAACGTTGGTGCAAAACCGGCCAGCCCAGTTGTATAGCCTCTTGAGTCAATTGTGTACGGATATGCGGGTTCGCAGTAGGCAAATCGGATAGGCCATATTGTAAACTGCGAAAGTATAATCCAGTCCCGCCCACTAATAAAGGGATTCGCCCAGTGGCATGGATAGCTTGAATTTCCGTCACGGCATCTTTACAAAATTGGGCCGCCGAATAGGCCTCGACGGGGTCACGAATGTCAATCAAACGATGGGGGGCTTCGGCAAGAACCGCAGGTGACGGTTTGGCAGTGCCAATGTTCATACCCCGATATACCATAGCAGAATCAACGCTGATAATGTCGCACGGTAAATATTTGACCAAATGCACCGCCACCGCGGTTTTGCCGGCCGCGGTGGGACCCATCAAAAATATGCAAGGTAAATTCCTCATGTTTCCATCTTCGATTATTCATTATTCATTATTCATTATTCATTTAGTATTTTCCGCCTCCCTACTTGCCCAATCGGCCCAAACTTGGTTTGAACAAGGTCAAATAGCCTCGCAACGTGGTCAATTTGAACAAGCGATTCGCCATTGGCAGGAGGCTTTACAGCAAGAGGAGGTAGAAGTGTCGTTACGCCTTCAGATTTTAATTCAGTTAGCCTCTGCTTATCAAGCCTTGGGGTTATCGGATGTGGCGCAACAAACTTTGTTGCAAGCCTTACCGTTGACGGAATCTCCTAAAAATGCGGTGCAACAGGCCGTGATTTGGTCAAATCTCAGTGATTTGGCGTTGGCCACCCGTCAAGATCAACAGGCCCATGAGTACGCCTATAAAAGTTTGGAAAGCCTACCCACGGATGCCCCTTTTCTGATTCAAGCAACCGTGTTGAATAATTTAGGTAATGTGCAAACCGTGGAAGCCTATTATGCCAAAGCCTTAGACACTTATACAAAGGGTCTCGCCGCCGCACAACAAGCCAGTGCCACAGTTCTCACAGGCAAAATCTGGATTAACCTGGCGTATGCTTACTCCAAACAGAATCAATTGCCTAAAGCATTACAGGCATTGGATTCCGCGTTGCAAAAATTTGAGTCGCTGGACAATCACTATGAGAAAGCCTTTGGGTTACTCAGCGTAGGTATCTGGTCCCTCAAACTGCAAACGCCTACTCATCAGCAAGCCCAAACGGCCCTGACACAAGCCCTTACCGTGGCCCAAGAGTTGAACCATTCTCGTCTCCTTTCCTATGCTTACGGTTATTTAGGACAACTTGCGGAACTGGAACAACGTTATGCAGACAGTGTACAACTCACCCGGCAAGCTATCTTTTTTGCACAACAAGACTCTTCTACCTTTATTACGCCTCACAATCAAGCCTCCGATATTCTCTATCGCTGGCAATGGCAATTGGGACGCTTGTTTAAAGCCCAACAACAAATTGACCAGGCTATTGATGCCTATCGCAACGCCGTTCAAAGTTTGCGCCCCATCCGTTGGGAATTGGCCATTGGGTATCGTAACTCTTCTCAATCTTTTCGGGAGACGATAGGGCCGGTCTATTTTGAACTGGCGGACCTCCTGTTACAACGTGCCAAAAGCGTGTCTGGCAAAGAGAAAGAACGTTGGTTAACCGAAGCACAAGATACGATAGAACGCTTGAAAACGGCGGAGTTGCAAGACTATTTTCGCGATGAATGTGTCACCGAATTTCAAGCCAAACGTACCCCGTTAGCCCCTGGCATTCTTAACACCGCGGTCCTCTATCCTATTTTGTTACCAGACCGAACCGAAATTTTATTGAGTTTGCCCAAAGGCATTCAACAATTTATTCTCCCAGTCACTGCACCTGCTTTAAGGGAGGAGGTCAATGAGTTTCGTTTTGAACTAGAAAGTTACGATTCTCAAAACTACCTAGCCTATGCCCAACGTTTATATCAATGGTTGATAGCACCTTTAGAAACGGCTTTGACTACCCAAAAAATCGCTACCTTGGTGATTGTTCCAGATGGAGTGCTACGCACCATCCCATTTGCGGCGTTACATGATGGCAAACAATTTCTGATTTTCAAATATGCCCTTGCGATAACTCCAGGTCTCACCTTAACGGATGCCTTGAAACCACTTCCCAAAGACCATAACATACTTATCAATGGTCTGTCCGAAAGCGTCGCAGGTTATGTAAAACTCCTCAGTGTACCTAACGAAGTGAACTTTATCCGTAATCTCTATGGCCAAAACGTAACGCTGTTATTAGACCAAACCTTCACGGTGGACAAGTTTTCAAATGCTTTGAAGACGACCCTTTATTCAATCGTCCACATTGCTTCTCATGGCCAATTTGACAGTGATCCACAACAGACTTTCATTTTGACTTATGATGGCAAATTGACCATGAACCGGTTAGAACAACTGATTCGCCTTAGCGAAATTCGTCAAGAACCGATGGAACTGTTAACGTTAAGTGCCTGTCAAACTGCCGTCGGTGACGACCAGGCCGCATTGGGATTGGCTGGTGTGGCAATTAAAGCGGGCGCAAAAAGCGCAGTAGCCAGTTTATGGATGATTGATGATGTGGCCTCAACGCAGTTAATGGAAGAATTTTATCGCCAATTGCAACAAGAAGGCACGTCAAAGGCCACCGCGTTACAATTGGCCCAGAAACGTTTAATTAAGCAACCACGTTATCAACATCCCGCCTTTTGGGCGCCATTTTTATTAATTGGGAACTGGTTATAGTTTTTCATACGCCACCCGTTTAAACCAGAACCTACGCAAACTAGCTTTCTTAAACCTCGAAGGTTTAGGAAAGTTGAACATAGTGTTACAAAAATCCTTGCGTAAGTCCTATAAACTTTTCCTAACCCTTTCCAATCTCGAAATTTATATGAGTGCCTTACCTTTATTAGTACGTTCGGTTGAATCCGAGATTGACTATCCCGACAGCGATGGACAACAGATGGCTGACAACACCTTACAATATGACTGGATCACGATGATCGTAGATAACCTCAAGGACTTGTACCACGACGACCCCAACGTGTTTGTCGCAGGCGACCTACTGTGGTATCCCGTCCAGGGCCATCGTGAAATCAATAAAGCCCCCGATGCCTTGGTCGTCTTTGGCCGTCCCAAGGGACCGCGTGGTTCCTACAAACAATGGGAAGAAGGTGACATTGCCCCGCACTGCGTCTTTGAAATTCTCTCCCCCTGCAACACCACCAAGGAAATGGCGGAGAAATTAAGATTTTATAACCGCTATGGGGTCGCAGAATACTACCTCTATGACCCACACGCCGGTACCCTTCAAGGTTGGCGACGTTCCAGGTTAGGTTTACAACCGATTCTTCAGATGAATGGTTGGACCAGTCCCCGGTTAGGGATTCGTTTTGAATCAAACCAGAACCGCGAATTAATTCTCTACCGTCCCAATGGACAACGGTTTTCGTCTTATCTTGAACAGGCGCAACGGGCCGCTAATGAGACCCAGCGGGCGACTGCCGAAGCGCAGCGGGCCACCGTCGCAGAACAACTGAAACAGAAGGCCGAACAACGTGCGCAAGCCGCAGAGGCGGAACTGAGTCGCTTGAAAGCGTTACTGGAACAACTTCAACCAAAGTAGGTAACGTTGGGAGAGGTCTCAGGGAAGAGACTTCTCCCAACTTTTTCATTCGGAACTTCAATATGAGTGCTTTACCTTTCTTAGTACGTTCTTTTGAACCAGACCTTTACTATCCCGATAGCGACGGACAACCCATGGCTGACAACACCTTACAATATGACTGGATCACGATGATCGTAGATAACCTCAAGGACTTGTACCACGACGACCCCAACGTGTTTGTCGCAGGCGACCTACTGTGGTATCCCGTCCAGGGCCATCGTGAAATCAATAAAGCCCCCGATGCCTTGGTCGTCTTTGGCCGTCCCAAGGGACCGCGTGGTTCCTACAAACAATGGGAAGAAGGTGACATTGCCCCGCACTGCGTCTTTGAAATTCTCTCCCCCTGCAACACCACCAAGGAAATGGCGGAGAAATTAAGATTTTATAACCGCTATGGGGTCGCAGAATACTACCTCTATGACCCACACGCCGGTACCCTTCAAGGTTGGCGACGTTCCAGGTTAGGTTTACAACCAATTCTTCAGATGAATGGTTGGACCAGTCCCCGGTTAGGGATTCGTTTTGAATCAAACCAGAACCGCGAATTAATTCTCTACCGTCCCGATGGACAACGGTTTTCGTCTTATCTTGAACAGGCGCAACGGGCCGCTAATGAGGCCCAGCGGGCGACTGCCGAAGCGCACCGGGCCGCTAATGAGACCCAGCGGGCGACTGCCGAAGCGCACCGGGCTACCAACGAAGCCCAGCGTGCCGATGCGGAAGCGCACCGGGCCACCGTCGCGGAACAACTCAAACAGAAGGCCGAACAACGTGCGCAAGCCGCAGAGGCGGAACTGAGTCGCTTGAAGGCGTTACTGGAACAACTTCAACAAAAGGAGTAAACTGAGGTTGCACCGTTGTCCATATAGATGAATGGGGAACGGGCAATCCACACCCATAAATTGAATCGGTTAAAGTCCATTTTCCAACATGTTAAAAAATAATTCATCCCCAATCACCAAAATATTCCTAGTCCGTCATGGTGAAACGCTATGGAATGTCGAGGGTAAAATGCAAGGACATTGGGATAGTCCACTGACGGCTAATGGCGTGGCACAAGCCCAGGCGTTGGCAGAACGGCTGAAACGGTATTCCTTTGCGGCCATTTATAGCAGTGACCTGGAACGCGCTTATCAAACCGCCCAGTATATTGTCGAGAAGAATGTACCACAGACCATTTTCACCAAAACTTGCCTACGTGAACGATGTCTCGGTATTTTCCAAGGGGTGGCGAAAGAAGAACTGGAACAGCAATTTCCAGAAGCGTTCCGTCTTTACAAAACTCGTGCCCCTGATTACGTCGTGCCCAATGGTGAAAGTCTAAGGCAATTTCGTCAACGTTGTGTGGCATGTTTCGAAGAATTGGCCAATAAGCATAGCGGGGAACAGGTGTTGGTCGTAGCCCACGGTGGCGTCTTAGTCAGCTTTTTCAAACATACGTTGGGGTTGTCATTGGAGAGTCTTAACTATTTTGAGATTCTAAATAGCAGTCTCAACGTCTTTGCTTATAAAGATGAACATTGGAGGTTGGAAACCTGGGGAGATGTGAGTCACTTGGAACAGTTGAAACAGGTGCAGGCGTTGGATGATGTGTCTTAAACATCTTAAACCTGTCAGGTCTTAGAGACCTGACAGGTTTAACACAGTTACTTTGTTGTCCTCCCAAAGGTAGAAACCAAATTTCTTCAAGAAAATCCGTTTCTCTCGTTCAACTTCTCTCGTTCAACTCTCCTCCTCAAAGTCCACCTTCTTATAAAGCGTCTTTAATGGGATTTGAAAGGGGATCGATTTTAATTCCAACGTGGCTTCTGGCCCCTCATATTCAGAGAATAGCCATTGAAGAGTGGGAGTTTTCATATATTGTTCAACATAGAATTCCCATGGGTTGATGAGGAGATACTCTTGAAAACGGGGCAGACTACGGTAATATTTAAATTTATCGGCCCTGTCGTAATCCCTAGTGGATTTTGACAACACTTCCACAATTACCAACGGATTAGTGATAGTATCTTTGCGTTTCTGGTAGTAGATGGGTGAGTCAGCCGTGATCATCACGTCGGGATACAAGAAACGGCGGATTTTTGGGATCCATAGTTTAATGTCACCTATGGCCACTCGGTAGTCTGGTTTTTCCAGAGAAAAGTTTAGGAAAGCCGCATAAAAATTGCCAGCCAGTTGGTTATGATTAAATGTTCCGCCTGCCATTGAAAAAATCTCCCCGTCATGGTACTCATTCCGAAACTCAGCCTCCTCTTCCAAGGCTAAGTATTCTTCTACGGAATAGAAATCTGGTTGATATAGAACTTGTGCCATGGTTTGAACCTTGAACCTGGTGAGTAGGGGATAAGGGTTCCAACAAAAAAACCAAAAAGTCGGTTTAAAAGGGTTTCCTAAATCTGTCGCGGTTTAGGAAACCTCTAGGTGATCGTCGTTTAAATCACTTCTGCTGGACTAATGCCGATCGTGTAATCTTTCTTCGCGGGCGTCACCATCACTTGCCCATCTTCACTGACCTCCAACTTAAAGGGTCTCCAAATATCATCCCGATCATTGGCCAATTCACCTTCGGCTTGTTCCAACGGAGGAGGAGTGAACACCCGATCTGGTTGTCCTTCTATTTGAAGACGAATCTGCAAGCCAACTTCCATGAGACTGCCAGTTCCCGCAAATTGATGAACCACCAAACGGTAAGCGCCGGGTCTCAATTTAGACTCACCAGCGGGGGGAGACAAAGTAATCGTTTCTGGCTTCGTTTCCAACGTATCATCCGCGTAGTGAATTTCCGCCACACAATGGTTGTCAGTGCATCCAACCAGTTTATTGCCAAAATACAAATGGAAACGGTCCGGTTCATTTTGATAACTAGGGGGGGCCCCTGGGTCTGGGCCTGTCAAATGGCCATCTAGATCCAACCGTTGTTCATCGGCCCAATCCAAAATGATGCGTACTTGCCGCGGGGGAGGCAACGGGAGGAGTTCCAGGGTGATGAGATTGTCAGAACATATTATGTCTGTTTCTGACCAAAGCATTTGGAAACCCTCTTGGTAAGCGCCTATCAACAGGTGCCCGGCGAGAAGATTTTCAAATTGGATATGACCCTCTGCATTGGTTGGCTGAGTCAAATCCATCGGGGGTTGTTGCGAGAGTTCTCGCACAGTAACCTGGGCGAACGGGACTGGCACTTTGTCTTGCGCATTGATCACGCGCACCTGAAGTTTGGCGCAAGTTTGGATGGTGGCTTCCTGAAACAAATTCAGCGTCACCGAGTCAAACCAAAAATAAGAGGTGACAATATTTTCACCATTTCTGGTATCGATTCGCACCTTGTCTGGGGCAGTTCCAGACACGACGCTGTTTGTTAGGTCTATCGGATTATCCACTTCACATACCGGTTCTTCGGCAGTCAAGATGGACGCCAGATATTGGACACCAGTGTGTGTCAAACATGCCTTAAACAAGACATCATAGTACAGTGTGAACGTTTCAAAACGCGGCGGCCCCAAAGGGACATCAATTATCATACCAACATCCACACGAATCTTATTTATTTGTAGTCTATTGAATTGAGTGATGCCCTCTTTTTCAATAGCCACACCATTGCCATAACTTTCGCTAAAGCTTATTGTGATCTCTTGCGCGGCCACCAGGCTATTTAACAAGAGAGAGGCGACGAGAACGCCTTTATATATTAAGGTTTTAAATTTCATAAAAAGACTCCATGAAAGAATTTACAGTATCTATTGTCTTTAACTATAGGTCATTTTTTTCAAAATGACAAGCAGTTATTTTTGATAATCAATATAACTTATTGTTATAAATATAATTTTTAATAGAAACAGGATAATAATTAGGTTTTCTTATGAACCGTGGGGTATGCACAAAGCTACGCTTTGGACTCCTGAAGTATTCGCACAATGTTGCCATGAATAGTGAATAGCGTGTCGAAAATGACTATTCTCTCTTCACCAAATTGTGATATAGTAACATTCCTACAAATTTGTACGTTTCCTCTGGAGCGCAATCAGAATTATTGCGCCGTTGCGACGCAACGCAGGGGCAATAATTCTGATTGCACTCCAGAGAAAATAGTACAAGTTTAAAGGAATCTCACTATAAAATATTACCCTCTTAATACCACAGAAAAACTTCTCACATACTAAACCATGGCCACCACGATGTTTTCTTCCATGACGAACTCAAATTTGCCCTTTTCACTGATGTCGTGGCACCGCAGTCCCTTTGTGGTAGGGCCACCGATTACGGAACCCAGTCAATTTTTCGGGCGCAATTATATTCTCAAACGTGTCTTTGATGTTTGGAAATATATCCCATTACAACATGTCGCTATTGTCGGCCTCAAACGCAGTGGCAAAACGTCTTTACTGCATTACTTGCGTCACATCATTGACACACCCGCAGACAAGTTACGGCCCGGGCAACGCAATAATTGGCTAATGCCAGGTTATCAATGGGTATTTGTGGATTTTCAAGACCCGCGCATGTGTTATCAAGAAACGTTGTTACGACATGTATTAATGGAATTAGACTTACCCATCCCAGAACCTTGTGATTTTGTTGGCTTTTTAGAAATTGTTGACGCATATTTGGAAATCCCGGCGGTGATATTACTCGACGAAATCAGCGTAGGTTTAAAAGCCCCCGAACTAGATGAACAATTTTGGTGGGGAATGCGTTCTTTAGGAAGCAATCATGCGGGCGGTAAACTTGGTTTCGTCCTGGCCTCTCATCAAACGCCTGAAGAAATGATTATGGATGACACCAAACCGTCACCGTTTTTCAATATTTTCGGTCATGTCCTCCATTTAGGACCGTTGACGGAATCAGAAGCATTGGCATTGATTGGCAGTTCCCCATTGCCATTTTCCCAACCAGATGTGGATTGGATTATTGAACACAGTGGCAATTGGCCAGCCTTGATTCAGATTTTATGTCATTCTCGTCTGACTGCCTTGGAAGAAGGTCGTAAAGATGATGCCTGGCAAAAGGAAGGATTACGGCGAATGACTCCATATCGATATTTGTTAGAAAGTGAAAAGTGACCAGGAAAGTGGTAAACCTGGTGTGCAACACCCTCTAATTGGTGGTCATTTGACGATGGAATCCCAAAACGTGTTTTGGGATTCCATCGTTATCCCAAAACGTGTTTTGGGACTCCACCCTGAAATGACCATAAATTGAATGATGTTGCACACAAAGTAATTATGACTTGCTTGACTAAAAAAAATCTATTAGAATCCCATCCTCTTACACACTCATAAAGTATTTTATGAAATTTGTTGACGAAGCAACCTTTCAAATCATAGCAGGCAACGGTGGCAACGGATGCCTGAGTTTTCGCCGAGAAAAATATGTCCCTTATGGTGGCCCCGATGGCGGTGATGGAGGAAAGGGCGGCAGTGTCTATTTACAGGCCGAAGAAGGCTTGAATACACTGATAGACTTTCGCTATAAACGGTTGTTTCAGGCCGAATCTGGGAAATCTGGGCAGGGTAGTCAATGCACTGGAAAAAGTGGTCAAGATTTATATATCAAAGTGCCAGTGGGTACGTTAGTGTTTGACGCGGACACGCAGGAGAAATTAGGTGATTTGGTATCGCATGGTCAAACCTTATTAGTCGCCCACGGCGGACAGGGTGGATTAGGGAACTTGCATTTTAAAACCAGTACCAACCGTGCCCCTCGTCGCACCATTCCAGGGCAACTGGGGGAATCTCGTTCACTGTATTTGGAGTTACAAGTCTTAGCCGATGTCGGATTATTAGGACTTCCCAATGCCGGTAAATCCTCACTCATTCGTGCCGTCTCAGCGGCCCGTCCCAAGGTAGCGGATTATCCCTTTACCACGTTACATCCGCATTTAGGCGTGGTATCCATAGAAACTGACCGGAGTTTTGTCATTGCCGATATTCCTGGCCTGATTGAAGGTGCCGCCGAAGGGGCAGGGTTAGGTATTCAGTTTCTAAAACATTTGTCACGGACTCGTCTATTATTACATCTGGTCGAGGTGGTTTCTTTCGGGGACCCAGTGACAGACGTGAAAACCATCATTCATGAGGTGGAGAAATACAGTGCTGACTTAGCGACTAAAGAACGCTGGTTAGTGTTAAATAAAATCGACCTGTTGCCCCCTGATGAACAAAAAAAATATTGTCAAACGATTGTAGAAAAATTAGAATGGCAGGGCCCTGTCTTTGAAGTTTCCGCTTTGACTGGGCAAGGCTGTCAAAACATTTGTTATCAAGTGATGCAATACTTGGAAGGAATGAGGAAAGGACAAGAAGAAATAGGGGAGGGAAAATAAAAGAAGGAAGACAACTTTCCACCAAACCTCTCCCAAATTTGCGCCGGTGGACTAGAGGCTAAAGCCGGTGAATGGTTGGCACCCCCCGACAGAAGGGGCAACTCCCACCGGCTAAAGCCTCAATGCCATTAAGTTAAGCTCGATTTGTAGGGTGCGTCCCACGCACCAATTAGGTGTGGTGCGGTTCCTGACATGGTGCATGGGACGCACCCTACCTTAACTTAATGGCATTGCGGCTAAAGCCTCTAGTCCACCTTCCGCCGGCTAAAGCCTCTAGTCCACCTTCCACCGGCTAAAGCCTCTAGTCCACCTTCCGCCGGCTAAAGCCTCTAGTCCACCTTCCGCCGGCTAAAGCCTCTAGTCTACCTTCCGCCGGCTAAAGCCTCTACTCCACCACCTGCTAAGGCGTTGGACTACCCTTGATTTTCTCATTATTCATTACTCATTACCTTTAAGGATAAATTTGATTATGAAACTTTTTCAGCGGCTTCGTACTAAACTGATACTGACGATGGCCTTTACTACCTTGGTGCCCACTGTGGCCTGTGGTGTTCTCGTCTTTTGGATGTACCGTGACACTCTACAAACCCAAGCACGGCTGGCGTATACAGAAAATGCCAAGGACCTTAAAAGTAGCGTGGAAGTCTTTTTGGCCCCCACCAGAAGTGACCTTCTATTTCTCAGTCAATCGGTTACGTTGACGGATTACTTGACTTTACATGATGTTCTCCAAACGTCCACTTTTCAAAAAATTGAAGACGTTACCATCCCCCCTGGTTCTCAAGAAGGTGCTTTACAGGCAGGCCAAAATGCGTTGGAACAGAAGCGACAACTCATGGAACAAGAATTTTTGGCGTTTCTTCGCAATCGCAACATTTATTATCAACTGGCCTACCTCAATGAGGTTGGTCAAGAGATCGTGCGTGTCGTCTCCGATGGACTGAAAAACAAGACGATAGAACCTAATAGACTGCAAAATCTCTCGGAAACCGAACTCTTTAAAGAAGCGACGCGACTCTCTGGCAAACAGATATTCGTGTCGCCTCTGGAACTGTATCGCGACCTGGGGCGACTGGAAACGCCTTATCGGCCAGTGATTCACTATATTGTCAATGTCTCTTATGGCAATGGACGAAAAGCCGGCGTCGTCATAGCCACCGTAGAAGCCAATCAGTTTCTAAAGTTGCTAGGTGAAGTGCGTCTAGTCAACGAACTGGGTTATTTTCTCAACCATCCTGACTCTCAGAAACGTTGGGGGGGACCTATGGACCTGGACACCAAATACCATCTGGAAAGAGAATACCCCACGTTGGCCAAACAAATCCTTGGACAAGAGGGTCATTTTGCGACTCCACAGATGACCCTGTTCACTCAAATCATTTATGTGCCAGGGGCATCGCAACACTGGACCTTAATTATCCAACGTGACACGTCCGAAGTTCTTCACCAATGGATAATTTTCCGTAACCTATTTGGTGGCATCGTAGGCGGCACCCTCTTAATAGTCATTCTCTTCCAACTTTGGTGGAGTGTGAAGATCAGTCGTCCGTTTGAACAACTCATTCAACAAGCCGATACCATTAGCAAAGGTGAACAAATGGATAAACCCATCAGTATCAAAGCCACAGGAGAAATTGGTCAACTGGTGGACGCCTTTGAACGGATGCGAGTGAGTATCGTGAAAACCTTTGACCGATTGAACAAATCCTCTAAATAACTCAAATGGCCATGAAAACGTCAACCGCCCCCCCCTTACTCCATTCCTACCGTGACTTGATAGCAGAACTGCGTCGCTTATGCAAGGAAAAGCGGACGGGTACGGTGTTTATTGCTTCTGAAGACGGTCATATAGTGCGATTTGTGCTTGCCAAGGGAGACATCATTCATCTGGTGTTTGACACCAAATACAGTTGCTATGATGCCATCCCCCTCATCCACAAGATAAAACATGGACGATTACAGTTTGCCGAGGGAATTGTCGAAGCTTCCCAAGAAGGAACGTTGCCCAATACCGAAGAACTGTTACATACGTTGGAACTGTTTTATGAACTGGATGAAGAGGAGAACACCGCCAGAAAAACGGCAGCCAAACCGTCCGTTGCTAAAAAAACCACGGTGGTGTCATCACCACCCACCTCAGGTTTGGAAGAGGCGGTGCCACGCATCAAGAAATCTCTAGCCACCTATTTGGGCCCTTTTGCTAATATTGTGTGTGACGACTATCTGAAAAAAATCGGCAGTTTCAAGACACCAGAGGATATGCTGACCATGATAGATATTATTGCCTCTGAAATTGGTAATCCGACCAAGGAAAAAGAATTTAAGGTAAAAACCAAGGAAGAGATGTTTCAATCAGGGGTCCTTTAATGGATTGCCTTGTTCCCACGCGGGCGCGTGGGAACGAGATAAAAATTTGTACTTTACCCACTGGAGCGCAATTAGCCGGTGACGTGCCACGGCCACCGGCTAAAGCCTCCACTCCACCTATAGTAGTATTCCTGTTCTCTTGTACCCCCCAGCCCCCCGCACGCGGGGGGGGTGACTCCCACCCACGGCGTGGATGACTCCCCCCCGTGTACGGGGGGCTGGGGGGTACAAGTGATGAGGAATATTGCTATATACAAAAGCCTCTACTCTACCGCTTCTATTTTCTATTTTCCATTACCAATGACTCTCCAAACCAAATTACTCCTCACCATTGGCACCATCCTAATGTTAGTCTTTGCCATCGTCGAATTTCATAACTATCGCGTGGCTAAAGAGACTATCGAACATAATTTACTCGAACAAGCAGACAAGGTAAGAAACCTGTTAATGGCATTTCGTCGCGTCCAACAAAAAGTCTTCTTAGACAATAACATTCCCTTGGATGACAAAACGATAGGTTTTTTGCCAGCGTTTGCAGTCGGTAACATTTCCAAAGAATATCCCAATTGGGACCAGTCTGGCTTTTCTTTTGAAAACGTGTCAGACCAGCCCCGTAATCCAGAACATCAGGCTGATGAAGTAGAATTAGCGGCAATGAACTATTTTCGGGCCAATTCCAAAGAGACTTTGTTATTCAAACCTTTTACCACCCCCCAGGGTGAAAATTTTTACTTATATGCAAGACCGATATGGATAGAACCCTATTGTCTAAAATGCCATGCGAACCGTGAAGATGCCCCACCAACTGTTCGTAAATATGACACCGGTTGGAATTACAAGGTAGGAGATTTACGTGGATTATTAAGTATCAAAGTGCCAGCTGTTACCACGACGCAACGCGTATGGCGAACCTTTTGGCAAAATTGTCTTATTCACCTAGTGGCGTTTATGGCTATTTTTATCCTTGTCACTGTTTTCATTAGACGACATGTGACGCAACCATTGCAACAACTGGCGCATCATGTTAAGGCGGTAGCCGGGGGCGATTACAGTCAATCGGTGCAAGGCTTGCACGGTGAATTTGCGACGTTGCAACATGCTTTTAATGACATGACGGCACGGGTATTTGAACAGCGTGAAACATTACACCATCTCAATCGTCAATTGAAAGAGTATAATCAAGGGCTAGAGGACGAGGTAGCGAAACGCACCGCACAGTTGGAAGAAAAGAATGCGTTATTACAAAAAGAACAGGAGAAGTTTGCCACCGTATTAGACAGTCTGGAAACCGCCGTTTATGTCACAGACGTACAACAGCATGAAATCGTGTTTGCCAATCGTTATGCGCAACAAGTGATGGAAGGTGACTCGCTGGGGTGGCAAATGATTGCCTCCTCATTTCCCTCACCCCCGGCCCCTCTCCCAGGGGGAGAGGGGAGGAAGGTGGAATCAATGGTTTTCTCCCCTCCATCACCCCCGTTGCCCTCACCCCCGGCTCCTCTCCCAGGGGGAGAGGGGAGGAAGGTGGAATCAATGGTTTTCTCCCCTCCATCACCCCCGTTGCCCTCACCCCCGGCCCCTCTCCCAGAGGGAGAGGGGAGAAAACCCCTGGATTCCTCCACCTCCCCTCTCCCCCTGGGAGAGGGGCCGGGGGTGAGGGAAGAATGGCCCGAAGTGAGGGAAACCAGAAATGAAGTGTGTTGCTGGGAGTTTCAACATCCTCACACCGCCACTTGGTACTATGTTCAAGACCGCCCTATTTGTTGGCCAGATGGACGAACCGTTCAATTGGAAATTGCCACCGACATCACGGCCCGGAAGCATACCGAAGAAGCATTACGAGAGGCCAAAGAAGCCGCCGAAGTGGCCAATCGGGCGAAAAGCACGTTTTTGGCCAATATGAGTCATGAGTTGCGCACTCCTCTTAACGGCATTTTAGGATTTGCCCAAATTTTGTTGCGTGACCCCACGGTAGCCTCTCTTCACCAAGAGAAAGTGCGAGTGATACAGCGTAGTGGTGATTATCTTCTCACGTTAATTAACGACGTGTTAGATTTATCCAAAGTCGAAGCCGGCCGCATCGAAATCTATTCAGCCAAGTTTAAATTTGAACCCTTCTTGCAAGGTGTGGTAGAATTATTCAAAATGCGTTGTGAACAAAAACAGATTACCTTCCAATTTGAACCCCTGTGTCGTCTCCCCCAAGCGGTGTATGCTGATGAGAAGAGACTCCGACAAGTCCTTATCAATTTGTTAGGGAATGCGGTCAAATTTACTCCGACGGGGACTGTCAGTCTCAAAGTGGGTCTCCATAATGGCCAGATTCGCTTTCAAGTGGAAGACACCGGCGTGGGAATTGCGCCTGCCGATGTTGACAAGATTTTTCTACCTTTCCAACAAGTGGGCGACACCCAATATCGTGCCGAAGGTACTGGACTAGGTTTGTCCATTACGAAGAAGCTAGTGGAAATGATGGGGGGAGAATTGCAAGTAGAAAGTATCTTGGGAACCGGGAGTTCGTTTGGATTTGCCTTAGATTTGCCAGAAATGATTGATGCAACCATGAGTGCGGTAGCGGTGGCCCAACCGTTGATAGTGGGTTACGAAGGTAAGCGTAGAACCATTTTAGCCGTCGATGATAAATGGGAAAATCGGGCAGTCCTCATAGATTTATTGTCGCCACTGGGTTTTAACGTGCTAGAGGCGGCGGATGGAGACAGTGGTTTGGCCAAAGCACTGGGGCATTCACCAGATTTAATTTTGACCGATTTAGTGATGCCTGGGATGGATGGTTTTGAGTTAGCGCGACATCTGCGCAAATTGCCCGCATGGCAACACATTCCCATCATTGCCTTATCGGCCAGTGTGTTTGATTGGCATCAAGCGGGATGTTTAGAAGCGGGTTGTAACGATTTCTTGCCCAAACCTGTGCATGTTGACACACTGTTAGCAACGTTGCAAAAATATTTGGGATTGACTTGGATTTATCAAGCCTCAGAGAATTCGCATCATTTAGAAACGTCACCGGCAACCGAAAATTTTGCCATCGATGATTTAGCTATGGTAAACTTATCGGTCCAACAAGCGAAAAAGTTGTCTGAATTGGCAATAATAGGAGATATTGGGGGTCTGAGGGAACTGTTGAAAAAATGGAAACCACTAGATAAACAGATGTTAGCGTTGACCCGTCAGATTTCTCTATGGATTGACAATTTTGAGTTGGAGAAGATTGACGAGTTGGCACAACGGATAATGAATAATGAATAATGAATTTGGAGTACGGAATTTATTCCGCCCATTGAAACGGAATAAATTCCGTACTCCAAGTTATCAACCTAGAGGATCACAAATATGTCTTGTAAAATTTCTTCTGCATCTAAAAAAGATACGATTCTAGTCGTGGACGACATTCCCGCGAATGTGAACATTTTGTTAAATGTGTTGTTAGAAAAAGAGTTCACCGTATTGGTGGCCAAAGAGGGTAAAGATGCCCTTAGAAAAGTCGGTTTCGCTAAACCAGATTTGATACTGTTGGATGTCATGATGCCTGGCATGAATGGGTTTGAAGTCTGTCAGACATTGAAATCTCAACCCGACACCAAAAATATTCCCGTCATTTTTATGACCGCCTTAGCGGATACGGTGGACAAAGTGAAGGGATTGGAATTGGGCGCCGCCGATTATATTACCAAGCCGATTCAACATGAAGAGGTCCTGGCCCGCATTGACACTCATCTGAAACTGAATAAGTTACAGAAAGAGTTACAGAGAAAAAACCAGGAATTAGAGGCATTCGCCCGGACCGTTGCCCACGATTTGAAAAATCCTCTCAATGCGGTGATTGGATTAAGTGAGTTAGTGGAAGAGGAATGTGCGGCCGGGGTACCGCCGGACCAGGAAACGATAGACAATATACGTTCCATTTCCCAAAGTGGTCGGAAGATGGTGGATATTATTGAAGCCCTGTTGTTATTATCAGGGGTCGCCAGTCAGCAAGTGCAGATGCAACCCATGAATATGTTAGAGGTCTTAA
Organism: Thiotrichaceae bacterium; assembly: GCA_011391085.1. Lineage (GTDB taxonomy): Bacteria > Pseudomonadota > Gammaproteobacteria > Beggiatoales > Beggiatoaceae > JAABRD01. The sequence goes on along the minus strand of JAABRD010000033.1, from coordinate 40,696 downwards.
CTCAGGTTAAAAAACGCCTCTCTTATATGACTAGCCAGTATCAAGGAGAGATAGTGATGTCCGAAAATTATCCGCCGGTACAAGGTTACGCGCCTTGGGTGGAAGAGATTTGGGCAAATTATTTGAGTAATGGTTTGAAATATGGAGGACGTCCACCGCGGTTGGAAGTGGGTTGGAATAGCCAAGAAGATGGAATGATACGATTTTGGGTGCGTGACAATGGCCCTGGTCTGTCACCAGAAGCCCAGAAGCGGTTATTTACACCGTTTACGCGCTTACATGAAGATCGTGCCGAAGGGCATGGTTTGGGGTTGTCTATTATTTGCCAAATCGTGGACAAATTAGGTGGCGAAGCAGGCGTGGAGAGTGCGTTGGGAGAAGGGAGTTTGTTTTATTTTACGTTGCGAGGTGAGTAGCGTCACATTTGCCGTTGCCGTTGGAGTACGGAATTGATTCCGTTGCCGTTGGAGTACGGAATTGATTCCGTTGGAGTACGGAATTGATTCCGTTGCCGTTGGAGTACGGAATTGATTCCGTTGCCGTTGGAGTACGGAATTGATTCCGTTGCCGTTGGAGTACGGAATTGATTCCGTTGCCGTTGGAGTACGGAATTGATTCCGCCCATTGAAACGGAATTCATGTACGGAATAAATTCCGTACTCCAACCCCACCGCGGAATAAATTCCGGACTCCAACCCCACCGCGGAATAAATTCCGTACTCCAACCCCACCGCGGAATAAATTCCGTACTCCAACCCCACCGCGGAATGAATTCCGGACTCCAACCCCACCGCGGAATAAATTCCGGACTCCAACCCCACCGCGGAATGAATTCCGGACTCCAACCCCACCGCGGAATGAATTACGGACTTCAACCCCACCGTGTACTTAACCCGCTTCCAATATCGTAATCTCAATCCCTTGAGGATTGGTCACGATTGTTCCATTAGGCAGTCGATACCCAAAGAAGACTCGTAACACCCCTGGCAAAATAAACTGGCCTGAATACAGATGTATCCATTGTTCAGAAGCCAAGATCGCCTGCGAGAACGCCACTAAATTGGCAGGCGTTTGGTCCCATAGCAAGACGAGATAATCTTTGCCTAGCATGAAGAACATCTCCTCTTCAACTTCAGGAGAAGGTTTGTATCCCGCATATACCACTATATCGGCAGTCGCACCAATATGGGCCGATTCCACCGTCATCTTCCCCCATACATCTACTGTATCAGACAGATTTTGGATGACTTGGAGTTGATATTCACTGCCGTTGACAGAAATACCGCCACCCACCTGGGTCGTGGTACTCACCGCATTCCCTTGCGCATCCATCGCCTGACCCTGACCCAGTTCTGGGAGAATGACGTTCATGGGGGCGGGGGATTCCTGGAGAGTAAACACCAGTCCACCACTGCGGTTTCCTTCCACTTCTGCGGTTACACCGGCCACATTGATAAAGTAAGTCGTGCCAGCCGTCAAGGCTACCGTCAGTTGCGATTGCAAAAGACTGCCGCTTACGTCATCTTGACAAGCGACTTCCGTGAGGGGAAGTTCACTGCCTGTCCATACCGATAAGACGGTGTTATAATTAGAACCCAAAGTATCTACAATGACGTTTTGAGAAACGCTAGGAGTATATTGATACCACACACTAGCATCCGCTGAACCACAACTGGCCAGTGCTTCCCCTTCTTCCAAAGTCGCATTTCGCGTGTTTTGAGAATGACTGTAAGGTGGTCCAGGAATGGTCACGGCGCGAACCATTGCATCATTGTCAGGAACAGTCAGAAGCGACAGATTCATGGTTAATTGCCCCATGGTGCTGTTCACACTGCCGACGTTCAGATAGTAAGGTGTTCCAGCGATCAAAGTGACATCCACTTGGGATTGACCACTGTCACCCTCGTTGTCATTACAAGCCAGTTCGATAGGCGCGGACAGGGTCCCAGTCCAGACGGATATTACCGTATCATAGTCAGAACCCAACGTATTGATTCGCACCACTTGGTCACTGGTAGGCACGTATTGATACCACACGCTACCCACTGGGATGGCACAAGTGGGCATCACCTCCTCGGCTTCCAAGGTAGCATCGTAAACAGATTGCGTCTGCGTGTAGGGAAGGGAGGTAATCACCTGCGCCTGAACTAATCCATCGTTACTTGGCGGGCGTTGTTCGCTGAAGTTAAACACTAATGTGCCGGCGGCTTCACCAGCATTGCTGATGTTGACGTAATAAGTGGTTTGCCCCGTCAATGCCAAACTGAGTTGGGATTGCAATTGACTGGCTTCGTCATTGCTACAAGCCAACTCCATCAGCGACTCCGGCGTACCACTCCACACGGATAACACCGTGTCATAATCAGAAGTGAAGGTATCTAACCTCACCACCTGGTCACTACTTGGTGTGTATTGATACCACACACTGGCAACCGCCCCAGCACTACAACTACTCGTTATCTCTGTCTGGGCCAGAGTCGCCCATTGCACCGACTGCGTGTTTTGGTAAGGCAGGGCTGAAACGGTTGTCGCTGTTCCAATGTCGTCATTGTGAGGACGCGGAATCTCATTGACATTTAACACCAAATTGCCACTGTCGCCATTGACGCCACTGACATTGAAGTGATAAGCCATGTTCGCCTCCACTTGTGAGGTAACCGCAGACTGAGGTTCTACAACATTCACGTCCTCACCATTCACGTCCTCACCATTCACGTCCTCGCCACTCACGTCCTCGACATACTCTTGACAGACCAACTCTTGCGTCTCATCCCACACCGTCAAGACGGTATCATACTGCGAACCGAAAGTATCCAGAACCAGCAGCCCGTCTTCCGTTGGAGTGTATTGATACCAAACTCCGGCACCCGGCAGATAAGTACAACTGATGCTTTCCTCTGGTGCTGACACACTCGCCCCTTGAGTGTTTTGCGAATGGTGGTAAGGCACCTCAGAGATAACCAGAGGTTGGGCCATATCGTCATTGGTAGGGGAGGTGATCTTATTGACATTGAAGACCAAATTGCCACCTCTGTTAGTTTGACTACTGAGATTGACATAATAAGTCATTCCCGCAGTCAACTTGAGACTGACTTGAGATTGCAGAATATCACCGCGATTGTCATTACATGCCAACTCAGTCAAAGAAGGGGCAACCCCTGTGAAGACCGATAGCACGGTATCATAATCAGACCCAAACGTGTTCAATTCTAACGCCTGGTCTTGGGTAGGCGTGTATTCATACCACACCCCCGCCCCGTTACCACCACAGCGCGACATCGTCTCCTCAAGACTCTGCGTGGCGCCCAACGTGGAGTAGGCTTGACGGTAAGGAATCTTATCGATTTTGAGGAGATTGTCTAAACTATCTTGTGCCGGTGAAGTGACTACCTGCGCGTGGAAGACGAGATTGCCAGCGGCACTTTTGACTCCTCCGACACTGATGAAGTAAGTCCAGTTAGCATTGAGGTCGAGGATAAACGGTTCAGACACCACGTCTGGCTTCGAATGACTACAACCCGCTTCTTGCAAAGGATGATAGCCAGCCCCCGTCCACACGGAGAAAACGATAGGGTAGTCAGACCCCAGGGTATCAAACATGACCTGTTGGTCAGTGGTTGGTGTGTATTGATACCAAACCGTGCTATCGGTCCCCATGCACATCCGCGTACCAGTTTCACTGTATTCCGTCGTGGCGCCAAAGGTAGTTTGGGTCTGCGTAAAAGGCAACGCCGATATGACCACGGCTTGTTCAAGATTGTCATTCCCCGGCAAAGCCACTGCTTGGGCATTCAATACCAACGTATGGTTCTCCTCATCGCCACCATTGACGTTAATATAATAAGTCACATTAGCCGTCAAGGAGAAGAGAAGTTGAGATTGCAGTTGATCTTCTGCGATGTCGTTATGACAGGCAACCTCCTCCAATGGATGAGTCGTACCCGTCCACACCGACACCACGGTATCATAGTCAGAACCGATGGTATCCACCACCAACGCCTCGTCCTTAGAAGGTGTGTATTGATACCATATACTGGTGCTATCAAACCCAGTGCTACAACTGGCCACCGCTTCTTCAATGGCCGCTTCAACATCCATTTGTCTCGTTGCCCCTAACGTGGCTTGTGTGTGATGATAGGGGAGAGGAGAAATAGCTGTGGCGTTCTCCAAATTATCGTTACTTGGCCGGGCTTGTTCCTGGACCTTCAAGACTAACGAACCACCCGTCTCTCCAACATCGTTGATATTGATATAATAAGTGACATTCGCTGTCACAGACACCGTCACAGTGGTTGGACCACAAACGGTTTCCGTAGCAGAATTGACCATCCCACTCCAGACCGAGACGATGGCTTGATAATCCGAATCCGCCGTGTCGATCACCAACTGTTGATCACTGCTGGGCGTGTATTGATACCATACCCCCAGGCCCGTTGTACCACATTGGGAAACGGCGTCAGGATTGAAAACCGTTGCCCCTTGCGTATTTTGAGAATAGCTATAGGGAACCGCAGGGATAGTGAGTGCGGTAGCCAACTGGGCATTAGCTGGAGAGGTGACAGCTTGAACATTTAAATTTAACGTACCGCTGATTTCCTTCACACTGCCAACACTGATATAGTAAGGCACTCCCAAAGTCACGGGGAACATCACCTGAGATTGGCGTTTCTCACCTTGATCATTATTACACGCCACTTCGGTCAGCGGATAGGCACTGCCATCCCATACCGATAACACCGTGTCATAGTCCGCACCAAACGTATCAATAGACAACCAATGGTTACTACTAGGCATATATTGATACCATACCGTCCCACCTGTCACCGTACCACAACCGGCCTGTGCCTCCCCCTGACTCAGCGTGGCCCCAGCGGCTGACTGACTGTTATGATAAGGCAGGGCAGTGATATTGAGGGCTTGTGCCAAGTCATCATTACTGGGTGCCAAGACCTCTTCGGCATTCAAGAGTAACGTACCACTGGTCGGTTTTTGGCCACGGATATTGACGTAATAGGGCATGTTAGCAGAAAGAGTGACACTCACTTGAGACTGGCTAACGTTGTTTGGGAAGAGGCTACTACAGGCCATTTCGGCCAGTGGATAAGAGGCACCCTGCCACACTGACAACAGAGTAGGATAGTTAGAACCAACGGTATCAAACTTCACAGTTTGGTTTTTAGTAGGCGTGTACAAATACCACACACTCGCCCCACCGGTTACCTCCTGGTCACCACAACTGGCAACCACTTCGTGAGGAGACACGGTGGCCCCCAACGTGGTTTGCGTATGGTGATAAGGCAGAGAAATCATCGGCGTCGCCTGGTCTAACTCGTCGTTAAGAGGAGACGTGAGTTCCTTGACATTTAAGAGAAGGTTATTACCTCCCTCACCCGGACTATTTTGGATATTGAGATAGTAGGTGGTGTTAGCGGCCAATTTCAAAACCACAGGCACCGCATTATCGGCAGAACATGCTTCTTCATACACGGGAACAGGGGTACCACTCCACACGGATACCACAGGGTTATAATCAGAACCGGTGGTCTCTACCAACACCACTTGATTTTTGGTGGATGAATATTGATACCACACACTCCCCCCCGCAGTTGAAGGTCCACAACTGACGGATAGTTCACCAGTTTGCAAACTGGCTTCTTGGGTACTTTGTTGATGGGAATAAGGCAGACTGGCCATGACCAGGGCCGCCTTCAAATCATCATTGACGGGCGGTGTTGCAGCGGCCGTCAGAGGAATTAGCCACAGATAGAAAAGTCCCTGGGCAAGGTAACGAGAAAATGAAGTGAGTTTTTGAATCATAAGGTGTTTCCTATAAGGTTGCAAAAGAAATAATATATAACTGGTGGAGTGAAGACTTTATACTGGTGGAGTGGAGGCTAACGCCTGCCGGCCGTAGGCATCACCCCCCACTAAAATTGCGGGACGCCCACCGCCGGCCGGCTAAAGCCTCCACTCCAACGTACCTTAACTTAATGGCATTGCGGCTAAAGCCTCCACTCCAACGTACCTTAACTTAATGGTATGGCGACGACAGCCTTCTCACCAACGGAGAACCACCTAAAAATAGGTGTTGCACACAAGGTTAATATATATAGTAGTCGAGAAAGTTAAAATAGTCAAGGTCAATGAGTCCACAGAAACTAAGTTTCCTTTCATCCCCTCAGATTTCATTGACACCCACTCTTCCGAACCTCCTCCATTGGCATCGGCCCCAACGTCTTCTTCCCTAGACCTGCTACCAACAATTGATTTTCAAAAATAACCGTGTAACTCATCACCCGTTGCACATAATCACGAGTTTCCTGAAACGGAATCAATTCCACCCACACGTCCACCGGTACACAAGCATATTGGGCCGCCCACAGTTTCGCACGGGCCGGCCCTGCATTGTAAGCCGCGGTGACTAACAAATGGTTGCCTTGAAAACGATCTAACAGTTCCCTCAAATACAACGTTCCCAATTGAATATTCAGTTCCGGATTAAACAAACTCTCGGTTTTATCTGCCAAATTGGGAAGTTCCAACTGATGTTTGTTAGCCACCTCCGCTGCCGTTCTCGGTAACAATTGCATCAACCCCAGTGCCCCTGCACTGGAACGGGCATCTTCTTGATAAGCACTTTCTTGACGCAAAATGGCAAATACCCAAGCCGGCTTGAGAGACTGGGACTCGGCATAACGGTGGACGATATTAGAATAAGCCAACGGGAACCGCACATTGAGGGCATCCCACAGTTGCGCTTTGGTCAAGGTGACAATAGCTTGATGATGCCATCCCCATTGATGGGCCAGCAGGGCCGCGGCAGGTAATTGCAGAGGGGTTAACGTAGGCAAGATGGCTTGCCATTCGTCCCGTGCCCACTCGGTGAGTCCAACGAGAAACAGTTCCCGGGCCCGTACCATTCCTGAGTTTTGTAACAATTGCTGTTGAAGGTCAGGTAGTACTTCTAATGGTTGGAACTGGAACTGATAAGGTTTTCCCAAACGTTGGGCTGCCAAAAAACCGTAATAATCTCGATTGCCTGCGAGAGTTTCAAAAAGTTTTTCCGCCTCCGCTAGATGTTCGGTTTGTTCGAGGGCCCGTCCTTGCCAATATTGCCATGAGAGTTTCGTTTTCAGATCGGCAGGCAATCCTTGAATTAATTTGGTTACAGCAGGCCAGTCGAGTTTAGTCAAAGCAATTTTTAAGCGGACTTGATAGACCTCTTCCGTGAGGAGATTTTTGTCTATTTGCGTCAAACATTCAGACGCTTTGGGATGCCCTTCACTGGCCGCTTTTAGTGCAAGGTAACGGTAGAACTCGGCTTTTTCTAAGGGAGTAAAGGTATATTGGTCTTTATAAGTTTCCCAATAATTGTAAGCCGCCTCCACATCTTCGCGGGCCAGACGTTTGAGACCGTGTAAGAGAATTTCACGACTGATTGGAACATCCGGTTGTTTAAAGGTTTTCAGGGCGATTTCAGGCGTTTGATACATGTCTTGCCACAGCGTTACCACGGCTTGGTCTGCTTCTGGCAATTTTTGGGCGACATAACCAGCCAGTTGCACATTGCCTTTTTGCATCGCAAGACGGATACGTTGCCAATGTAAATCATTGGTAAGCAGGTTATTATCATACAAATAGGTAAACAGCAGGTCGCAAGTACTGGGTTGCGACTGACCTGTTAACCATAATTGCTTCACCTCTTCAAGTTCCGAAGCGGTCAAGGTCGTCTCCGATTGTAGCCGCGCTTGTAAATAGTAACATTGTAACAACGTTTCCTGGGGTGGTTGATAAGCCGTCAAAAAAGTCTTCCAATCTCCCTTTTTACCCAGTTGCGTCAACCATGCTTGCCGTAATTTGGAGGCCAGCTTTGTGTCTGCATACTGAATTAAAAAACTGTGGATGTCAGCGGAAGTCACTTGGTTCAAATGAGATGAAAGGTAGGCATAACGCAAATAATGGGCAATCGGATAGTCTTGCAATTGGGCTGACAGTGTTTGAAATGTCTCCAAGTCCTCATTTGACAAGGCTTGTTGGGCTTGTTTGAACAAAGCACGTTGTGACGCCAACCAAGTATCGGTAGCGGTAGCGTAGGTCAACTGGCTAATGAGAATTAGACAAAGACCAAAGTAGTAAGAAAGAGAGTGGGTTATTATCATAGGCGTGTACGACAAGAGTAACCATGAGGAAACAGCGTCGCTTTATCAGAGAGTAACCAGAAGTCCAAAGCGGTGCTTTGGACTCCTGAATTAGAACAATTTATTTATTTTCAGGTTGGTGCATTGGATGATTCATTTCCATCGCCGGCATTTTGCGCACAGGCGCAGACAGGACTACTTTGTCACCACTGGCAAATTCCAAAGTGAGGTCCACTTTGTCCCCTTCTTTGAGGTCTTGTTTGCGGTCAATCAACATAATGTGATAATCGCCTGGTTTCAAAACCACTTTACCACTGGCAGGGATGGCCAATTTGGGCATTGGCACCATCTGCATCATCCCATCCTCTTTTTTGACGGTCTGATGGATTTCGACCTTTGCAAAGGCAGGTGAGGTGGCCGCAACCAAAGTTTGTTCTTGAGAAGAAGTATTCTCAATGACCATGTAAGCAGCCGTCAAAGTGGCAGAAGGAGGCGCCTCACGTACCCACGGGTCATTGACGCGAATGGTGGCTTGTTCTTCGGCAGCGATGGCAAACTGTGTCACCAGCATCAGGGCAAAGATGAATTTGGCAATGAATGTTTTCATAAAGGGAAAGTCTCCTTAATAAGGTTGTAATAGAGATATAGTAATATTCCTCATCACTTGTACCCCCCCTGCCCCCCCGTACACGGGGGGGAGTGACTCCCGTACACGGGGGCAGTGACTCCCGTACACGGAGGGCAGTGACTCCCGTACACGGGGGGCAGTGACTCCCGTACACGGGGGGCAGTGACTCCCGTACACGGAGGGCAGTGACTCCCGTACACGGAGGGCAGTGACCCCCGTACACGGGGGGCAGTGACTCCCCCCCGTGTACGGGGGGGCAGGGGGGGGTACAAATGAGAAGGAATATTATTATAAATAAAGTCAATGAAAATAAATGATGTCAGTCAAGTAAAATGGACCACAGGCTTATCATTACCTACCCTTTGAACTTTTGGTAAAAGGTGGGCAAACCAAATGATCCGGCTTACATTGTCTTCAAGTAACTAGACTAAAACAACATCAATATCTTGTCAATACTTTTATATCTAAAGTGTGAGTCCAGCACTATGAGAAATCACTATCCATTATTCACTAGATTTGCGCCCACTGCCGTGACAAACTCACCACGCCTTGTTCCAATCCTTGTTGACGCACTTTTAACAATGCCACCATGCGGGTTTGGTCATAGACATGAATGACATTTTCACAAAGCAAATACACGTCAATCCAATATTCTCCCTTTAGCAACGCCAATTGTGGAAAAGTGACTCTCACTTTGGCATGACCATGACTATCGCGCTGAATCGGTAAACCATCATGTTGAGTCCCCGCACTGGTGATGACTTGACCATTGACTTTGGTAATCAACAAACCTAAAGTAGGGGTGGGCAGACTGGGGTCCGAGGAGAAGGCAACGGTAATACAAAGTTCACTGTGCCGACTGAATATGTCTAAAGTGTGACCCGCAATACCGTCAACACTCACGGAAACACTGATGATATGGGCCGTGCCTACTGGTGGTGCAAGACGTGCAAGAATTTCTGTGGGAGGCGCCTCTTCATCTTCTTGCCTGCTGACAGGCGTTGGAGAAGCAGAGGAATTGGCACAAGCCAAGGCAATGGCGTCGGTATACGCATTGACGACACTGCTAGGCGGCCCATCCATTTTGATATGACCTTCGTCTAACCATATCACACGGTCACAAATAGCCTCCACTTGATACAAGGCATGAGAACAAAAGAGAATCGTTTTCCCAGCTTGCTTAAACTGCATAATACGATTAAACGATTTGCGGGCAAAAGCACCGTCGCCTACAGAAAGGGCTTCATCCACAATGAGAATATCGGGTTCGACACAAGTGGCCACGGCAAATGCCAAGCGCATGAACATGCCAGAAGAATACGTTTTGATCGGTTGATCTAAGAACGAATCAATGCCAGCAAAGGCGACTATTTCATCATAGATTTTTTCAATTTGTTCTAAGCTGAGACCCATCATGGTGGCATTTAGATACACATTCTCGCGCCCAGTCATATCTGGATGAAATCCGCCACCGAGTTCGAGAAGGGCCGCGATTCGCCCGGTCACCACACATTGACCCGTGGTCGATTGCAAGGTGCCAGCAATGATTTTAAGAAGCGTACTTTTTCCTGCCCCATTGTTGCCAATGATGCCGACGACTTGCCCATGAGAAATGGTGAGATTAAAGGGATGCAAGGCCGTAAAAGCTTGATGACGTGGACGATGTGTCAAGACTTCAATCAATCGGTCCACGCCGTGGGTATAATGAGTGTAAATTTTGCTAAGATTTTGTAGTTGGATAACGTTCATAAATGAAATAATGGAAAATGGAGAATGGAGAATGGAGAATGGAGAATGGAGAATGGAGAATGGAGAATGGAGAATGGAAAATGGAGAATGGAGAATGGAGAATGTTATGGTGGAGTGGAGGCTTTAGCCGGCTGGCAGTAGGCGTCACCCCACTCTGTGCCTACTGCCAGCCGGCTAAAGCCTCCACTCCACAGGCTACAGCCGTAAGTTCGGCGGTATTTGATTACCAGTTTCTCAACCCCCCCACCGTTGAAACACTAAACAAGCATTCGTTCCCCCAAACCCAAAACTGTTCGACATAACAGTATTGAGGGTGACATTATCGCGGCGTTCGCGAACAATAGGAACGCCTTCTGCCTCGCGGTCCAACTCCGTGATGTTGGCTGACGCACTGATAAAGTTGGCGCCCATCATCAACAAGCTATAAATCGCTTCATTGACACCCGCCGCCCCCAAAGCATGACCAGTCAAAGATTTGGTGGAACTCACCGGTGGCACCTTGTCACCAAAGACTTGTTTAATCGCTTCCAATTCCCGCAGGTCGCCCACCGGGGTGCTAGTGCCATGGGCATTAATATAGTCAATCGGTCCTGGCACGGTAGATAATGCTTGTTGCATACAACGCACCGCGCCTTCTCCAGAGGGTTGTACCATGTCATAACCATCAGAGGTTGCCCCATAGCCAACCATTTCGGCATAAATGTTAGCCCCTCTGGAAAGGGCATGTTGGAGTTCTTCAAGAACCAATATCCCGCCACCGCCAGCGATGACAAACCCATCTCGCGTTTTATCATACGGACGGGAAGCGGTGGTGGGAGTATCATTATATTTGGAAGACAACGCCCCCATGGCATCGAACAGGACCGAGAGACTCCAATGCACCTCTTCCCCACCGCCTGCAAACACAATGTCTTGCTTGCCCATCGCAATTTGTTCATAACCATGCCCAATACAATGGGCACTGGTCGCACACGCGGAACTGATGGAATAATTCAACCCTTTTATCTTAAAAGGCGTTGCCAAACAGGCGGAAGTCGTGCTACCCATCGTCCGCGTGACCATATACGGTCCCACCTTGCGCAACCCTTTCGTGCGTAAAATGTCGGCGGCCGCAACTTGATTGGTAGGCGAAGCACCCCCTGAACCGGTTACTAACCCTGTGCGAGGATGCGAGACTTCCGTTTCCGTTAATTTGGCATCCTCAATGGCTTCACGCATGGCTACATAAGTAAATGCGGCGGAATCGCCCATGAAGCGTTTGATTTTTCTATCAATGATGGCCTCTAAATCGAGATGAATGGGGCCGTGAAGATGTGAACGAAATCCCAGGTCAGCATATTCTTGACTAAACTCAATGCCAGACCGACCTTGCCGCAGAGATTCCAACACCTCTTGTTTGTGATGGCCAATATTGCACACAATCCCCATCCCTGTGATGACTACACGTTTCAAAGCTGTTACCCCTCTAAAATTTATCGGTTGAAGTGAATAAACCAACCCGTAAATCTTTGGCAATATAAATGTCTCGTCCGTCTATTGCCATTACCCCATCACCAATGCCCATAATCAGTTTGCGCATGATGACTCGTTTCATATCAATCCGGTAAGTGACCAGTTTATTTCCAGGCGTGACCTGTCCAGTATATTTAATTTCGCCTGCCCCCAGCGCCCGTCCGCGTCCTTGGCCACCTAACCAGCCTAAAGAAAACCCAATCAGTTGCCACATGGCATCTAAACCTAAACATCCAGGCATCACGGGGTCTCCTTGAAAGTGGCAGTTAAAGAACCACAGGTCGGGACGAATATCCAGTTCCGCCACGATATGGCCCTTACCGACACTGCCACCATCTTCAGTGATGGCAATGATTCTATCAAACATCAACATCGGCGGCATCGGCAATTGCGCATTGCCTGGACCAAACAATTCACCGCGTCCACATTGCAGGAGTTCTTGATAAGTATAACTATTTTTCTTTAGCATCAATGGATTAATGGAAAATGGAAAATGGAAAATGGAAAAACTAATGTTCTTCAAATATTTTCAACAAATATTAGTTTCTTAGCTAAATTTACCGCAAGCAGTTTTTTTTTTCAATGATTCATTTTCTATTCTTCCTCAATCACTACAGAAACTTAGTTTCTTACCACCTCTTGCAGAAATCGACTTGACAAATGATTTTCCATTAGACTATCATTTATCATTATGAGAAAACCACTACACACACAGAAACAACGTTGGCAACATGCCCTGCGAATGGCAGCGGTAGCTATGCGCGTGCGTGTGTGGAAACTTTTATGATATGAATTGATTTAACTCAAATAGTTTATATCAACCTAAAAAAGTCACAGACGCCATGCCGTTTGTGACTTTTTTTTGGCCTTGAGGAGTTTAAGACTGACGCAATCGTTTTTGTAACTATTTGATTTTACACACCATCACCCCCCCTGCCCCCCGTACACGGGGGGACTCCCTCTCCGCGTGCAGGGAGGGTTGGGGTCACTGCCATTAAGTTAAGGAAAATACCGATGGAGTGGAGGCTTTAGCCGGCCGGCCGTAGGCATCACCCCCCACTCAAATTGCGGGGCGCCTACCGCCGGCAGGCGTTAGCCTCCACTCCACCGTACCTTAACTTAATGGTATTGAGGGTTGGGGTGGGGTGAGGGCGTCAGTCCTAAATTTAAGACATGGGCCGGGCCGATTCGACTCAAACGCTGAGGCACTTCGACTCAAACGCTGAAGCACTTCGATACAAACGCTGGAACACTTCGACTCAGCCCGTGACTCGACTCGACTCAGCCCGTGACTCGACTCGACTCAGCCCGTGACTCGACTCGACTCAGCCCGTGACTCGACTCGACTTAGGGTTTTTCACGACTTACGGCATGATTATTATAAATCATTTAGGTTTAAATAACGGAGTATCTTTATGCGATTAATATACTTAATTTCAAGCTGGATTAAAGAATTCATAAATATAGAGAAATAAAAAAATGTCAATTCCATCTGCATACTTAGGCATTATTCTTATCTGGTCAACCACCCCATTGGCTATTAAATGGAGTGGCGAAGCCGGTCACTTTGTGTTTGGCGCCAGTGGACGCATGATATTAGCAGCATTACTGTGCCTACTCATGATGGCCCTGTTACGAATAGAATTTCCCTGGCACGCCGCGGCCCGGCGTAGCTACTTAGCCGCCAGTGTCGCCATTTACGGTGCCATGATAAGCGTCTATTGGGGCGCCCAATTTATCCCGTCGGGACTTATTTCCGTCTTATTTGGACTGACACCGATAATCACTAGCTTGTTGGCGGCCATCTGGCTAAGAGAACGTTCTCTCAGCGTCCACAAATGGATAGGCATGTTACTCGGCCTATTAGGATTAGCCTTAATTTTTAAAACCAACTTGGGCACTAATACGCAAGCCGTAAAAGGTCTATTAGCCGTGCTAGTCTCCGTCTTCCTTCACTCTGTCAGTGCCGTGTGGGTTAAACGGATTAACGTAGCGATTTCTCCACTGGCCATGACCTGTGGTGGACTGCTAATGGCCTTACCATTCTATGGATGCACTTGGATTCTATTGGGCGAAACCCTACCTTCTAATTTATCCACACGCACCTTATGGTCCATTGCCTATTTAGGCGTGTTTGGGTCCGTCATTGGATATGTTTTGTACTACTACATCCTCAAACATCTGGAAACCGCACGAGTGGCCTTGATCACCTTGATTACTCCCATCTCTGCCCTAATAATAGGACAAACCGTCAACGGTGAAATCATTCCTTTGACCGTCTGGCTAGGCGCAGGCGTGGTGTTAAGCGGGTTGGGAATTTATCAATGGGGGCAGAATTTAAGGCAGTGGATAGTGGATAGTGGATAGCGGATAGTGGATAGTGGATAGTGAATAATGTACGCCGGAGTGGAGGCTTTAGCCGGTGGCTGTCACCTTGGAAGGGAAAAAGAAGAACAAATTATTATTCATTATCCCGTTTACAACCACGAAAAGTTTTTGTATAATCGACACCATATCAGGACTTAACGCAGATTGAGAATTTGGCAAGAGTTGACAACTTTCTAAAAGTTGTCAACTCTTCAAACAACCATTCCAGGACTTACGCAACTGTATTTGTAACTCTTTGAGTTGATACCCCCCCTAGCCCCCCCGCACGCGGGGGGGAATGACTCCCTCCCAGCGGGGGGGAATGACTCCCTCCCAGCGGGGGGGAATGACTCCCTCCCCGCGTGGGGGAATGACTCCCTCCCAGCGGGGGGGAATGACTCCCTCCCCGCGTGGGGGGAGGGTTGGGGTGGGGTGACTGCGTAAGTCCTACATTCCTGTTTTTCCACAATACAAGTGAAGCGAGATTACCAAAATGGAAGACAACAAAAAACAAACCCTTTCTTCAACCCTCAAACAAATTGAAAAACAATTTGGTAAAGGCTCCGTAATGCGCTTAGGCGACATGGGCGCGGTCATGAATGTCGAAACCGTTTCCACAGGTTCTCTTAGCTTAGACTTAGCCCTGGGCATCGGCGGTTTGCCGCGTGGACGAGTGGTTGAAATCTACGGTCCAGAAGCCTCTGGCAAAACGACTCTCACTCTTCATGTCGCTGCCGAAATCCAACGACTCGGTGGCGTGGCCGCTTTTATCGACGCCGAACATGCCCTCGACAGTAAATATGCAGAACGCCTCGGAGTCAACATTGGTGAACTTCTCCTCTCTCAACCTAGCAGTGGTGAAGAAGCCTTGGAAATCGCCGACATCTTTGTCAGGTCCGGCAGTGTCGACCTTGTCATCATTGACTCCGTGGCCGCCCTCACGCCCAAAGCGGAACTGGATGGCGACATGGGAGATTCGCACATGGGACTCCAAGCCCGTCTCATGTCGCAAGCCTTACGCAAACTCACCGCCAATATCAAACGTTCTAACACATTGGTCGTCTTTATTAACCAAATTCGCATGAAAATTGGCGTCACCTGGGGTTGTTTCCATCACGATACGCCTGTCATGTTAAGTGATGGAACGAAAGAAAAAATTGGTACGCTGGTGGCACAAAAAATTCCAGCTAAGGTCTTGTCTTACAACCCTCTTACTGAAAAATTTGAAGCCCGCCGCATTGTCAACTGGTATGATAATGGGAAAACTGACGCCTTCTGGCAATTTAAAGTCGGCGATCAAAGCGCATCTCATCATTTTGTCTGCACACCCAATCACCGTTTACTCACTCCCAACGGCTATCAAGCGGCGGGTAATCTAAACGTGGGCGACAAATTGATGACTTGCAAATCCTTCTATATCTCCCCCAAATTGGAACAAGTCACCTGGGGTACCCTCTTGGGAAACAATGACCTCCGTAGCTTCTCCCATAAAATTGAAGCGTTAGCTGGCAAAGTCCCCATGAAGGTCACAGAACCCGTTAAAACTACGGTCACCGCTTTGAAACGGGTGCCCGTGTCAGCAGGTTGCCAAGCCCTTGCAGAAGATGATTTAATCGAAGAGGCTTTGAATTTACAGACTCCCTATCCAAGTCCGATTTTAATCGAACGGTTAGAACCGTTAGCCATTGCACTGTGGTACATCGACCAAGGTACTTTGCAACAAAATCGTTGCTTCTTACGGTGCCCACACTTGCCTGAAGATAAGCAACAAGCCCTATTGAAATGGTTCAAAGTCCGCGGTCTAGCAGCCACCTTAACAGGTGACCAGCGGATCAATTTCAACGAACGTGACACGGTAAGACTGCATGAAATGATTGCCCCTTACCTACCCGCTTCGTTGGACCACAAACTCTTACCAGCCCTGCGCGGACGTTTTGTGCCTTTGGAAGTCAAGAAACAACGGGTGCTACGGGCTGTTCCAATGCCCATTTTGGAAATTCGGCCACGTCCCATGACCGTCCCAGCCCACCGTTTTGACTTGGAAATTGAAGGCCACCATAACTATTTGGTCGATAACGTCATCGTTCACAACTCTCCAGAAACGACGACTGGTGGCAACGCCCTCAAATTCTATGCCTCGGTACGCCTGGACATTCGCCGCATTGGTCCTGTCAAGCGGGGCGAGGAAATCATTGGTAACGAGACCCGTGTTAAAATTGTCAAAAACAAACTGGCGCCGCCATTGCGGGAAGTGACTTTTGACATGATTTACGGTGACGGCATTTCTAGGGTCGGCGAAATCATCGACTTGGGGGTCAAATACGAAATTATTGACAAAGCGGGGACTTGGTACAGCTACAATGGTGAACGTCTCGGCCAAGGTAAAGAAACGGTCCGCAACTTTCTGAAAGAACACCCTGACACGGCGGCCCACATTGAAAAACAGATTCGCGATAAAGCGATAGTCAAACCGGTCGTAACCGAGTTTGTGGATAACAGCACTAATGGAGGTGACGAAGCGGAATAAATAGAACTGACACAACTGGACTAGAGGCTTTAGCCGGTGGCCTAGAGGCTAAAGCCTCCACCGCCGGTGGACTAGAGGCTTTAGCCGGAGTGGAGGCTTTAGTCTCCACCGCCGGTGGACTAGAGGCTTTAGCCGGTGGCCTAGAGGCTAAAGCCTCCATTCCGGCTAAAGCCTCTAGTCCACCGGCTAATGCTAATGAGAACCCGATAAATACCATGAACGATCCTCTTCTTCAAACTATACGCAACCGTGCTATGAATTATCTCGCTAGACGAGAACATTCTTATCAGGAATTGCGTGACAAACTTTTACGCAAAGGCTTTGAACTGTCTTTGATTGACTTGGTGTTAACCAAATTACAAGAAAACCGCTTATTAAGTGATCAGCGTTTTACCGACTGTTTCATTCAGTCACGAATTAACAAGGGTCAAGGTCCTTTGCGAATTAAACAAGAACTACAAAGCCGCGGTATAGATAAAAATCTAGTGGACTCCGTTTTACAAAATTACGATAATCACAGTTGGCAAACTTTAGCCAATCAAGTTCGTCTCCAACATTTTGGTCCGCAACCTCCTCAAGACCAACAAGAACGGGCTAAACAATTTCGCTTCTTACAATATCGGGGTTTTACTTCAGAACAAATTAGAATAGCACTCAACCAGGTGTCTAAAGCGTAGCTTTGAAACATAGATGAAAAACCCAATCCTACTTATCACTCTCTTTTTCAGTCTCATTACTCAGCCCTTGTCGGCGGCCCCGTCTCGGCAGGATAAAGTCCTTTTTCACACATATCAACAAAACGCTTTGACTGGCAATCAGGTCGCCCAAACCAATCTGGGTATTCTATATCTAACAGGTCGTGGAGTGCCCAAAAATGAAGCTGAAGCAGTCAAATGGTTTGGCAAAGCCGCGGATCAAAACGAGGCACTGGCCCAATACAATTTAGGTATTATGTATCTTCAAGGACGGGGGGTTGCGCAAAACTATCAAACCGCGTTTCAATGGTTCTTCAAGGCCGCCGAACAAGGATATGTTCAGGCCCAAAGCAATCTGGGTACTTTGTATGAAACGGGTCAAGGCATTCCGCAACATTATGGCAAAGCCATCGAGTGGTATCGCAAGGCCGCGGCACAAGGCGATGTTACGGCCCAATATAATTTGGGATTGATGTCTCTCAAAGGTCACGGGGTTCCTCAACAACATTCGGAGGCCCTCATTTGGTTTCGCAAAGCGGCAGATCAGGGCAGTGTGGAAGCACTGCATAACTTAGGTCTCTTGTATGAAAAAGGTCAAAGCGTTCCCAAAGACGATAAAATTGCCATCCATTTTTTTCGACAAGCGGCTGAACAGGGTTATGTCCAATCTCAACTCCAATTAGGTGTCAAGTATTTGCAAGGACAAGGGGTGCCACGTAATGATCAAGAAGCGGTCAAATGGTATCGCTTGGCAGCGCAACAGGGCAATGCCATCGCCCAAAATAATTTAGGTCTTGCCTATCAACTCGGCCGCGGGGTCACTCACGATGACCCAATAGCTTTCCAATGGTTTCAAAAAGCGGCCCGTCAAGGTAATCCAGAAGCGCAATATAACTACGGTTTGGCTTATCAAAAAGGGTTCGGCACTTCCCCCAATGAGTCAGAAGCCATCAACTGGTTTCACAAAGCCGCAGTTCAAGGTGTGGTGGTGGCCCAATTGCAACTCGCCACTTCCTATCGCACCGGCCAAGGCACTGTTCAAAACTTTAAAGAAGCTGTCCGTTGGTACCAAACAGCCGCAGAACAAGGTAATCCTGAAGCCCAATACAATCTCGGACTCGCTTATTTCAAAGGAGAAGGTATGACTAGGAACTCTAGTCAAGCCTTCCAATGGTTCCTCAAAGCGGCCCAACAAGGACATCTGGTGGCCGAATTTCGGGTGGCCCTGGCTTATTCTCAAGGTGATGGCATTCCCCAAGACCATACTCAGGCTATTTTCTGGTATCGCAAAGCCGCTAATAAAGGGTTACAATTAGCTACAGAGACTCTCAATCGGTTACAATCCATGGAATAACAGGTAGTGAGGCAATGTGGGTTCTCTGTCTGAACTCTGATTAGAATGATTTTCAGATGGACTCTGATTAGTCAAGCCTCCTTTCATAGCCTTCATTTAATCATCTCAATCAGAGTTCAAGACTAAGAGAAACCGCACGATATTTCACCCAGATTGCATCACTACCGAATAACAAAGCGTCAACGTATCAAATCAACGTATCAAATCAACGTATCAAATCCATGAGGAAAAAGCGTAGCTTTGGATTCCTGGAGATTATAGTGAAGAACAAATGGAACAGTTAATTAAACAAGCACTGAAATCTTTAACCAAATTAGGAAACAGCGAACACGTCGCATTATTGAGTGTCGAAGACCATGGGGTGGGTGTCATCGTAGGTGGGTTAAACAAAGGCGAATTTACTTTACCAGGGAAGCGTCTGGAGTTTAAAGATACACCTTTGGAAAAAGTCATTTCCACGAAACAGGCGCATACTTTTCATGGGACGATAATAGATTCCTTGCCAATGCCCACTCATCAAGACGCTGGTAGCGGAATGGGATGTTTGTGTATTCCTTTGCAGGATGACAATAACAAACTGGTCGGTCTGGCACTCCTTTCGCAAAAATCGGCAACTCCTTTGTCGGCAGGACTCATGCAAGTGTTGAATGTGTTGCGTCCGTTGATGGCTTCTATTTTACAAACGTCTATGGAAAATGAACATCTCATTCAGATGGCGACTTTGGATAGTTTAACGGGGTTGTATTCACGTCGCTATTTTGAAGGTCGGTTGCAGGAAGAGTTCACCAGATTTCGTCGTCATGGCGGAGTGATGTCATTATTGCTGATAGACGTGGATCGTTTCAAACAAATTAATGAAACCTGCGGTTATCAAGAAGGCAATCGCGTCTTGCAAGAGGTAGCGAAGTTGATCAATTCAAGCATTCGCAAAGAAATTGATATTCCGTGTCGTTATGGCGGTGAACAATTTATGCTTCTGTTGCCAAATACGAATGTGGATGGGGCTTACGTGTTGGCTGAACGGGTTCGGAAACGGTGTGAACAATTTCGTTTTAATACTTCCAAAGGGATTCCCTTGAAGGTCACTATCAGTGTCGGAATTGCCCACAGTGTGGACATCGTTCACGAGGAGACTATTGACGAGAATGGTGAGATCATTGTGGAAGGTGGCCCTGAGAATCTGTTGACAAAAGAGGAGTTGTTGTATCGGACTGATACTATGTTGTATGCGGCCAAGCAAGCAGGACGGAATCAGATTATGGTGTGGTGGTAAGAAATGACTCATGGAGAAACTAAGTTTCTTTAAGAAACTTAGTTTCTGTCTGTCGTTCCCTCTGTAGGGTGGATTAAGCGTAGCGTATCCACCAACCTGAAAAACGGCAGGTGGATTAAGCGTAGCGTATCCACCCTACATATAAATATCAGTTGGTGGATACGCTGCGCTTAATCCACCCTACATATAAATATCAGTAACATGTCAAACAACTTATCAGTTTTAAAAATTGTTCAAACAGTCGGCGGGTTGGTAATCTGTTTCTGGCTATCCGCTTGTAGTCCTCCTCAGACGACCAGTATTCGTTTCGGATTGGCGGTAGCCCCGATTACGTTGGACCCTCGATTTGCAACCGATGCTGCTTCAATGCGTGTCAATCGTTTACTTTATCGGGCCTTGACAGACTTTGATGAGAAGTTGCAACCCATGCCAGAGTTGGCGACGTGGGAGTTGTTGAATCCAACGTTGTATCGTTTTCGTTTAGGTCAAGCTGGTCGCGACTTTCACGATGGGACGCGGTTGTCGGCGCAGGATGTGCAAGCTACTTATGAGTTTATTTTAGATGAGAAAAATGCTTCTCCGCATCGTTCTTCTTTGAAGAAGTTTATTAAGCAAATTAGTGTGCTAGATGCTGATACCATTGAGTTTCAACTTCATAAACCTGACCCCATTTTCCCAGGGCGTCTAACCGTCGGCATTGTTCCAGCTTCCCTGATTCACAGTCGGCACCCTTTGAACAAGTCTCCCGTCGGTAGTGGCACCTTTCAATTGGTGGCTTGGCCTGTGTCTAGTTACCTGTCTTTGCAACGGCGTAGTGATGGACAACGGGTCGACTTGTTAGAAGTGAAAGACCCGGTGGTACGAGTTCTCAAACTGTTACGCGGTGAAGTGGATTTGTTACAAAATGACTTGTCTCCTGAACTCATTACCTGGTTAATGCACCGTCCTGAAGTTCAGATTACTCAAGGAGAAGGGGCGGTGTTCACGTATTTAGGTTTCAATCTACAAGATTCCGTCATGCGTCAACGGTTGGTACGAGAAGCGGTGGCGTATGCGATTAATCGAGAGGAGATTATTCATTACTTGATGGGCGATGCGGCCCGGTTGGCGAATAATTTTTTACTTCCAGCTACTCATTGGGCCGCTTTATCGAACTTTGTTGGTTATTCTTATCAGCCAGAGAAATCGCGACAGTTGCTTGCCACCGCTGGTTATTCGCCCGAACATCCATTACATTTGACTTATAAAACGTCAAATCATCCAGTACGGGTTCGCATTGCCAGTGTGATTCAGCAACAGTTGGCGGAAGTGGGGATTCAATTGGATTTGCGTAGCTACGATTGGGGAACGTTTTACGGTGACATCAAGAGTGGACGTTTTCAAGTTTTTAGTTTATCTTGGATAGGTGTCAAGATGCCTGACATTTATCGTTATGCGTTTCACAGTCAATCGATTCCACCTACTGGCGCCAATCGGGGGAGGTTACAGAATGCTGAGATCGATGCGTTGATAGAACAAGCGGAGGAGATGACTACGGTCGAGGAACAGGCCGCGTTGTATCAGAAATTACAAAGTCTGCTGATTCAGGAATTGCCTTATGTGCCTTTGTGGTATGAAGACAATGTCCTGGTGATGCAGAAGCGTGTGACAGGGTATCGGTTGGCACGGGATGGGAATTATGATGGGTTGATACAGGTGGTTATTAAATAGATAATCAGGAGTTCAAAGCGTAGCTTTGTGGCTAATCCAAAAACGTTGCTATTTTTTTGACACTTCCTTTAATTCATGATACACCATCGCATTCAACTCGGCATCGGTATCTCCTCTGATGGAATAGTCTTCAGATTGTTGAATTGAGAACAAATAAGCGGCATAAAAGTGGCGCAGATAATTTTCTTGCGGCCACTTTGGATTCTCCTTCTGTCCGCGTTTATGCAACGCTTTCAGCGGGTCTTTACGGTCATAATCACTTAGCAACGATTTGATTTGTGTACGAAGGTCGATGGTGGTCACGGGCTTTAGCGAAAAGAGTCGTTTCAACTCATTCTGAAAACCATGGTTGGTCACTTTAAATAGACTCTGCATGGCCATCAAAAATGTCACACCCGCTATTTGCGCAGACAGTTGAGTTTGACTTCCCAAAATGAAACCATGCGCAATCCAATTGCGCAAGTGATACAGAGGTAGTTTCAAATGACGCGAGGAGTCTTGTAACAACTCTTTGCCATCATACCTCTCATACAGTTTAGTCAAGTAATCACAGAGGGCCAAATAAACATTGTGGTAATCCTCCCTGGGCAAAGCCAAATCGCGTAGTTGCCATTCCAAACCTTTCAAAAAGGTCTGTTTATCCAATTCTTGAAAATCTTTGGTCAAACTGACTTCTGGGTTTTGTTGAAGGACGGTGATGACATTTGAAATGCCACAACGTAGGGTGAGGTAGTCGTAGTCGGGACGGTTGTCTTGGGTGCGGGTGCAATGAGACTGTAACCAGTTTTGCAGATAGGTGGAACAATCTTGTCTTTTTTTATCATAAGCTACTGGCGGAATCAATCTGGCTGCCTCAAAGCGGGTGATAAATTCTTCGTAAGTATTTTTGGCTGTCTCACCTTCGATGCCTTGAACCAGGGTTTCTTGTTGAATCCACTGGTCTAACCAGGCAAATATCAAGGCCCTGTCGCCGATTTTCAGTTGCTGGTCAAACTCTGCACTTTGACCATCAGACAGTATCTGCATAATATTGGTAACGGATTGATTGTATTCCTGTTTGTTCCCAGATTGGGTAGCCCTCTTCAAACTGTCTGCCAACTCTTTCCTCACGCTTGAATTTGGATGGTTGACGTTGCTGGTGAGGAAGATGATGCGGTTTCTCGGAAAGCCTTGTTCCAATAATTTGAGGTATAGATGGAAGCCAGCCTCTTCCAAAAACGGGCGGTCTTTTGGGAAGACGATTTGGCCGACAAAATCATTGGCCTTGAGGGGCGGATGAATATTCCAAATTAATATCCAACACCACCAAATCGTAGCGGGACAGTTTCTGAGAGATGGCGTCATAAGCGCGGCTAAAGTCATGAATCCGTTCGACTTGTTGAGTTTGTAAAAATTCACCAAACCAAGTTTGTTCCAAGTCCGATTTGATGTTAGGGTTGTCTTCGGTCCACAAAATTCGCATAATTTAAACCTCATAGTGGTATTTCGTATTCATATTTTGGTAACTCAAAAATCAATAAGTCCTTACACAACGATAAAGTCACTCTAAATACTCCAAGCACTTTATCCGTGACGACCTCCAAAGTCGTCATCTTCTCTGCCGAAGCATTTAAGATTTTTAAATCTTCCCGGATGCCTTCTAACCCTTTTTGGGTGCCGTTGGCAGTGTCATCCACGTAAGTATTTTCCCAACTGAGGCGCAAGTAAAGGACGCCATCGATCTCCTGTTCGTAACCCCGTAATGTCAATTGTTTGTAATCAGAATACTTGAAAACATTGAAAAGCAATTCATCAAAATAGCTATACAACAACGCTTCCGCATAGCCACCCTTTTTCAATTTGACGTGTTGCCAACGGTCTGAAAAGTCGGCCCGAATAGGCAATAAATTCTGGTTCACCCAAGTGAGTGCGTCTGTTTCCTCAAATAGCACTTGGGTTTCAAACTCCTGTTGTAATGCCGATAAAGACAAGTGTAACTGAGTTAAAATTCGTTCTCGAACGAAATGTAGTTTGGCATAGTTTTCATTCAGAAACCGGGTCGTCACTTGTTCCAATGCGTCATTAAGAATTTGCCTAATAGTCACCGCCGGTGCAGTGCTGTCAGCAGATAAACGTTCGGGATAAATTAACGACTTGAACTGTTCTGGGTTATCGACGACATGTCTGATTCGAAGCAATTCGCTTTGTTGAAGCAGAGAGACTTCGGCATGGTAGGCTTCACAAAGGGATAAGTATTCTTGATGAAACTGCGGTTGCGTCTTGAGTTTTTGCGCAACTCGATAAATTCGGTCTGGAAACAACAGATTGCCAAGGGTATGAGTGTATTTTTGTACTAACCCTTGGAGACGACGTTGAGTTTCTTGGAGTTGTTGATTTTTTTGTGTTAACTCATCAATCTTCTCGTCTAATCCATAATCAACGGTTCGAGGTATCGTCTCGGTGATCCAATCACGATTGTCCATCTCATTGGATCGACGTCGTTTTCCAAGTTGTGGTGGCGTAATAGTGTTTCTTTTAGGGATGTGTGTTTTTTTAACAGGTGTCCGTTTAGGAGACTTTATACTTGGTGTCATAATGTTACTCTCATCATTACTCAAGGAGTCCAAAGCCTAGCTTTGAACGTGACAAAGCTACACTTTGGATTCCTGGATTTACGATTTAATACGGCTTCTGTCCTATATAGTTCCCCGGTGGACTATAGTTGCATACCCATATTTGGGTGGAACCACAAGAGGCTTTGCCGCAACCGACTTGACTGGTGTCACGCCAAACGACTTGAGTATAATGGCCACAAACGGCACTGCAACTGTTGGTTGCGTAGTCATAGTCCGCTATTTCACTGGCCCAGTTATCCACCACTTCGGTCGTTGTAGGAGAGTAGCCAGAGGACCAAAAGATGTTCTCGCCATAAGGTCCCCGATTCGGGTTGTGTTCCATCACACAACCGCGATCTTTCAAGTTATCGGCCCAACCTTGGGCGACTTTGGCGGCATCTGCGGACCAGGTTAAGTCGTTGGAGACGCCCACTTCTTGGCGCCATTTGTTATGGGCTGCTAAAATGCCTTGAAATTCGGCAGGTTCGCCAGTTGTAGGAGTGGTATTGTCGTCCGGGGTAGTATTGTCATCCGGAGTGGTATTGTCGTCGGTCTTGCCACCAGTGCTACTCCAGTACGGTTCTCTTTGCCCATCTGAGGTTTGAAAGGCAATGTCAACTGTCAATGGCCCTGAACCTACAACATCATAATTGTTGCCAAACAATAATTTAAAATTGATCGTTTGGGGACTGGCAACGTAGAAGGCACCAAAGCCGACGGTGGTACTGTTAATCCAGCCACCAATGTTGACGCCGCTGATGAGATAGTTCCCGTTGACAGAAATGCCAAAAGCACCTGCGGGTTCTCCTGGTTGACTATAAGCACTGACAATGTAAAAGCCAGGTGATAGCGGTGCCGTGGTCTCCTCCACCATCGGATCGGAGGTGATTTTGGCACGTCCGCCTTGATAGCTGTTTAACGGTTCTCTTTGTGTACCAGAACCTTTTTCTAAACTGACGTTGAGGGTGTTGACGACACCATTGTATTCAAATGCTTTGATACTGACCGCTTCAGTGGCACCTAAGTAGAAACCCATGAAACCGGGTGTCACGCCGTCAGCAGTTAAAGTGGCACCGGCATTGAAACCACCTTGGTTGACACCGCTAGAGGTATTGACCGAAAAGCCCCACATGCCTTCTTTGGCGTCTTCGGCTAATTTTACGGAGGCGACATAGAAGCCGGCTTTGTCAATGGAGATGTTGTTGTAGGTACAACTATTGGCATCACAGTCAGCCAATGTGACCTGAGAGAAGGGAAGTAAGACCAGTATAGAAGTGGATGTGAGTGGTTTAAAAAAGCGCATAAGATTTTAAAGTTAAGAGAAGTTAAGAGAAGTGATGTGAGTAAGTAGGGTGGATAACGTGGTTTCTTGCGGTTGTCCACCACTGGGTTTTAGCATGTGTTGTGATATGGGTAGCGATGCGTTGCGGTTGCGTCAAATTGGCCAAACGGCGAGTTTCCTTTCAGTTAAAGTATTAAGACACCGCCGGAGTGGAGGCTTTAGCCGGTCGGCAGTAGGCACCCTCCTCTCTATCGACATAGAGTATGCCTACTGCCGACCGGCTAAAGCCTCCACTCCGGCGGTTCCCGCCGACCGGCTAAAGCCTCCACTCGAATTGCAAAAACAGTGAATTAGAGTGAATTAGTTAGCCAAATCTAACCACTTATTGACTTTCGTAGGATTCTCCTCCACCCACCGTTTGGCATTTTCATAAGGGTCAGCCCCCTTATCCTCGTTCCAAACCATGATTTTTTCCATGTCAGCAGATTCCCATGAGAAATTATCCAGAATTTGATACACTTCTGGCATCTCTTCTTTGAGACCTTTGCGAACAATGGTGCTGATGTGTTCTTCTCCCCCATAAACCTTTTTGGGGTCTTGAAGATATTTCAGTTGCCAACGCGAAAATTTCCAGTGTGGCGTCCAGCCGGTGACGACTATCCATTGGTTGTTTTTGATAGCATCGGCCAGTGCCGCGGCCATCGTAGCGCCACTCCCTTCCACCAGTTTGAATTGGTCCAATTTGTAATCCTTCATGGCCTGTTCCGTCTTACTCATCAGACCTGCACCTGGATCAATGCCGATAATCTTGCCTTCAAATTTGTCAACATTCGCATTGAGTTGATCAATAGAGTCAACGGTGACATAGGCGGGGACGACTAGACCAATTTTGGTACCAATTAAATTGGGTCCCAAGTCCACGATTTTGTTTTTCACTGCTTCCAAGTAGTGGGCATGGGTGGTGGTTAACCAAGCCGCTACCAAACCATCGGCATCGTTGCTGGCTACCGCTTGCCACATGGCCGCGGCGGTGACGGGAGTGATTTCAACTTCGTAACCGGCTTTTTCTAGCACCACTTTGATGACGTTGGTGCTGACGACTTCACTCGACCATTCCACATAGACGAGTTCTATTTGTCCCTTGGATTTGGCCATCACGGCAGTTGAGAACATTGCCAGGGAACTGGTTACCAACAGAAACAAAAAAGTAAAAATTCGGATTAGAGAAGGTTTGATGTGTTTTACCATGTACAGCTTCCTCGTTAGTTATGTTGTGCCCTATTTAAAGTAATTTAGTTAAAATGAGTGTCTGAATCAGAATTGAAAGACATTTAAGAATTGAAAAACACGGGGTGAACTTGCCGGTTGGTTTTAGCTGGTGGCACGGTCTCAGGCTAACACCTCTAGTCCAACATGATTCACTTTGAAAATTCTCCAATGTCTTTCAATTCTGAGTTAATCAATGAAAGCCCTCGATACACTCAATTATACCTTGTGCCCCTTAGCAATTTTTTGGGTAATCCGGTCCAGTATCATTGCTAAAATGACAATGGCCAGACCTGCTTCAAAGCCCATGCCTGATTTGAGTCGTTGAATGGCTTTCCAAACTTCACCGCCCAGTCCGCCAGCGCCAATCATGGCGGCAATGACGACCATGGATAAGGCTAACATAATCGTCTGATTGACGCCAGCCATCATGGTGGGAACCGCCAAGGGTAATTGCAATTTTAGCAACTTTTGAGTTTGTGTGGAACCAAACGCATCAGCTGCCTCAATCAGTTCTGCCGGCACTTGTTTGATGCCCAAACAGGTGAAGCGGATAGAAGGTGGTACCGCAAACACGACGGTGGCAAAAATAGCAGAAACCGCGCCCAGTCCAAAGAAGGGAATGGCTGGGATGAGATAGACAAACGCCGGCATGGTTTGCATGAAGTCTAAAATCGGCATGACAATGCGATAAAACGTATTTGAGATGGCTGCCATCACTCCCAAAGGGACGCCAATGGAAACGGAAATGAAGGTGGCAAACAGCACCAGCGTCAACGTCTCCATAGTGGGTTTCCACAGATGCAAATTCCAGAGAAACACGAGTCCCACCGCGGTCAGAAAAGCCACATTACGTCCTGCCAATCGCCAGGCCAGGAAGGTAAAGACGAGAATCACCAGCCACGGGGGGAAGTACATTAGGCCATCAATGACATAATCAATGCCGACGTCGGTCAGTTTGCTAATTCCTTTGGTCACGAAAGCAAAGTGATCCGTCAGAAAATTTAGGCTGTCTTCAACCCATTCATCCAGTGGGACTTTCTCAATTTCAAAGGTTTGAAAACGTAGCATCCACATCACTCCCAATCCGATAGCAGTGACAGCCGCAACCAGACGTCCAGCAGCCCACCAGGAAAGGAGAACAAGAAGGGCAAAAATGATGACTGTCTCCCAAAGAGGGAGAGATAGCAAGTTTCCCAAGGGTAGTTCAGATATAGATAACTCTTCCATCAGTGATTTCCTCTTTTGGCAAGGGCGGATAAAATCATACCTTTGACGACAATTCCCAGAAGTTTACGTTGTTTGTCTATCACTGGCAAAGATAACGGCCAAGTGGCCAGAATGGAGATTAAACCTTTGAGAGGTTCTTTCGCGGTAACGGTGGGCACCTCCCGTTCTATACTGTTTTCCAGTGTTTTATCGCCCCGTTCAATCGCTTGTGTCAAGGTTTCCATGCGTACGATACCTGCTAAGGTTTGGTCGGCATTGACGACGACTAAACTGGACAGATTTTCTTCTGCCATGTTGGCCAACACTTGGGCCGGTTCGTCTTGCGGAGAAGCGAGAAGACGGGGCCATACCATCACCGCATGGGCCGTCAGCACTCTGGATTTGTCCACGTTTTCAACAAAACGTTTCACATAGTCATCGGCAGGTTGACTGATAATATCTTCTGGCGTCCCAATTTGCACCACTTTGCCATCTTTCATTAAGACGACCCGGCTACCAATGTTGAGGGCTTCATCCAAGTCATGGGTGATAAATACAATCGTCTTTCGCACCCGTTCTTGCAGTTGCAACAATTCACTTTGCATATCCCCTCGAATCAATGGATCCAATGCACTAAAGGCTTCGTCCATTAAGAGAATATCGGGTTCGACAGCCAATGCGCGGGCCAATCCGACCCGTTGTTGCATACCGCCACTCAATTGCCGTGGCATGGCGTCTTCCCACCCTTCCAAACCGACTAATTTGAGGGATTGCCGGGCTTTCTCACGCCGTTTGTCAACTTCCATTCCTTGAATCTCTAAACCGTATTCGACATTATGCAGAATGTTCCGGTGCGGAAACAAGGCAAAATGTTGAAAGACCATGCCAAATTTTTGACGACGCAAGGCTAACAGGGCTTCATGGTCTAAAGTGGTAATGTCCACGCCATCTATGAATACTTGTCCTTGCGAGGGGTCTATCAGACGATTTAGACAACGTAACAACGTGGACTTTCCGCTACCGCTGAGTCCCATCACTACCATAATTTCTCCTTCTTGCACTTCAAAGGAGATATTCGCCAGGCCTACCGCCTGTCCGGTTTGGTTAAAAATCTCTTCCTTACCAAGTCCTTGATTCAGCAATTGCAGGGCGAGGGCCGGTTGCGGCCCGAAAATTTTGGAGATGTTTGTAATTTTGATTTTATCCATGGTAGTTACCTTAGTGGTTAGGAGTTCAAAAGTTCAAACTATCGCGTTGGGGTAGAGACCTTAGATCACGTTGGAGTAGAGGCTTTAGCCGCACTGCCATTAAGTTAAGGGAAACTCCGTTGGAGTGGAGGCTTTAGCCGGCCGTAGGCATCACCCCCCCCACTCAAATTGCGGGGCGCCTACCGCCGGCAGGCGTTAGCCTCCACTCCAACGTACCTTAACTTAATGGCGTTATCACGGTAACACTACCCAAGAACTGTTGGAGACCTGATAGGTTTTCGAAACCTGTCAGGTCTGAACCGCTTCAAATCGTTTGAACTCCTATCCTCCCGCATTTTTCACTTCTTTCGAAAATGTAAAATACCCCATGCCAGATACCCTCTCTGACCTGATTCAATCCAATGTTTCAAACCGACTTTCATCCGGTCCAGATAGTCTTTGCTACAAACTTTTAACAAGTCATCGTAGCAACTGTCTACTTCTTCCAAGACGCGCCGATAGTGAGTAATCAGTTGGTCAGTCATTTCTAAAATTTCCAACGTTTCTAACCCCACCTCGACTGCCGTTTTGGTATAAAAACCAAAGGACCCCATTGAAGCTAAATGAATTCTTTCCAAGACGGGGGCTAGTACCCCAGGTGGACAGTCATCACTTTGCATAGGGTCTGTGAAAACAAACTGGCCTCCTGGTTTCAGGACTCTGGCGACCTCTTCTAACACTTTGTGACGATTCCCACTGTGTAAAATGGCATCTTGGGACATCACCACATCGTATTTGGAATTTTCTATAGGCATCTCCTCAAAACTGCCTTCGATGACTTGGATTCGGTCGGTCATGCCATGTTGTTGATTGAGGCGCAGGGTGCGGGCAATCTGAACCTCGCTGATGTTCAAGCAATCCACTTTGCAACCCGTGGTCTTGACAAAATAACGGGCAGGTCCACCATATCCTGAACCGACATCTAGTACATGACTGGACTCGTTTAAGGTCAGCAGCGACAAAATCTTTTTCACCGTGCGCCGACTGGCTTCAAAAATGGAGTCCTCTTCGTGTTCGTAAGTGCCAACATGAATGTCCTCACCACCCCAAATAGTTGCATAGAAATTATCCGCATCGCTACTGTTATAGTAAGCGCGGGCGGTTTCTACTGGAGGGGGATAATGTCCGTGCATAACTTATGTTTCCTCGTTAATGTGGTTTGTGTTTGTTTCTCAACTACAGTCGGAGTCCAAAACGTGTTTTGGACTCCGTCAATTTTATTAGTTAGCTACCTCCTGGGCCTTTTCCGCCAAATGGATGAAAAAGTCAGGTTCCTCGTGACGATAGGTTTCCTTGAAATCCCCATACGTCTTGACGTTGTTGAAGCCTGTTTCTGTCAACAGTTTACGCACATAATTTTTGCGCAATGGATACATGTGGAGATGAAACACGGAATGGTCGGGAAATTCATAACGAAACCGCGCCAGTCCATCATCTATGTACTCCGGCCCAACTTTGACGTTTTCCCCACAGTAATAATAGGCGTGCTTACAGGAGAAACCGTTATCTAAAATGGCATCGTAATTACGTTGATCGATAATCAGAATGCCATTATGACGCAATACTAGAGAAAATTCTAGTAGGGCCTTGCGACGTTCCCAATCTGAAAACAGATGAGTGAACGAGTTACCCAGGCAAATCACGGCGTCAAATTGACCATGTAGGTGACGACTTAGCCACCGCCAATCGGCCTGGACAGGCTGTAAAGCAAAACCGCGATGCCGCGCATTTTCAAACGCTTTGGCTAACATTTCTTGACTGCCGTCGGCACTGACCACGTCAAAACCGGCCTGCAACAGTCTCACGGAATGAAAACCGGTCCCGGTAGCCACGTCAAGCACCCGTTTGACGCCTCGTTGACGTAACACGTCGATAAAAAAACGCCCTTCACTGTTAGCGCGGGCTTCCCAATCAATCAACTCGTCCCAATGGGTGACAAAATCGCGAATGTATTCAAATCGGTAATGATTGGTGTCACGAATCGTAAGGGGGTTAGGACCGTAATCTTGTTTTTGAGTATGCAATGTCATATTAACATACCATTATGATGGTTAAGGACACGCCTCCCGAAATATATGGCTGAATGATAAATGAGTGAATCATTTTTAGGACTTACGCATTCACCCCTCCCCAACCCTCCCCGCACGCAGGGAGTCATTCCCCCCGTGTACGGGGGGGATAGGGGGGTAAAATCAAAGAGTTACAAGCACAGTTGCGTAAGTCCTGATTTTAAGTCACTCTAGCTGTGTACTAAAAATCATTGACGTACAGTATAACAAAGTTCAGTCAATAAAACTCAAGAGTGTGTAATAAAAGGTAATTTCCTAAAAGGAACTGAATTTTTAAAGTTGAATCATGTTTGCCTTGATATTCAACATTACCTTACATAATGGGTAGTTAGAGACCATGATTCAATAACAAATAATAAAAATTGTGTAATTTAAATTCAATTTGCAATACCTTGATTGTCAAAATCATTACAAAATATCACATCGCTATCAATTGGTGAAGAGGCAAGGGGCATAATCGGTTGATTAGGCATACTATGTATGGTTAATGAAATTTGTCAATACTATTTGTATATACTAATAAACGAATATAGTAGAGGCTTTAGCCGGCCGGCGGTAGGCACCCCGCAATTTTAGTGGGGGGTGATGCCTATTGCCGGCCGGCTAAAGCCTCCACTCCACCGGCTTAAAGCCTCTAGTCCGCCGGCTAAAGCCTCTAGTCCACCGGCATACCGGCTAAAGCCTCCAGTCCAACGGCATACCGGCTAAAGCCTCCAGTCCAACGGCTTTAGCCTCTAGTCCCGTGTTATCATTCCTCACTGATACAACCACACCCTCATTAACGACAACAACCTATCCATATCTATTGGTTTCGACAAATAATCATTGGCCCCGGCGTCAATACACTTCGCTTTATCCCCCTTCATTGCCTTGGCGGTCAAAGCAATAATCGGCAACTTACGATACTTAAGTTGGGCACGAATGTGACGAGTCGCTTCATAACCATCCATCTCTGGCATCATAATATCCATCAACACAATATCCACGTCCGGATGTTCTTCCAACAATTCCAACGCCTCCTTCCCATTTTTGCCGGCAATCACTTTCATCTCCTTATCCTCTAACACCGTGACCAACGCAAAGGTGTTGCGGGTGTCATCGTCCACTATCAACACTTTTTTACCCTTCAACAGGGCCTCCTTGTCATGCAACATTTGCAACATCTGGCGTTTCTCTTTGGGCATCAAAGTTTCTAACTGATGGAGAAACAACGTCGCCTCCTCCAAGAGGCGGGCCGGTGTTCGCACTGATTTGATGGTTAGATGGTCCGCACAACGTTTTAAAATCGCCTCTTGGGCCACGGTTAAATCTCGTTCTGCATAAACAATCACGGGCACTTCCAATAAACTGGCGTCCTCCTCCAATTGTTCTAGCAACTTCAAACCCGATGCCTGTTCCACCTCCACGTCTAGCACCATACAATCAAACCCAGTCTTATGTAACCGTGCCAAAGCCTCTGCGGTAGTTGCCACACAAGTCGTTTGCACCACGTCATCACCAATTAAATCCAAAATGTTCCGCAACCGTTGTTTCTCCTCTACCACGACCAAGACACACTTCACTGTCTTCGCTAAAAACTCTTCAATTTTGGTAAACGCCTCCCCCAATTGTTCCATACTGACAGGTTTCAACAAATATCCAATTGCCCCCATCTGTTTGGCATCTTGATGTTGGTCTGTAGCAGACATGAAATGCACTGGGATATGGCGCATATTTGGGTTCTCCTTCAGTTTTTCCATCACTTGCCAACCATTAATTTGAGGCAGTCCCACATCTAAAATAATCGCCTGGGGTTGATACTGTTCCGCCAATTGCAACCCAGTCTTACCATCTTCTGCTACCAGACACTTGAAACGTTTCTCATGGGCTAATTCTATCAGAATACTGGAAAAGCGTCGGTCATCCTCAATGATCAAAATCGATTTCTCCCCTGGTTGCAAAGAATCTCGATCATCTAGGAGAAGTGGAGAGGTGATCACCGCTTGCACGGGGGCCGCAACATTTGTTACCGTCTTAGCAAATGGAGATGAATACAATTGCGTTTTAGGTGGTTCTAAAGGAAGTGATTGAGGCAAATTGTCAACCGACGATTTCGGAAGTGTGTCTGGCAACCATAGAGTGAAGGCACTCCCCTGACCCTCCTCACTCTGTAAGCGAATATCACCACCTAATAACCGGGCCAACTGGCGTGAAATAGTCAATCCTAACCCAGTCCCACCATAACGGCGACTGGTAGAACTATCCGCCT
This sequence comes from Thiotrichaceae bacterium, assembly GCA_011391085.1. Lineage (GTDB taxonomy): Bacteria > Pseudomonadota > Gammaproteobacteria > Beggiatoales > Beggiatoaceae > JAABRD01. Next base: position 6,828 of record JAABRD010000033.1, on the reverse strand, counting down.
GTTGAAAGGCTTCGAAAATGAGAGTTTGCTTATCTTTAGGAATGCCTATCCCCGTGTCGGTCACCACCAATTGGAAGTGATGCACATCCTTGGTAATCGTCAACTTGACTTCACCTTGAGAAGTGAATTTAAACGCATTGGACAGCAAATTATTGAGAATTTGTTTGAGACGTTGCACATCGGTCTGTAACCCGGCCGGAACCTCCTGGGCCGTCGTGATTGAAAAAGCTAACCCCTTTTCCACCGCCAATGGACGGAATTTTTGATCAAGGGCCGCGGTCAATTCTCCCAAGGACACCTCTTCCGAATGAACTTCCACTTTCCCGGCTTCCACTTTAGACAAGTCTAAAATTTCATTGATGAGTGTCAACAAATCGGCCCCAGCACTGTGGATGGTGTGGGCGTACTCCACCTGCTTCTCATCCAAATTCCCGCCTTTATTTTCCGCTAACAATTGGGCCAGTATCAACATGCTATTTAACGGGGTCCGCAATTCATGGGACATATTGGCTAAAAATTCGGATTTATATTTACTCGCCCGTTCCAGTTCCTGCGCTTTGGCAACCATCTCCTTTTGGGTCTTTTCTAATAACACATTCTTCTGACGAATGTCATTTTTTTGCTGTTCCAATTCTTTCGCCCGTTCTTCCGATTCCTCATTGGCATGTCGCAACTCTTCGGTTTGACTCTGCAACTCCTCGGTCTGCGCCTGTAACTCCTCGGTCTGCGCTTGCAACTCCTCTTTTTGATGTTGCAACTCCTCCTTTTGCAATTGCAAAGCATCCGCCTGAACTTGAGTTTGTTGCAACAACTCTTGCATTTTGGTCCGGGCTTCGATAGAACTCACGGCAATCCCAATATTTGGCATAACCTGTTGCAGGAACTCTTGTTGAACCTCTGTCAACGGTTCCGCAGACCCCAATTGAATCACCCCTTTCACCGCATTTTCAAACAAAAATGGAATCACGAAAACTTGCCGTGGAATGTCTTCCCCTAAGCCAGAGTTAATTGTGAGAAGAATACTTTTTTGCATTCGCGCGGCCCGTTCTACCAACCCTTCACTAAATTCAAATTCATCGGCCAAATTTTTCCGCCGCGTATAGGCATAACTGGCTAATAATTTCACCTGCAAATGTTGCGCAAGATTGGCCTTCTCCACCCCATAAAAGAGACCCACTTGGGCATCTACATACAACGTGAGAAACGAGATAATGTTGTGGGCTAAATCCACCAAATTTTGGTCTCCACTCATCTGGTCATGCAACTGCGTTTGCCCCGTTTTCAACCAATTTTGTACCGCATTTTGGCCAGTCACTTCATGTAAAGTCTGAGTCATTTCTGACAACGCCCGCCCCAGTTGATCTTGTTCAGATAACAACTCGACCTTCCGACTATAATTTCCCGCCGCAATCGCATTGGCTTGACCAATGGTGCTTTTGACACTGTTTCTAAGCAACCGCGAAGAGTCAACAATTTCGCTGATTTCATCGGTGTCTGAATACTCAATATCCGCTTCCACAACTTGGCCTTGAGATAACCACTTCAAATGATTATTGATGTGTAACAACGGGGTTAACAAGCGACGACTGAAACGGTTCATCAACCATAACACTCCCAGGCTAATCAACAAAGTCAACGTCGAGATAGTCATCATAGCCTCTTGCCGTGCATCGCTGGCAGTTTTACGCAAATCTTCCATTTGAACCCGGTGACTGGAAGAGAGTTGATGAAGCGATTCAATCAACTGATTATAATTAGTCTGTTCTTCCTGGACAATCAAACGTAACGCATCTTCCTTGGTGAATTCCTGACTGAGTTGCAAGATTTTTTGCACAACAGGTTGCAATTCCTGCCACTGTTTCGAAAATTGTAGCAAAATCTGCTGATGTGTTGCAACTTCTTCACTCCGACGATAGATAGTTTCAATCTCTTGAACCAGTTTAGTGATGTTTTCCACAGTGTGCTGAATTTCCTGGGTCAGTTGTTGCATGGTTTCCACTTCCGAAACACCGGTATGTAACAGCAACCGAAGCCAAATATTCCAAACCAAACCTTCTAGTTTATTAATTTTAGCCAGTGGTACAACCTCCATTTCCACTAACCGCGTGGACAGATTAGCAACCTGAGTGGTGGCCACAAAACCGACTCCACCTACGATACTTAAACAAGAGAGTACAATAACAGCATTCAACAGTAATTTAGAACGGATACGCATTTTAATGAATAATAGATGATGGTGAGGAGATATGAGTAGTAAACACTGGTGGACTAGAGGCTTTAGCCGGTGACGGTGGACTAGAGGCTTTAGCCGGTGGGCCGGTGGAGTAGAGGCTTTAGCCGGTGGCAGTGGGCCTACCCTTTAAGTTAAGAAAAAAGGGCACCTACCGGCACCGGCTGAAGCCTCCAGTCCGGCTAAAGCCTCCAGTCCGGCTGAAGTCTCCAGTCTGGGTAGGAGGGCGAGTGTTTCTTTGCCCACGCTTCAACTCCTCTCCTTTCTTGCCGTCAATAACGGTTCAAAAAATTGTTTTGCCAACTTCTGAAACTGTTCATCCAAGGGCGTCTCTTCACTACGTCCAAAACACCAGTGATAATATTCATCTTCGCCTTCCCCCAGTGCAAACTCATTGCCATTTCCACGCCACTTTGTGCGTGCCTGATCATTTGCTTTTTCGGGAGTTTTTTGCCATGCCTGGGCATACGTGAAAGACGTTTCTGGAAAAAACCGTAACGGTTGTTGTAGCCCTTGCCAATACCACGCCAATAATTCTTCTAACCGCTGATAACTGTCATTGACCACCTGATATTCCCATTCCTCCTCTTCCCCAATCAACAAACTATGCCGCGGCCAGCCTTCTTCCAAGAGGTGGTTCAAAATGAGGTGATGAATCCATAATCGAATATAGTCCTTCGCCTTGAGTTTAGCACAGCGGTAATGAATCAAATGACTGCGCCACAATCTTCTTAATTGGCCAGTGATACACATCTCCCCGATGGTCAATTGAAAGGGAGAAGTGACAATTTTATCTTGTTGCAGGGTTTGTCGGACCTTTTGCACAAACGGTTGAATATGGCTAATCAATTGGCTATACACATATTCTCCAACACGCCCATGCGGCAGCTGGCCGGTGGCTTTGGCAATGCGAAGATATTCTTGTAAATCGTGTCCTTCTAAACTCTTTTCGACTAACGTTTGATCCAGTTTATAACGTTCGAGTCCTTGCACTTCAAAAGGTTCACTCTCTTCCAAACGTTCGGCACTGGCCGGTAATTCTAAACCGAGTCGATGGGTCAGGAAAAAACGAATGGGGTGTGTAAAAAACTCTGTCAGCCGATCCAGTGGCACAATTTTCCAGTCCGGCGGCGGTTCTGGCAACCTGTTGTTAGCAAGAAACCAGTGGTCGCGTTGCCGTTTGGTCATTAACGCGGTGCTGACTTGACAATATTCAGTCGAGTAACTAAATAGCCGTGTCTCGTTGGTGTTAAAATAACGCGGACTAAACGGTTGCAATGGATGATGAGTGACAATGAAATCCAATAGGTTGGAAGTGTCAGGATGCCGAAAACCTCCCTTGATATAGTCGAGTAACCCACTGACTAGGACTGACGGCGGACGGTCCGTATTATCGTGAATACTGTGCCCCATATAACTGATATAGAGGGTCTCGCGGGCCGATAACAGGGCTTCCAAAAAGAGATAACGGTCATTGTGACGACGTGACCGATCACCACGTTGTGGGTACTGTGTGATCAAGTCAAATCCCAAGGATTGATTCGCCCGTGGATAAGTTTGGTCATTCATACCCAGTAGGCAAACGACTTTGAAGGGGATGCTACGCATTGGCAACAGGGTGCAAAAGGTCACTTGACCTGTCAAAAAATGGGTGGTGAGAGGTTCACTTTCTAAATGTTGACGCAAATAGGCCAATATCACTTCACTACTAACAGTTTGTTGAAAATTCGCGCAGTGGCCATTTTCTACCAGTTCATTCAATACGTTACGCACTTGTTGCAGTTCCGTTTCTCCTTCCGCAGTGGGTTGGAAAAAACGGTCTAGTAAGCGAGTTAAAAATTCGGCCCAAGCAGGAAGTGAACGCGGTTGTTGGAATTGGTTCACATACTCAAAAAGGTTCTCGACAAAGGCCACCAGTTTGCCGATGGTGAGGGCTTCGTGCCCTTCAATATGGGCAAATGGGAGGAGATTCTGAAACAAGGTTTCGGTTTCTCGTTGGGGTAAGGCATAGCCTAACAACAGGCGTTTTAACCCGGCCCGCCAGGTGTTCTCCTCAAACGCGGGTAACGCCATATTTTTGCGACTTTCTCCATCCATTCCCCAGCGAATCCCGGTCTGTTCTATCCAGTTGCGAATCAATGGCAAATCTTGGGTGACGAAGCCAAATCGTCGTTGCACCGCTTCTACTTCTAACACAGCTAACACTTCGCTGACCGTAAAGCGACCTTTACTGAGTTCCAAGATGTCAAAGAAGGCTTCTATCACGATGCTTTGACTGCGTAAGCTACGGTCTGCTAAACTGACTGGGATGCGTCGTTTCTCCTCTGGCGTGGTGGTGAACACGGCTTGAATAAAGGGGGCATACGTTTCAATATCTGGCATCATCACGATCACATCTTTGGGCAACAGGTCGGGGTTCTCTTCAAACAGGGCTAATAATTGATCATGTAAGACTTCCACTTCGCGCATGGTACTGTGACAGACGTGAATTTGAATGGACTTATCATTTGCTTCGATAATTTTTGGGGGAAGGCGTTGTGACAGACTGTTCTCAATATCTTGAGACTGTTTGGCATCGCCGCGTTCTTGTAAGTGTAAAATATCAGTTTGTATACACCTCAATAACGAGGTTTCCCCAGGGTCTTCAAACACATCGTCATTGACATGAGGAGGTTCATTTAACATATCGATAAAATCGCGTCCTAATTTGCCCAGGGTGGCCAATAAGGTGTTGCCAGTTTCCAAATATTCGTCCTCTGGGGTTCTCATTTTATCTGTGAAACGGGCGACTTTATGGGCAATGTCGGTGTCTGAGACAATATCTCCCCAATATTCTTGACAGGGGTTGAGGAGGAAGACATGAATGTCTAAATGTTGACCCAGTTTAGCTAACACGTCTAAGTAAAATGGCGGTAACGCGGAGATTCCAAAGATGGAGAGGCGTTTGGGTAGTCGCAGGGGGGAAGGGGAACGTCCCAATTTTGGTAAGAAGTCGGCATACAAAGTGACCCAATGTTGCTGACCATGCCGTTGAATCAGTTCACGCCATAACGCGGCTTGCCATTGGGCTTGCGAATTGTCTATTAACTGGGTCGGTTGTCCACCCGTTTCCCATTCTTTTATCCACCTGGGGCGATAGACGAGGTATTGGTCAAAAGTTGCCGCCAGACGCATCGCGAGTTGATAAAGTTTCATCGGTGACTGATCTTGTAAATAACTATGTAATTCGTTGACTTGTTGTTTTTCTAAGAAACTGGGCAACCAGTTCATCAAACTCCAAGTCATCACTTCTCGTTCAAATCGAGATTGGTCTTGAATTTTCAAGTTAAACAGGCGCCGTAACATGGCTTCTGGAAAGGGGAAGTAACCATTGGCCCAAACGCCTAGTTGTTGGGCCAATTGCATACAGACCCAGCGTTCCATACCTTTGCTTTGGACGACAATAAATTCTTTGTCGAGGGGGTTGGGTAATGGAACGGTGACGATGGTAGCGAGGGCTTCGCTGAGTTTTTCTAAACGGTTGCTGGTGTGAATGTAAAGCATATTAGGGTAACTTTAGAAAAATTCCAGGTCCAGGGGTCTCACCGAAAACCACGAGTCCAAAGCATAGCTTTGCCAGGCTAAAAAGCGACGCTTTGGACTTCTGGTTTAGTTTCTCCTAGTTTGGTTTCTTAACTTCTCTTCCTAGAAAAGCTGGGCATAATCATAGAGGTCTTCTGCCGATAGTTTTCATAAAACTCTCCATGTACATTTCTCATATCCCTTTCCTCCAGGCGACTGCCTATCAGAATGTACAGTGAAAAACCGATTGACAACCAAAGGTGACCGAGACTCATCAGGGGGGTGGCCCATATCCCAATGAAGGTGCCTAACATGATGGGGTGGCGAATGTAATGGTACGCGGACCTGATTTGAAAGGGTACGGGAGTATAGGGGATGCCGCGCCAATATAGGTAAACTGGCCGGATTCCGACTAAGTCAAAATGGTCAATGAGGAAGGTCGCATATAACGCGAATAGCCATCCGAACCAGAAAAGTGCCCATAAAATGACTGCCCCGACGGGATTTTCAATTTGCCAAATCATTTGGGGGAGAGGTTGCCAGAATCCACAGAGTAGGAGTACCGCAACACTGGAAAGTAGCACGTAGGTACTCCGTTCGATGGGAATGGGAATGAGAGTCAACCAAATTCGTTTAAACCAGGGTCTGGCCATCACTGAATGTTGCAAGCCAAATAGGATGATTAGCAAGGTATTGATAAGAATAGCTTGCAAAAAAGGGATTTGGGGACCTGTGTCAATAGTTTTGGGAACGATGAAGTTTCCAAGAAAACCGGTGAAGTAGAAGAGGGAAAAGTTGAATAGCAAATAACATAGGATGCCGTATCCAAAAGCTAGTATTTTCATGGATTAGGAACTCTTGAAGAGGTTGATGATGTTAAAAATGTCTCGGTGGCGTAGAGGCTTCAGCCGGTGGTGGTCGCCTCCTTCTTTCGGTTGTAAGTACTGAAGCAGAAATTTTCTCGTATTTTGTTTCGCCCCTCTCCCTCTGGGAGAGGGGTCGGGGGTGAGGGAAAATACCGCAAAATTACTGCTTCA
>JAABRD010000032.1 GCA_011391085.1 Thiotrichaceae bacterium | reverse complement strand
GCCGGCGGTAGGCGTTCCCCTTTCTCAAAGATTGGAGTGTGCCTACCGCCGGCCGGCTAAAGCCTCCAGTCCAATGGCATTAAATTTAGTTTCTTTGGCGCCGTGTTTAGACAAAAAAAAAGCCTTTCTTCTAAAATTAGTCATGAAGAAAGGCTTATCCAACCACACATTAAGGAGAAATGCACTTTATATCTTGCAATATAGGGGCCACTTTTTGATAAACCGTTGTGGTGATATACACATAATATGAGGAGTGACAAATTTCAGTCTGTTATAAGCAAATGGCAAACGGGACTACGCAATCTACATTTATGATTTATTTATCAATAAGTTACTTAAAAAATTAAAACATGGCATAGTAATTGCCTAAATTAAAGATATATTCTCCTTAATATATGGTTGGTTACAAAGCCTTTCCTAGTTGAAATTTGTTAGGAAAGGCATTTTTTTGTAATATATAGGAAAATAACCGTTCAGGAGATATAGTAGTATTCACATAAATTTGTACGATTCCATCTGGAGCGCAATAAGAATTATTGCGCAACTAAACATACTTCTCCATCAAATCACAAATCTTCTTCTCCTCAAACCCTTTGGCTAACTGTCGCAAAAGATTGGCAAACGGTGTCAGTTGTTGATCCAGCTTTTCAAACTCCTTGATTTTTTCGACAATCCCATAAATGTCCCCCATCATGGCTAAATCCAGTAACTCCGCGGCTTGTTCTTTGGTAGGACCTACCATAATGTTTTCTGCCACGGCGAGAGAAATCTGGGTCTCTTCCAGTACCTGAGGAGACGTTTCTGATTCATAAATCCAGGTCAGTCCCAATTGTTTTTGTAAATGTTCGAACAACTCCTCAGTACGAATCGGTTTGGGCAGAAAATCATTGTAACCAGCCTCAATACTGGTCTTTTGATCAAAATCTAAAACACTGGCAGAGGAGGCAATCACTGGTAACTGTTGATATTCAGGCAGTTTGCGTAGGCGACGCACAAATTCAAAACCATCCATGCCAGGCATCACTAAATCTGTTAAAATTAAGTCCGGCTGACATTGATGCACCTTTTCCAATCCTTCATTACCTTCGTGGGCCTCTATCACTTCAAAACCTAACGGCGTCAACAGGTTTACCAAGACTGACAGGTTTTCCCAACGGTCATCAATCACCAAAATTTTACGAGTGGGCCCTTCAAACCCCAGAATCACGGGATTTTGGTTCTTTTCTGAAGGTATCAAAGCAGACACTTCGGGGAATTCCAATTCCGTCCAAAACGTGCTACCTCCTCCCAGGGTACTGGTTACTTGCAAATCTCCTCTCATCAGGGTGATCAGCCTCTGCGTGATAGCCAGTCCCAGCCCTGTTCCTTCGGTTTGGGTGTTGTGTCGATTAGGTTGTTGGAAGGGGGTAAACAGTTTGTTCAAATCTGCGGGGGCAATACCAGTTCCTGTATCCTCCACCTGGAAGCGGAGGGTGGTCGTTGTCAGGTTGGAGTGTGACGGTTCCATGAAGTCCTTACGATAGCCGACTTTGAAAGTCACGCCGCCGGTTTCTGTGAACTTAACCGCATTGCCTAATAAGTTAACCAAAATTTGCCGTAATCTTTTTTCATCTGCACGAATGCCGGTAGGCAGAGAGGACAACGGTTCATAAATAAATGCGAGTCCCTTCTGGTGTGCCCGAATTTCAAATAGCTTGGCAATTTCTTGGAGAAAACGGTGCAAATGAAAATCAGTTGGATATAATTCCACGCGGCCTGCTTCAATTTTAGAAATGTCCAAAATATCGTTAATGAGAGTCAACAAATATTCACCACTGCGCTGAATAATTTCAATCCCTTCTTGTTGCTTAACCGTCAAACTTTTATCCCGACTAAAAATTTGCGTGTAACCTAAAATCCCATTCAGAGGAGTACGCAATTCGTGACTCATGTTCGCTAAAAAGGTTGTCTTGGCATGATTGGCCGCTTCTGCCTCCTCCTTGGCTTGTTGCAGATGAACCTCAAATTGTTTACGTTCCGTGATGTCACGGGCGTATCCTAAGACCGCGATTACCTTCCCTTGGTCATCATACAAAGGGAGTTTACGGGTGTCAAAGACATGTAAGGTGCCATCTGCAAAAGTGGCAAGGTCGTTGGGATTGCGAATCTCTTGACCTATTTCTAGCACCTGTTGGTCGTCCGCACGAAAACCTCGTGTACCCTTGTCTATCTCACCAAACACTAATTCTCTTGGGAAATCTAATTCTAAGTCATCCTTACCTACAATGCTATCCATAGACTGGCCCAGTGCATCGGCAAATCCTTTATTTATCAATATGTAACGAAAACTTCGATCTTTGGCAAAAATCCAGTCGGGGGTTGCATCCAAAACGGTACGTAGCAATTGCTGGGCTTTCTTGGTCTCCTTGAGTAATCGTTCACGTTCCTCTTCGATGCGTTTGCGTTCGGTAATGTCACGCACAATTCCAACAAAGCAGTTGACTTGGCCAGGGATTTTGATATACTGGATACAGACTTCGACGGGAATGAGAGTGCCATTTTTATGTCTATGTACCGTTTGAAATAACAGGGTCGGTTGCGAACTATTTAGCAATTGTGTTAACTGTTGCATACGGTCCGAACTAAATTCTGTATCAATATCCAACGGTGTCATCTGGTAAAGTTCCTCTTTGGAATATCCCACTTGCTTGATAGCACCTTGATTGACATAGAAAAATTTCATGGTTTGGGCATCGGTCATGAGAACCGCATCGAGGGTCATATCCAACGTGGTTTTAAAGCGGTTGAGTTCTGTCAAAGTAGCTTGTAATTCTGCAATGTTATTTTCTAACAGTTGCGCCATCTGATTGAAGGCCAGGGCCAGTTTAGCCATTTCATCTGCGGTGGTGGCAGTAGGTACAGGCACTTTAGCATGAAAGTCTCCTTGGCCGAATCGAACAACCGCCTCGGTGAGATTTTTCACCGGTTGAATAATGCGCCGGGAGAAGTACACCAGCCCCAGCATACTCAATAGCAATAACACTAAACCGTTTCCAAACGTTTGATTGCGTAAAGTGATTATGGAGGCAAAGGCCTGATCGGTGGGATAATGGACAATGAGAGTCCATTGATTCCCTTTGAAATTTAAGAAGCCTGTTTCAGTCGCTACGGTATGAAATGCTTCCTCCCCAAACAGTTGCGGAAGTTGCTGTTCTAATGGCAAATTCATAGAGATGACTGGTTTAAAGAACTCTTTACGATTGTAATTTGAGTAAAGCAATTTGCCGGTGTTATCAATCAAATCGATGCGAACTGCGGTCGCTTTGGAAATGGTCTTTAACTCACCCAGGACGAGATAAATTTTGTCTAACGACAGACGTGCTGCGATGGCCCCTATTAAGGTGCCCATTTTATTTTTTACGGGAACCGCAAAAAAAATAGCGACTTCTTGGAGGTCCTCGGCAAAATGAATATCGGCCCCCTGACTGATTTTTCCTTGTTCAAAAACCTCCTGTACCCACACGCTATCTGAAACAGGTTGCCCCAAAAACAGTCCCGCAGTGTCGGCAATGCGGATTCGCTGGGCATCGAAAAAGGAGAGAGACGTATAGACTTTGTAATGACGACGATAGGTTAATAATATTTCCGTGATTTTTGGGGATGTCAAGTCATCGGTCTGAGAAGCGATATTTTCGGCAATGGTTTGAAGGTCTGCAATTCTTTCAAATAGCAGACGATCTATCTTGTCCATGATATGACTGGCCCGTTCTTGCAGGTGTTCTCGGATTTGTTTTTCAATTTCTTGGGTGCTGGTGTAGTACAACGATGCACAAATGGGGAAGATAATTCCCGCGGTAAATCCTAAGTAGAGGAGGAGAAGTTTGGTAGAAAATTTCATGGGTTAGTTATTGTGGAGTAATTGATGGAAATTCAGTGGTGGTGGACTAGAGGCTTTAGCCGGAGGGGGCAGGGTCCCGCGATTTCAATGGTGTTCCGCCCCCTTCCGGCTGAAGCCTCTAGTCCAGTGGATAATTTTAGACTCCTGGGTTGATTAGTCAGATTGAATCCCTAACACAAACCGCGTTTCAATCAGTGTGTTAATATCCGGTTTTTGTACCAGTTGTCCATTGTTTAAATAGAAATGGGCCACGTAGTCTCCCGCTTGAAATAATGCGCCTCCTGGTTGCATGGCAGCAATATTTTCCTGAAGCGTGAGATGATGAACGCCTTTCACACCAGATTCCATTTCGGCGGTTGTCATCCCTTCGGCCTTGGCCATGATTTCTAAAGACTCTTGAGGATGTTCATATAACCAGTTTCTGGCTTCTACCATGGCTTGTACCACGCCTTGAATGTCATTGGGTCGTTGTTCAATTACCTCCTTACGAAAGGCTAAGACATCGGTAATAATTCCTGGAAGATCACCCGCTTTGCCTAAGATTTGATAGCCTTTGGCGAGGGCTTGACTGGTGACGGGTTCCCAAGTGTGTCCCGCATCCATTTTACCAGCTTCCAAGGCTTCTAACACTTTTGAAGCTGGCAGATTAACGGCTTGAAATCCACCCTCTTTGACACCCTCTTTGGCTAAGAGACTAATGACTAACATCTGTGAAAAAGTACCCACGCCTTCAAAAGAAATCGTTTTGCCTTTAAGGTCACGAAGACTGGCCAGTTGTGGACGACCCACAATGACATCACCTGTGTCAGAGTAATCCGTGATGTAAACCATCCGTGTGCCGATTCCCTTGGCATTGAGAATCATCACGTCACTAAATACGCCAAAAAAACCTTCCACCTCTCCTGTTTCGTAGCGTTTCACCATCTCACTGATGTCGGGTGTTAAAGACAGTTCCACGGCCACGTTGTGTTTCTGAAACAATCCTTTCTCTTGGGCGAGGTAAGCATGGGCATAGCCAGGCCAGACGTTGATGCCTAGTTTGAGAGGTGTTTGGGGTGATTCTGGTGACTTGCTACAAGCAGTCAGTAGAATCACGAAAGTGAATACAATAATGCGAAATGTGAACATGTTATTTTCCTCTTAGGTTGATAAATTAGTGAGTCATGCCGTTGGAGTCATGCCGTTGGAGTCATGCCGTTGGAGTACGGAATTTATTCCGTTGGAGTACGGAATTTATTCCGTTGGAGTACGGAATTTATTCCGTTGGAGTACGGAATGGATGCCGTTGGAGTACGGAATGGATGCCGTTGGAGTACGGAATGGATGCCGTTGGAGTACGGAATTTATTCCGTTTCCGAAACGGAATAAATTCCGTACTCCAACGGCAAACGGAATCAATTCCGTACTCCAACGGCAAACGGAATCAATTCCGTACTCCAACGGCAAACGGAATCAATTCCGTACTCCAACGGCAAACGGAATCAATTCCGTACTCCAACGGCAAACGGAATCAATTCCGTACTCCACGGAATAAATTCCGTACTCCAACACCTAAATCAAGCGGAATCAATTCCGTACTCTAACACCTATTTCATATACTTCAAAATCCATTCACATAATTCCTCTTCCTTAAAGTCTTTAGCCAGTTGACGAAGATGATTAGTAAACGACACTAACCGAGAATCTATTTGGGCAAATTGTTCTGCTTGTGCCACCACTTGACTCAATTCTTCGGACAACGTTAACTCATATAATAAAGCGGCTTGTTCTGCTGAAGGTCCTACTTGAACCATCGATAACTCTGTCGTTGCGATTTCCTCCTGACTTTCCGAACTGTTGAAATGTTGAACTTCTTCATCATAAATCCATTCCAAATGTAAATGTTTCTGGAGAATGTTAAACAACACTTCCGCCCGAATTGGTTTGGCCAAGAAATCGTCACAGCCGGCTTCCAAACTCTGTTGTTGGTGACTGCCAAATACATTGGCAGAGACTGCAATAATGGGGGTGTGACCAAATTTTTGGAGTTTCCGAAGTCGATGGATCAATTGAAAACCATCCATGACGGGCATCACTAAATCCATTAAGATTAAATCTGGATGAATAGCCATCGTTTGTTCTAAACCAATTTGACCGTCACTGGCTTGATAAACTTCAAAACCCAGCGGGGTTAACAAGTCGGCAACCACGGACCGATTTTCGGGTTGGTCGTCAATCACTAAAATTTTGCACGGGGGGCCTTGGAAACCCACAACTGTAGGCGCAATTAAGTGGGTAGATTGAACGACGGTCGAAGGTGGCAAGGCCAATAACATCCAAAAGATACTCCCCTCGCCTAAAACACTTTCAACTTGTAATTTGCCACCCATTAATTCTACCAGCTTTTGGGTGATGGGTAAACCTAAGCCGGTCCCCTCCATTTGCGAATTATGGGGACCTACTTGTTGAAATGGTAAAAAAATATTTTGTTGGTCTTCTAAGGCAATCCCGATTCCAGAGTCTTCTACCTGAAACAGCATTTTATCATTATAGTAACTCAGTTTTAAACTGACTTCGCCATGATCGGTAAATTTGATGGCGTTACTTAGTAAGTTGATTAGAATTTGCCGCAATCTTTTTTCATCGCCATGGAGTCCCGTTGGCAAGGGAGATAGCATTTCATATTGATAGCCAATGCCTTTTTGGTGCGCCCGGAGTTGAAACAGGTCGTTAATTCCGTGTAGAAATTCGCCGAGATGAAAATCGGTAGGATATAGTTCCAGGCGACCTGCTTCAATCTTAGATAAATCTAAAATGTCATTTATCAAAGTCAATAGGTATTCACCACTGCGCTGAATAATCGCCACGCCTCCTTTTTGTTTAGAAGTTAAACTTTTATCGCGACTTAAAATTTGGGCGTAGCCGAGAATGCCATTGAGTGGGGTGCGCAGTTCATGACTCATATTGGCCAGGAAGGCACTTTTAGCACGGTTAGCGGTTTCTGCGGCCTCTTTGGATTGACGAAGTTCCAGTTCGGCCCGCTTCTGGGCGGTGATGTCTCGTGCGGCTGCAAATACGCCTATCACGTCGCCTTCTTCATCTCGATAGACGGAGGCATTGTATAGCACTGGTATCACATGTCCATCACGATGCCGAATCGCCAACTCATAGTCACGTACCATGCCTTCATGAAAGACTTGTTGATACACCATTTTCGCTTGGTCTGGTTGAGTAAAGTAATTGGAGAAATCTTTCCCAATCAATTCGCGTCGGGAATAACCCGTGATGGATTCCGTGGCCGCATTTAAATCGCTGATTTTGCCATCGCGAGTAATGGTCACCAAGGGATCTAAACTGGCTTCAATGAGACTGCGATAATAGGCGCCAGTCACTCGCAATTTTTCTTGTATCCATTTGCGGTCGGTAATGTCACGGACAAAGCCCCACATGCCCGTCCTTTGACCTTCGGCATCGGTCAGTAAATGAATCCTGAGGTCAACGGGAAACAGTGAACCGTCCTTTCGGATGTATTCTTTTTCATAGACATCAGAATAGCCTCTGGCTAACACTTGTTCTTTGACAATCCGGTCTTCCATCGTCTGCCAGTGTGAAGGAGTAATATCCTGGTAAGTCAACTGGCATAGTTCTTCGGCGGAGTATCCAAGCATTTGTTGAAATACTGGGTTGAACTGTAAAAAGAGTCCTTGCATGTCGGTGACCACGAAACCATCGCGCATGGTTTCATAGAGTCGTCGATATTTCTGTTCAGACTGCCGTAGGCATTCTTCCATCTGTTTGCGTTCCGTCATATCGGTAGCAATGTCTAACCTCACTAGACGTCCATCGGTCCAGCGAATGGCATGACTTCGTATAAACAACCAACGGTTCGTCAACGGGTCTTGCAGTTCCCAAGAATAGACCTTTCTGGGTAATTTGGTCGAGGTGAGTAATTGGTCATTAATACAAAAATCACAGGGGACGGGTTGCTGATAAACGGTTTGCCAACAGAGTGTACCGATGATGTTATCCCGGTTTAGACGTTGTTGTAGATATTGATTGGCAAACAAGACTTCGCAAGTGTGTGGGTCAACCACATAAATGGCCGATTCCAAACTGTTTAACACGGTCAGAAAACGTTCATTGGCTTGTGTTAAAGCTTCTTCCATGTGTTTACGTTCCGTAATGTCACGGGCAAATACTGCCACATGAGTCACCTGGTGAGAGTCATCAACCACAGGATAGTTGATACTCTCAAACCAGTGATTTTCCCGCTGGTCAATATACACCATCGTCTGTTGGGTACGAGTCACCTCCTCTATAACCGCCTTCCTGTCAACCACTACTTCGGGTGGTAGCACGTCCCACACACAATGCCCTACGAGGTCTTCTACTGGTTTATTTAAACGCTGGGCACCGGTGGGATTGATGAGGACGAGGGTACCATCAGGTTTTATCATACAGACGGTGTCTTGAGTGACTTCCAAAATGGTGCGTAACGTATTTTCACGTTCTTTTAAAACCGCTTCGGCACGTTTGCGTTCGGTAATATCTTGAAAATTGACCAGCAACAGAAACGAATTATCTATCGTATCCTGGATCAGTTTGGCAAACGCTTGGACGTGGAGAATTTGGCCATCTGTACGAATGACGCGAAATTCTGCCTGTACAACAACTTGACGGTCCATGGTTTGGGTAAATGATTGTTTTACCCGTTCCAAGTCATCGGGATGAATAAAATGTTGGAGAGAAATACCCGTGGTGCCGTTAATTAGGACTGTGTTATCGGGCCCACGGAGGAGGTCATGATGAGGCATTCCAAGCATTTCACAGAGTTCCTCGGAACATTGTTCATGGTGGGTTGTCAAATTCCATTCCCAGGTGCCCATTTTGGCCATTTTTTGGGCTTGTTGCAAATGAGTTTCACTTTTGTGCAAGGCCGTTTGAACTTTTTCGATGGTCCGAATACGGTGACGTAATTGCGTTTGCATACTGGCCAAGGCTTGCAAGAATTGACCAATTTCATACGAATTGTGGTTGTCAATGGGCGTGTTCAAATTGCCTGCGGCAATGTTGTTGGCGATTTGAATGGCTAAATGCAGAGAACGTGTGATACTGCGAGAAATGATAACGGCAACACTGGTTCCCAGCAGAAGGATAATGAACAGGTGAGTAGCAATGCCTATCAAGGAATGGTGTAACCGGAGGTTAGCGTTGTTGACGAGGAGATTGGCTTTGTTATTCGCAAAATCGGTGATGGTTTTAAGTTGGTTTTCCAGGCGGGCCACGGCCGGGAGACTTTGGCCATGAATCAATGCCAATGCTTCCCCTGAATGACCTTGCTTCAGTAACAGGACGATGTGATTGCACAGAGAGTTCCATTGGGCAACCGTGTCACGTAAAGTCGTTACCTCATTGGGATCGCCCAAATAACGTTGCTGTAACATATTCAATTGTTCAACAATTTGATTTTGATAGGTTAACAGAGTCGGTAAAGACGTTTCTACAGGTGCCACTTTGGCGTCAATAGCCATATCCTCTAGCAGATGATGTATTTTAAGAATATTGATATTGACATCACGGACGGCCTTACTAACAGTTAAAGGGTGTTGATAGAATTGAGTGATGAGAGAAGATAAATTGCGTATTTCGGTCAAGGCAAAGAGGCCCAACGAGGCCATTAAGGCTATCAAAAGGCCAAAACTGAGGAATAATTTTGTAGTTATTTTAAGGTTTTGAAACATAGGATTAAGGATAGAGGGTTGCAAGTTTTTTGGAATATGGTATGATTATAGCAGTGATTGTTGATTTCAGGCAAGTTTTTTTGATATAGTGATATTCACTTATTCTTGTACCCCCCAGCCCCCCGTACACGGGAGGGAGTGACCCCCCCTGCGTGCGGGGGGCTGGGGGTACAAAAATGAATGAATATTACTATAGTGTCGTGTTTGTTCAGGAGTCCAAAGCGTAGCTTTGTCCGTAGCACACACAAAGCTACGCTTTGGACTCCTGGATCACATCTTTTCACCCCCAACTTTTTTAAATCTAAAGAGAATGAAAACTTACTATTATGAATTGGTCTGAAATACGTCACAGTTACCCCAATCAATGGCTTGTGGTGGAAGCCTTACAAGCCCATACTACCCCTGATAGTCAGCGGCAACTTGACCGCCTCGCTATCATTGAACGTTGTTCAGATGGTCATGAGGCGTTGGAAAAATATCATGACTTTCATCAACAATATCCCACCCGTGAATTTTATTTCGTACATACCAGTCGTGAAGAATTAGATATTCGGGAACGGCGATGGTTAGGAGTGGGGTTAGGCAATGCAACTAGAACTTAGACATAACCTGATTTTTGCCAAAGTCACGTTGGCTTATCAAGGACAAATGATGGAGATTTCAAACGTACTGATTGACACAGGCGCCGCTGCTACCATTTTAGCGGCTGACGAAGTTGCCTTAGTTAAAATTATCGCAGAACCACAAGATATTCTTCATACTATCTGCGGAGTGGGTGGTACAGAAGTCGTTTTTACGCGCATGGTAGATTGTTTGCAGGTGGGTCAATGTTGCCTGCCTAACTTTCAGATAGAAGTAGGTAAAATGGCTTATGGTTTTGAAATAAAAGGCATTTTAGGGATGGATTTTCTTCTTCGTGCCCATGCGGTCATCAACTTACCAGAAATGAGAATAGAATTTCGGTAGTTCACAACTTTCTGAAGATTTAGCCGGGGACGTGCCATATTCACCGGCTAAAGCCTCAATGCCATTAAGTTAAGCGTAACGGGTAGCGGGCGTCCTACGCACCGATTAGACGTGATGCGGTTTCAAAAATGGTGCGTAGGACGCACCCTACCTTAACTTAATGGCATTGCGGCTAAAGCCTCTAGTCCATTTTCCATTTTCCATTTTCCATTTTTCATTTACAACCTATGTTCCACAATCTCAAAGTTCGCACCCGTTTATTTCTTGGTTTTGGCCTTATGGTCATGTTTATCATCGGCGTAGGAGGATTTTCCGTGTGGCAGATGCACCGACTGTCAACCCTCACCACCGAATTATACGACCATCCCTTCATGGTTAGCAAAGTGTTGCGGGAAATCCGTACCAACATCTTTGAAATGCGTAGTCGCATCAAAGATACCGTGTTAGCGCGGAATGAAACAGAACTGGAAACCGCTGATCAAAAAGTGGACGCGCTAGAAAAGGAAGTCTTTGATAAAATTGCCCTGACTAAAAAACACTTCCTGGGCGACCAAACGGACGTGGAGGAACTGGAAAAATTATTTACCGGTTGGAAATCTGTTCGTGACGACATCATTACCTCCTCACGGGCGGGCACCAAGGACCAGTCCACCGAATGGATTCTGAAAGGCAAAGGTATTGGTCATTTTGGCAAACTGCAAGACCTATTGACCAAGATGATGGAGTTTTCCGACGACAAAGCGAAGTCCTTTATGGAAGATGCCGAGGCGCAAGCGAAGCAGACTTCTGTATGGATGCTGGGCATCGTGATTACCGTCACTCTACTGGCCATCTGGCTGGCGTTCCGGTTAACTCGTGCGATTACCACGCCTTTAAATTTGGCAGTTACCGTAGCTAACGGGATTGCCGAAGGACGTTTAGATAATCCCATTTCGAATATCTCCTCCAATGAAACCGGACAAGTCTTGATGGCCCTTGCCAAAATGCAAAATCGGTTACGGGAACGCATCGCAGAGGATAAACATATTGCAGAGGAAGCCTTGCGTATCAATCGCGCTTTGGATAACGCCACCACTGCGGTGTTGATTACGAATAACCAATATGAAGTCATCTATCTCAACGCCGCCGCTAACCTGTTGTTCAAAACGGAAGAGAGTAAGATACGCAAGGTATTGCCTCAATTTCAAGCAGCCCAGTTGAAAGGTAGCAACGTAGATTTTTTTCATAAGCAACCTGCCCATCAGCGTGAATTATTAGGACACTTGGCAACTAGCCATCATACGAGAGTAGCCATTGGAGAAGTCATTCTGGACCACATTATCACGCCCGTTATTAATAATGAAGGAGAACGATTAGGCATGGTCATTGAGTTCACCAATCGCACGGTGGAAGTTGCTACCGAACAAGAAATCAATACAGTCACTCATGCGGCGTCGCAAGGCGATTTTACGCAACGGATTGACTTAAATAACAAATCTGGATTTTTCACAACGGTTAGTGACAGCATCAATCAAACGTTGGAGTTTACCCAAGGCATGGTGGACGAAATCATGCGCGTGTTTACCGCCATGTCGCGTGGTGATTTGACCCGAACCATTGAGAAAAATTATCGTGGAGTGCTGGAACAATTGAAAGATGATGTGAATAGCACCATCAAACAGTTGACCGAAATTATCACGGTGATTAAGCAAACCGCCGATGCAGTCAACGAAGCTGCCGAGGAGATTTCGCAAGGAAATTTGGCGTTAAGTCAACGCACTGAACAACAAGCGGCGTCGTTGGAGGAGACGGCGGCCAGTATGGAGGAGATGACAGGGACCGTGCAACAAAATGCGGACAATGCCCGGCAAGCCACTCAATTAGCCATGAGTGCCAGAGACCGGGCCACCCAAGGAGGAGAAGTGGTCGGCGCCGCTGTAGATGCAATGACAGAAATCAGTCGTAGCAGTAGCAAAGTGGGCGACATTATCAGCGTGATCGACGGGATTGCCTTCCAAACTAACCTATTGGCTTTAAATGCGGCAGTAGAAGCCGCCCGTGCGGGTGAACAAGGCCGCGGCTTTGCAGTGGTAGCAGCCGAAGTGCGCAATCTCGCCCAACGCAGTGCGGCCGCCGCGAAAGAAATTAAGGAGTTAATCCGTGACAGTGTGACCAAAGTCGAAGAGGGCACCAAATTGGTCAACCAGTCTGGAAAGACGTTAGAAGAAATTGTTACGGCGGTCAAAAAAGTGAGTGACATCATTTCTGAAATTGCCGCCGCCAGTCAAGAACAAGCCTCTGGGATTCACCAGGTGAATAAAGCGATTACCCAGATGGATGAGATGACTCAACAAAATGCGGCATTGGTAGAACAAGCTGCTTCCGCCGGTGAAAGTATGCGCGTACAAGTGCAACATCTGAATCAACAGGTAGCGTTTTTTCAAATTGGACAGTTAGCCAAAGTGACAAATTCAGCCTCTAGGCAAGATCACAAAGGGAAGCCGGTTTCTCCCACACCACCGGTTCATTCCAAAGTCGGAACGACGTTAACCGCAAAGGAATCGACAACGAAATCTGTGGCGGCTTCATCGAGGTTGCATTCTTTGCATACGGAGGAAGGGTGGGAAGACTTTTAACTAGAAAAACTTGAACGTCCTACCGGACTTACGGCTTCAGCCGGTAGGGGTTGGCCATCTGCTTGCGGTCGTGTGCCAACCTCCACCGGCGGAAGCCTCAATGCCATTAAGTTAAGGAAAAAAGTCCTCCGAAATTAACCGACAGGTGGACTAGAGGCTTTAGCCGGTGGGGGGCAGAACATAATTAAATGGGGCCGGGAACGGCCACCGGCTGAAGCCTCTAGTCCAACGCTGTGTTAATTCCTTCGCTGTGTTAATTCCTTTGCCACTTCAACTCCGCTGAGGGAACGAGAGAAAATTTCAGTGCCACCCAGTTACCCCCCTACCTGGTTAACCATTTTCGACTACTTCCCCCTCCTCTATCTGAACCACTTTCTCTTCTCCTACACCGATGGCAGGCAAAGTAAAATAAAACACACTCCCCTGCCCCAAGACACTTTCTACCCCTACTTGTCCACCCAATTTTTCTACCACTTGTTGCACAATAGACAACCCTAACCCATGTCCTTCCGCACGGTCTTGATGCAAACGAGTAAAGGGCGTGAACAACTGCTTCTGGGCTTCTGGGGAAAGACCATGACCGTTATCCCGGACCCAAAAACGTACCATCCCCGACGTTTCTAAAGAAGCACCTAATTCCACGCAAGGCGGTTGTCCCCCATATTTTAAAGCATTACTTACATAATTCGCCCAAATCTCCTCCACCCACGGCGCATAACCATAAGCTATAGGCCAAGAATCGGGTAATTTCACCTGCCCATGATATTCTTTAATCAAGTGTTCTAACCGTTGTTGTATCACTTGCGACAAAATGCCAGACATCTCTAGCGGCTGCGATTTCACTTCGCGCTGTTTGGAAACACCCGCCAATAAAAGTAAAGCGTCAATAATAGTCACCATTTTTCGCCCCACTTGCAGAACGGTTTGCAGTTGTTGTGTGGCATCCGTTCCCATCGGCGTGCCTGGCGGGTAGTCTTCTAACACCGATTCGGTATAATTGATAACCAAGTTTAAAGGATTTTTCAAATCATGGGCAACCGTCCTCGCAAAAGCTTCCAACTCCTGATTACGTTTTTCGAGTTCTACGGTATGAGACTGTGCCTCTTGTTGCAACCGACGCAGATTCAAGTGCGTATTAATACGGGCCAAAACCTCTTCATGCTGAATCGGTTTGGTAATATAATCAGCCGCACCTAGCGAAAATCCCTTTATCTTGTCTATGGTGTCTGCCAACGCGGTCATAAAAATCACAGGAATGTCCTTGGTGCTATCCTTCGACTTGAGGATTCGACAAACTTGAAAACCATCCATACTAGGCATCATGACATCCAATAAAATCAAGTCAGGATGAACATGTTCCGCTTTTTTAATAGCACGACTACCGTCTTGAGTGACCAACACTTTAAAACCGGTTTCGCTTAAAAATTCGGATAGAACACTTAGATTGGCGGGAACGTCGTCAACGATGAGTAAAGTACCTTTTTGCATAACAGTTATTAGAGAGAGAGAGTGGAAGATAGAGCGTTAAGTCCCTTAATAAGGCTCATAAGTGAAAAATTCAATGGAAAATGTTCCAAAACGACAAAATAATACAGGACTTACGCAACCGCCGGTTTTTACCCCCCGCACGCGGGGAGGGAGTCCACCCGTGTACGGGGGGGGCGGGGGGGGTAAAGACCGGCGGTTGCGTAAGTCCTAAATAGTAACACTTTAGAAGGAAAAAGCGTAGCTTTGCAAAGCTACGCTTTGAACTTATTCCTGAACAGGACTTACGCAACTGTTTTGGTAACTCGTTGAGTTGACACCCCCCCTAGCCCCCCGCACGCGGGGGGAATGACTCCAGGACTTACGCAACTGTTTTGGTAACTCGTTGAGTTGACACCCCCCCTAGCCCCCCCGCACGCGGGGGGAATGACTCCAGGACTTACGCAACTGTTTTGGTAACTCGTTGAGTTGACACCCCCCCTAGCCCCCCCGCACGCGGGGGGGAATGACTCCATGGGCGGGGAGGGTTGGGGTGGAGTGAGTGCGTCAGTCCTCCTGAAATACTCTCATTCAACTCACCAAATAGCCGCGCTTTTCCGCCAACCCGACAGTGGCCTGCGTCCCTGAGTTAAATTCCAAAAAGTCATGTTCTATGCCATCACTGAAAATCACGCCTTGTTCTGCCATTTGAGAAATTAATACCAAAGGCTGATTGACGGTGATTTTACCAAACACAATATTAGCTTGGGAAGTCGTACTGGGAAACGGTTCTCGGACCGTAAAGTGTAAATAATCCGCATCCCAGGGAAATTGACAATCACATAAAAACACGTCGCTGAGTCGTCCCGTCGAAGGTTCTACTCTCCCTAACCTTCCCAATTTGCCGTCCTGCAACAATGCTTGGGCCATTCCTGTTGCACCTGCCACCAAACTTTTAAACCAACCGGTGGAACCCAGTCCGGTGGATACGATGATGCCACTAGAAGATTGAGTTTCTTCTTCTCCGCCGATTTTTAACAGATAACGGGCCGAGAGATGCGTTTTGGGACCAATGAATAAATCATTGACAGCATATAACACCTGCCCATTGTTTAAAGTCACTTTGGCCATCGTCACCTCCTTGAGGAGACGCCGTTTCGCAAAGACTTCGGGAAGCAGGTGAGTCAAATCCTTTACTTGAAAAGGTAACAACACCCCTTCCCAACGACGCGGGTCAGGATTGACGCCAATGACCGGTTGACCGTTTAAATATTTAACCGTGTTAGCCACTAAACCGTCGGGTCCTAACACCACCACTAGATCTTGCTTACCAAAGACGAAATTGGCCAAAAAGTCCCGTTGTAACAAATGCACTCGTCCCTGGCGACTTAACAGATTTTGAACCGTGACGATGGCTTGTTTATATTGTTCATCCTCTTGCAGATAATCAGAAAAGTCAGCGCCTTGGTGTTCGACATAAAACTTGGCTTGCCCTAACGTGTTAAAGCGAGATTTTAACTCATCGGTACGAGTATGGCGCACGACGAGGATAATTTTATTTTCGGTGGTACGTTTCATAATGAAAAATGGGTAGTGATGCAATGTGGGTGTACTGTCTGAACTCTGATTAGAATGATTTTCAGATGGACTCTGATTAGTCAATCCTCCTTTCATAGCCCTCATTTAATCATCTAAATCACAGTTCAAGACCAACGAGAAACCGCACGATATTTCACCCAGATTGCATCACTACCGAAAAATGGGGAATAAAACCAATCAAAACCGGACTAGAGGCGCCGGACTAGAGGCGCCGGACTAGAGGCGCCGGACTAGAGGCTTTAGCCGGTGACAGCGGCAATGCCATTCAGTTAAGGAATTAAAGCGGCCAAAGAATTAAAATAGCGGTGGACTAGAGGCTTCAGCCGGGGGCCGTTCCCCGCCATTTGATTATGTTCTGCCTCCACCGGCTAAAGCCTCTAGTCCACCTGTATGTTAATTTCGGTGCCCTTTATTCTTTAGCTGTTCTGCCAACAGCGCATGGGTCAGAGACATGCGTTTCAAATCCTCTGGGTAGGCTTGAAAATACTGTTCAATATAGGGTATCACGGCCTCATGTTGGCCAAGTTCATAAACATCCATACGTTGCACCTCTAAAATGTGTTGCCAAAGGGTAAATGGGTCGGCTATTAAACCAATTCTCAAAGTCAAGAGGAGATAGTTTAGCAGATCTTGTTTGACACATAAATCCAAAAACGCCACCCATTTTTTTCCCGTGCCAGGGGTAGCAACCTTCCCTTTCTTTGTTATAATTCTACTCCTGTCTTTCACTCACTAGGAGTCCCCCATGAAATTTCCTTATGGCATTAGCAATTTTGACACCCTGATTCGTCAACAATATTTTTATGTGGACCGCACCGACAAGATTCCGTTACTCGAAGACGCGGGCCAACATTCACTGTTTCTCCGCCCCCGCCGCTTTGGCAAAAGCCTGTTGCTGTCCATGTTAGAAAACTACTATGACGTGGCCAAAGCCTCCCAGTTTGACTCCCTCTTTGGCCACTTGGCGATTGGCAAAAATCCGACGCCGAAACATAACCAGTATTTCGTGATGAAATGGGATTTTTCCATGGTGAAGGCCGGGGGGGAATCTTCAGGCCATCGAAACGGGATTACATGAACATATCAACGATTGTATTAGCGAATTTGCCACCAAATACCAACCCTATTTGACGATGGCCATTGCCATGAATCCCAATGACGCCATGTCGTCCTTTCATCGCCTGTGTACTGCCGTCCAACAAACTCCCTACCAACTCTATCTCCTCATTGATGAATACGATAACTTTGCCAATGAGGTGTTGATGAGTCAAGGTCCAAAGGGGACGTCACGTTATGAAGAATTGGTAACCGGCGAAGGCATTTTGAAAACGGTGTTTAAAGCGGTCAAAGCCGCCAGTGCAGGCCGTGGGTTAGATAAGGTATTTATTACTGGTGTCTCGCCCTTGGTGATGAGTGACATGACTTCAGGTTACAATGTCGCGGTCAATATTTACTTACGCGCCGAATTCAATGACCTCTGCGGTTTTCGTGAAGCAGAATTGACCGCCGTGGTCACCAACCTCGTCGCGGAATGTCAGTTACCTGCCGACACGGTTGCCAAAGTCTTATCGGTGATGCGAACGTTTTATAACGGTTATCGCTTCTGTGACCGGACCCAACAACCATTGATTTACAATCCCACTTTGGCCCTTTACTTTTTGCAAGAGTTCCAACGGGAATGCCAAACGCCGAGTGAAATGTTAGACGATAACTTGGCGATGGACAAAAACAAATTGGCCTATATCGCCTCGTTACCACTAGGTACCACCGTGATTCAGGAAGCCATGCTGGGCACGTCGCCCTTGATGATTTCAAGTTTGTCAACTCGGTTTAGCCTTTCGGACCTCCTCAAACCCCATCCGGACCGCAGTTTCATGGTCTCCCTTCTCTACTACTTTGGCGTCTTAACACTGGTCGGTCAAACGCCTTTATATGAGTGGTTGTTCACGATTCCCAATTTGGTGATTCGCAAGTTATATGTGGAACAACTTCATGAGTTACTGATTCCCGAAGATAGCACTCGTGAGGAGAATCGTCAGGTGGCCCGGCAATTTTATCGCAGTGGCGACTTGCAACCGGTCTGTGACTTGTTAGAACAAAATTACTTCCCCGTCTTTGATAATCGTGATTACCGCTGGGTCGATGAAATGACGGTGAAAATGGCCTTTGTCATGCTGTTATTTGATGATTTGTGGTACATCATGGATTCGGAAACGAAGATTGGACGTGGGTATGGGAATTTGACGTTAATCCGTCGTCCTGAATTACGCCAGACCCCATTATGGGATATAGTCTTTGAGTTGAAATATGTGAGTTTAAAACAGAAAAAGAAGTTAACTGCGGCAGCAGTGAAAACCCAGTCGGTCGAGGAACTCAAGGCGTTACCCGTGGTGGAGGAACAATTCGTAGCGGCACGGGCGCAATTGCAACGGTATCGGGAGATTTTAGAGGAGGAATATCCGGGGGTATTGCGGTTACGAACGTATGCCGTGGTGGCGGTGGGATTGGAACGGTTGGTGTGGGAGGAGGTGTAGCTTCCCCAGGAGTCCAAAGCGCAACTTTGTCCGTAGCACGCACAAAGCTGCGCTTTGGACTCCTGATTACCACGTTTTCACCGGTCAAACCTGATAGGTCGCAAAGCACCTGTCAGGTTGATTTAGTACTAAGTACCGAAGCAGAAATTTTACCGGATTTTCAATCGTCGCCCTCACCCCCGGCCCCTCTCCCTCTGGGAGAGGGGCCGGGGGTGAGGGCGTTATTATACCAGAAAATTTCTGCTTTACTACTTAGCTGTTTAGTTATTCACCGATTGCCAACTTCCGTCTGGTTGACGGCAAGCCGTACCATATAACACTTCCCGCCGTCCATCGATGACGGCAACCGTTTCATAATCACGGCAATGTCCCCCTTCGGGTTTTTGATAGGTCTTCGTGGGAGTCACTTCATATTCAGCGTTCGTATCGGGATTTTTCCAGGCTACTGTTTGACCTGTAGGTGTACTTTCCAAAGCACGGGTGGCTTGTTGTTGGTCCATCGCATCCATGGTGGACCCAACGGCACCACCAATCAGGGCACCAATTAAAGTGCCTGCTACGATGGCCGCCGTTCTGCCTTTGCCACCACCCACTTGAGAACCTAATGCGCCTCCCAATACGCCGCCTAAAACCGCCCCACCCGTTTGTTTCGTGGGTGATGTGGGGGCGACACAAGAGGACACCAATAAGCTAGACATCATAAAGAAACTGACTATCAGTTTAGTATTCATAAAGAGAATTCTCCTTCAAAAAGTTAGAGTCCAAATTATTATTTGGATGGGTATAAATAATACACCAAAATTTTTTATCTATCAATACTGTTTTGCTAGAAAAGTTACAAGCCATTGGGCGTGTCATGCCAAAATACCGGCCGGCCTCTTTCTTTTCTGGATAAAACAGGATACCATATTGTTTATCATCATGGTCCCATTAACGGGTTGCAAAAAACCATCCTTATGGACCTATAGATGACTGGTATTCTCTTTATTCATCAATATGTTAGGAAAAAACCTTATGTCATTTAAAAATTTCTTGCCTATTTCTCTCATCGCCCCAATTGTTATGGGTGTCATGTTACCGGTCCAAGCAGCGGTCACGTTGCTAAATGTTTCTTACGACCCCACTCGTGAGTTGTATCAAGAATTTAACAAAGCGTTCAAAACGCATTGGCAAGTCACCGCGGGCGAAACTATTGACATCCAGCAATCTCATGGCGGTTCTGGAAAACAGGCACGGGCCGTTATTGATGGCCTAGAGGCCGATGTTGTCACGTTGGCATTGGCGTATGACATTGACGCCATTGCTAAACAATCCGACTTACTACCAAAAGATTGGCAAACCCGTTTGCCACGTAATAGCACGCCCTATACTTCCACCATCGTCTTTTTGGTGCGTAAAGGCAATCCCAAAGGTATCAAAGATTGGGATGACTTGGTAAAACCTGGCGTGTCGGTTATCACACCTAATCCGAAAACGTCCGGCGGGGCCCGCTGGAATTACTTGGCCGCGTGGGGCTATGTGTTACAAACAGGAGGCAATGCCGAAAAGGCCAAAGCATTTGTGACGCAGTTATTCAAAAATGTCCCCGTATTAGATTCAGGTGCGCGGGGGGCAACGACGACCTTTGTCCAACGTGGTATCGGTGATGTCCTGTTATCTTGGGAAAATGAAGCCTTTTTGGTCATCAATAAGATGGGCAAAGACGGCTTTGAAATGATTGCCCCTTCTGTCAGCATTCTCGCGGAACCCTCCGTCGCCCTTGTGGAAAAGGTGGCTAACAAACATGGCACGACCAAGGTAGCCCAGGCGTATTTGGAATATTTATATTCGCCCGAAGGACAAGACATTGCGGCGAAAAACTATTATCGTCCCACCGACGATAACGTGGCTAAAAAATACTCTCCTCAATTCCCTCAATTGAAACTATTTACCATCAATGACATGTTTGGTGGTTGGGAAAAGGCACAAAAGGGATATTTTGATGATGGGGCAATGTTTGACCAGATTTATTTGCCGAGTAAATAAATTTTTTCGGTTTCCTAAACCTCCCAGGTTTAGGAAACCTGAACTTTTTCAAGCAGGTGGTACCGGCTAAAGCCTCAATGCCGTTAAGTTAGGGTAGGGTGGATTAAGCGTTAGCGTATCCACCAATGTCGGTGTCGGTGGATACGCTAACGCTTAATCCACCCTACATTGGTTGGATATTCCTTAACTTAATGGCATGGAGGCGTTAGCCCCTATAGTAAAATTTCTCTAAATCCGATACTCTTTCATCTAGAGCGCAATAAGAATTATTGCGCCGTTGCGACGCTTCGCAGGGGGCAATAATTCTTATTGCACTCCAGATGAATAGAGTACAGGTTTAAAGGAATCTCACTGTAATTTGCAACACTATCAATTTATCTTCCGTCAACCATGTTCCTCAAAAAACACACCGTCCTCCCAGGCTTCCACTTAGCGTTAGGATTTACCATCCTATACCTCAGTTTAGTCGTACTTATCCCCTTATCCACCGTCTTCCTAAAAGCTGCCACGCTGAGTTGGGAAGAATTTGGGAACGCCGTTTTAGCACCACGAGTCCTCGCTTCCTACCGCCTCACTTTTGGTGCTTCACTGTTAGCAGCCCTCCTCAACGCTTTTTTCGGATTGCTAGTGGCTTGGGTCTTAGTACGTTACTCCTTCTTTGGCAAACGTATCATAGATGCCATCATTGACCTCCCCTTCGCCCTTCCCACTGCGGTGGCGGGTATCTCACTAACGGCCATCTATGCGGGCAACGGCTGGGTCGGTCAATATTTAGAACCTCTTGGAATCAAAGTCGCCTTCACTCCATTAGGCATCGTTGTCGCTTTAACCTTTATCGGTTTACCCTTTGTAGTACGCACCGTTCAACCTATCCTCCAAGATTTAGAAATGGAAGTAGAAGAAGCCGCGGCCAGTTTAGGTGCCACCCGTTGGCAAACGTTCACTTTCGTCATTTTACCTAACTTATGGCCGGCCCTGTTGACCGGTTTTGCCTTGGCTTTTGCCAGAGGCTTAGGCGAATACGGTTCCGTCGTTTTCATTGCAGGCAATATGCCCATGGTCTCCGAAATCGTCCCCTTGTTGATTATTACCAAATTAGAACAATATGATTACAAAGGTGCCGCGGCCATTGCGGTCGTTATGTTGATAGCCTCTTTCATTCTCTTATTGGTTATCAACATCTTGCAATGGTGGAGTAGTCGGAGGTATAGTTAAAATCAAGGAGTCCAAAACCTGTTTTGGACTCCCATAAACGGAGAATTTCTTAATTACTATGACAACCCCCTTAAACACACACATTCAAGCTGCCACTACGGAACCGCGGTGGATACGTTACCTATTGATAAGCCTCACACTTATCTTTTTAACCCTCTTCCTTCTGTTACCCCTCATTGCTGTTTTTACTCAAGCACTACAGGAAGGCATCAATGTCTATCTAACCGCTTTAATCGAACCAGATGCCCTAGCTGCCATTCGGTTAACTCTCATCACTGCCATTATCGCGGTGCCTCTGAATCTCTTCTTTGGTATTGCGGCGGCGTGGGCAATTGCCAAATTTGACTTCAAGGGCAAAAGCATTCTCCTCACATTAATCGACCTCCCCTTTGCCGTCTCCCCAGTCATTGCCGGACTCATTTTCGTTCTCCTCT
Source organism: Thiotrichaceae bacterium (assembly GCA_011391085.1). Lineage (GTDB taxonomy): Bacteria > Pseudomonadota > Gammaproteobacteria > Beggiatoales > Beggiatoaceae > JAABRD01. Next base: position 41,605 of record JAABRD010000032.1, on the reverse strand, counting down.
TTGGACTTCAAGGCTGGTTAGGACCGTGGCTGTCGGCCCAGAATTTTCAAATTATCTTTGCCGTGCCAGGCATTGTCTTAGCCACCGTTTTTATCACCTTCCCCTTTGTCGCCCGCGAACTGATTCCTCTCCTCCAAGCCCAAGGCAAAGAAGAGGAAGAAGCCGCGATAGTCTTAGGCGCCAACGGTTGGCAAACCTTTTGGCGAATCACCTTACCCAATATGAAATGGGGACTCTTATACGGCGTCATTTTATGTAATGCCCGTGCCATGGGCGAATTTGGCGCCGTTTCCGTAGTCTCTGGACATATTCGTGGCTTAACCAACACGATGCCATTACATGTAGAGATTCTCTATAACGAATACAATTTCGCGGCAGCGTTCGCGGTGGCTTCGCTACTGGCATTACTTGCCCTGGTGACTCTCATCCTAAAAACGATTGTGGAATGGCGAGTGCATCAACTAAGTTAGTGTTGCAAAGATAACGGTTATGGGTTTTGGAGTACGGAATTTATTCCGTTTCTCCAACGGAATAAATTCCGTACTCCAAAACCGCTATACTCCAAAACCGCTATACTATTACTTGTACAACTTTCCCGTTTCCACGCGCCAGCAAGGATTACTTTATGAGTATCGAAATCAAAAATATCAACAAAACCTTTAACAAGTTTGACGCCCTTAAAAATGTCAGTCTCACAGTTCCAGACGGACAATTAGTGGCTTTACTGGGACCTTCGGGATGTGGTAAAACCACTCTGTTACGCATCGTGGCCGGTTTAGAAGTGGCTGACAGTGGTAGCATTTTATTTCACGGTGAAGATGCCACTTCTCAACATGTTCGAGACCGTCGCGTGGGTTTTGTCTTTCAACATTATGCCCTCTTCCGACACCTGACGGTCTTTGAAAATGTCGCTTTTGGTCTCCGAGTTCGACCACGCAAACAACGACCTTCTCCAACCGAGATTAAGAAGAGAGTCGATGATTTATTGAAACTTATTCAATTGCAAGACTTGGCCGACCGTTATCCGCGTCAACTGTCTGGTGGACAACGTCAACGGGTAGCATTGGCACGGGCGTTAGCGGTCGAACCCAAAGTTCTCTTGTTAGATGAACCGTTTGGGGCATTGGATACCAAGGTTCGCAAAGAATTACGACGGTGGTTACGAAGATTGCATGAAACCATGCACATCACCAGCGTCTTTGTCACCCATGATCAAGAAGAAGCGATGGAAGTGGCAGACCTCGTGGTAGTGATGAATGAAGGACGCATTGAACAGGTAGGCACACCTGATGAAATTTATGAAAACCCCGTGAATCCCTTTGTCTATCAGTTTATCGGTCACGTCAACCTCTTCCATGGACGTTTAAACACAGGACAAGTGCGTATCGGTGAATTAGACATTACCCTTGACCCCCACACAGAAGTCCAAATGGCCCCCGTGGTGGCATACGTCCGTCCCCATGAATTGGAAATTTCTCGCACTTCTGAAGACGTAGCTATTGCAGTCACAGTTAGCAGTATTCATTTACTTGGCCCCATGGTGCATCTGGAACTGTTACCGAAAGACAGTTCTGAAGTTCTGGAAGCGGAATTGACTAAGGAACATTATCGCCAACTGAATTTACAAAAAGGCGATAAGGTGTTTGTGAAACCACGGAAGATGCGATTATTTATGGGTGGGAAATAAGTACCTGTGCATAACAAACCTGGTATTTCAGGTAGGGTGGATTAAGCGAAGCGTATCCACCCTACAGACTACAGACTACTACCTTGTGCATCATTACCATTATTCCTAAACTAAGTTTCGAAAAGCAAACTTAGTTTCTCACTACTCTTTGCGTAAGGTGAGTTTTTCATTCGGAGTGCTTCCAAGTTGGCTAAAATTCATCATCTCGCACTTGGGCAGTGTCATAGTCTATCTGTAATCTAATCCAGAAACCATCATTGGTGCCAAAAAAACGTGAGAGACGGACACCGACGTCGGTCGTAATGGAACGCTTGCCTTGCACAATGTCGTTAATGCGTGATTGCGCTACACCGGTTTCTTTGGCAAGTTGAAGAGGTGTAATATTCATGGGTTTGAGAAATTCTTCTAGTAGAATCTTTCCCGGATGCAGATAAGGGATTTGACGCAACATCATAATTCTCCTAAGTGTGCTACCCATTCCTAAGTGTTTGTGAGAGTTAAGCCGTAGTGATGAAATCTGGATGGTATAGTGATATTCATCTGCTTTTGTACCATCTATCTTTCCCTCGTAGGGTGGATACGCTTCGCTTAATCCACCCTACGTTCTACATTCTAAATTTAGAATGGCACAAGAGTGGGGTAGTCCTGAAATGTGGGTGAGAGGCCGAGAGTTGGTTTTCACCGTCTTGAACTATGATTCAGGTGATTAAATGAGAACTATGAGAAGAGGAACCTTCAATCATAGTCCATCTGAAAATCATTCTAATCATAGTTCAGACATTTCACCCAGATTTCAGGACTACCAGTTAAACAACTGTTTGTGTGGGTCCTCGCAACATGCGTAGGGGTTCTTTAAAATTTTCAATCATTACATCTTTCACCATTCGCCGCCATTTATCTATAAAATTATAGAGGGCTGGCTATCGAGAAACTCAGTTTCTAAAAGAAACTGAGTTTCTTGAATAGACAACGGTTAAGTAACTTGTTATCTTATCATGGTGTCAAATGACCGTTTGACACTCCCAAAGGTTCTTTAAAATACAAACTTTAGTTTGTCCCGTCAACCAGAAAGAGGAGTTTTAAATATGCCAGTCCTTCAACGCTATCTTGAAACCATTCAATTTGGCACCTTGCAAGTGTTTAGCAATATGGTTGTTGTGCCATTGTTCACCACGTTGCAGAGTGCTATTCATTATCTCACCTTGCAACAAGCCCTTGATCAGCAGAAATTGAAGATTACTGAACTGAGTGAATCCGGGTCGGTGCCAGAATTGAAAGTCGCCAACCAGGGTGAGTTGCCGGTGTTATTACTGGATGGAGAAGAGTTAATGGGGGCCAAACAGAATCGGGTGTTGAACACCACTATTTTGCTGAAACCAAACTCTGAAACCGTCATTCCAGTCAGTTGTACAGAACAAGGTCGCTGGGGATATTCTTCCAGAGAGTTTTCTAGTTCTGGACATGTGCTATCTCACGCCACTCGTAGCAAGAAATCTTCAGCGGTCTATCGATCGCTACAGTCAGGTCGCGGCTATACTTCTGACCAAGGCGAAGTTTGGCAAGAGATTCGACAACTGTCGGACTCCGCCCAGGTTGCCTCTCCCACAGGGGCGATGCGCGATGTTTACGAATCCCACGCCAAACCGCTGTCGGAATATGAACAAGCGTTTGAATGGATGCCACAACAACAAGGATTGTTAGTCATTATCAATGGTCAAGTCGCCGGTTTGGATATGGTGTCACAAGTCGAGGCTTATCAACAATACCATCCGAAATTACTTAAAAGTTATGCCATAGAAGCCATGGTCAAACCAGAAACCTCAGTGGCAACTCCTACCTTGGACCTGGCTATCGCTTTTTTGAAATTAGCCACCAGTGGCACCATCCAAAGTTATGCCTCCGTCGGTCTGGGTCAAGATTACCGGTGCGAAGGGCCTCACTTTGTCGGGTCTGCGTTGATAGTGGAAGAACAAGTCATTCATTTGGCATTCTTTCATCTGTCCGGTGCCACTGAAAATCCGTCCCAAATGGCAAGCTATCAACAACGGCGAAGATTTAGGAATGCTTAGAGGTGGAGACCGTGGGGCCCTCACCCCCGGCCCCTCTCCTTCTGGGAGAGGGGCCGGGGGTGAGGGCGACACCACTTCCTTATCGGTCTTCCACCGGCAATTTTTCTAAATCCACATCAATAATCCTAAAGCGTCGGTCCCCTGGGTCACTCAAGACGGATAACAAGCGTGGCAAAATTTCCAGACGAATATCGCGTCCCCCTAAGCCTGCCGCAAAGTTATGAACTCGCGGGGGATTGGGTAATTCGGATAAGGCCGCTAAGACTTCGATTCCAACGATTCCACCAATGCCTGGCGAAATGGCACGTTCTAACACAATCACATCGTCCAGGTTTTGACAGGCTTCTTTTAAAGCATCTATGGGGAAAGGACGGAAAGCACGCAATTTAATCAGTTTGACCGGTTGCGGAGGAGGTATGGTTTCTAACGCCGTTTGCAACGTGCCTATCACCGAACCAATGGCAAGAATGGCTACTCTAGCTTGTTCAGGCCCTTCTACCGTGAGTAATCCGCCCGCTTTCCGCCCCGAGATAGCTTGCCATTCTTGATCTGCCGCAATGATTTCTGCTTGAGATTTTAGCAATGCCTGATGTTGCGAATGACGTGCTTCCGTGTAAAAATCTGGGGAGACACAAGTGCCCAAAGTAAGAGGGTTACGCGGGTCTAACGTGCGTGAAAATTGGTACGGTGGCAAATATTTGTCCACCTGTTTTTGCGTCGGAATGTCAATTCCTTCTAACGTATGGGTGAGGTTAAATCCATCCATACAGACCATGACCGGCAATTCCGTCCGTTCGGCAATCCGATAGGCTTGAATCGTGGTGTCCACCGCTTCTTGATTGTCGGCACAATACAGTTGAATCCAGCCGGCATCCCGGACCGACATGGAATCTTGTTGGTCATTCCAGATCGACAGGGGACTGGAAACGGCACGGTTGGCGCATGTCATCACGATGGGCACTCGCATCCCTGCGATATTAAATAACACTTCGGTCATGAGGAGGAGACCTTGCGAAGCGGTAGCCGTGTAGGAACGGGACCCGGCAACGGCGGCACCTAAGACGACGGAAGCAGCGGAAAATTCGCTTTCGACGCTGATAAATTCACATGGTAATTTGCCATCGGCCACCAGTTTAGAAATATTTTCCACAATATGCGTTTGCGGTGTGATAGGATAAGCAGCAATGACTTGGGGACGACAGAGTGCGACCGCTTGGGCGACCGCTTGGGAACCTTCAAGGGCTTGTAACATGACTTTCCTCCTGTTGTTCTGAAACTTTCCAAAGACCCGCCGGAACTTGTTGGGCGGCTTGTTCGATGAGTTGTAAATTTTTTTCTAACACGGCATCTTTAAAACGTTGTTTGAGAACTTTGGCCAACGATTCTTGGGACAATATGCCAGTGAGGGTAAAAAAGGCGGACAGTAAGGCCGTATTCGGTACGGGTCGTCCTAAGATTTGTTTAGCTAGTGTGCCTGCGGGAATGGAGATGATGTCTTTACCTTCTTGACTACTGAGGACGGCACTACTCAAGTTGGAATTGACCAAAATTTTCCCGCCTGGTAATAAGCCATCTGTGACACCAGGCACATGTAACAAGGCTTGGTCTTGAATGATCAAGAAGGCAGGTGCTAACACCTGGTTGCGTTGCTTAATGGGGTTATTATTAATGCGGACAAAGGCCATGACAGGGGCGCCCCGTCGTTCGGCGCCAAAATTTGGAAATGCCTGACCATAGCGACCTTCTTCAAAAGCCGCCATCGCCGTGAGATAGGCTGCGACTACGTTACCTTGGCCGCCACGCCCATGGATTCTTATTTCAATCATAAAGTTATGTTACCCTGCTAAGAGATTACTCCAAAGACGAGTATGATAAAAAGATTCTGGGGGTTATTAGGGAGAATCAGGATAACATATATTTTTACATCATTCAATTTTTTTTCAAGGACGCGCATTCATCGAAAGAAACTAAGTTTCTTTGACCCCGTTTCTTTAGGCAAGATAGCTTGAAATTTGAAAGAGACTACTCTATATATTTAGCAAGGAAATGGTGTCTTAGATTTGACAGATTGTCATTCATTATTCATTATTCATTATTCATTATTCATTTAAGACCTTTATGGAATACAAAGACTATTACAAAATTTTAGGTGTTTCGCGTGATGCCAGTGCAGACGATATTAAACAGGCGTATCGTAAACTGGCACGTAAATATCATCCCGATGTCAGCAAAGAAAAAGATGCTGAACAGCACTTTAAAGAGGTGGGCGAGGCTTATGAGGTGCTAAAAGACCATAAAAAAAGGGCAGCTTATGACCAATTAGGCCATCACTGGCGGGCCGGGGATAACTTTCAGCCACCTACGGGTTGGAATTTCGGTTTCGATTTTGGTAGCGGCGGTTTCACTGGTGGCGGTCAACCTTTTGATTTTAGCGACTTTTTTGAAACTTTATTTGGTCGGGGACAAGGTCCGGGGATGCCTCCAGGCTATACTCATCAGACTCCGTTTCGTACTCCAGGCGAAGACCATCATGCCAAAGTTGTTATCTCACTGGAGGAGGCTTATCATGGTGCCAATCGCGTGCTACAACTGCGACTTTCGGAAAGAGATAGTATGGGCCAAAAAATTCCCAGAATTCGTACCTTAAATGTAAAAATTCCAGCAGGCGTCACAGAAGGTCAAAAAATACGTTTGGCCGGTCAGGGTGAACCGGGCCAGGGGGGGGAATCAAATGGGGATTTATATTTGGAAATCGAGTTTCAACCACACCGTTTTTATCGTGCGGAGGGCAAAGATGTGTTTCTCAATTTGCCTATTGCACCCTGGGAAGCCGCTTTAGGTGCAAGTGTTGCAGTACCTACCTTAGGTGGAAAAGTAGAGTTGAAGATTCCGGCTGGTTCAACCGCGGGTCAAAAGTTGCGTCTGAAAGGACGTGGTTTGCCTGGCAACCCCTCTGGAGATCAATATGTAACTTTGCAACTCGTCACGCCACCTGCAACCACGGTGGCCGCTTCGGATTTTTATCGAAAGATGGCACAAGAATTTCCTTTTGATCCACGGGCGGTTTTAGCGGATAGTGGATAGCGGATAGTGGATAGCAAGTGGAATCCAAAGCGTAGCTTTGTTCGTGATCTGACAAAGCTTCGCTTTGGATTCCTTGATTAGGGAAGGGGCCGTCATGGACCGATAAAGTTTACACAAGGAAGTTTTTTGATCTATAATTAATCTCCTATACAATAAAAATTCGAAATCTCAAAAATAAAAAATGGAAAAAAACCAAACCAACATCGCTGGACTAGAGGCGGAAGCCGGTGGGGGGCGGCCCCTTCTGTCAAACGGGCGCCAAACTTTGCCGGTTAAAGCCGAAAGTTCACCAGCACTATTTTGGGGTATGTTCTCCTGTTATACCCTATCCACTTATACGATTCTCATATTTTGTTGAACGGACTGAAATAAAAATTTTCTTCTTTTATCAAGCGAGGAAAACACTCGAGAGTCGAGACTAACGCATTTATACTCTATGTCTCCTACCAAATTAGAAAGCAATCATCTGCGCAAAATCAAAAACATCGGCAAACACAAACTCAAAATAAATTTAGGTAGCCTGGCAGGACGTTGGGAGGCTATCAAAAAATGGCTTGTGGGGACTGCGGTCTTGTTCATGGTTTTTTTAGGCGGATTTATTATTGGCAAATACCATTTTTCCCAACATCCGGAGTTGGTTGGGCAACCATCTGATTTGACAGTTAAATCTGATTTGAAACCGAATCATCCGGAAAACGGGCAAATGTCTAAGAATAATCCGGTTAAATCTTTAGAAACTCTGAATCAAACCGTTTCTCCTCAATTTCAGGTTGACCACACCGAGACGGCTAAGACCAATGGTACAAATGGAAGTGTCGAGAAACCTCCATTTGGTCAAGCCGTAGAATTAAATCCGAAAGAATCAAATTCGAAGCCATCGCCGGTTTTATCTGTAGGGACCGCGCAAACTGTTAAGCCAGACCCCGTAAGTAGTCATCAATCGGATTCTACATTTTCTAAACCAGTGACTCCACCAGCCAAGGAAGAGTTATCAACCCCCAAACCCGCGGCAGTGGCCTCTAAATCTGATGCTTTAGTGAAAAAATCTGCACCTTCACCATCGATGGGCGGGCTTCGTGAATCGTTACAAAAGTGTGAAAATCTGGTTAAGAAAAATCGCCTGGTCCCTGACAAGGTAAACAAGAAGGCCGCGAAAAAGGAGAATGAAGAGACTGCTTTAGATTGTTACCAGCAAGTATTAAAGCAGGACTCCAAGAATGTCCAGGCAACCGCAGGTTTAAAAAAACTTGAAGACCATTATCAAACTTTGATAGAAACTGCGTTGAAAAAAAGGCAGTTAGACGATGGACGTCGTTATCTTTCAGAATTGCAAAAAGTGAATCCAAAATCATTAGTCTTACCCGTGGCAGAACGACGTTTAAAAGAATTAGCTACCCTCGCCAGTGACAAAAATGAGATTCCCATGTTACTGAAGCAATGTGGAGAACATCTGAAGGCGGGCCGATTACTGTCTGGAAAAGGAGGGACCGCGTTTGAGTGTTATAACCAAGTGTTAGTGAAAGCCCCGAATCATCAGGAAGCGAAGGCCGGTCTTAGGAAAATTGAAACTCGTTATCAACAACTGGCGGAAACTTTTCTAAAGCAAAAGCAGTTATCAAAGGCACGGAGTGCCTTACAGAATTTGCAACAGGTCAATCCCAATTCTCCAAAGTTAGCTGAGTTGCAACAACGTTTAAATACATTGGAACAATCGGTCATCTCGTCACGTCCCTCTTCTACCTTGTCACCACCACCCGTCCGTCCGTCCGTACCGCCGGTCTCTTCACCCGTACCTGTGGTTGCCCCGCCTTCGGAAAAATTGCCGGCACGAGTGCATAAGCCGGCGCGGGAACAGGAATCACCACCGTCTTCTGCCACGGTTCAGACCCCTCCCCAGCCCCCCACGTCTCAACGTCAACCGTCGCGTTGCAGTGAGATTTTTATTCAAGAATCTTTGGGGATTCAACCGTTAACCGCGGAGGAGAGGGAATTTAAGAAGAAGTTTTGTAATTAGTGTAGGTGTCAGGAGTCCAAAGCGTTATAGTAATATTCCTAATTGTTTATACCCCCCCTGTACACGGCAATGCCATTAAGTGAAGGAAAACAGCCTCTGAAATGAATCGACAGATGGACTAGAGGCTTTAAGCTGCACTGCCATTAAGTTAAGGAAAATCCCGGTGGAGTGGAGGCTTTAGCCGGCCGGCCGTAGGCATCACCCCCCACTCAAATTGCGGGGGCGCCTACCGCCGGCCGGCTAAAGCCTCCACTCCAGCGTACCTTAACTTAATGGCAGTGCCGCTTGCGGGGAGTATAAATGAGAAAGAATATTACTATACTATAACGTTTTGGCCCCCCTGAATTCTTTGGCCCCCTGAAATATCTCGGTTTAGAAAAAACTCCCCACCGACAAGTTATACCGGAAACTCCCGCCATCAGTATATCCAGCACCTAACAGAATGGTGCCAAATTGCGTATCCCACATCATGGCCAAGGTGCCACCATAACGCAAGTCAGTAATATGAATATCTCCAAAATGATTCCACGCATTTCCCGCATGGGCCAGTCCTAACAATCTCGTCTCCTTGGCTGCCAATTGAGGGAGATAAGTGGAACTTAACAGTCCGCCCAGACGCATGATCAGGGCTTGGCTACCGGCCATTTCATCTTGCGCGTAACCTGCTAACAAGTGAAAACCTCCTACCGAAAAATGTTCGTATTCCGGCGGCGTGGAGTTGAGGGAAGTGGCAAAAGTGAGATCGGATAACAAAGTCAGGTTAGATAGAAATGGAATATATTGACGAGTGTAAAAAGTCGCTTGTTGATAGTTGAAATCTGACCCAATCCCTCTTTGATAAATTCGTCCATCTAAGTTAATTTTGAGACCTCGCGTCGCAAACACTTTGTCGTCTAAAGAATCGTAACCAAATTTAAAAGTCAGTAAGTTTTCCTGAATTCGACCCGTAGGCAAAAATGCTGATTCACCAATGCGTACTTGGGCATCGATTTGATTATGTTGAAGCCCCCCGCGTAACTCTGCTAAATTATTGAAATTGATACCTAAATCGATTCCCACTCGCAGACTTTTCACATCGTAAGAAGCCAAACCACGTTGTTGTCTAAACACTTCTGGAAAAGCCCGTTCTAGGGAAGCAAAGGGGGCGATAAAAAACCGTCGGTCATAATCTAACGGTTGATAAAATTCGGTTCGGAATAAGTAACCCGTACCCACTTCTAATTCATTGACCCATTCGGCCCCGTACTTGTTGATATTTAATTTGTCATGGCGGGCCAACAAAGTGAACTCAATTTTATCGTCAAAAGTGGTCGACGCATTCAATCCCCAATGGAAATAGTGAGGTCCCCACGGTTTTTCACGAATGTCAAAAATCAGCCCGGTGTGGCCGTGGGCGAGAGTTTCAAGGTGATAATTAACTTGTTCAAACTCTTTCAATGCCATCAATTGGTTCGTGGCCCGTTCTAAATCGTCGGGAAGATGCAGGGGCTGGCCTTTTAAATGATTTAATTTGCCTTGCAACAATTTGGTATCGGTGCGTTGATTCCCTTGAATATTAATAAAAGCGGGAGTGAGGGTCTTCCGTATAGGCGGAATTTTAGCTTGTTTCAAGGCACGATAATTAGCGTATTCTGGAGGACTGACTGCTAGAATTTTAAACAATGCGCGTTTTTCCAAAATCGCTTGACGACCTCTGTCCATCATTTTCTCGCTTTTTTCAAAATCAGTCAGGGTCAATCCTTTCAAGTCCGGTTCAATGATAATATCCGCTTTCTTGAGGGCTTGCAAGGCATTTTGAATCAGAGAAATATCCATCGACTGTTTATAAATGGTGACAAAGGAACTGCCCGAATCCACTTGATTTAAGATGGGGGTGGCAATGTCAACGGCAACGACAATGTCAGCACCCATATTTTTCACCACGTCCACCGGAATGTTGTTGACGATGCCTCCATCTACCAGGAGACGGCCATCAATGGTGATCGGGGCAAACGCAAAGGGGACGGCCATCGAGGCACGGAGGGCGAGGGCCAGGTCGCCTTTGGAAAGTAAATAAGGTTCATTAGGGTCTTCCAAATCGGTGGCCACGGCTTTGAAGGGAATGGGCAATTTGGAGAAGTCATCTAGGTAAAGATTTTTGGTGAGGCGTTTAAGGAGGAGAAGTAATTCTTGACCACTGACGACGCCGGAAGGGACGGTAAAGCCTTCTTTGGAGAAACCAAATTCGAAGTTAAAATATCGCTGTTGCATTTGTTTGTCGCGATAGGACAATTGGTTTCTATCAATTTTATACCTGAGTACCTTTGTCCACTCGATGGTTTGAACAGCTTCTTGCAATTCCTCAATCGTCATGCCACTGGCATACAATCCGCCAATGATACTGCCCATACTGGTGCCGGCAATGTAGTCAACTGGCACTTGCAGTTCTTCAAACGCTTGCAACACCCCAACATGGGCTAAACCGCGGGCACCTCCTCCTGATAAGGCCAAGCCAATTTTGGGACGGGTGGTGGAAGTGTTGGCATCTGCTTGGACATCTGGAGGAAAAACGCAGGTGCTGAAGATGATAAACAGGGAATAGAGTACCCCTCTGAATTCGTATATGCCCTCTGGGCAGAAATGGTATAGGGCTGAGGTGGTTTTGTGGTACCAGAAACTCATTCGTTTCGAACGTTTCGAAAAACAGAGTTTCTGGCTTATCAAGGTCGGAGATAACATTTGAATAAACGTCACAAAATGGGTGCTAAGGGAACAGAGTCAGGTTGGTTCGGTAAGGATTGAGGTGACGGCACCGATTGGGGCGGCACCGAGACCATTTCTGGTTGCGGATAAAGACGCACTAACATATCGTAAAAACGTCGCACGCTTTTTACGAATTTAACTGGTTCATAACCGCGGGCTTGACCATGTTGGGTTTGTTTGTACCAGTATTCGTCACTGAGTTTCGGTAAATGCCTTTTCACGTCTATCCAACGAGAGGGATTGTCGCCTTGAATTTCGGTTAGTTTCACGGCATCTCTTAAATGTCCTAACCCAACATTGTAGGCCGCCAATGCAAACCAGGTGCGGTCCGGTTCAAGAATGTCTTTAGGAATGCGGTCTCGGATGGCTAAAAAATATCGGGTACCACCTTCAATACTTTGATATGGGTCATCTCGATTCGTCACGCCCATTTCTTGGGCCGTAGTTTTCGTCAACATCATGATGCCACGTACCCCGGTGTGGGAAACGGCACTGGGATGCCATTGTGATTCCTCATAGCCAACCGCGGCTAGGAAACGCCAGTCGAGATGATAACGAGAAGCGACTTTTTCAAAAAAGTTGCGATATTTAGGCAAGCGTTCTTCACAATAGCGGTGAAAGTCGCGGAGGTTCACATAATCAAAATGTTCACCTTCGTCAATGTGACCATAGTAACGTTCTAGCAACTGTTCCAATTTTCCAGAACGTTGCAAGCGCGTGAAAAACTGAATGGCGGCCATATACAAACTGTCATCTACAGCAACCCGTGGAAAAGCCCAGGCTAATTTTTGCGGAGGTTTATCAAATTCCAGCCCCACTTCCAATTCCGGATAAAAGCGCCGCATTTGTGCGACTTCGTTAGAATTGACCAGCGTATAGCGAATCTCTCCTTCCCACACCTGTTCCAGTAATTCACTGGGATCCACTTCCGAGATTTCTTCCCAAACTAATTGTGGATAGTTTTCCTTGAGACGTTTGAGAAAATGACTTTGACCACTTCCTGCTACGATGGTCAGTTTGTAGTTTTCATCGAACTCTGCTAAATTGTTGGGGGGCAAAGGGGTACCTTGACGATATACCACTTGTTGATAAACTTCCTGATACTCTGGGGCAAATCGAACCAAAGATTTGCGTTCGTCATTGATAGTGAGACCTGCGGTGGCCAAGTCCACCTCATGAGAGGCCACTTTTTGCAAAATGTCATTGAAATTATCTGCTACCACGATATGCAATTCGACCCCTAATTCCTCGGCAAAACTTTTCGCGAGGTCATATTCCAAACCTGCTTCACCTTCGGGTCCTCGATAGTAAGTCGTTGGACCATGCCGAGTCACTACCCGTAATTCGCCCCGCGCCTTCACTTGGTCTAACAACGGCGTTTGAGAAGAATAAAATAACTGTACCAATCCTAAAAATAGAATAGTTAAGAATTTCATCAATGCTTCCTCTTGTTAGTACACAATTATCTGTGAGGAATAGCGAGTGTCAACGTATCAGTTGAGTTTATCAATGCAAAAGCCATCTGAAAAACATTAGGTTCCCCAAAAATTGAACCATGTACCGCTGGGCTAAAGGTTTTAGCCGCAATACCATTAAGTTAAGATACGCTGGAGTGGAGGCTAACGCCTGCCGGCGGTAGGCGCCCCGCAATTTGAGTGGGGGGTGATGCCTACTGCCGGCCGGCTAAAGCCTCCACTCCACCGGGATTTTCCTTCAGTATTTTCCTTAACTTCATGGCATTGAAGTTTTAGCCGGTGGTAGGCGAACTCGTTTTCAACGTTATGCCTCTCACCGGTTAAAGCCTTTAGTCTCGCGGTACCCAGAACTGACAAATCTAGGTTTGCTATTCTTCGTCCATTGTCATCCCTTAACATCAGTGGCAAACTCAAGCTTGCTACTCCTCCAGCTTTACCAAACCTCAAAGGTTTAGCAAAGCCAGATGTCATCCGTCATACTTGACTCTATCAAAAAGGCAACCAATCAAGTATCAGAAAAATCCTTAACCAAGGGCCTTAAAAATCGCATCGCGAATTTGTTCCACTTTGCCAATGCCGTTAACACGGACATACTTAGGCGCGTTGGAGTCAGTGGTGGCCCACTTGGAATAGTACTCGACCAACGGTTCCGTTTGGGCATGATAGACGGATAGACGTTTTCTCACGATGTCTTCCTTATCATCATCCCGTTGAATCAAGTCTTCACCTGTCACATCGTCCTTCCCTGCCACCTTGGGCGGATTAAACATCACGTGGTAAGTGCGCCCCGAGGCTAAATGCACCCGGCGGCCACTCATGCGTTTGACGATTTCTTCATCATCTACGGCAATTTCAACCACGTAATCTAATTTCACACCTGCGGCCTTCATGGCATCGGCTTGGGGGAGGGTACGTGGAAAACCGTCAAACAAGAATCCCTTGGCACAATCGGCTTCTTTAATGCGGTCTTTCACCAATCCGATGATGATGTCGTCTGACACCAGTCCACCTTCATCCATGATTTTTTTGGCCTTTAGACCCAGTTCCGTGCCAGCTTTGACGGCGGCCCGTAACATATCACCTGTGGAAATTTGGGGAATCCCATATTTGTCCTTGATGTAATTGGCTTGTGTGCCTTTGCCCGCCCCGGGGCCTCCTAATAGAATTAAACGCATTGCTTTATTCTCCTCATTGTTAGTGGTATCAGTGATTGTGTTAGGAATGACCTAATCATTTTTTTAAATGTATGATTTTAAAGAAAATACATCCACTTCTTTGGTGTATGTCCTAACATGCAATATCAGTATATTACAACAAGGTTAAATATTGCAATCAAAAAGTGTGCAATGCAACAATAAAATTGGGTAACTTTTTAGGGGATTGAATCCGAAACAGTTTATTTTTGCTACTTTCGCCTCGCAACAAAATAACTTGCGATTTGGCTACCCCAAAGGTTTTAGAAAATAATTTGCACACTTCTTCATTGGCCTGTCCTTCAATGGGGGGGGCGGTTACTTTCACTTTCAGTTTGTCGCCATACACGCCAACGATGCCCGTTTGACTCGCCCGTGGTTGTAAATGTACGGATAAAATTAAATCTTGGTTTTCCCAATGGTAAAATGTCATAAAATTATCTTTAATAATCAATAAATTAGAAGAATTATTTGTTACGAAACGGATAATTTATGGAAGCGCATTAAGTGTGCCAATGAGTGGATAGTGGATAGTGGATATTAGTCGAACAGGTGGACTAGAGGCTTTAGCCGGTGGGGGGTGGAACAGAATTGAAATTGCGGGGCCCCACCTTCCGGCTAAAGCCTCTAGTCCACCTGTATTTATTTGGCGAATGCTGGAGTAGAGGCTTTAGCCGGAGAATATGTCCAGACATTTCACAATGGTGCCAACTTTCCACCGGCTAAAGCCTCTACTCCAGCATTCCAAATATCTTTACAGCCGGTATGTCGCGCAGTTTTGAAACTTTTACTGACCAGTTTATACCCCAATTTATTCCAGTTCATTTTGCTGGTTGAGATATTCAAAAATTTTCTGCATGATAAACGTTTTAATAGTTTTACTGATAGGTTCACAGGCTTTGATAAATTTAGGTATCACTTCGGTGGGCGAAAAGGGGCCATCCATGATAAACACTGGTGTCATATTTTTATGTGGGGAGGCTTCTCCATCATCGATGCGGTGGTGGCCAAACCCCCGGTCTCGGTCCCAGGAGAAAACTCGTTCAACCCCTAGACGGTCATAACAAAGTTGAAAACTGGTTACTTCACCATTTTGTTCTTGCCAAGTAAAGAGGTCAAAATAATCATCTTGGAACCAGCGTTTGCGGGTTCCAGAAGGATCGCATTGAGTCAGACGAAGTTCTCTTAACATTGAAAATGTCACCTTTTGTTAAAAATTGCCTAAAATTAAAAACCTTGCTATGGTATATTATATTCCATGAGAAATGGAATAGTCACGAACAGATTATTATGATGATATAATAATAGAAGTTACGCAAATCATCTGAAATCAATGGCGACCAGAAACTGAGTTTCTTTGACGTTTTTGCGTAAATCCTAAATGATATTCCCTGTTATAGGATTTGCGGTGGTGCCCCAAAACGTGTTTTGGGACTCCAAATTAGTTCACTTAATTTAGAAAGCATAATTAGTTTATACCATGGTAACAAATAAAACGGCCTTAATCACTGGAATTACTGGGCAAGATGGTGCTTACTTAGCCGAATTTTTGCTAAATAAGGGTTATGAAGTTCACGGCATTAAACGCAGGGCTTCATCTTTTAATACCAGTCGCATTGACCATCTTTATCAAGACCCGCATGAAGAACAGCGGCATTTTATTTTACATTATGGTGATTTAACTGATTCTACCAATTTAATTCGTATCATTCAGCAAGTACAGCCTGATGAAATTTATAATTTGGCGGCCCAAAGTCATGTAGCCGTGTCATTTGAGACGCCAGAATATACCGCCAATGCCGACGCTTTGGGCACGTTGCGATTGTTAGAGGCCATTCGGATTTTAGGGCTTGAACAGCGGACTCGTTTTTATCAGGCATCCACGTCGGAATTGTTTGGCAAAGTGCAGGAAGTTCCACAGACGGAAACAACGCCTTTTTATCCACGGTCACCGTATGCCGTGGCCAAATTATATGCGTATTGGATTACCGTGAACTATCGGGAAGCTTATGGGATGTATGCGTGCAATGGGATTTTGTTCAATCACGAGAGTCCAATTCGCGGCGAGACCTTTGTCACTCGTAAAATCACCCGCGCCCTTGCCCGTATCAAACTCGGTTTGCAAGACTGTCTTTATTTAGGTAATCTACAGGCCAAACGCGATTGGGGACATGCCCGTGATTATGTTGAAATGCAATGGTTAATGTTGCAACAAGAGGTGCCTGATGATTACGTGATTGCTACAGGTATTCAATATTCGGTAAAAGAATTTGTAGAAATTGCGGCACAGTCCCTCGATATTTCCCTCGTCTGGCAAGGCGCAGGGGTAGGAGAACAGGGGTATGATAAACACACTGGAAAATGTGTCGTGGCCATTGACCCCAGGTATTTTAGACCGACCGAAGTAGAAACGTTGCTGGGCGACCCAACGAAGGCCAAGGAAAAATTGGGATGGCAACCACGTACCCCGTTTGCCCAGTTAGTTCAAGAAATGGTCATGGAAGACCTCAAGTTAGCTAAACAAGACGCTTTATGTCGAAAAGCCGGTTTTAAAACCTTTGATTTCCATGAATAATTTATCTCGTTTTTCCATTTCTCGGCATCCTATTCCACACCACGCACGTATTTATGTGGCCGGTCATCGGGGCCTCGTGGGCGCGGCCTTGTTACATCATTTGGAACACGCTGGATTTGAAAATTTATTGGTGCGTACTCATTCACAACTGGATTTGACGCAACAAGTGGCAGTGAGAAACTTTTTTGCCATAGAACAACCAGAATATGTTTTGATAGCCGCCGCCAAAGTGGGTGGAATACAGGCCAATGACAGTTATCCTGCGGATTTTATTAGAGATAATTTGCAAATTCAAACCAATCTCATTGAAGCGGCCTATTGCACCGGCGTGAAAAAATTGCTGTTTTTAGGTTCTTCTTGCATTTATCCTAAATTGGCGCCGCAACCGATGCGAGAAGAGGCACTGTTGACGGGGCCCTTGGAACCCACGAATGAATGGTATGCCATTGCCAAAATAGCGGGTATAAAAATGTGTCAAGCGTATCGAAAACAATTTGGATTCAATGCGATTTCGGCGATGCCAACCAATTTGTACGGGCCCGGGGATAATTTCAATTTGGATAATTCTCATGTGTTACCCGCCTTGATTCGCAAATTCCATGAAGCCAAAATGCAAGGATTGCCCACGGTGACGGTATGGGGTACAGGGACGCCGCGCCGGGAATTTTTACATGTCGATGATTTAGCCAGTGCCTTATGGTTTTTGATGGGACATTATGATAGTAGTGAAATTATTAATATCGGCGTCGGTGAAGATGTCAGCATTCGAGAACTGGCAGAAATGGTTAAACAAGTGGTAGGCTATACGGGTGATCTGGTTTTTGATACGGAGAAGCCGGACGGGACACCGCGAAAGTTACTTGACGTATCACGTCTGCATCAGTTAGGATGGAAAGCACAAATACCCTTGCTGGAAGGAATAGAAACAACATATCGCTGGTTTTTAGACAATCAAGGCGACTATCGGCAATAAGGGGGGCCAAAAAAGGAGTCCAAAACATGTTTTGGACTCCTTATAATATACGTTTAATTTAGAGTTTTTACCCATGACTAAAAAAAAATTTGTATCCCCCCTATACAAATCGTTGTCAAGAACCCATAATATGAGGTCATAGACATAAAGATTTACCAAACTTCTAGTATTTTCGTTTTATCTCACATCTTTTTTGGGGTCGTAGCTCAGCTGGGAGAGCGTGGCGTTCGCAATGCCAAGGTCGGGAGTTCGATCCTCCTCGACTCCACCATCTAAATTTTTTGGTGAATGATATATATTATTCATAAAAAAATAAGTCCCTGTAGCATAACGGATAATGCACTGACCTCCTAAGTCAGAGACTCTAGGTTCAACTCCTAGCAGGGACGCCAAGAAGTTTCACTTGCCTCATATAGTAATATTCTCATAAATTTGTACATATCTGGCTGGAACGCAATAAGAATTATTGCGCCGCCACGCGCCATCGCGCAATAATTCTTATTGCGTTCCAGCGTGAATCGTACAAGTTTAGGAGAATATTACTATATCAAAGTTTGCCTTGGCCCCTCATTTTGCTCAAAGTATTTCCTCTGGAACGCGATAAGAATTATTGCACCGCCATCATCTCAATTAAACAATTTCTCGAAGGTATCAAAATAACCATCCAATTACCGCAACAAAAAATCAAAAATTGATTATAGACCTTATTCTTATTTTATTAAAATCCCGTAAAATGATATTAAACAATTTTTACAAGGTGCTGAAAATGCACAGCCTGTTAACGTAATATTATAGTTATATATTATTGTTATTAAACCGAAAAAAACCAAAAAGTTTCGAAGAAAGGGGGGTGCTGAAAATCAGCAGGTGAATCAACTCTTTGATTTTATTAAGAAAAATCTATTCTTATACAGTTACAGGGTGCTGAAAATAAGCAGTCTGTAACCGTGCGGTTAATTTTTTTTACTTTAAAATCAAATAGATAAGAATTTAAAAAAGCTGGCACAGATTTTTCATGTAAGATAGTGGTAGTCTTCTTTTAAAGATTTAACTTTGGTTAAAACTTTAAATGAAGGGTTACACTAAATTCCACGTTAAACTCCATTCTATTATAATTAGAGGAAAATACTATGAAAACTCAAAAAGGTTTTACCCTGATCGAACTGATGATCGTCGTTGCCATTATCGGTATTCTGGCGGCTGTCGCTATCCCTGCTTACACCGATTACATGAAGAGAGGCAAAGTCTCTGAAGCGGTGCAATTAACGGGCGGTGTGAAGACGCCTGTCGAAGAATTTCTGTCCTCCAAGGGCGTGTTTCCAGCACTGATCACTCAAGCGGCATCCAAAACCGGTGGCAAATACACCACAGGTCTGACAATCTCATGCGGTGCAGGCGCACTGGATGGCAGTGGTACGGCAGGCCCAGGCTTTACCGTCGCGATAAATTTTTACGGTGATGATGTTCTCCTGTCCTACACCTTCGCACTGGGTTACAGCAGCACCAGGAAACTGTGGAGTTGCAAAAACGCTGACCTCACCACTGCCGACTTTTGTGGTACCGCGCCAGGCAATCCAGTTCCTGACAAATATCTGCCCAGCACCTGCAAATAACGAAATGTGGTTAGCGTAGTGAGTCAACTGAAAATGGCTGATAAATCACCTCTTTTAGTCTGAACTTTCGCTATCTTGAAACTGAGAACCCGCCCTTGCAAAAGGGCGGGTTTTTTTTCATTTTGTTCTAGCTTTCCTAAACCTTTAGGGTTTAGAAAAAGCTGACCTATCCGTCGAAAAGCTAACCGAAACCTTATGAAAACCACCCCTCAAATCGCTTACGGCCTCAGTTTCATTCTCCTCCTGCTTTGCACCGCTTGGTTATATTGGCCGGGTTTACACAGCATTTTTATCTTAGACGACCAACCTAATCTTGATCCCCTTTCTCAGATCACTGACACTCAGCCATTCATGGGCATGATCAAATTTGCCACTGAAGGCATTTCTGGAGAATCCGGCAGACCGTTGTCTTTACTCACGTTTGCGCTTCAATACCACAATTGGCCGTCCAATCCGTGGAGTTTCAAATACGTCAACCTCATGCTACACCTCCTCAACGGTTGCCTAATTATTTGGATTCTGTTGCATTTGGGACGCCTTCTCACACTACCCGCCTCCCGTTACCTCCCCCTCGCCTTGCTAACTGCGACCCTCTGGCTATGGCACCCGTTTCACGCCTCCACCGTGCTGTATGTGGTCCAACGCATGGTACTACTCTCCGCTTTTTTCACCTTACTTGGACTGTTAGCCTATTTACAAGGGCGCCAATATCTGGTTGAAAAACGACTGTTCAAGGGATATATTTGGATTTCATTGGCCATTGGAGTCGGAGGAATTCTCGCTACGCTAAGTAAAGAAAATGGGATATTATTGGTATTCTACATTGTTGTGTTGGAAATGACTGTCTTGCAAACACTTCCCAAACCCGCTTATTTTCGCCTTTGGCAAGCCGTTTTCATTTACCTTCCCATTGCGGCCTTGGTCACCTACCTGACTTGGCATTTTGGCAAATTTTTACAAACCTATGAGATTCGTGATTTTACTTTGATTGAACGTCTTCTGACCGAAGGTCGGGCGTTAAGCGATTACCTGGCGAAAATACTTATTTTACGTCCCCATGCTTTCAATCTTTTTTCAGATGACTACCCCATTTCTCAAAACTTGTTCACGCCACTTACCACTCTGTTTGCCTTGATTTTTCTCGCCGGATTATTACTAATCGCCCTTTGGAAACCTCGCACTCGGCCCGTTTTATCATTCGCCATTCTGTGGTTCTTTGCCGGACATCTGTTAGAATCGACTTTTCTCCCTTTAGTACCTTACTTTGAACATCGTAACTATCTCCCCATGCTAGGGATTCTCTTCGCAACAGTTTATGGTATCTTTTCTCTAGCAGAACAAATGCACCATGTTTTCCTGCGCAAAGTGGCAATTGCATTGATGTTACTATGGTTCACATTCTTCCCTCTCCTCACCTGGTCACAAACGACCCTCTGGGCGCAACCAATTCTGCAAGCCATGTTCTGGGCTGAGAAAAAACCGTTGTCTCGCTTTGCCCTATCGCACGCGGCGGCCCTGTTAGAACAAGCAGGAAGACCGACTCAAGCAGAAACTTATCTGCGTCAGATGACTCAGTCTTTCCCCAATGACACAGGTCCTTACATGTTATGGTTGCACCTGGCTTGCAAACATTCCGAAGTGACCCCCCCTAACGTATCCCAACTGCTTGACCACTTCCAAATCGCAAAATTGGACACGGCTGTGGTTAGTAGCCTCAATATTCTAATCAACGATGGCGACTATCGTTTGTGCCCGACTCTCTTAGATTCCCAAACGTTAGACCAACTGTTTCAAACTTTGATAAAAAACCCTCATGCCGATTTTTATCTCAGTTACCTTTATCACTTACACGCCATTTTCCATGCCCATCAACAACATTATGCCCAGGCAGTACAAGCGGCTTCCGAATCTTTAGCCAAGCGCGACCAACCCGAATTACGAGTATGGCAAATTGAATGGCTAATGGCCGACAACCGCCTGCAAGACGCCCAAACTGCCATTCAAACCTTGCGTTCTCACCTCAATCCACTGACGGCAAAACTGTATACGAACAGGTTAGATTGGTTAGAACGGCAAATCAAAATGTTGCAGGAAATAAATAATTCAGGGCCCGTCAAATGAATAAAATCAAGGGTAGTGATGCAATTTTGATGAAATATCGTGCGGTTTCTCTTAGTCTTGAACTGTGATTTATATGATTAAATGAAGGCTATGAAAGGAGGCTTGACGAATCATAGTCCATCTGAAAATCATTCTAATCAGAGTTCAGACAGAGAACCCACATTGCATCACTACCAAATCACGGTGGACTAGAGGCTTCAGCCGGTGGCAGGGGCACGTCACCGGCTAAAGCCTCTAGTCCAGCACACATTCTCCATTTTCCATTTTCCGTTATCCATTTTCCATTAAAAAAATTATGCGCCTCAGTATCATCCTCCCCTGTCTCAATGAAGCAGACAGTTTAAAAACCTTGATTCCGACATTAACACAACTGTATGCGAATACAGAGGCTGAAATTATCGTGGTCAACGACGGTTCTAGCGATGATTCAGCTAACGTTGCCACCCAAGCCGGTGCCAAAGTCATCACTCATCCTTACAGCATGGGCAATGGGGCCGCCATCAAAAGCGGGGCACGGGTTGCCAAAGGAGACATTTTAGTCTTTATGGATGCCGATGGACAACATGATCCACATGATATTGAGAAACTGTTAACCGCCTTGGCCCAAGGACATGACATGGTCGTAGGTGCCAGGTCATCCAATTCTCAAGCCAGTTTCGGACGCTGGTGTGCGAACAGTTTTTACAATCAACTCGCCAGTTGGATGGTGGGTCATCCGGTTGCAGACCTAACGTCGGGATTTCGGGCGGTTCGGGCCAATAAGTTTAAAGAGTTTCTCTACTTACTTCCGAACACTTTTTCTTACCCAACAACCATCACCATGGCCTTCTTCCGGGCTGGTTATAGCGTCAGTTATGTTCCCATTATTGCCCATAAACGTCTTGGTCAAAGCCACATCAAACCGCTACGTGACGGGGTGCGATTCTTGTTGATTATTTTTAAAATTGGGACCTTGTACGCGCCCTTAAAACTGTTTGGCCCCTTGAGTCTGGGATTCTTCATGTTGGGAACTGGTTATTATGTTTACACGTTCACCACCGCTGGACGTTTTACCAATATGGTCGCCTTGCTGTTTATCACTTCCATTTTGATTTTCTTGATTGGATTGGTCTCTGAACAGATTACGCAATTGCTGTATAAGGACAATGGGTAGTGGATAACGGATAGTGGTGGACTAGAGGCTTTAGCCGCAATGCCATTAAGTTAAGGTACGCTGGAGTGGAGGCTTTAGCCGGTCGGCGGTAGGCGCCCCGCAATTTTAGTGGGAGGGTGATGCCTACCGCCGGCCGGCTAAAGCCTCCACTCCAACGGGGTTTCCCTTAACTTAATGGCTATCCGCTCTCCGTTCTCCACTCTCCACTATTTTGGCGTATAACTCTGCAAATCATCCGGCGCATTTGGCAATCCACGTTTACCAACGATGACAAAGCTACTTAAATCAGCGTCGGTACGTGCCATGCACCGTTTTTTGATTAAACCACCGGCATCCAAAAACACAATCGGAAGAGTGCCCAGGTCAACGTTGTAAATGTTATCAATTTTAACTTCACCATCCAGTCCTTGGTCTGATGAGGCAGTGATAGAACTTTGTTGAGATTGTAAGGGCGAATGGGTGACAATTAAGACCAGTCCTCCGCGTCCCTTACTGGCATTGGCAATGATTCGACTATTGGTTAAACGGAAAAATTTCGGGTTGCTAATCAGGAGGTTGCCACCATTGCCTTTACCACCACTGACGGTGGCACTGAGTTCACTATTTTGAAGTTCCACCGCCTGACTTTTGATGATAATATTACCTCCGTCAGCCTGGTTAGTCGCCGTGGAAACAGTGCCATTGTGCATATCCAAATGAGGCGTATGAATAGAAATATTGCCCGCTTCCCCATCCCCCTTGCTGTCTGCCGAAATCTGTGCTTGGTCACCTATTTGTAAAGAGTGACTCAGAGTCAAAGTAATACTACCACCCTGCCCGGCCCCCGTGGTGCTGTTATCAATTTTAGTCTTTTCACCCGACAAGTGAAGGTCCCTGGTAGTGATGTCAATCCGCCCCGCATGGCCCGCGTTCGCCTCTTTGCCTTCGTTAGGTTGAGAACTGGCCTGAATAGACGAAGACAATTGACCCGTGGGAGAAGCAAATGGGGTAAGACTGATATAATCAAAGGTGGACAACGTGATATTACCCCCTTGTCCAGGTCCCTCGGTGGCCGTACTGATGGTGCTACCTTGCAGGTTCAAGCAACGGGCTTGAAGAACAATATTGCCCGCATCACCTGCTTGCAGATCAGAACTTTGAGTGCTAGATTGAATCGTACTATGATTAGACAGTTGCGCTTGCCCTGCCACTTTGATAATAATTTGTCCGCCGTGGCCCGGGCCAAAGGTGCGACTGTCTATGTTAGCACCTTCTGACATGTGCAATTCTTCTACGTCCAGGGCAATTGCCCCACCCCGTTTGTCTATCGAAGTGTTCGCTAGAATTTCACTTTGGTTTAAAATAAACTGTCCACCACGAATGTAAATGTCACCTGCCCCTTCTTTTCCAACATCAATGCGGGCATTACTTTCTAACACGATTTTACCCAATTGGGCATTATAACTGGTTTGTAAACCCGAAGAAGTCGTGGTAAGTTGGTCCGCAGACACAATGGCAGCCAAATTGATACGTCCAGAAATCGCCCGTAACAGTCCCCCTTTGATATTAATTTCACCTCCAATAAACGACAACGTTTTGCCGCTACCGGTGGCCAGGTTACTCTCATTAATTTTAATTTCCGCAGGAGACGTTTCCAAAAAGCCAAATGCTGAAGGAGGGGCACTGACAAAGACGCTACGTTCCGGATAGCGGGCGTCAAACGTCCCAGCGTCACCTAACCGTAATTGACCTGCGGTACTGACATGGAAGGACCCTTGCACATCGAGTTTGGCATATTTATCAAACACAAAGCCATTGGGGTTGAGGAGATATAAATTAGCATTGGGAATCTCCGAACGAATGACGCCATTAATTACTGACCTGTCTCCACCCGTGACTCGACCAATGATATTTTGCACAGTCTCGGGCCCCAAAAAAGTGGCCGTTTGTTCCTTATTCAAGTCAAATTGACTAAAACTGTGAAATAAGTTACCTCCTTCTTGACGTCCCAGGTCCACCGAAATCTGAAAATTGGGACCTGTTAAAGGACCTGTCGGTCCTACGGTACCATCAAGTACGACTTGGGCGTGAGTAAGCGTAGTATAAACAAGCAAACTCAAGTGTAGTAAGTGACGCATGTTTGATTATCCGTTCGTGTTTTAATAGACAAAAATGAATGATATGGTAATCTTCATCATCATTTGTACTCCCCCTGCCTCCCAATGCGATTAAGTCAAATAATTAAGACGCCAGTGGAGTGGAGGCTTTAGCCGGCCGGCGGTCGGTACACGTCGGTGGAGTGGAGGCTTTAGCCGGTCGGCAGTCGGTACACGCCGGTGGAGTGGAGGCTTTAGTCGATCGGCAGTCGGTACACGTCGGTGGAGTGAAGGCTTTAGCCGGTCGGCAGTCGGTACACGTCGGTGGAGTGGAGGCTTTAGCCGATCGGCAGTCGGTACACGTCGGTGGAGTGAAGGCTTTAGCCGGTCGGCAGTCGGTACACGTCGGTGGAGTGAAGGCTTTAGCCGGTCGGCAGTAGGCGTCCTCCTCTCTTGAGACATCGAGTGTGCCGACCGCCGACCGGCTAAAGCCTCCACTCCAATGGCGTGTTCCTTTTAAATTAGCTAGTGAATGTCATTACCCCCGCAACTTCTCCAAAATAAACTCCACCGCCTTCTCCATCGGCACATTTTGCGCTTGTTTATTCCACCGCCCTTTATACTCCACATATCCCTCGTCCAATCCCTTCTCACCCATGACGAAGCGATGTGGAATCCCTATCAATTCCATATCGGCAAACATCACCCCCGGTCTTTCCTTCCGGTCATCCCATAACACTTCCACACCGGCTTCTAACAGGCGTTGATACAACTTGTCCGCGGCTTCCAGCAACCGTTGTGATTTGTACATATTCATGGGCAACAAGGCGACCGTGAAAGGGGCAATCGTTTGTGGCCAAATGATTCCAAATTCATCATGATTCTGTTCAATCGCTGCCGCCACAATGCGAGACACACCAATCCCGTAGCACCCCATCAGCAACGTTATCATCCGCCCCTCCTCATCCTGTACTTTCGCACTCATGGCACTGCTGTACTTCTCCCCCAATTGGAAAATATGTCCCACCTCAATGCCACGGGCGATGGCTAATACTCCCTTCCCATCTGGGCTAGGGTCCCCCGGTTCCACATTGCGAATATCCACCGGTTGCTTTGGCGCCGGCACCTCGCGTCCCCAATTCACTCCCACCAAATGTTGACCTTCCTTATTGGCACCACACACAAAATCCGTCAGTTGGGCCGCACTGTGATCCACTTTCACTGGTATCGTCAAACCCACAGGCCCCAGTGAACCAATTTCACAGCCAGTGACTCGACGCACTTCTTCAGGAGAAGCGAACGTAAAAGGCTGACTGATTTCAGGTAACTTCGTTGCTTTCACGGCATTGAGGGTATGATCGCCACGTATGACCAAGGCTACCAACCCTTCGTTACCTTTGACAATTAACGTCTTCACACATTGCGCCGGTGTCACCTTTAGAAAGCGACTCACCTCCTCTATCGTATGCTGATCAGGCGTATTCACTGCCGCCATAGACTGAGACGGTTGCCCACGAGGTGCGGTCGGTGGCACCGCCGGCGCCAATTCCACATTGGCCGCATAATCTCCCGTCGTACTATACGCAATGGCATCTTCCCCAGAATCGGCCAACACATGAAATTCATGCGAACGA
Source organism: Thiotrichaceae bacterium (assembly GCA_011391085.1). Classification (GTDB taxonomy): domain Bacteria; phylum Pseudomonadota; class Gammaproteobacteria; order Beggiatoales; family Beggiatoaceae; genus JAABRD01. The sequence goes on along the minus strand of JAABRD010000032.1, from coordinate 15,197 downwards.
CTTCCCCCAATGTTTCCCGTGTCAGCCAATACGGCCCGGAAGTTTAACCCCAGCCGTTTAAAAATGCGACTGTAGGTCTCATACATCTGGTTATAAGTCTCCTCCAAAGACCCTTGAGTTAAGTGGAAGGAATAGGCATCTTTCATCAGAAATTCACGGGCCCGCATGATACCAAACCGGGGACGAATTTCATCGCGGAATTTCGTCTGAATCTGATAAAAATTCGCCGGTAGTTGCTTATAACTATGAATCTCCCGACGAATTAAATCCGTGATAATCTCCTCATGCGTGGGGCCAAAACAAAATTCCCGGTCATGGCGGTCTTTCAAACGCAATAACTCCGGACCATACTGATCCCAGCGTCCAGATTCCTGCCACAATTCCGCAGGTTGCACCGCCGGCATAAAGACTTCCAACGCGCCGGATTTATCCATCTCGTCACGGATGATATTTTCTACTTTATGCAAGACCCGCAATCCCAAGGGTAGCCAGGTATATAAACCGGCGGCCAATTTGCGAATCATGCCGGCCCGTAACATCAATTTGTGGCTGATGATTTCAGCATCAGCGGGAACTTCTTTCATGGTTGATAATAAAAAGCGAGATACTTTCATAGGTTAATTCCTGGAATGTTAATTGATAAAATGACCTTGTGTGCAACACCAAGATGTTTATGGTTTCTCGTTCCCACGCAGACGCAGGCAGGTTGGCAGGTTCAGTGGGTGAGGTAGAGGCAAAGCTGAACTCTCGACTCGATTTGAAAACGTCGCGGGTTTAGCTTTCCTAAACCTATGGGTGAGGTAGAGGCAAAGCTGAACTCTCGACTCGATTTGAAAACGTCGCGGGTTTAGCTTTGCCTCTACCTAAATGCCATCCGATCTTCGCTTTGACACACGAACACAGGTGTTGCACACAGGGTAAAATGGTATCTTACCACATCCAGGAGTCCAAAGCGTAGCTTTGGACTCCTGTTTGGTATTCAAATCAATCTATTCTTCCATCAAGACCCCCTCCACCAACCGCAACACTCGGTCCATCCGTTTTGCCAGTGCCATCGCATGAGTGACTAAAACAAAACTGGTTTTTACAGTTTGATTTAACTCCAACATCTTTTCATAGACCTGGTCTGCCGTTCGCGGATCCAAATTACCTGTCGGTTCATCGGCCAGTACGCAAATCGGTTCAGTCACCAAAGCCCGTGCAACGGCGGCCCGTTGTCGTTCACCTCCGGACATTTCACCTGGTTTGTGAGTCAAGCGATGACCCAAACCAATCTCGGTGAGAATGTCAACCGCTTTCTGATGGGCCAGGGCTGGTACAACGCCTCTGATGAGAAGCGGGATACAGACATTTTCTAGCGAGGTAAATTCGGGTAAGAGATGATGAAACTGATACACAAATCCCAAATTTTTGTTACGCCACAGTCCACGTTCCGCAGGCCGGAGTTTATTCATCTCGCGTCCTTCCACCCACACTTCACCGGCAGTCGGAGTGTCGAGTCCTCCCAACAGGTGTAGTAAGGTGCTTTTACCCGACCCTGAGTTACCCACGATAGCAACTTGTTCTCCAGCTTGGATTTGCAAATTGACTCCTTTTAACACGTCGACGGTGGCGCCGACGTCGTTAAATTTTTTGTAGAGATGTTTACATTCTAAGACGATTCTATTCATAACGTAATGCTTCCGCTGGTTGAGTCTGGGCGGCCTGCCAGGCGGGATAGAGAGTGGCTAAGAGGCTGAGGAGGAAGGATAACAGGGTGATTTTGACCACATCCAGCCATTGTAAATCTGACGGTAAATCGCTGATATAATAGACATCTGGGGAAAGAAATTGGATGTCCAAAGCGTGTTCAATGGCAGGTATTAGCGTCTCAATATTTAAGGCCAAACTCACGCCACCTAAGAATCCTAACAAGGTGCCAACGACGCCAATGAGAGTGCCTTGCACAATGAAAATCGCCATCACCATGTTTGGAGTCGCCCCCAAAGTGCGTAAAATAGCAATATCCGCTTGTTTGTCAGTCACGACCATGACTAGGGTGGAAACGATATTAAAAGCCGCCACGGCGACAATGAGGGTGAGGATAACAAACATGACGGTTTTTTCCATTTTGACGGCCCGGAAGAAATTGGCATGACGATAAGTCCAGTCGTAACTATGATAACCCATTGGCAATTTTTCACGCAGTTGTTGACTCAGACGCGGTGCCAGAAACATATCGTCCAATTTGAGGTTGAGACCATGAATGTGACCTTCCGGCAAGCGTAACAAGGTAGCCGCATCTGCTATATGCAGGAGGACAAACGCGCTATCATATTCGTGCATTCCCACGCTGAAGATACCTTGCACCGTCATGCGTTTCATGCGGGGGAGAACGCCAACCGGGGTGACGGTGGCTTGCGGAACGACGACAGAGACTTTATCTCCTACTTCAACACCCAAAGAGGAAGCGAGTTCGTTACCTAGAATCACTCCAAATTCGCCAGCTTTGAGATTGTCTAAACGGCCCGACAACATCTTCTCTGTCACTTGGGAAACTTGGGGTTCTTTAAGCGGGTCAATGCCTTGTAACAAGGCACCTTGCACACTTTCATTATACGTTAGCATAGCTTGTCCTTGAATATAAGGGGCGATGCCTATAACATGCGGTTGACTTTTCAAAGAGTCAGCCAATTCTTGCCATTGGTTAAAGCCGTCATTACCGGCACTAATGACCAAATGGGCGGACATTCCTAACATGCGGACGCGGAGTTCTTTTTCAAAGCCATTCATCACCGAGAGAACTGTGATGAGGGCTGTAACGCCTAACGCAATGCCCAACATGGAAGTTAGGGAGATGAAAGAAATAAAGTGGTTACGGCGTTTGGCGCGGGTGTAACGTAAGCCAATGAATAATGGTAGAGGTCGGAACATAAAGTAGCCATTTAAAGTTTAGTTGCGGGTAGTGATGCAAACTGGGTGATATTCATGTTGCCCTCACCCCCGGCCCCTCTCCCTCCGGGCGTGGGGAGACAGGCGGCACCAGTGGTTTTCACCCCACGCCCGTAGGGAGAGGGGCCGGGGGTGAGGGGAAACATATCACCCACATTGCATCACTACCTAGTTGCGTAAGGTGAATGACAAAAATATAACAATAGTATACAATACTTGAGACACAAATTTCAATTTGACTGATAGAGATAACTGACAATGAACTATTCTACTCCCCTTTCCCCCATTCCGCAACCCCATCGTGTCACGGTGTTTGAATGGCACAAAATGGGCGAATACCAGGTGTTTGAACCAGACGCACACATAGAATTACTTGACGGAGGTATGATTGATATGGCACCCATTGGCCCTGTTCACGGCGGTTGTGTAAAAACGTTGATTCATTTATTATCCAAACAAATGGCAGGGTCGGCCCTTCTCAGTGTGCAAGACCCTATCCAACTAGATGACCTATCGGAACCGCAACCCGATTTGGCATTATTACATCTAGTTTCCCACTTCTATCGGCGAAAACATCCCACGGCCACCGAGATTTTCTTGGTGATCGAGGTGGCCGACAGTTCTGCTAAACATGATCGCGAGACCAAGATACCTTTGTATGGGCGTCATGGTATTGTCGAATGTTGGCTGGTGGATTTGATGGCCAAACAAGTGGAAGTGTATCGGCAACCGACGGCGCAAGGATATGTAGAAAAACGTATTTTACGTTCTGGGGACCTGTTGAGTCCCTCACAATTGCCACAGATTCAGATTGCGGTGGCGGAGTTGTTTGATTAGCAGAGAACAGAAACTCCGGTTTTTCAAAAAACGGAGTTTCTTTTATGGGTAGTGAGGCAATGTGGGTGTACTGTCTGAACTCTGATTAGAATGATTTTCAGATGGACTATGATTAGTCAAGCCTCCTTTCATAGCCCTCATTTAATCATCTCAATCACAGTTCCAGACGAAGAGAAACTGCACGATATTTCACCCAAATTGCATCACTACCCTTTTATACCGTCACTTACCGCCCTCCTTCCCCAAACACCACCAACGGCGCCCAAAAATAAGGGTGCCGGTATTGCGGATGTTGCCACAATCCCCGTTTCGCTTCTTGTAATGCAATGGCCAACGGCTGTCCTTGGCGTAATTGGTTAAACAAAGTTTCATTCAGTTGTCGCAATGACTCCGAATGGACTTCCCACAAAGTGGCCGCGAGGGCGGTGCTACCTGCATACATAAAGGCTTGGGCCAGGCCGCGAATGCCTTCCCCAGTGATGGCTTCTCCTTGGCCGGTGTGACAGGCGGAGAGGGTGACTAATCGGGCATTCAGTTGCAGACCATACACATCGGCAACGGTGAGATACCCCTCTTCTGCTGCCGTTTGGGTATGCGATAAAACCAAGGCCGGTTGCCGAATGTCGTCGGTTTGGGCGGGTAAAATGGCATGGGTAGCAAATAAGAGATATTGGTAGTCTTTCAATTTTTGTTGCTGGTTCAATTCCAAAATATTAGCCCGTGAGGCTTGGTCACCGAGAAGTATAGAAGACTTCTCGGCTTGCAGTAACTCAGCCACCTTGTTTGCCTCTGTTTCCGTTTCCGGTAATTCGGGGAAGCATTCTTGACCTATCTCCTTTTGATAAGCACGAGTGCGGGAAGCGATCATCGTATTTTCCCGAACTTCGCAATCCTTTTGCGGGAACTTAGGATGCGCCACGGCCAACAAGGGTTGCGGAGGAGGCGTGTAATTGGTGTCCCGCAATATTTTCAGCAACGATGCCGAGGAGAGATACGCAATGGCATGGTCGGTTAACAGATAATGAGGTTGTGCCTCCTCAGCGGTTGGCGGTGGCGTGACCACCAGCGATTCAAACGGGATTCCATACAAAGGTCCCGTGGGGACAATGTACAAGGTTTTGGTTTGTTTCAATAAAGGTTGAATGGCCGCCGGAAACAGTTTTTGATAAGCCTCATAACTGGCTTCATTCAAAGTTTTTAGGTCGTGTGTAACCTTTTGCGACAGTACAAGTCCCATATAGCGACCAGGCACGGATTGGATTGATTTCACCAAAGGCGGCTCCTGTTGCCAAGTGCCAAGGTGTTCTAACAACGGCAACGCTTGCCAATCCTTTTGAGAGAGAGGTAAAGTGAATATCTCAAACTGCTTCTTACCAATGACCCACAATAAGGTTTTATCCTCCATGACGGCATAGACCAACACACGTTCAGACGGTTGCAACACTTGCTTTTTAAGTGTGTCAAGAGTCACGGGTTGCGTGTGTTTGAGGGCATAGTAATGAGGATAGTCCTTTTGCAAACGTGCTTCTATGGTAGCCAGTTCTGCTTCTGTTTCCTGTAACTCCTGAGTCAATGAGGCCAGCGATTCAGTCTTAGATTGAGACGAAGTGGAACGCGCTTCCCGAAGACGCTGATGAGTGTGAGACAGTTTCGCTTCTAACTCACGTTCTTGTTTAGCCAATTTATCAGGCAACCCTGTGAATCGCCGCGCCCCACTGGTGGCCACGTCTTCCAGATTGACTCGTCCTTGTTTTTTCTCAAAGACTTCAAATGCTTGTTGGGTATAACCACGATCTGGGTATTTTGGGTGTTGTTGCAAGAGAAACGCAATCAACTCGTCATACACGAATAATTTGTGTTGCATAAGAGAGTTGGAAATGGTTGCGAGTTCTCCATCTTCAAACTTTTCAAGATGTTTCAATGCCTCTTGATAATACTTTATGGCTTGAGTATAGTCACCTACACTTTCGGCGTTTTTGGCTTTGTCAAGAAGGTTGTGGAAATCTCCACTAAAGAGTGGTCGCAAAACTGAACACGACACACTCAAGAACAAAGCCACCAAGACTAACACAACACCAACTAATTTACGCATGATTATTCTCCTGTTTAAGTAGATTGTAAGTACACGATTTTGGGGAGGAGGACTAGCAGTCATTACTCACTTCCAGACCAGTTTCTTAACTCAATTATATCATCAGAGATGACTTATTTTGTATTCATCAAAACGACGCGACAGGTCACTAATCCCCATAGGTTGGGCCATCTGCGCCATCATTTGTAACGCATCCACTGATGAGGATTTTTCGAACGGCAGAGTGGCCTGGTGCAACGTCAATACCGTCGCTTCGGCTTTCAAACTGTCTTCAAATTCCTTAACTCGTTGTGATAAACGGATAAGGGGAAAATTATCGGGGGCGTGGAAAGTCACCAGCCCAACTTCCTCCAGGACTTCTGTGAACAGGTCAACAAAAACCTCGCGTCGTTGTTCTATCAATTCAATGATGACTTCCCTTAACAATTCTTTCGTTTTGACATCGTTGAGAGTCAGTTCCATGATGGGCTCCTCAAATGATTATTTTGTTCCTGCGCAACAGTGTCAGTAGGGTGCATCCCACGCACCATTCTGTAGGGTGCGTCCCTGAAAATTCTGAAATTCTGTAAATTCTGATTCAGACATCCCCTCCCGCCGCGTAAAGGGTAAAAGAATAAAGAAAAAATGCTTACATCATGGCAAAGCATATAAATTATATAAAAACTTATACTTGTTTACCAGTAGTTGCCTAATAAAATAAAGTCTAGTATAATAACTATATACATCACAGTAAATTTATGGCTAGTTGACTATAATCATGCTTATTTCAGAACTTGTTTTAAAACTTAAACACATTAAATCTTTAGGTTTTGTTCCGTCAAAAAGGAAAGGACCCACAGGTGTTGGCTACACATTGGAAACTCTTTTAGGAATTTCAGAAAATAATCTGGCTTTGCCCGACGTTGGGAAAATAGAAATCAAAGCACACCGCGCCAACTCACAAAATATGATCACCCTATTTACGTTTAATCGTAAAGTTTGGCAAATGAACCCTTTGAAAGCTATTCAAAAATATGGCAGTTTTGACGAGAATGGCAGAAAAGGACTTTATTACACAATGGCATTGAGACCTAACAGTGCGGGTCTTTTCCTGGAAGTTTCAGATACCGAGATTTTAGTTAGACATATCTCTGGTGAAATAATTGCGACTTGGCAGTTGCAAACCCTAGCAGGAAGATTTTCTCAAAAGATACCCTCATTGATAATAGTCTATGCCTTTTGTGAAGAAAGGGATAATCGTGAATACTTCCACTATTACCGTGCCCAACTTTTGCAGGGAACGACCCCTGAAATTATCGCTTCCCAATTTAAAGAAGAGCATTTGCTGGTTGACCTAAGGTTACATGATCAAGGGACACGGGCCAGAAACCATGGTACTGGTTTTCGAGTTAAAGAAGACAAATTACCTTTCCTATTTTCACAACTGACTGATCTTCATATTTGAAAGATGACCAATAAATATCCAGTTATCCGAAATTGCCACTATGACTTTAGCGGACAAAGTTATGCCAATAGCTACCCTAATTTGCATAAATACCCAGCCACTATGATTCCTCAAATTGGCATTGAACTATTTAAGGAACTAAACCTCTCTGGGGGAAAATTGTTAGACCCTTATTGCGGTTCCGGTTCCTCGTTCACCGTGGGATTAGACCGCGGATTAGAGGAAATGTATGGTTTTGACCTCAATCCGTTAGCAATTCTGATTTGCAAAGCTAAATTCACTAAAGTTCCCATCCCACGCCTTTACGAAGCAAATCAGAAACTTAGAAAAGCCGTTGCCAACCTTCAAGGTAACCAAGGTAAGGTCGAACAAATCAAACGACCAGATTTTTACCACATCGATTTCTGGTTTTCTAAACAAGTAACACAACAGTTAGCCATCCTGAGACACTGCATCGAACGCCTTGATACGTCACTCCGCATTAAAGATTTCTTGCGAGTCCCATTTTCCGAGACCGTTAGAGAATGTTCTTATACGAGGAATAATGAGTTTAAACTGTATCGAATGGCGGCTACCGAACTTCTGGCCTTTCAACCTGATGTGTTGGGGCTATTTTGGGAAAAATTAAATCAGGCTGTTAAAATTTATGAAACTTACTACTACCCGAAATTAGAGGGTACTAAAATCACCTTATCTCGTCAATTCCGACCCAAGTTCAATTATTACGACGTGGTGTTGACCAGCCCTCCCTATGGAGATAGCAAAACGACGGTAGCCTATGGCCAATTTTCGTTATTGTCGAACGAATGGCTAGGAATCAAAGAGGCACGTCAAATTGACCAAATGTTGATGGGCGGGCAACGGGTAAAGACACTTTACTCTCATAGTTTGATTCAGGATTATCTGCTAGAAATATCCAAGCAATCCGAACAACGTGCCATGGAAGTCTCCTCATTTTACTTCGATTTGGCGCAATCTATCCAAACAGTGGCCCAACATATCAAAATAGGTGGGAAAGCTATCTATGTGGTCGGCAATCGTCGGGTTAAGAACATACAATTGCCTACCGACCAATTTATTGCGGAACAATTTGAAGAGAATGAGTTCAAACACTTATTCACTTACGAAAGGTTATTAGGAAACAAAGCGATGCCGTTGCGGAACTCGCCTACTAACCAAAAAGGTGAAAGTAATCGGACAATGACTCAAGAATTCATTGTGGTTTGTGAACGGTCCAAATGAAGTTATCAACAAGGGGTGATAATGGGTCATAGTTAAGAGGAGGGCAATCAAAACGCCGACGGTGACGTTGCGCCACAGGGGAGATAATTGTTGCCAAACCCAACGTAGGGGGAGAAATAGTAGGTTGAGAAATTCACGGAGGACAGTGAAGATAAAACTGATGAAGGGAGGAAGTGATAGGTTCATATTGAGTTGATGAAGGGTTGGAAATGTTGAGGGAGTTGAAAATTAGGTAGTGTTGTAGTGGTAAATCATAGTGTTTCAAGGGTGGCTGTGTAGAGGTTGGTGCAATGTCATTAAGTTAAGGTACGGTGGAGTGGAGGCTAACGCCTGCCGGCGGTAGGCGCCCCGCAATTTTAGTGTGTGGGGTGATGCCTACGGCCGGCCGGCTAAAGCCTCTAGTCCACCTGGCGATTCATTTCGGGGGCTGTTTCCCTTAACTTAATGGCAATTACGCCTAAAGCCTCTAGTCCAACTTTACCATTACTACTATTTGGAGAGGTCATCGACAAGGAATGCCGTTGCTTTTTCCCAACTTTCCACAGGTCCTTGAATAATTTCAAACAGTGGATGCACTTGTGGAGTCGCAATGGTTTGTAATTGGTCAAACCTCTCTTTATCCCGTATCTTGAGTTTTGCCTTTAAATGAGTGAACTCATAAAACACTTGACCGGCTGTGACAGGGATTGGGTGAGTGACTCTTCCAGAATCGATTTTGGTCAAATCAAATTGATAACCTCTTCTGGTTGCTTCTTGATGAACAGCGACCAGGTAAGTGGCAACGGCAGACACGGGGTGTGGAACAGTTTTGAAACGTTCCAACTGTGGATGATGACGATACCCTTTCGTCTCGCCTTTTAACACTTTTTGGGCCAATAAGGCTTCTCGCCATAACGCGACTAAACCTTTGGAATCCAGATAAATAGGGTGTAAAGTCCAGAGTCTCATAGATGCGTATATGCGTACTCAGGAGTCCAAAGCTGTGCTTTGAACTCCTGAGTTGTTCACCATCTTACTTCAATACCACGATCTGCCATCACTTGTTTGGCTTGGCGAATGGTAAATTCGCCAAAATGGAAGATACTCGCGGCTAATACCGCTTCTGCCTTTCCTTCCAACACGCCGTCTGCTAAGTGTTCTAACGTTCCGACGCCTCCGGAAGCAATTACGGGGACGTTGACGGCTTCACTGATGGTGCGCGTTAAGGGCAAATCAAAACCTTGCCGAGTGCCATCGCGGTCCATACTGGTGACTAACAGTTCACCGGCCCCATAGTCCACCATTCGTTTAGCCCAATCGATGGCATCTATCCCAGTCGGTTTACGGCCGCCGTGGGTGAACACTTCCCAGCGTAACGGTTCCCCCGCGAGGCTGACTTGTTTGGCATCAATGGCGACGACAATACATTGAGAACCGAAGTGTTGACTGGCTTCTTGGACAAATTCGGGGTTAAACACGGCGGCAGTGTTGATCGACACTTTATCGGCGCCGGCATTTAACATGCGGCGAATGTCTTCCATTTTACGAATGCCGCCACCTACGGTCAAGGGGATGAACACTTCTCCTGCTACGGCTTCGACGACATGAACCATCGTGTCACGGGCATCGGAACTGGCAGTGATGTCTAAAAAAGTCAGTTCATCCGCCCCTTGTTCATCATAACGGCGGGCAATTTCAACAGGGTCGCCCGCGTCGCGGATATTGACAAAATTAACGCCTTTGACGACTCGACCAGCGTCCACGTCAAGGCAAGGAATGATTCGTTTTGCAAGTCCCATGTGGATATTTTCTCTCTAATTCAATGAACCGGCTAAAGCCTCTAGTCCGGTATATGCGAAGTGCAATTATCTGCAAGTTGTTGTGCTTGTCTAAAATCCAACGTCCCTTCATAAATTGCCCGTCCCGTAATGGCCCCTAAAATACCTTCGTGGGCGACTTGACAGAGGGCTTTGATGTCTTCTATCGTGGTCACTCCTCCGGCGGCTATCACAGGAATGGGGATGGCGCGGGCTAATTGGACGGTGGACTCGACGTTGAGTCCTTGCATCATACCATCGCGGTGAATATCTGTAAAGATAATCGCTTCCACTCCCGCTTGGGCAAATTGTTGGGCAAGGTCGATGACATTGAGTGAGGAGATATGTGACCATCCTTCGGTAGCCACTTTGCCATTGCGGGCGTCTAAACCAACAATGATGTGGCCTGGGAATTTGGCACAGACCATTGACACAAAGGGCGGGGCTGTGACGGCTTTGGTGCCTAAAATGAGATAAGTCACTCCCAAGTCTAAATAGGCTTGAATGGTTTCTTCGTCACGAATACCACCGCCGACTTGAATGGGAATATGAGGAAAGGTTTTGACGATATTTTGAATGATTTGGGCATTGACAGGTTTGCCGGCAAAGGCGCCATTGAGGTCCACAATATGGAGCCGTCGCGCCCCTGCGGTTATCCAGCGTTCTGCCATAGCGACGGGGTCGTTGGAAAACACGGTATCGTCTTCCATTCGACCTTGTCGGAGGCGAACACAGTGACCGTCTTTTAAATCGATAGCGGGGATGATTAGCATTGGTTAATTTCTTTGGTTTGAAAAGTTAGTGGTGATGAAATATGGGGGACCTTGTATAGTAATATTCCTTCTCATTTGTACCCCCCCCCAGCCCCCCCGCACGCGGGGGGAGTCACTCTCCCCCGTGTACGGGGGCACTCCCCCCGTGTACGGGGGCACTCCCCCCCGTGTACGGGGGCACTCCCCCCCGTGTACGGGGGCACTCCCCCCCGTGTACGGGGGCATTCCCCCCCGTGTACGGGGGGGGGCATTCCCCCCCGTGTACGGGGGCACTCCCCCCCGTGTACGGGGGGGCTGGGGGGGGTATAAATGAGAAGGAATATTACTATATGCAACACCTAAACCTGACTCGGCCTAATCTATCGAACCAGCCAACCTACCTACTTCTGCGTGGAAACGAAAAACCATAAACGATGTGATGTTAAACACAAGGTATGACTACCTAAAAAAATAGGTCAAGTGATGGTTTGGTGTGAACACCGACTAAACCACTTGACCTGGGTTTATATTTGGATGGTACCTCCATCACTGGAGTAAGTCTGGACTCTTCTTCATACACGCTTGGCTAATTCCCATTAACCCATTCTGGCAGTGAAGAGTACACACAGCACACAGAACGACACGCAACCCAATGTTATTGTTGCGGTAATCTGGCGTGTTCTTGTTGCGATACGCGGCACGGCACCAAACGGCATTATTGTTCCACGAACCGCCGCGCAGCAGGCGGAGGTGCCTACCCCAGGTTTATTTTCTCATAAATATCAAATTATGGAAAATTTTTTCTCGCAATTGCCAAGTATCCCCATGTTCCAAATGGGCAACCCAACTGCGAATAGAGTGGGAAATCTCTTTCACTTTAAGTTTACCTGTGGCATAATCTTGTTGCAAATCTCGTAAGCGGCGGCGGGCCCGCCGGAGATTTTCAGTACGTACTCGAATTTGTTGAGGCAACACGCGAAACCCTAAAAAACTGGCGCCCCGTTTGGTTTCAAACTGTTGGCTTTTGACGGGATGAATTTTTAGCCGCAAGGTGTTTAAATGGTCTTCAATGGCTATCCGGGCTTGTTTGAGGACACCATGATTGTTGCTGAACAAGGCAAAATCGTCCACATAGCGGACATATTTGGAGATTTTCAAGTGTTCTTGCACGAAATGGTCAAAGCCGTTGAGATACAGATTGGCAAAAAATTGGCTGGTCAGGTTGCCTATGGGAAGGCCGCGACGCCGTTGTAATGGCGTCAATAAGTCGTCGCCAGGAAAATATTTTATCGATGGTTCTTGAGGATTGCTATGGTCAATGATAGTCTCCAATAGCCACAGTGTGTCCGCACATTTGAGTTTCTGACGAAGCAACGATTTTAAAATTTCATGGTCAATACTGGGAAAATATTTTTGTATATCGCATTGTAAGATATAGCGGGAGGAACGGGCAAACTGGGTAAAACGACGCAATGCGCGGTGAGTGCCAAAGCCTTGCCGATTGGCATAGGAATCGGCAATAAAACTGCGTTCTAAGCGTGGCACAATGACATTGCAAACCGCGTGATGTACCACTCTATCGCGATACGGTGCGGCTGAAATGAGGCGACGTTTGGGTTCTACAATTTCAAAGGTTCTGTATTGGCCAGGCACATACGTTTTCGTCTGTAATTCGGTTTGTAAGCGCAAAATTTCAATTTCCAAGTCCGCGTTAAATTGTAACACATTGTCCCGAAAACGTTTCCCTCGTTGGGCTTGTTTGGCGGCGGCCAAGAGATTGGCAAAAGCGGTGACTTGGGGCCAGAGATTCCCGTAGCGTTTCATGTTGAGGTTGACCTTTGTTGTTGGGTAGTGAGGCAATGTGGGTGATATGTTTACCCTCACCCCCGGCCCCTCTCCCTCTGGGAGAGGGGCCGGGGGTGAGGGCAACTTCATGAATATCACCCAGATTGCATCACTACCTGTTGTTGTTTAATCCAACCACCTAAATCGGTGCCAATGGCATTGATTCCTTTGGCGATGTATTCGTAGCGGTCCACACTGATTAAGCCAAAATCATACAATAACCGCGATTGGTAACGCAACAGGTCTAATCTGGCATTGATAGCTTCCAAGGGCATCAGTTTCTCCCTGGCATAGCGGGCCTTGATTAAGGCTTCCAGAGTTTCATAGAGTTGGGTAATGATTCGGTCCCCCAACAGGAACCGGTGGTCGCGTGGTAGGCGATTGAGAATGGGCACGTACCATTTGACGAGGTCATAAGTTTTTTGGATAATGGGTAACTCTTTGGAGTCTTTTTTCATGAGATTTATCTAGTTCCTACGCGCCAGCGTAGGAACGTGGTGTGGACGCGCAAGCGTCCCATTCCTGCAACAACGCAGGCGCGTTCCACGGCATTCCGGTAGTGATGCAATCTGGGTGAAATATCGTGCGGTTTCGCGTCGGTCTGGAACTTTGATTGAGATGATTAAATGAGGGCTATGAAAGGAGGCTTGACGAATCATAGTCCATCTGAAAATCATTCTAATCAAAGTTCAGACAGTACACCCACATTGCCTCACTACCGGTATTCCCACGCTGGCGCGTGGAAACGAGACAACAAAACAAAATACACTTACAAATATGAAGTAATTAAAAATTCTCGCCGGCACGACGCTTCGCGTCGTATAAAAACCAAACCTATATTATAGATACCAAGTTCTACTACTAAGGGTAAAGCGTAAAAGGGCAAAGCGCAAGAGGTCTATAATCCAAAGGGTTACGAAGTCCACACAGCACACAGAACGACACGCAACCCAATGTAATGGTGGGGGAAATCTGGCGCGCCCTTGCTGCGAGACGCGGCACGGCACCAAACGGCACTATAGAGCCACGAACCGCCGCGCAGCAGGCGGTAGCTATGGTCTCCATCTGTCTCCCAAACACTCCCATCCGTCGGTGCGTTATGATAATCTGAATGCCAAACATCTGCACACCATTCCCACACATTACCGTGCATGTCAAACAATCCAAAGTCATTGGGTGGAAAACTGCCCACAGGAGTAGTTTTTTCACGGTAAACGCCTTTAGGGCCAGAAGCATAATTGTGATTGCCATCATAATTCACCAATTCTGGCGTAATCGTCTCCCCAAAATAAAACGGCGTAGTTGTCCCTGCGCGACAAGCATACTCCCATTCGGCTTCACTGGGCAAGCGGTAGGTTTTCCCAGTTTTAACAGACAGTTTCAGACAGAAAATATTCGCATCGTCCCAAGAAACATTCTCGACAGGCAATTGCAGACTACCTTTAAAGAACGACGGATTATTTCCCATAATCGCCTGCCATTGGGCCTGCGTAATCTGGAACTTACTCATCCAAAAAGTGGGCAACGTCACTCGATGTTGCGGCCCTTCACGGTCCTCCCGACCTGCTTCGTTATTGGGAGACCCCATTAGAAACGCGCCCGCTGGAATGGAGACCATTTCTAAGGTCACGCCATTGCCCAACTCTTCCACCAAATATTTGGCTTGTTTGCGAGTGTTACTGATGACTCTTCCACAAGCATTGATTTTCACTACGTTAAACTCAAACGTTTTCGCAGGTGGTTCTCTCACCTTCACGGGCGGTTCTGTAGGGGGTGGCTTTCCAGTAGAATGACTCGTAGGTGGAGGAAGTGGATCCGTGGGTAAAGGAGGTGGGTGCCCTTGATGTGGCGGATATAGAAAACGATATAAGAAAATCGAAAGTATAGTAAAGCCACCGGTAATAATAGCCCCTAAAATGTTGTCCATGAGAGTTGATAGATAATTGAAATTGTTAGGAGAGTCTAAAATTGGGTAGTGATGCAATGAGGGTAAAATGTCTGAACTCTGATTAAAATGATTCTCAGATGGACTCTGATTAGTCAAGCCTCCTTTCAGAGTCCTCATTTAATCATCTCAATCAGAGTTCCAGACCAAAGAGAAACCGCACGATATTTCACCCAGATTGCATCACTACCTAAAATTGGAATTGGAATTGGAAATTGTTATTATAACTTACAGAGTAGCAACTTTGAAACACCGGAGTGGAGGCTTTAGCCGGCTGGCAGTAGGCATCACCTTATCTCTCAAGAATGGAGGG
>JAABRD010000031.1 GCA_011391085.1 Thiotrichaceae bacterium | reverse complement strand
AGGCTTTAGCCGGCCGGCAGTAGGCATCACCCCCTCCCTAAAATTGCGGGGCGCCTACCGCCGGCCGGCTAAAGCCTCCACTCCAACGGGGTTTCCCTTAACTTAATAGCAGTACGGCTGAAGCCTCCACTCCACCGTCACTTTAATTCCTTTCACCACCACCTTTTAGAACCCTTCATCACTTCCCCCTAACATCATCATGAGTGCTTTTGAATACACGGCCCTGGATAAAACGGGTCACACCCGGAAAGGCGTCCTGGAGGGCGATACGCCGCGGCAAGTGCGACAATTGTTGCGTGACCAGGAACTGACGCCTCTGTCTTTAGAAGAAGTCATACGCCCCACGGCCCAACGACGTAAATTTCGTCTCTCCATCAGCGCAGCTAACTTGGCTTTGTTGACTCGTCAACTGGCGACCTTAGCCCGTTCTGGATTGGCTTTAGAAGAAGCACTCCGGGCCATTTCTGAACAAATCGAAACGGCGCGTTTAAAAAGCATGATCCTCGCCGTCCGTTCACGAGTCCTCGAAGGTCACACCTTGGCCGAAGGACTCGGTGATTTTCCCAACGTATTTCCCGAAATCTACCGCGCTACCGTCGCTGCCGGCGAACATTCGGGACATTTGGAAGTGGTGTTAGAACGGTTAGCAGAATACACGGAAACCCGTCAACATTTGCAACAGAAGACATTATTAGCTATTTTTTATCCCGCCTTGCTAACGGTAGTCGCCATCCTCATCGTGATTGGACTGTTAGCTTATGTGGTGCCCCAAGTGGTTCAAGTCTTCAGTCACTTGCATCAAGAACTCCCGTGGTTGACCCGCGCCCTCATTGCCACCAGTGAATTTTTACAACAATGGGGACTCTGGCTATTTCTCCTCCTCACTCTCGTCGTGGCAGGACTACGTTACCTATTGCGCTTTGAAAAACCGCTGACCATTTATCATCACTTCCTCTTACAAATCCCCCTACTCTCTCGTTTAGAAAAAGGGACTCAAGTGGCTAGATTCTCGCGGACTTTGAGTATTCTGCTAGACAGTGGGGTCCCCATGTTAGAAGCGTTGCGAATCTCCACCCAAGTGATTTCCAATCGTCCCTTGCGACAAGCCGTCATACAAGCCACGACTAAAGTTCGAGAAGGCAGTAGTCTCCATGATGCGTTACGGCAAAGTGGTCTATTTCCTGCTATGACTCTCTATTTGATTGCCAGTGGCGAGACCAGTGGAAATTTAAATGATATGTTAGAACGGGCCGCCATTATTCAAGAACGCGAACTGGAGACTTGGATAGGCATTTTGTTGAACCTGTTTGAACCGTTACTCATCCTCCTCATGGGGGGGATGGTATTAACAATTGTGTTAGCCATTCTGATGCCTGTGTTTGAATTAAATCAATTAGTGAAATAAAATAATGATCCAAAAGTCCAAAGCATCGCTTTGGACTCCTGGATTTGAGATTTCTGTATGAATATACTAAAATACCGTATGTCCTTCCGCATCCTTCAACTCTCTCTTCTCCTCTGGTTAGGAAGCATTACCCTGGCTTGCACCAGTGCTTCCATTCAACCGGTCATATTTTCTACCACCTATCAAGTGGGTGACACCTTCATGGGGATTCGGTTGCGTGGTACAGTCAAATTGCCTAACCTAGAAGTGAATGGAATCAAACTCACCGAATTGTCGGGTCTTGCCTGGGATGCCGACGAGAAGTTACTCTATGCCGTTTCTGACCAAGGTTATCTGTTTCATTTACGTCCTGTGATAACCGACCATACTTTGACCAGTGCCGTGTTATTATCCGCCTTTCCGTTGACGAACAATCAAGGCAAACGGCTGGGCAACAAAGATGCCGAGGGGTTAGCCATTCAAAACAGTGATAATGGCAAACCAGGGGATAGCAAATTGATTATTTCGTTTGAACGTTCCCCCACCATTGCCCGTTTTACTCCTCAAGGTAAATTAATTAAGAGGTACTCATTACCCAAACTGTTGGGAAACCGCCAGAACTATTCTGATTCTAACCAAGCATTAGAGGCCGTGACCAGGCATCCACAATTTGATATTCTCACCTCTCCAGAACGACCCTTGAAAAATCATTCGGGAGAAGTTATTATTTATTCCTTGACCGGCCAACAATGGCATATTCCTCAGCAATCCGAACCTAACAGTGCCGTAGTCGCCATGGAAACCTTAACCGACGGTTCTATACTCATTTTAGAACGGGCCTGGGTGTCTATTTTTCGACCTTTCACCATCAGTTTGCGACGAATTTGGTTATCTGCTTGTCAAACCTGTCCCGCCGATTCCCAGCCAGTTTTGGATGTTCAACCAGTGGTGAACTGGAACAATGGCGAAGGGTGGAATTTAGATAATTTTGAAGGTTTGACCCATCATCAAGGGGCATACTTTTTTATAGTCAGTGATGACAATGATAACTTTTTGCAACGTACTTTGTTAAATTATTTTGAATTGGTGGAGAATTGAATGGATGCACTCTTATAACGGGAAGGTTATCCCATTTCGCCGGTTGGACTAAAGGCTTCAGCCGGTGGCTGCCCCCCGGCTGAAGCCTCTAGTCCAGCATCTGAGATTCCGTTTTCAAATCCTAAAACTTGATAATATACACCACCGCATAATTTTTCGGCCTGGCCTCCTGTCCACCCCCACTGGTCTTCATTTCCAACGTATGATTATGTTCCCCATTGGTAGTCGTTTGAAATGTATGAGAGTGTAAACCATCCAACGTGGTCCAATATTGTTGATTATCATCTACCGCATTCGTTATCGCGGCCCGTTCATTTTGGAGTTTCGACGTAAACCAATACCCTTGCGCTTCCAAACGATGCCGATGTTTTCCAGTTTCGTCCGTCGTACCCTTATGTTCGTGCAAACCACCCATCGTGATTTGGGCTTCGTGAACATGGGCTTGATTCGTGTCCTCCTGATAACTACCTAACTGACGTTGCGGATCCAACTGTTTCTCTAAATCCAGTCCACGTAAAAAGACACCCCTGAAATCGGGCAACTTAAACGTCTTCGGGGTTTGTCCGCCGTAAGTATTTTGAATGGCTTGATACAAAGCCGAATACTGATCCGTGGATAATTCACGACCATCACAAATTAACCAACCAGCCTTCGACAATTCTTGTTGCCCTGCCACCGTAAGCGGCCCTGCATAAGCCATCACGACCCCTGGCGGGACCGCCGTATGGGTCAGAACACCGTTGTGTTTGACGGTCCCCAGTAGCGTTTCCAAAACGGTCTGAGAATTTTCAACCTGAGTTTTCAACTTGAGATAGTTTTCCAATTTTTTTTGCGCAAAGTCAGACAGCGTTGTTTTGGAAGTCTCGTTGAGTTCCTGAATATGTTTCAGAATGGCTTGATGAGTCTGTTCCAGTTGAACTTTGAATTGATTCTCCTGAGAAATCAAAGACCGTTCCAAATGTTCTCGTATCTGATTCACTTCCGTCTGACTGACCTGTGGTGTAGATAGCCGTTTTTCCAGTTCACCAAGCTGGTTTGATAGCATCGCCACTCGTTGTTCTAACGAGAAGACAGCACTGCCCAGGATGAGAATGGTACCGACTATGAGGACCGAAATAAAAATGGGGTTCCAGCGTAGTTGCATTGTTATTTCTCCTTGTTTGAGACGCGAAACTAAGTTTTTGGAAGCCCCTTAGTTTCTGTTCGTCATTTTGCAAATAAGACCTGATCGATGACATCACACAAGCAATGCACAATCAATAAATGCACTTCTTGAATGCGTGCCGTGGATTGACTTGGCACACGAATTTCTATGTCGTTTTCTTTCAGTAAGGTAGCCGTTTTGCCACCGTCACGTCCATTCAATAATACCACTAACATCCTTTGCGTCTGGGCGACTTTAATGGCTTTGACGACACTGGGCGATTCTCCACTGGTCGTCAAGGCGAGTAAAACGTCACCCGCTTGTCCTAAGGCTTGCACTTGTCTAGCAAAGACTTGTTCAAACGCGGAATCATTCGCAATCGAAGTCAGGGCGGAAGTATCTGTGGTCAACGCAATCGCTGCCAAACCGGGACGTTCGGTTTCAAACCGATTAATGAGTTCAGAGGAAAAATGTTGCGCCAAATCGGCAGATCCGCCATTGCCACAACTCAGAATTTTATGTTTCTGTTGTAAACAAATTGCCATTAAACGTCCCGCTTTGATGATTTGTGGGACGAGACGAGGCATCGCTTGAATTTTCAGTTCAATGCTTGCAGAAAAATGTCCATTGATGCGGTCAAGTAGATCCATATTGAGTTCCATATTTCTTAAAAACAGCTTTCCGAAACTTCGACGGTTTAGGAAAGCTAGGAATGTCGTTATCTTTTAAAATGTCGTCTTTCCCATTGCCAGGCATGGGCGATGATGGTTGCTAAATCAGCATATTGAGGTTGCCATCCTAACACTTGCCGGGCCAAAGTGGAGTCGGCCACTAACCGGGCCGGGTCGCCGGATCGCCGTTGCCCCAGAACCACGGGAATGTCTCGGCCCGTGACTTCTTTAGCCATCTCAATCACTTGTTTGACCGAGAAACCCGAACCGTTGCCTAGATTGTAAACCACGCTAGGTTTTCCTGTCAAGAGTTGTTCTAAAGCTAACAAATGGACTTGACACAAATCGTACACATGAATGTAGTCACGAATGCACGTCCCATCAGGTGTTTCATAATCTTGCCCAAACACCGTGATCTGCGAACGTCGTCCACTGGCCGCTTGTAAAACCAACGGAATCAAATGCGTTTCAGGGTCATGACGTTCTCCAAGGTGTCCCTCCGGATCGGCCCCGGCGGCATTGAAATAGCGCAAACAAGTCGATTTTAAACCGTATGCCCGGTCATAATCGGTTAAAATTTGTTCAATCATCCACTTAGAACGCCCATACGGATTAATAGGTTGTTTGGGATGCGCTTCGTCTAGGGGAACATATTGAGGTTCCCCAAAAATAGCCGCAGTCGAGGAGAAAATAAAAGGCGGACAACCATGGGCAACCATAGTGTCCAGTAAGTTTAAAGTACAGGCGACATTGTTTTGATAATATTTACCAGGGTCACGCACCGATTCGCCCACTTCAATGAAAGAAGCAAAGTGCATCACACCGGCAAAGGTGTAGCGAGTAAATAAGTGTTCTAATTCGGTACGATTGGCCAAGTCACCCAAAACAAAATCACCTCCCAATACCGCGTCTCGATAACCGTGGGAAAGGTTATCTAACGTGACGACGTGACAGCCTGTGGTCAGAAGCAATTTGACCATTTGGGAACCGATATAGCCGGCGCCGCCAATAACGAGAATAGTTTTCATATTATGTTGATTTTAATAAAGTTTGGAGGAGTCCAATAGATGTTTTGGACTCCGGGTTAACGTTGTCCAAAACGTGTTTTGGACTCCTTTTAAAGAATCTGCCCCAAAAACTGTTTCGCCCTTTCTGTTTGCGGTTGCGTGAAGAAAATCTCTGGTGAACTCTCTTCCATAATCTCTCCCCCATCCATGAAAATAATGCGATTTGCCACCGTTTTCGCAAATCCCATTTCATGGGTGACACACAACATGGTCATCCCCTCCAAGGCCAGTTCAATCATCACATCCAACACTTCCTTAATCATCTCCGGATCCAAGGCGGAAGTGGGTTCATCAAACAGCATAATTTGAGGATTCATGCAGAGACTGCGGGCAATCGCAACGCGCTGTTGTTGACCACCCGATAACTGACCGGGGTACTTATGGGCTTGTTCTGGAATATGAACCCGTTCCAAATATTTCATTGCCAACTCCTCAGCCTTGCGTTTTGGCATTTTGCGCACCCAGATGGGCGCTAGACAACAGTTTTCCAAGACAGTGAGATGGGGAAAAAGGTTGAATTGTTGAAAGACCATGCCGACTTCTCGACGGATTCGATCTATATGTTTTACATTATCGGTCAGTTCTGTTCCGACCACGATAATTTTCCCTTGTTGATGACTTTCCAGACGATTCAGGCAACGCAGTAGGGTAGATTTGCCAGAACCCGAGGGGCCGCAGATGACAAGGTGTTCTCCTTGACAAACAGTGAGATTGATATTTTTCAGAACGTGAAATTGCTGGTACCATTTGTGGACGTCTTGCATTTCAATAACAATGGGTTTGGAATCGGTCATGAAATAATATTGTGTTTTGGAATTTGAATTAAAGTGAATGGGTGGACTAGAGGCTTTAGCCGGTGAATGGGTGGACTAGAGGCTTTAGCCGGTGAATGGGTGGACTAGAGGCTTTAGCCGGTGAATGGGTGGACTAGAGGCTTTAGCCGGTGGTTTGAATGAAGGTGCCATGCCCCCGGCTGAAGCCTCTAGTCCACCGAAATCTTGTACCTCCCCTGCCTCCCGTACACGAAGGGGTACTAATCCAAAACCCTCTGGTTTACCACACTTTACTCTTTCATCTCTTCCACAATTTTCATCGTCTCCACACTCACCGTCCCCACCCGTTGCAACAATTCTATCACCTCTTCCTTATAATTGGCAAATCGATAGGTATGGAACTTCGCCGCTATCGTTTTATCTTTAGGCGTCTTCTCCTTATACTGGTCTAAAATCCAGTCCAACGCACTCCGATTGCCCAGTTTATAAGCCCAGGCAATCGTTGGAATCTGCGTTAAGGTGGTCTGGTCATCAATGATAATTTGCCCGGCCTGCGGGTCAGCTTTCAATTTCGGTTTGGGGGAAACGGTTTTGGCAGTGGGATGGTCAAGACGTACCCAAGGAGAAGGTTTGGCCTTCTCATAATTCACATGCAAGTCCATTAATCGCTTCCCCCACTTCCCCCATTGCCAGAAATTGGGATAGAAGGGAATCCGCGGGAAGTCGCGCTTTAAATTCACTTCATACCGTTGCCGATAAGTGGGGCAGTGGAGGACTGCATAGACATAATGGAAAATGTCGAGTTTCTTTAAGCCTGACAGGTCTTCAAGACTTGTCAGGTTTGACGAATAGTGGTCTTTAAACCGTTGCAACGCCCAATCTGTGATGTTATCTAGTCGTTCGCCGTTTTGGTCGTAGCGATAGAGGGGGAGGCACTGTGTTTTTTCCAAAAAGTCAAGTCCCGTAATTTGGTTTGTCACCAGACACTGAAAAGGTTTTGAGGCGGACAAACCGGAAAAGTAGATAACCAAATTTTGATATTGGTTTCTAAAACCAAAAATGTCTTCGTTTTGATAAATCCTATGAGTGATGATTCTATCGAAATAGAAAAGTTGTTTGACAAAAGGTCTGTACAAAGAAGTGACGATACACTTTTTGTTGAAGTGCAACATCGACCCTTTCTTCAGATGAGTTTCCAATTCGGCGGTCCATTTGATGGTTCTGTCAACAAAATCAGTGACCGACACATCCTGTTTGGCAGTCTTCCATCTCACTTTTTCCCGTTCATAAAATTCGCAGAAAAACTTAACCTTGGCGGCTAGATTTTTCTTGTCGAAATCATAAACCCATTCATCCCGTGTAGTCACCACCCCCAATGAAAACAACTCAAACACGGCCTCCTCACTCTTCCCAGCCTTGACTTCCTTACTGACCAAGGGCAACAAACTGTTAAAATCGTTCTCCACCAACTGAATCCAGTTGTGGTTGGCATCCGGAATGACGTGGTCAAAGCGCAAGTCAGCAAATTTCTGTTGATGCAAGAACGCCTTCTTCTCGGTTGCGGTCAAAAAATCGGCCACGGCGGTGTAAAAAATTTTACACCCTGACGCATTCTCCTTACGTACTAGGAAATAAACCGCTACCCCGACCCGAATCTTGTCATCAAAAACATTCCCAGCTTCCTGCTTCCGACGTTCCCCACTGGTATGGGCATCACCTTTCAAATCAATGATATAAATCTCATTGAACTCCTCCGCAACACACTTTCTAAACCCATCAAACGTCTTGGCATTGATAAACGAGTTATTCGTGACAAACGCCACGATTCCATTGGGCGCGACCCGATCACTGGCCCAGCGCAAAAAGCGGGCATACATATCATACACTTTGGTCTTTTGCGCCCGACTGTGGGCCACATACGTCTCCTTAATTCGCTTGTCAACCTCTTTATACTCGCGATTCTTGTTATTGTCATTCTCATTCTGCTGATTGGCATTATACGGGGGATTCCCAATGATGACCGAAATCTCCCGTTGATTCTGCCCCAAAATCCGCGCCGCATTCTCCCCCGAAAACCCTAACCGGGCTTGCTTCCCTGCATAATTCAACATCGCGGTGTTATCCAAGGTATCCATCAAACAAATATGCCGAAACTCCTCATACTCCCCCATCTTCTGCTTATAAGTGAACTCAATATTCAGATTCGCAATATAATAAGGCAAAATCGCCACTTCATTGCAATGAATCTCCTCCTGATACTTATATAGCAACTGATGACGTGGCAAATATTCAATCAACTCACTGATAAACGTCCCTGTCCCCGTCGCCGGGTCCAAAATCTCCACCTGCGGATCCGCCAACACCCGGCGAAAATGTTTATGTAGCAAAAAATCGGTACTCTCAATCATAAAGCGCACGATTTCTTGTGGTGTATAGACAATTCCCAACCGATCGGCACCCTTGGGATTATAGGCTTTGTAAAACTCCTCGTAAATCACTTTAAGAAAACTTTGCTTCTCGTGATGGTCCGCAATCTCGGCGGCCCGCGCTTTGATAACTTGATAATAATGCCGCATATTTTCCAATGTGCGTCGCTTCACTGCCCCCACAAAAAAGGTCTCCACCACCTGTTGCAATTCTTTGGCAATATTATTTTCACGATGAAATTGCGACTCCTCAAAAATCGTCAAAAAAATCTCCTCTGTCAAGAGATGCTGAATCATCATCTCGCGGACATTCTCTGCCGTGAAATCGGGATTGACTGACTTCTGACAGAGGGCTAAAAATTTATCCCGTGCCGCCAGAAATGCGGGGGCGGTCACGCTATCAATGAACTTACGCAACTCACTGGCTAATTTCGGCACCTGTTCCTTAAACGCCGCAATCGCTTGCCGAAATTCTTTAATTTCGGAACGTTCATAACTGACGAAAGCAATTAATAATTTATCTAACGCCTCGGCCTCCCGCATCCTCACCCGCATGATTTCTTGACCTTCGCGAATCAAAATAGCGGTTTGGGAATCTTCAAACAAGATGTTGCTTTGTGGATAACCCTTGGCAAATTTTTTCCGAATCTCCTCAGCCAAATCGTCATCCTCATCTTTACTTTCCCAGTAGCCCCAATCTTGTTGCAACAGGTCACGCACTGTCCCATCGGGCCGCACTAACGCCCCCTTTGCCGTTTTTAAAGCCAATTCTGGAACTAAACGCAATTGCTTCTGACGACAATACGCATCGAGAAGAGTAAAAAAGGGATTCCGCAGGGCCGTTTCATGGGTAGCGCCACCGAAGCGGAGGAGGTCGTCGAGTTGTTGATAGTAGGTTTGAATGAGTAGGTTGGACATAGGTGTTTGTATTTAGCAATGAATGATTGCGAAAAAAATATGGGTGGACTAGAGGCTTCAGCCGGAAAACGTGCCCCTGCCACCGGCTGAAGCCTCTAGTCCAGCAGAATCAACTTACGGGTGGACTAGAGGCTTTAGCCGGAAAACGTGCCCCAGTCACCGGCTAAAGCCTCTAGTCCGGCAGAATAACGAACTTTCTGCAAAAATTGTTTTAACCGTTCTCCATCTTTTGTCATAACTCCCTTTTGAGTACGAGTCTGCGATTCAAAATGATAACAGACGGCATCATTGACAAGATAGTTAATCCGCTGGTGTTGTAAGCAAGTTAGATTCAGTTCCACATCTTCTAAACATTCGGTGTAAGCGGTGTTAAAGCCTCCAATTTGTTCAAACAGTGACCTTTCCATCAGTAAAAAAGCCGCGGTGGAACCTATCACACCGGCCTCGACGCCTGCGTTCGAATACTGGTAATCGGATTGATAACCGCGGTGTCCAATTTGCAGAGGTTGCAATGGGTTAAACGTCAAGTGAATCCCTGCATGTTGAATTTTGTTATCGGCAAAGTGGAGGCGACATCCAATTGTACCACATTGGTTTGGATGGTCAAGATAAACTTTCACCATTCGAGTCAGGGCGTCGTTAATCAATTCAATGTCGTTGTTACAGAAGAGAAGCAAGTCACTGCTGGCGTCGGTATGTTGAAACACGACGGTATTGTTAATCTGACCAAAGTGGTATTGGTCAAATTCTATCACTTTTATTTGGAGGGTGGAAGTGTGTACCAGTTGATAAATTTCTTCTAATTCTAATGGAGTCGAACCGGTATCGGCAATGAGAATCTCATAGTGCGGATAGCGACAGATTTCTGCAAAGGAGTTGAGACAGTTAAATAGTAGCGTGTTCTTGGACTTGTGGAGAATAATCACGGTGACTTTAGGGTAACGATTGAGTGGCACCAGAGTATTTTCAAAAATAAGGTCAGGTTGAATAGCACAGGGGAGGTTATACTGGTGATAAGTGAGAAATTGTAACCGTGCCTGTTCCCAAGCGGCGGTGGGTTGACCGATGGATTTATGCAGAATGGAGAGATTGAAGATAACGCCTACTTTCACTCCCGCCAGATGGTTGTTCAGACAAAAGTCAACATCATAAAAATGAAAACCTGGGAGTTGTTCATTGAAATTTTCTTGGAGGAGGTTTTTATTGACCGCCATGAAGACGCCATCAACACAAACAGCGGGGAGGATATGGTGTTGAAAATCGCCGGAGTATTTGGAGGTCCAAACCTGTTGTTGGGACTGATGTTTGACGATACCCAAAGTGGTGAGAGGAGGTTGCCACCATTGACCGGATTGAGGTAACTCAGTGGTGCCTGCGATTCCCAAAATGCCAAAATTGGAATGTTGAAAATGTTGGAGGAGGAGAGGTCCCCAGTTGGGGGTTTCAAAACGAAGGTCGTCATGGAGGAAGACCACAATAGAATGACTGGCCACCGCAAGTCCGCGATTATAAAGGGTACTGAGGGAATCTTGACCAGGGTTGGTGTAGGCCAGAATTTCCACGTCAGGAAGACCGCAAGTGTCTTGAAGATGGTGGCGAAAAGTGGGGTCGGGATGACGGGTGCTGTAAATGAGGGTGAGGGTGGGCATGGGAGTGGTTTTTGAGGATGAGTGCCTACCAAATGAGAGTCACACTCCGTAAGTTGTACTAATGTGTTGTTTCATGCCATTGTCCGTTTTAATCACGAGATTTTCAAAAAAGCTGTCATTTTCACCCAATGCTAAGTCAGTTAACTCGGTATTTCCAGTGCTGGTGGACTGTGTCCATGAGTAGGCTGGAATAGCAAAGCCGTGGGCAAAACTGTGACGTACTTTTAAAATTTGGTTAAGTCGTTCTTTGACTTGTATACTATTATATCCTGGCCAATTCCAATCGTTGCTAGGGTCATAGCCAGTATATTGAAGCAGTAAGTTTCTGGTATTTTCCCAATTAGGTGTATTAAATTTGTCGAGGGCTTGGTCAGTAATTTTTTTAGCCATCTGATGCAACGCCTGAAATTTGGTCACCGAAGAGTCAGAGGTGACTTCAAAAAAAATTCTCACTAGGTTATTGACATAGGCATCCCATGCCGCAACATAAGCCGCCAAAGAGGCGTGGCGACAGACTTCTTTGCGTAGAGAATCCGATTTTAAACGTTTATCATTGGCTAATTCTCTAAGGATTTTGGCTTTTTGGAGGTCCTGAAAATATTTGGTTGCGGCTGGGGAGGGCATCGGATTATCTCCTTTCTATAAGCAGGATACAAACTCTGTCAAAGCCTTGCGATAGTTGTCTAGGGGAGTTTGATTAATTTGAACTCGTTCTGCAAAAATAGTGTGAGGACCCGCTTTGAGGTGCCGTAACGGAGTGCCGGTGGTAGTGGCAACAACACAGGCATTATGGTAATCTGGAATATCAATAAAGTTTTGACTAGGAACGGTTTTGGGATTGGAAAACACGGTTCTATGGGTACGGTGAATATCATCCATCCTCTGTTTAATTTCTTTACTCATGGCGGCAAACGCGGCACTCGGTTTTTTCTTGAACATCGTTGCCCGGTTACTGACAAAGGTATGCAGTTTGGGTACATTGACATTCTCTTCTTTGGCGCGTTTGGCAAAATTGATACGGGCGTACATGGTTGTGCGCGAATCGCCAATTCCATAGAGTAAGGCCACTAAATTTTCCACACCTCGTAAAGAACTGTCGTCGGCAGTAAAGGGAACGACTAAGTAGTCAGAAGCAACCAGGGCCAGTTGAGTATAGACAGAAAAGCTGGGATTGCAGTCTAACAGGAAGAGGGTATCGCGGTCGCCACTGGTTTCACAAAGGGCGCCCATCAAGTCTTTAAGCCAAGTTAAAACTTGTTTCCAGGCGTCTATCGGAATAGCCAGTTGGGAGGTTTGACGAATGGCTTCCGCCAGTATTTCTAGCAGGTTATCACCACACACTAACTTGAGATTGGGTGGGAGATGGGTATTGAACTGTTGCGGATGACATAAAAAGGGGGTGATGTCGTCAATCATCCGGAAGGGGGAATTGAGACGGGCCTCCAGGTAGCCTGCTACCGTTGCCCTTGGGGTTTTTCTAGTCAGTGAGTCAATGGGCATCTTACCATTAGGATGGTTAGAATATCCACCTAGCAAAATTTCTGACACGTTTGCCTGGGGACACAAATCCAGTATGTAAACATCCGTGTGAGGATGTTGATAGGCATATTCACAAGCGGCCACAAAGCATAAAAAACTTTTGCCAACGCCACCTTTGTTATTCCAAAATGCGTAAGCTGTCGTCATAAGAGAGTCTCCTTTTGATTTGGAGTTTTGGTAGTCCTGAAATGTGGGTGTGATTTGACAACTTTCAAAAAGTTGTCAAATTTTTCTCATTCATCTTACGCAAGAGGTGGTAAGAAACTCAGTTTCTTAAAGAAACTGAGTTTCTGTTGTGCCGTTGCGTTCTCACTATTAATTATCCAACGTCGTCACCTGACTCGGCAAATTGGATCGATTATACATAAGTCCTTCCAACGGATTCTTCCCTTTTTCTACTAGCAGAGCATAGAAAGTGTAGGTGCCACCTATGCCGGGGGGGACGGGAAAAATTAAGATGGGGTGACTGCTGTCAGTCACACTCACGCCACGGAGGAAGGGTTGAGGTTGGACACTAAATTGGGGTTGTTCGGCAGTTCCAGTGAAGAAGATGAAATCTGGAACATTGGGAATGGTGATGGCTACCCATAAATCGACTTTACCAGTGGCATTCTGGGATTCGGGGGAGAGAGTGGCAACAACGTTGACGGTCTCACCTACGGCATAACGTTCTTTCAAGCCGGCAAATCCCAGGGTACTCATCACTGGAGGACCTCCGCTGGCCGTGGTGGTGGGAGAGGTACCCGTTTCTCCGGTAGAAGGTTGTTCGGTGCCGATTGTTCCACTGGCCGAAGTTTCTGGAGGAGAGGTGCCAGGGTCTGGCGTTTCTGTGCCGGTTGTAGGTGGAGGGGTAGCACTGGCTTTGGCGTCGGGTGTAGGTGGTGAAGTTTCACCTGTTGATGTGGGTGGCGTACCGGCACTTGCACCAGCCCGAATGTCTCGAAATCCCTGATTGTAAGTTAAGGTTGAACGGGCTATCATCAAGTCTGCCGAGTGGCTGCCGAGTTTGCTAAGAAAGGAGTCATTGGCCGGTGGTGATTTGGGGGTAAAAGGATTGTCTGCTAAGGTCGTTGAACTACTGCCAAGGAGAGTGGAACCGACTAGGGCAATGGAAAATTTGGTGTGCTTTTTCATAAGATTCGGTCATCTAAATCGTGGGGCCATTGAAGAAGAATGTGAGTGAGAATTGGCAATTCTCAAAAAAAGGTCGTCAAAATTTTGAACCTATTCCAAAAATGCGCTGCTGGACTAGAGGCTTTAGCCGGTGACATTGGTGGACTAGAGGCTTTAGCCGGTGACATTGGTGGACTAGAGGCTTTAGCCGGTGGCATTGGTGGACTAGAGGCTTTAGCCGGTGGCATTGGTGGACTAGAGGCTTTAGCCGGTGGCATTGGTGGACTAGAGGCTTTAGCCGGTGGCATTGGTGGACTAGAGGCTTTAGCCGGTGGCATTGGTGGACTAGAGGCTTTAGCCGGAGGGCGTGGAACATAATTGAAATCGCGAGTCCCCCCGGCTGAAGCCTCTAGTCCACCGGCACCTCACCGGCTGAAGCCTCTAGTCCACCAGTGCTTCACCTTCTGGCATTCCCTACGGTAACATGAATAAGGAGAAAATCATTTTGGTTTTAGGTTCGGTATAAGCAAATTATAGCACCTTTTCTATCAACTGCCAACCCGTTCCTCCATCAATTCTATAAATTGTTGAAATAACGATGAAATATCGTGCGGACCGGGACTGGCTTCAGGGTGTCCTTGAAAGCTAAAAGCGGGTTGGTCGAGACGTTTTATTCCTTGTAGAGAACGGTCAAACAGGGAACGATGAGTGGCTTGTAAGGTCGGTGGCAAAGTCGCTTCATTTACTGCAAAGCCGTGATTTTGGCTAGTAATCATCACCCAGCCGGTGCTTAAATCTTGGACGGGATGATTGGCGCCGTGATGACCAAATTTCATTTTGCTGGTTTTCGCACCACTGGCCAATCCTAACAATTGGTGTCCTAAACAAATACCAAAAGTAGGCACGCCGGCGTTGACAATTTCTTGAATGGTGGCAATGGCATAGTCACAAGGTTCGGGGTCGCCAGGGCCATTGGACAGGAAGACGCCGTCAGGTTGTTGGGCTAATATGTCACTGGCTGGCATCTTGGCAGGGATGACGGTGACTTGGCAACCGTGATGGACTAACATGCGTAGAATATTTCTTTTGATGCCATAATCGTAGGCAAACACTTTCCATTGGGGAGTGACGGGGGGGTTAAGTCGCCAGAGTCCCTCTTCCCAAACATAAGGTTGGCTAGTGGTGACTTCTTTGGCTAAGTCCATACCTTTGAGTCCAGGGAAGTTCTTCGCGGCGGAAATAGCGGCTGGAATGTCAATATTTTCGCCGGCCACCAGGCAACCATTTTGGGCGCCTTTTTCACGTAATAAGCGGGTGAGACGGCGCGTGTCAATACCTGTAATCGCCACCACGTTGCACCGTTGTAAATAGTCTTCCAAAGATTCTTTGGACCGCCAGTTACTTTCCATGAGGGGGAGGTCACGAATGACCAGTCCCGCGGCATAGACTCGTCCAGATTCTTCGTCTTCTGGATTGGTGCCAACATTGCCAATATGGGGATAAGTTAGAGTGACGATTTGTTTGTAATAAGAGGGATCGGTCAGTATTTCTTGATAGCCAGTGATAGAAGTGTTGAAGACGACTTCTCCCACACTGACACTGGCAACGCCGATGGATTGACCATGGAAAAGGGTACCGTCGGCAAGGGCTAAGAGGGCTGGATGTTTCATTTTTGTTAATGAATAATAAATAATGAATAATGAATAAACTCTGATGCTACCGCTACATATCCTCTGGAACGCAATAAGAATTATTGCGCGGTGCGCCCGCGTGACGGCGGCGCAATAATTCTTATTGCGCCCCAGAAGAAAAAGTTTGCTAAAACTGTCAGGCCGGTCCCCATTATTCATTATCCATTATCCATTATTCATTTTACTTCCGTCGCATCGCATTTTTTTTCATCTCCTTGGCCAACGACTCTCCCAAGTAGTCGTCAATCACATTGTGCAAGAAATAAATCAAGGGAGTTAATAGAATGGCCATGATGAACTTGTAAAAGTATTTTACCACACCCAACATCATGACGGTATAGAATCCCCATTGGGTGGCAGGATTAAAGTAAAAAGAAATGAGTAACACGACGAAACTGTCCACGAATTGAGAAACCAAGGTGGAACCGGTGGTGCGTAACCATAGATATTTCTCTCCCGTATATTTTTTCACTTGGTAAAAGATAGTGACATCGACTAATTGTCCAATGAAGAAGGCGACTAGAGAACCAATAATAATCCACAGTCCCTGTCCAAAAATCGTATTGAATGCGGCCTCCATATTGACAGGTCCATATTCTGCGGTGTTTCGTGTGATCCAATATTCGGTGGGAGTCAACTGCATGGTCGAAAACACCATCAGGAAGGCGTAAGTGACAAATATAATGGTAATGTAGGTCAACACTTTAACGCCACGGCGGCCAAAATATTCATTGATGATGTCGCTAATGGCAAATTCTAAGGGCCAAAGTAAAGCCCCTGCGGTTAGGTTCAAAGAAATGACGGTTTCTGCACCAAATAGAGGATAGTTGAGAGGTTCATACCCCAGGGTTTTTTCTAGCGAAAACACTTTGACGCCAATAAACTCGGCAATGATGGCATTGGCAATGAAAAAGCCGCCGATAGAGATAAATAGCATATTGGCCTTGTTGTCTAAAGGCGAAGCTGATTCCATTTGTTTGTCCTCTTCTAGCATAATATTCTCATCAAAGCTAACGCTTTGGACTCCGTGGGGCTGTGTAGTGCTGGAGTCCAAAGCGCAACTTTGCCAGGCAACCGACAAAGCTTTGGCTTGGACTCCTGAAATGAGATTAACCGCCAGTCACATTCATATATCGCAAAATCTGCGGTGGCCTGGTGATTTCAAATTCGTGACTTTTGGGCTTGTGTTCCATGGCGGTAATAATCGTTTGTTTAAGTCGGTCCATCTCCCCCGGATAAGCCCGGATCACCCGTCGCAAGTCCACTGAATGTTCTTGTCCTAAACACAATAGTAAGTGACCATCTGGGGTCAAGCGGACGCGATTACAGGTGTCGCAAAAATTATGACTGTGTGGTGAAATAAAACCAACGCGAGTGTGAGTGTGGGCGACTTGGTAATATTTAGAGGGTCCCCCCGTGGTTTCTGTAGAAGGTATCAACAGAAAGACTTGTTGAAGGTCTTGACGAATCTGTTGATTAGAATAAAAAGCCTCGCTACGGTCACGATTTTCCAGCACTCCCAAAGGCATTTCTTCAATAAAACTGATGTCAATGTCTCTGGCAATGGCAAACTTCACTAAGTCTATAATCTCGTCATGGTTACGATTTTTGATAATGACTGAATTGAGTTTGACGCGCTTAAATCCTGTTTGAATAGCCGCTTCAATGCCTCGTAATACCTTGTCCAGTTGACCAACACGAGAAATTTTTTGGAACCGGTCCGGTTTAAGGCTGTCCAAACTAATATTGATTCGTTTGATACCCGCTTCTTGCAAGGGTTTAGCCATTTTTTCCAATTGTGATCCATTGGTGGTCATCACCAATTCTTTTAAGCCCTCCATTTTACCCAAGGCTTGAAATAATTGTAAGACATTTTTGCGCAACAAGGGTTCGCCACCAGTGATGCGAATTTTGGTTACACCCAATTCCACAAAAGCGCGGGCGACCCATTCGAGTTCTTCTAAAGTCAACAATTGGGCGCGTGGTAGAAAAGTCATGTTTTCGCCCATGCAGTAAATGCAGCGAAAGTCACAACGATCGGTCACTGAAATGCGCAAGTAAGTGACTTTTCGATTAAATTTGTCTATCAGTTGAGAAGGAAAAAGGGGGATTTTCACTCGATTAACCTTAATTTTGTAAGTCACGAACTAAATTTTTAACTTCAAGTGTAATATAGTTATACTCCATTCAAAAGTCCAGTCTCATTTATTATGCGTTTTGAACTCTTAGCCACTGAAGGCCACGCCCGGCGTGCCCAAATCCATTTATCTCGCGGCCTTATTGATACCCCTGCCTTTATGCCTGTGGGCACTTATGCGACTATCAAAGCCATGACCCCAGATGAAGTGCGGGCTACGGGGGCCCAAATTATTTTAGGCAATACCTTTCATCTGATGTTACGTCCTGGCACCCATGTCATTGCGGCCCACGGTAGTTTACATAATTTCATGCACTGGGCTGGGCCAATTTTGACCGATTCAGGGGGATTTCAAGTATTTAGTTTAGGCGAGATCCGCAAAATTACCGAAGCAGGCGTCATTTTTCGTTCCCCCATCGATGGCCAAAAAATTTTTTTAGGGCCCGAAGAATCGATGGCCACGCAACGCGCCTTGGGGGCCGATATTGTCATGATATTTGACGAATGCACCCCCTATCCAGCCACGGAATCTCAGGCCCGTGAATCGATGGAATTGTCTTTACGGTGGGCGGCCCGTTCTAAACTGGCCCACGGCGATAATTCTGCCGCATTATTTGGAATTGTGCAAGGGGGGATGTATGAATCATTACGACAATTTTCCTTAGCAGGTTTAGTTGAAATCGGCTTTGATGGCTATGCTTTAGGAGGATTATCCGTGGGAGAACCCAAGGAGGAAATGTTACACATTTTAACCACTATCGCCCCCCAAATGCCTGCCGATAAACCGCGTTACCTCATGGGGGTAGGTACCCCTTCGGACATTGTAGAAGCCGTGCAACGAGGGATTGATATGTTTGATTGCGTCATGCCCACCCGCAATGCCCGCAATGGTCATTTATTCACCAGTCAAGGCGTCGTGCGGATTCGCAACAGTGGTTATCGTCAAGACACTGGACCGTTGGATCCCAACTGTGATTGCTACACCTGTCAACATTACAGCCGTGCCTATTTACATTATTTGGATAAATCCAGAGAAATTCTGGGGGCGCATTTGAACACTTTGCATAATTTGCATTATTATCAGAAACTGATGCAAGGGTTACAAGGGGCAATTGAAGCACATCGGTTGACAGAATGGGTACGAGACTTTTATGCGTCTCAAGGATAACTCCAACAATCACAAGAATTCACCAGGAGTCCAAAGCGCAGCTTTGCAACCTTAATCAATTCCTTTTTCATTTCCCATGCTAGGCAAAATCCGCATTATTGCCGGTCAATGGCGTGGTCGTAAATTACTGGTTCCCGATAAACCAGGGTTACGTCCCACCCCAGATCGGGTTCGTGAAACGTTATTTAATTGGTTGACGGTTGACCTCCCCGGCCGTCGTTGTTTAGACCTGTTTGCCGGTTCTGGCGCATTGGGTCTGGAAGCCGCGTCGCGGGGGGCGCGAGAGGTGGTGTTGGTAGAGAAAGACCGCGAGATAGTTCAGACGTTACATCAACACATTTTGACGTTTGGGGCGAGTCAAGTGAAGGTGATTCATACTGATGCGTTGGTCTTCTTGAAACGTCCCCCAACTCCCTTTGAGATAGTCTTTTTAGACCCGCCATTTGGATATAATTTATTACCACTTTGTTGTACTTTACTAGAGGAACAAGGCTGGTTGTCTCCTGAAGCCATGGTTTATATAGAAATGGAACGGCAGTTAGGGGAACCGACATTTTTACCTTCCACTTGGCAAGTGGTGCGGCGTTTGAATGCGGGACAGGTGACGAGTTTGCTAGTGAGGAGGAGGTAACAAAACATTGGTGGACTAGAGGCTTCAGCCGGTGGGAACGGCCCCCGGCTGAAGCCTCTAGCCAAGTAGGGTGGGCAACGTCTTTTTGTTGCCCACCATTTAGGTGGTGAAATAGGTGGGTAACGGTAAACCGCGTTGCCCACCCTACTATACTTTGAGAGTGTTGCCACTGGCATTATCTACTTAACTAAGATACGAACTTCGGTAGTGTTGCAAAGGTAATGGTTATGGGTTTTGGAGTACGGAATTAATTCCGTACTCCAACGGAATCAATTCCGTACTCCAACGGAATTAATTCCGTACTCCAACGGAATTAATTCCGTACTCCAACGGAATTAATTCCGTACTCCAAAACCGCTATACCATTACTTGTACAACACTACCCAAACTTCTACCCTTAATTCTTTTCCCATGCCCACCACCCCAAACACATTGCGCCCTTTCCATAGAGTAGCGGAAGTATCTAAAATAAATAGACCTCCCCCTTTGTCGTTTGTCACCGAGAACGTTAACCTAAGTTCCCCTGGAGAAAATGGAGTATCACTTAATTTCAAACTTTGTTTCTCAAAGGTAAGCCAATTAGGCATGGAGATAACAGGAGATAGCTTAAAGTTCACTGGAGATTTTGGAACAGTTATCAGATTAGGCAATTGACAATCTAACGGCTGACTTGCGGAACCGACGCATAGCATCTCTAGTTGGTTATCGGCAAGATAGAAGTAGGTGCCTATCGCACTGAGACAGAATAATGACAGTAGGCATCCTCCTATCCATCTCAGTGGTCGCCAGAAAGAATTGGCTTTTTTCAATTCTTCCATCAACCCTTCCGCCAACTTGCGTTTTTCTTTGTCTTTCTCCATCAACAGTTGTTCAAATTGTTGATATTTCTTCGCTTTTTTGTCAATCACCTGTTGCAATTCGGCATTACGTTCGGCGATTTTCCCTCTGGCCTCCGCCAACCGACTAGCTTCACTTTTATTGTGTTCCTCAGCTACTTTCAGCTTGTTTTCCCTCTCATTCAGAGAGTTGGCCTGGCCCTCTAAAAAACGCGCTTGTTCAGCCTGGATTTTCTGAATTTGGTCAACCAAAGTTTTACAATATTCCTCTTGGGGAGGTTGCGATTTGAATATCATCCGAATACCCCTGTTTTTGGTTTCTTCTGCTTGCTTAAAATGCTGTTCTACAACCTCTAATATATCCAGAATGGGCTTAAACAAGTTATAAGCCACAAAACATCTGGACTTATTGAAGATTTCCTTATCTATCTCCTTATCCAGTTGCAGACCCACAGACGAAATAGAATAATAGCGAAGACGGTCTTCTTCGTAGTTCTTGAGTAAAAACACGATTTCTACCGTATGGGCGTTATTATCAAAACGTCCTTTGACACTTTCCTGACGATACTGGGTATCGTCAAGAATATCCCCTAACAGGGTGTCACCTGATTTTTTTAGGGACTGTTCCATCTCTTTTCGTTTGGATAGCAGTCTTTCGTGAACCTCCTCCAAGCCTTCGGCTTTCATTAAGCAAACACTCACCATCGCCGGTTTAACGGGCGGACGGGTTTGCAAAAAACCTTCTATCTGTTTCAAACTGGCGCGTTCTGCATCCGTAAAACGGGATTCTTGAATGGCTTTGGAATCGAACATCAACAAGGTGTTAGCACTGCTTGTAGAATAGAGTTGGCGAAGATAACTCCACGGGGTGAAAGGACCAGCGGCGGGTTGAAACACGCCATTTACCATCTCCTCCGTCGCCATCTCTATCAGAAAAACACGATACCGATGTTTGGATTCAGTTTGTTCAATGTCAAACCAAAAGGGCGACACCACTTCTCGACCAGTTTTTTCCAAGGTACCCTGGTTATTCTGTTGTGTTTCCCAGCGTTCAAGTTGTTCCCAATAACTCTCACCAAGTTCTTGCACCTGCCACTGTTCCCTTAGTGGAGGATGGTTAACCAGATACCGGCGCAAAGCCAAACCCAATGAGAATAGGTAGTAAGATTTTCCCACGCCACTAGGACCCAAGAGGGTGATAAGAATAGGAATCGGAAGAGACACAGGATTTGACATAGTTACTTAATCCTCAGTTGCAATAGAGTACGCTACCTTTTAAATCCCTAGTGAACCTGGAATCAGAAGGAAACCCGTTTAATTTCCAAACCGGTTGTAACCAGTATAACACCTGACTTTTCTCAATTGACCGTCCCACTCCCTGTAAAAAGGGGCTGTCACTGGCAATCCGTGATGAGTTGTCGGTCTGATCTTTTATATCGCGATAAGAGACCGGGTCGATTAACACACCAGCGGGTTGCAATTCCTCAATTTGCAAAAGTTGTTGCCAAACTTTAACTTCCTCGCTGGCAACTTGTTGGAGGCGGGAAAAGGGTTGGTCAACCTGTGATTGACTGATTTGTAAATCTTCAGGAAACAGGAATCGATAAAAGGTTGAATAAACTTTGTGGAGTTCCTTGGCAAGATAATAGCTTTCAAGCACCGCCGGTTTGGTCAACTCAAACTGGAATCTGGCATGTAGTTCCCACAAAGTGTTACAAATAGCCTCTCGATTTTGGCTTAACGTTTCGTGTTGTGGATAGGCAAAAAAATCGGCATCGGGGGCCAACCAAGCCCATCCTAACAGGTCCAGACAACGGCACCAGAAAGCCAAAGTGCCTTCATGATTCATATACCTTGGCGGGATGGTCATCGCAAATTCGTTGGCAACCTTTGGTTCAAAGTAGTAAGCGGTATAATCATCCGATAATTCCGCAAAAGATAACCAAATATGTCCATCGCTACTAAATTGCGGAAGAACTTTGGTCATAAATTCAGCAAAACCGGCAATTCCCTTGCTGGGACCTATCCAAACCGGTGGAAACCCTTCACCTCCGTTGAAGAGGGTGCCGTGGATGACCACATCCCCTGGACGTGGAAGAACCGACGGGGCTTGGTCCCAATTCTTGATTTTGTCCTTGAGTTTTTTGGAGTAGGAATCCGAATAGGTTGCCAATTCCCAGCAATAGTTCCGATATTCCTCCTCTGACCGTTGGGAACGACTCCAAACCGGTTCGGATTTTTTGGATTTATCTTTGGTCTTCTTATCGGCTGTGGCGGTCTTGATTTTGGGGGACGAGACCGGGACCAATGGAAGTGGTGAGGAAGAATCATTTTCCACCGACTGTTTAGACTCACTCTCTTTGGCAATCACGGGTTCTGGTAATGTCACAGCACCCTGATTTTCTATCACAGGTTTAGGCATCACTGGAGATGTGCAATTGGCTACCTCGTCTGGGGCCGTGGCGGAAAGAGGAGGTGAGGGTATCGGTGCCTCTAAACTTGCCGCTTTCGTCAAAGACGTTAGTAACCGTTGTTTGATTTGTCCCAGGAAGGGGTTAGGACCTTCACCTTCCCATTGTTCCGCCAGTTTTACCAATCGTAACTGGTCCTGACAACATTTCTTGAAGTTGTCCGGTTCCTCACAGAAATGGGGCATAGCCACCGAAATACCCTCTATCAGCAGTTTTGCACCACTTTTGATTTTCGAAACCGCTATGGGGTCGGCTGACAGTTGTGGTAAAATGGATGCCATCCAGTTGGTTAAAATTTCTTGAAATTCCAAAAGTTGATTAGACATAATGTGGTACCAATCAGTTTAGTTTGTAAAAAAACCTGAGACCAGGAGTCCAAAGCGCAGCTTAATCTGAGAGTTGCCCTCACCCCCGGCCCCTCTCCCAGAGGGAGAGGGGAGAAAGGCGGCACTCGTGGTTTTCCCCCCTCTCCCTCTGGGAGAGGGGCCGGGGGTGAGGGTATCATCCACAGTTCATTCCCTCCCACTAAACGGATTAACCCGTTCGGTTCCCCTAGGTTCCGTAGGACGCGGTGGAACTTCATGATTGTCCTTCTCACTCTCAAAATCGGGGTCATACAACGAGTATTTCAAAACCACTTTGTGGTCTATTGGCAACCGTTCCAAAGTAAATCTCAACTCGGCAATCTCGCGACTTTTGACCTTGTAATCGGGAGGCAGTGACACTTCCCACAGTAATAATTGCGTTGCCTGGGAGGCGGTAGGCGCAGGCGCCCGAAATGAGAACGTTTTTCGCATTCCCACGACTTTTCCTGTCAATTTCGCAGTTGTCGGCGAAAAGTTCTCAAACTCTACCTTCCCGCCTTTTCCACTCAGGTCATTCAAGTCACAAGTCAAGCGTTCTGGGAGGTCCGATTTCCAAACCCACTCTTCCCCCGTTTGTTCACATAACACTTCTACAACTTCCGCCGCTTTGTGTTTGCCTAACAGGAGGGAGGCGGTTTGGTTAATCACTCGGTCATCCGAGTTACCGTCCGGATTCGTGTACACCCAACACTGTAAGTTACGTTCCACATCAAACTCCACGTAATAGCGACAGGCTTTGGCAAACGCCTCAATCTTCTCCGGGTCCGTGGACTTATCCCAATTAAAGCGGTCCTGGGCAAGCTGGTTAATTTTAGCCTCGATGTCAAATTCATCGTAAAAGGGACCATCTTTTTGACTGAGGTTTTCCACGCGATAACAAGTAAGCGTTCCCACTCTGGGCACAAAGTTACGGGCTACCTTTTTTCCCTGGCGTTCAAACGGTAGGGGTTCCCCTGCTTCAAAGAGTTTTCCGACGCTGGGATCCCTCGGATAAACCAAGGTGAACGGCACATGATTGCGGAGGTTGTCTATTTTAAAATCCAGTAGCGTGTTATCTTCATCTCTCAGGAGTTTGTGAATCTCAGGATCATCAGGCGCCACCTTACCATGTTCGCCAAACTGATAGGCCAAACAAGCCCCCCGCACCACCGCTAATTTGGCTTCATTGGGTTCAAACACCAAGTTATAATCGTCATACTTAAAGGGCGCCGGCAATTTTGATCGGCCCGATTCTCCCATCGATGGGACAAATTCCTGGCCCAAAATTTCTTTTGGCTTGACTTCCCGTACCAGACGCAGTTGTGAACTACTGCCGGCCAAAATGACCCGGTCTATGTAGTGTTTGACAAACAATTCTGAAGAGAGTTTCTCTTGGTCGCCTACCTTTTCGAGTTTATCTCGTTGTCCCACACACAACTCGCGGGCTTGGATAAACGTGTTTTCAATGTCTTGTTCCACCACCCTCTCCATCTCGCTTTCCAACACCTCCAGTCCGCGAACCAGCGTGTTTTGGTCTTCTACAGAGAAGTTGAGACCCGACAATTTTAAGGCCGGTAAGAGGCGGTCGTCGTTGGCCAGCCGTCTCCGCATTTGGTCTTTTTTAGGCAAACGGCTTAAATGTTCTTTGATGTCTTGGGCTTCCTTCCACAACTCAAAGAAGGCCGATTGTCGTTTGGGGTCGTTGTGAAAATCGGTGGGAACCAACAAATCAATCAGCCGGCGCCAGCGGAATTCGTCATGGTGGTAGCTACGACCGGCACCGGCCTGTCTCAGCCAAAGTTCCAAAGGAGACAGAGTGTCATCATTCTCTGCCGGTTCTTGGGTCTGTTTCTCTTTCCACTCGTGGTATTTTTTCAGTTCTTCCTTAATCTCCATGGAAACCTGAAAACCCTTGTCATCCTTCTTTTCCTCATAGAAACGTTGAAGTAACAGGTCCGCCACCCGTATGGCCAATTTGCATTTCAGAATGCGAAATACCGCTAAGGTCACGTTATCGCCGGCAAAATTATCGTTGCCCGTGAGACCC
The DNA here is from genome assembly GCA_011391085.1 of Thiotrichaceae bacterium. Taxonomy (GTDB): domain Bacteria; phylum Pseudomonadota; class Gammaproteobacteria; order Beggiatoales; family Beggiatoaceae; genus JAABRD01. Next base: position 39,678 of record JAABRD010000031.1, on the reverse strand, counting down.
AGGAGTTTCGGCCGTATCACAAAATAACGTCCACGTTTGGCCGCCGGCGGACACTTGGGAAGGTTTCTCAATTCTTCCACGCCAATTTCCAATAAAGCAATATCAGTGGTGCCTCCCCCCATATCGTAAAGCAGGAGGTTTTGGTAGTAAATGGTACGGTCCCCTTCTTGACGAAGATGGCTACGGGCGAGAAAACCATCGATCCCGGCAAACAGGTCGGTGAACAACTCTCGCCACACATAATACAACGCGCCCGCGGTGGCTTCATCAAATCCCATATCCACCTTTTTCTGAATCCCCAAGGACGCAACCATCTCTTTCAAGCGTTGCCGACGCGATTGTGAAAAGTTGGCCGGGTAAGTGACGACCAATTCTTGCAAATGGGAACTGGCCCCAATATGTTTCTCTGTCTGTGCCAACAAGTGTTTGATGGTGGCGGTGCAAATCGCATCGTAATTGTCTTCAAACACCTTCTGCGGTGGTTGTTTGCCAATGAAATAGGCCCACTCTTTGGATTGTCCCAACCAACGTTTGCCACCCGTCACGTAGAGGTTGTGAAGTTCCCGCCAGTTGCGATGAGGCAAGTTTTCTATGGAGAGTTTCCCCACGGCCGTGTCTTTCATGGATTCTTCTATGAGAGTCCCCATCTGAACGACCGATTTAAAGGCATCTATGGGGGGATAGGGATGTTTCTCCTTTTCCGGCTGGGTCCGCAATTCTTCCATCAAGACCGTGGAAGAAATCCGACCATCTTTACCTTTGCCGGATTTGCCGGGTTCGAGGGCTGGTAAGAACATTTTCGCATCTTCCTGAATGTCGATGTCAATGATTTGGTTAAGACACTGATCATAGTATTTGGCCAGTACCTTGGCCAATTCTGGATGGTCGCGCCGAAACTGGGAATAGGCGAGGTTCCCCCAGGCGACTAGCAGTTTTACCCGCAACTGATTCGCTTTTGCGACGCGACGTTCATCACGCAGAGACCCACGAATGTCATCTAACGTGTTCACTTCTCGGAGACCTTCAGCGGCCCAGAGTGGTTGCGCCAATTCCAACATACGGTCTTCGAGGGGACGCTGTTTGGGTTGCTTGAGTGAGTCACTTTTGAGAGTAGTTATTAACCATTCCAAAGTAGTTTGTAAAGCACGTAATTGGGGAGGCGAAAAGGCGCGTTTTGGAAAATTAGCCATTTCACCTTGACGGTTGTGATAAACCACGGCGGAATTGGTGGTGCCAAAGTCTAACGCGGCATGGCCAATAAAAGCCGGGCGTTGCAAGATGACAGGGACCTCGCCAGTCAGTGACTTGTTGGGCTGTTCCTGATGGATAAACCGCACTTTGAGGTTTATCTCCACGTCTTTGGTTAACAGTGCTTCGTTGAGTCTCTGTGGTTGGAACTGAATTACGCAACCGCCCTGCTGTTTGATTACCGTGATCTTCTCGGTATTAAAAGCTGTTTTGACGGATTCTTTGACACTGGCTTCCAACTGACCATTGTCAACCAGTTCGACTTCCACCTTGGCTTTGAGAGACGGGGGTTGACTAGCCAGGTTTACCCAGTCTGCTTCGCTATCCTTAAAACGTAGTTTCAAGGTATTGTGAGTGGTGAGATCAATATAACAAGGTTTGGGACCGTCGTAAAGTATCATGTTTAAATCCTCGTGAAAAAGTGGTTTAGGTTTAGGGTCGTTTTTCGGTGGAGGCAACTCCAGAGTAAATTCTTTAGTGGCTTCTTGAATCGTGATGGTGACTCCAAAGCGATTTGGAATTTTAAAGTAAGGAGAATGTAAGAAGCGACTTAGGTCGATAGGGATGGCGATAGTTTCTCGACCTTTAGGGGCAACGGGCATTCCTTTTTTTTGAACACGAAGATAGCCAATTTTACTGCTATGTTTATCCAAGAAACTTCTCAGTTGCTTTTCAATTTCGTCGCGGATACACCGACAAAGTTCTGAATCTGGACTGGTATTTTGATCCAGTCCAGAGACCTTTACTTTGGCTTCCGAAGCGGAGATGACAATTTTGGATTTTCCCTGATTGGTGATGCTTAAGTGAAAACGGGCATCTTTCGGTGGTGTGACCACTAAAGTTAATAGGCATTCTCTAGGCGATGGTGTTTCCATAGTTGTTGTGATATGAACGGTTTTGGTTCTGGCAAGTGCCTATGTCAAACGAATTTAATATTTGTGGTCCAATGTAGGGTGGATTAAGCGAAGCGTATCCACCAAATGGTAGCATGTAGACTTTTCTGGTGGAGTAGACTTTTCTGGTGGATACGCTTCGCTTAATCCACCCTACAGATTACTTCGCTTAATCCACCCTACAGATGACAGATGACAGACCAGATGAGTTTATTTAAGCAATCCCTCTATGGCACCCCACGCATTTTTCAAATTGGCTACCACTCCCGCGGCTTTCTTTCGGCGTTCGAGGCGACTCAACTGGTCTTTATTCACCAGTTCATGTTCTTGAGGGGGAACTTGCGCCAGTTTGTCAAATAACTGTCCTTCTTTGTGATACTCCTGTTCCAATGAGGAAATCGTCCGGCTTGGATCAAACTGCAAACGTTGAGTTAACATTCCTTGGAACGTGTTCAAGAACACCGACATGTAAAAAGCAACAGGCCGCGCTATTCGGCGTTGTAATGTGAGAATCATTTGCCGCTGAATACGCATGATTTCCTCTGGCTGCCACTTCATACTGAGAGTCTCGTTGAAGGGTACCTTGGTATTCGACAACTGTTCTTGTCCTTGTTGTTCCTGCCATTGTTTATGCAGGGTCGCCAAACGTTGCGAAAGTGGCTTCTGTAAGGAAGACAAACTAAAGAACTCGTTCAACACCGCGGTCTCCTCAGAGGTGACACCGTCGGCCCGATCCACATAGTCACTAAACAGGGTCTCCCGTAATTCTTGAAAAGAGTGGCTTTCCCCAGATTTTAAGGGCAAGGGATGGTTATCCAGTTTGGTCAAGGTGTCTCTGAGAGTGTCTTCCAGGGCCTTTTGGGTCCAATTTTCCAATTCTTGTTCCATCTGGTGATACCTGGTTGCCAGGTCCGACAAGGGGGTTTCTTCCTTTAGGTCCGCAGCCTCATAAGGCCAACAGCATTTGCCCCATTTTTGCCAAAACTCGTCAGCTAACACCGTCTCCAATACTTGCGCCTGACACCATTCCAGAGGGGAGAGGTATTTAACTTCGGTCTTCTTGGCAGGGCCTGCGGTGGTATCCTTGATTTGAAGCACCACTAAGTCTCGTTGTTGAGAATTCCATTTGTTCGTCAGTTCTACCATTTGTTTCCACAAGTCCAGCACTTTTCGCTTGGCTTCTTGGGCGTCCACGCTAGTGCCAGTCTCTTCATCTAAATCTACCTCCTCGGGTAGATTGTCTAGGAGTTGAGTGGTCAACGTCTCAATCGCTTCTTCCAAAGGTGGACGGGCATCCTCGGCAATTAACCGGCGACCATTAATTTTTAGGCGCTCCACCACCTTTTCACGTAAGTCGCCAATTCCACCAGCGTCCATATACCCTTCTAAAGCATTTTTAAGACGTCCATATTTAGGCCGTTCCACGTCCGTATTTGCCAACAGCTTTAATGACACTCCGAGGTCATTTAGCAATTGTTTACAACGGTCCTTTCGCTGTTCATAACGTTCCCGGTAGTTCTTATCGTTACCAGTCAGCATTTGAGGGTCTATGGCCGCTACAGGGGAAAGTAGAAAATATTCCCTTTTTGAATCCCCTGGAAACAAATTACCCAACAAATTTTTGTCGAAGTTATCAAAACCCACTTCAGTGTTTCCTGGGTTAAAAAATTGTCGAACCCGCGCCAGGGCTTGTTGAGGTTCTTCGGTTGCGTCATGGGCAACGAGGTCAGGTAATCTGGCATAGTCATCAAAAAAGTTGATGACCGGAATGAGGCGGTCATGCAGTTGGGTAAGATGAGTTTTGGCATCTGTAATGAATTTAACCAACTTATTGGCAGCCCGATCATCTTGACGATTCGCTAGAAAAAACAAGATGTTGACATGGGCTAACTGAATCTCTTTTTGAGACAAATAGGTATCCCGCTGATTGGGACTGTCGATGCCAGGAAAATCCAGGAACGAAATGGCTTCCGTCACTTCCCATTCTGGCAGTTCCATGGGCAACGTCAGCACAATGCGCCGATACAGAGGGAATAGGACACGCAACGCATCGTTGGCAATGGTGCCGGCTTGACAGTGTTGCATCAGTTGCTGAAGGTCCGTAGGCATTGGCTTCCACAACTTATCCAATTCTGCTTCGAGTTTCTCAGGATTCGAATCCTCTATATTGGTGGCTTGCCCCAGGACCACGACAGTTTTGAGTCGTTGCCTAGAAGAGTCCTCCGCCACCTGATAGGGCAGAGACAGTTCCACACGGTCAGTCAGGTTGAGGTGTGGATAAGAAACCAAAAATTTTTCCGCAGTGATTAACAGACGGTAGAGATGGGCAAGACTTTTCACGAGATCGGGTTGGAGGGACCCTCGCATGTGGTCCAGCCATTTTTTATCCAAATGTTGCCTCATCTCTTGCCGCAATTGACTGAGTTGCTGTTTTAAGAAGCCTTCTTTTTCTGGCAGGGGTTTCACTTGTGGAAGTTGTAAACGCAACCAACCATAGTAGTCGCGCAACATCATTTCTAGTTCGGCCAAAGAAAATAACAGACATTTCAAACGGCGAGAGTCTGGGTTAGAATGGGGCGACACGATTTGGATTTCGACCACATTCCCGCTAGTCGGTTCTTGGGCACTGGGCAACAGATTGGGTTGGTTCAACAAGGCATTGAGGGTCACCGTTTTGCCAGAACTAAACGGTCCAATCAACGAGACCCGTAATGGAGATTGGCTTTTCTCTATCGCTTCCCCCAAGGCTTTGTTGACCTTAGCAATCAGTCCTTCTATCTCGGTTTGATCAAATTCATGGTCACCTCGAAAGTCGCCCAGGAAAAATCCTTGCGCAAGGTCTTCTTCTAAAATCAACAGGAGGTCTGATTTAAGTTTGGTAGCAACCTCAGAAATAAGTGCAGGTGAGGATTTGCTTTTCTTTCCCAGTTTTTGGATCAGTGCGTTTGACATGAAGCACCTCTGAAGGTTAATTTACAGAGATTTTCTAAGTCTTAAATGATTTGGAAAATCTGTTGGTATCCGGGTTTAAAACGTTTTCGGACAATTACATCTTGGTATAATACGCTTTTTTTTTTGCGTCAATAGAATTTGATAAAAAATTTTATTATTCAATAATTACAAATATTTAAAATATAAATTATATTTATTGTGTTAAATATTAAAAACATCTGAATGACAAAGCTACGCTTTGGACTCCTGGATTGTGATGTGTTGACAATTATGCAAGAGTGTGTAAAATATCCGCGTCGCAACACCAGTGACTTATTTTTAAAAAAGTGCATGTTGAGTATCGTTGAATTTTTGGCTATTCATACCTCTTTTGCATATTATTTCACTCACTAGATTAATATAATTACTTAATTCCCCATGAAAGTCTTAATTATCGGCAACGGCGGACGTGAACATGCGTTGGCTTGGAGAGTCGCCCAATCTGAAAAGATACAAAAAGTTTTCGTTGCCCCAGGCAATGCAGGAACGGCTAAAGAAGTCAAAGTGGAAAATGTATCCATTCCAGCAGAAGACATTTCTGCCCTTCTCGCTTTTGCACAACAACAGGCTATTGATTTAACTATCGTTGGTCCTGAGGCGCCATTAGTGGCCGGCATCACCGACCAGTTTCAACAAGCTGGATTGCGTTGTTTCGGCCCTTCACAAGCCGCGGCCCGGTTGGAAGGTTCAAAGGCATTTGCGAAAGATTTTTTGGCGCGACATCATATTCCTACCGCTGCTTATAAAAACTTTACCGAGGTTGACCCAGCCATTGCGTATATTCGTCAAATGGGGGCGCCGATTGTAGTGAAAGCCGATGGTTTGGCCGCTGGCAAAGGTGTAGTCGTGGCACAGACGGAAGCGGAAGCGATTAGGGCCGTGCAACAGATGTTGGCAGACAATACGTTTGGTGAAGCAGGTCGGCGGGTTGTCATTGAACAATTTCTACGGGGGGAGGAGGTCAGTTTTATTGGTATGGTGGATGGGGAACATATCTTGCCTTTGGTGACTTCTCAGGACCATAAAGCGCGGGATGATGGAGATAAGGGGCCCAATACGGGTGGGATGGGGGCATATTCGCCGGCACCGATTGTCACTCCCGATATTCATGCCCGGATTATGACCAAAGTGATGGAACCGACGGTGCGTTGTTTGGCGGAGGAAGGTTGTCCCTATACGGGATTTTTGTATGCCGGGTTGATGATTGATGCCCACGGGAATCCGAAGGTATTGGAATATAATTGTCGATTAGGTGACCCGGAAACGCAACCATTGATGATGCGCTTGCGTTCGAATTTGGCAGAGTTGTGTATCGCGGCCCTTGAGAAGCGTTTGCATCAAGTGAAGGCAGAGTGGGAACCGCGGCCTGCGGTGGGGGTGGTACTGGCTTCCAAAGGGTATCCGGAGAGTTATGCAAAAGGGTTTGTCATTCAGGGGTTGGAGGAAGCGAAAAAGTTGGAGGGAAAAATTTTTCATGCGGGGACATTGGAGAAGGATGGCCAAACAGTGACGGCGGGTGGTCGAGTGTTATGTGCATGTGCGATGGGGAATACTACAAGTATTGCTAAATCCAAGTGTTATGAATTGGTGAAACAGGTCTCTTGGGAAGGGATGTTTTATCGGAGTGATATTGGGTATCGGGCGGTGGCTAGGGAGACGAAGGGTAAAACCACCGGCTGAAGCCTCTAGTCCGATGGAACAGGTGTTATTTAGGAGTCCCAAAACCGGTTTTGGGACTCCATTTCACTTATATCCACTCTTGGGGAGGTTGCGAGAGAATGGTTTCTGCATGATTCCCAAAAAAATCACGAACCGTCGAGAAAAATTCAGGTATTGAACCGTCTTTTTCCATCTGAAAAAACTCCTTAACCAACTCGGCCTTTAACCATTCCAGTTCTTCATCACTCAACTCTTCGCCAGGTTTAGACAGAACTTCCTTACCTAATTCTCTGACTTCCTTTTCTAAACTTTGCAAGAGTTTCTTGCGTTGATTGCGCAGGCGTCGACAATCAAGATTTAATTTGTCTATGGTGTTTTGAACCTTTTGCGACTCAATCTCTGCCACTTTGCAGTTGGCTTGATTTACATTGATTGAACCATCCATGGTAGAAAAGGTGAATAATGGAGGTGAAGCCGGCAATTCGCTGGGTTTTAAAATCTTAGTATCTAAAACCTCAGCTTCCTTCGCTTTACCGCAGGAATAGTTGTCTTTAGCAGGTTCCAAATAATGTCCTTCGTCCTTAAATTTTGACCCTACGCCGAACCGATTCTTTGATTCACCACCCAAGCAAGTTGCAAAGAGATTGCTTAACTCAAACATCCAATCTGTCGCATGAGGGATGTCTGATTTAGGGTGGAAATGTTCAATTTGGCGGTCATCAATAGACGTTCCATTGCTTGACACCATCAGACTGATTTCACAATAAGCACATAGACCATGTTGAACCTTATGCAATGCTTGCAGTAAATCTTTTTTGGCTGGATGATTGTTAAAGGCGTCCCAATCATTGGTGTGTCGTGTCGTATGAGGATAGTCTTTAAGAAAATCCGACAAATTGGGTTTCGACGACAAACTCGGTGGTGCCGCGGATAGTTGCTTAACCTTTTTCATGATGGTTGTAGTAGCCGTTGTTGCACCCGTCTGCGCCGAATTTCCATATCAGCCGCCAATAATTCCGGGTCTCGTGGAGATAAACGATTCAGTTCCAGGCGTTTTTCTTTAGCTAGGTCAGATTCACCTTCGCCTCGTTTGATGAGGTCACGATATTCCTCAAGCCATTTGGAGAACTCATTCACATCGGCGGGTGGTCTTTGACTAACACCCTGGATTTCTTCTAACATTCTGCCACTCTCTGCGCCATAAGAAGAGGAAGAGGGGGAATGAACAGTTATTCCTTCGTCGCGTTTTACTATGACAATGTGTTGTGAATCGATGGTGGTCAACACCTGTGGACTATGTGTTGTCACAATGAACTGCGCCTTGGGAAACGTGCGCATCAAGTCCACCAATACTCGTTGTTGCCATTGCGGATGTAAATGTAAATCCACTTCATCAATCAACACGACCGCTTCCGATTCAACAACTGCTTTCTCTTCCAAATGCGAATTAGCTTGAATCATGCGCCGGGCGAGGTCCATAACTACAACTAAGGCGGCGCGATAACCATCGCTGAGTTTGTCAATGTTTAATACTTCGGTTCGGTTTTTTAGATATTGAAAATCCGCGACAAAGCGCGTGGGACGCACCAGAGTACGTGGGTTGGAACAAGCGGGTAGCATTGACTTGACCGCATCTCGAAACGCATTTAACCAGGGGGAAGTATAACCGAAATCGCGGACCCGTTCTCGTTCTCGACGTTCCAGGTCCTCATATAGCGCAAACCATTCCAACATGGTTGTGAAACTTGGTGCCGCTGCGAGGGCGTTTTCTAAGGCTTGCACACGAGAAAATAGCTTGTTCAAATTCCTTTTGAAAGTCGCAGTCAATATCATACGGTCAGTACCATAATAGGCTATCGCAGGTAACAAAGTGGGTTTGTCTTCCTCAAGGTCATTGAGAAGGTTATCCAAATAGGCAAACAATGCTTTCTTACCTGGGGTCGCAGGAATGTTTCGGTCATCGTTATTCCGTTTTTTGGTGACAGCCCATATCAGTTGATTGGTACTTTCCAAAGTGATTCTGGCATAAGGTGCGATTTTACTTGCTATCAATTGGATTTTTGACCCTTCTCCTTGGGTATCAATGGTCATTTTACGAATATCATTTTGGTTAAAAGTTTTCCCTTTGACACCTAAGTGCGTAGGTATCAAGCCTAATCCTGTCGCAATGGCGTCGAGAATAGTGGTCTTACCGGCGGCGTTGTCGCCGACTAGCACAGTCAGTTGGGGATGTAACGGGAGTTCCATTTTCGAAATGGCGCGGAAATTTTCTATAGTGATGGATTTTAGTTTCATTTTGGGTTACCTTGGTGAGTGATATTCCTCTGCTTTTGTACCATTCATTCTTCTAAAGTAGGGTGGATTAAGCGAAGCGTATCCACCAGACTCCTGACAGATGGTGGATACGCTTCGCTTAATCCACCCTACGAGGATGGTATACAACGGTAGGAATATCACTATATCACCCACATTGCCTCACTCCCTCCAACGGGAGTGAAGTAGGGGAACTATGATGGGTGTGATGAGTGTGAGGATACTGCTTCATTGTACTTTCCGCCAAGTTTCTACAAAAAATCGTTCAAATTCCCGTATCACTTCCTTGTCCTCATAGAGGAGGTGATGGTGTTTCAACAATTTGTTGCGAATTTTTTCGCGATAAGAGGGGTCAGTTCCCAACTGGAGGGCAATTTCTACATAACGTTGTGGCGAGTCTGCTACACAATCTAATACGCCCATGCGTTTGTAACAACCATACGCAAAACGTCCCCGCATGAAAGCGGAGGGGTAGGTGACGATGGGAATGCCCACCGCAATGGCTTCATACGTGGTGCTACCGCCACCAAAATAACAAGGGTCTAGCATCACGTCGGCGATGGCTATCAAATTGAGATAGTCGTCAAAAGTTTGTCTGGGGAGAAACACGATACGTTCTATCACCTCTGGCACCGTGCGTTGCAAACGGGTTTTCAGTGACTCACCCCAATGACGATCCAGTCCTTCTACTAAGACGACTTGACCTTGTGGGTCACCTTTGAGAATATCAGCCATCATTAGGTCAAAATCGGGGTGCAATTTAAACAGCGTTTGAGGACATAAATAAATATGTTGCGGGTCGGTCAACCCGAAATGACTGCGCGGTTTCAGAGGCGCAGGGAAGGTAGGTTTGTAGTAGAAAGTCAACAAACTGTTTAACAACTCCACTCGTTCACTGTAATGCGTTTGATAGTCTTCAGGTGGTTCTAGGTAGCGGCTGGAGATATAATAATCTATGTTCCGAATCCCTGTCGTCACCGGATGTCCCCAAGTCGTACATTGCACAGGCGCGAGTCTAGCAAAAGCTAAGAAATAGGTGAACGTATCCATGCCAATGTCAGTATAGACTAACACATCTAATTGTTGATTGGCAATGAGTTGTCTGGCTTCAGTTAACTGGAGAGGTAAAGTGGTGGTAGCATCGGCATGTTCTTGAATAAACTGGTAAATGTCATCCTGCACAGGTGACACAAAAAAGACGTGGACGGTAAACCAGTCACGGGACAAGTTGGCAATCAGTCCACGAAACACTTTACCAATGGTATGATTCTTAAAGAAGTGAGACATGAAACCAATTTTGATTTTACGCGACGGTGGTGAAACGCTTTTGCGTAAGAAGGAAGGTCCAAAATTGTCGAGAAGGAGAGTCAAAAAGTTTCCCGACGGTTTCTGGTCATGGCGGGCCTTTATATCTGGCGGGCAATGGGGGGCAGTGTACAAGAGTGAGGGGCAGGCATATTCATACAGAATTGCCAGATTCACTTGCAAGTTCCGATCATTTTGACCTTGATAGACGAGGAAAAAATGGGTGACTCCGCCTTCTTCAAAAGGGTCTTGGAAGTGAATATTGCTGTTTAACAACTGGTTGATACCTTCCACCACAGCCTCACGAGATTTGGCGATGTCTTTTTTAGATTCCATGATGACTGGCACCAAGGTCGCCCGGCGAATCTGGGCACCCACGTCGCTAGGTTTCAAAATCAAGGCTTGACCGTAACTGGCTTTCGCTTCTTCAAGCAAGCCTTGCAAGCGATACACATCACCCAAACCACGATAGGCATTGGCCCGTTCCGGTTGCCATTGTAACGTTTGTTGGTAGGCGGTGACGGCTTCTTCATATTTCTCTTGATTGATCAGGGCAGAACCGAGATTACTCCAAGCTTCGGCAAAATCCGGTTTGATTTGCAGGGCATGTCGATAACACAATTCAGCTTTCGCAAATTGACCTTGGGATAGGAAGACGTTGCCCAAATTATTAGAGGCTTCGACAAAATCAGGACGCAGTTGCAACGCTTTCTCCAGATGCGCAATCGCTTCTTCAAACTGGTTCTGAAGATGCAATGCACACCCCAAATTATTTTGAACTTCGACAAAGTCAGGTTCTAGGTCAATGGCATGTCGATAGGCGGTGATGGCGTCTTTAAAGTTTCCTCGCTTGCCTAGAACGTACCCTAGACTACTGTAAGCGATGGCAAACTTGGGGTTGACTTGTACCGCCTGTTGATAAGACCGAATCGCTTCTTCAATTCGATTTTGGGCTTCCAAGACATTCCCTAATTCATTATGGGCCTCGGCCAAATCAGGTCTCGCCTGTAAAACTTGCCGATAGATGTACTCTGCTTCTCGCCACTGTCCGTTCTCTTGACATTGCAAGGCCATTACTAGGGCGTTTGGAATAGTCACTTCTTGACCAGTCGGTGCGGAGGCTACGGCGGCTTGTTTATTGAGGTCGCCACAACAGTGTTTAAATTTTTTACCACTGCCACAGGGGCAGGGTTGATTACGGTTGTTCATATTTTTTAATGAAGTGAGTTGAAAATGGATAACGGATAATGAATAATGAATAAAATCCGGCTGGAGTGGAGGCTTTAGCCAGGTAACGTGCCCTTGCCACCGGCTTCCGCCTCTAGTCCACCGGCTGGGTAACGTGCCCTTGCCACCGGCTGAAGCCTCTAGTCCACCGGCTGGGTAACGTGCCCTTGCCACCGGCTTCCGCCTCTAGTCCACCGGCTGGGTAACGTGCCCTTGCCACCGGCTTCCGCCTCTAGTCCACCATAATAGGATTTGCAAAAATATCAAAGAAACTCAGTTTCTGATCGCATTATGGATGTCGTCTAAATATAAAGTAGTCATAACCATTTTTCAATTATTTAGAGGTAGTTTCTGGAAAATTGTAATCATGCTTATTGCGTTCTAGCGAGTTTTGACGTATACTCAAACGTGACTGGAGTGCAATAAAAATGATTGCACTGTTCGCAATCATGCTTATTGCGTTCCAGACTATTTATATCTAATCCATAATTCTTGTCATTTTTATCTTTTTCAAAATAGACCAGACAAACATGCTTAGAATCTTCAATAAAATTCGCAAAGTTGGTATCATCACAGAACCGCTTCCTAAAGACGAGACGTTGGAACCTCTGGGCATTCAACTCCATGACGAGATAAAACGTTGTTTTGCCGGCAGTTTAGCCATTCGTCAAGTTGATGCCGGTTCTTGTAATGGCTGTGAATTAGAAATTCACGCGCTGAATAATTCTTATTATGACGTGGAACGCTTTGGAATACATTTTGTGGCGTCCCCACGTCATGCCGATATGTTGTTAGTGACTGGTCCTGTGTCTAAACACATGGAAACTGCTTTATTGCGCACTTACGAGGCCACGCCCCATCCTAAGTTAGTCTTAGCCGCAGGCACCTGTGCTGCCGATGGAGGAGAATTTGGGGCCTCTTATGCCAGTTGCGGTGCAGTACACAATGTCATTCCAGTAGATGGAATAGTTAAAGGTTGTCCCCCCACTCCCTTGGAATTGGTCAAGGGGATTCTTGGATTGATTTCGCAAAAGTAGGGTAGGTAACGACGTTGCCTACCTGACCACCCAAACACTTAGGAATTTTGGAGAAAGTTATGGAACCACACAACTTTTCAGAAGGTTCACAAAATGTGTCGACGGCTTTGACCAGTTTTATGAAAACGACGACCTTAAAACAGGCGGAGAAGGTCTTACAAAAATATCCGGTGTTACTCACGGATGAAGCTGACCTGTTATTGTCTTCTCTGATCCATGATGCCAGACAACAAGGCATGGAAGATGCCGCATCAGGATTGGATGAACGTCGGAATTTCATTCGTAGTGTGCGACAAGAACAGGAGGAGAAAACCTCCACTATGTCGAAATCATCTTAGGGTTACTGACCCGCTTAAATCGTTGGACAATAGCCACCGTTACCTGCAACCATAAAAGGATACTTTGTGAACTTAGACCCAAATGATCGGCAAGCCATTCAAGTGGCTTTACAAAAATTACTGCAAGTTTCTACGCCTCAAGAGAGTGTTCAGGTGTTCTTGCAACATCCACAATTATTGACTGATGAAGCAGACAGTGTGTTTGAAATGTTGATAACTCAAGCGCAAGAACAAAGACGGCAAGCCTTTGTAAAAGTGTTAAGTGGATTGCGAACCTTAGCGCAGGAAGTACGGGACAAACAGTCGCAATATGAAGTTCTAAACCACTGAGGGGTACACTTCAACTCCAGGAGTCCAAAGCGTAGTTTTGTCGATGGCACACACACAGCTACGTTTTGGACTCCTGAACTATTATCTCGTTTTTTATTCACTCCATTTCTTATTCACTCTATTTCTCATTGACCATGAAAAACACTCTTCCCCCTCTATGCGTTGACCTCGATGGTACTCTCGTTGCCACAGATACCCTCTATGAAAGTTTGATGTTGTTATTGAGGAGAAACCCTCTCTTCCTATTTTGGCTTCCGATTTGGTTACTCAAAGGCAAAGCTTATTTGAAACATCAAATTGCCCAACGGGTATCATTGAACGTCACCCTTCTGCCCTACCATGACAGTGTAGTAGAGTTTTTACAGCAACAACTGGCCAAAGGTCAGAAATTGGTATTGGCCACCGCAGCCCACGAAAGTATTGCGATGGCGGTAGCTAACCACTTAAAATTTTTTGAGGAAGTGATAGCCAGCAATGCCCATACCAATATGAAAGGCGTCACCAAACGCGACGCTTTGTTACAACGTTTTGGGGAATACGACTATATGGGCGATTCCAACGCAGATGTACCCATTTTTCAAGCAGCCCGTCACTGCTTCCTGGTGGCCCCAAGTCGCGCCTTGTTAAAACAGATTCCTTGTCCCCCGGAACGGCTTTTTACCACGCCCCCACGCAATTTTAAAGTGTGGCTAAAAGCACTGCGGGTCCACCAGTGGGTTAAAAATATTCTGGTGTTCGTCCCGCTGGCGTTATCTCATCAATTCATGGATTTCACCAAAATAACGGAAGCGTTGTTAGCTTTTCTGACTTTCAGTCTCGTGGCCTCTGCCGGTTACATTTTAAATGACCTACTCGACCTCGCGGCGGATCGGATTCATACCAAAAAAAAACATCGTCCCTTTGCGTCTGGACAGTTACCCATCCAATATGGTCTCCTTCTCTTCACTTTTTTAGTGGTCTGTAGTTTCACCATTTCTCTATGGAAACTTTCTGAGTTGTTTAGCGGAATGTTAGGTGTGTACCTGTTGACAACCCTCAGTTACTCCTTTTATCTAAAAGGTAAAATGATAATTGACATCATTGTGTTAGCTGGTTTATACACCCTTCGCATTATTGCCGGAACGATAGCCGTAGATTTAGATATTTCGGCTTGGCTACTCGCATTTTCGATGTTTATCTTTATCAGTTTAGCCTTCCTCAAACGCTATGTGGAACTGTTGCAACTGACGGGGCGCAAATCGATTAAACATCGTAACTACACCGTCGATGACCGCGAACTGATAGCCAGTGTTGGTCCCACCAGTGGCTATTTAGCCGTCTTAGTGTTTTCTCTGTATATCAACAGCAGAGAAGTTAAAATGCTTTACGAGGCCCCCTTCATGTTATGGATGATTTGCCCTTTGTTACTCTACTGGGTAACACGTATGTGGTTTCTAGCCAGACGTGGACAAATGTCAGATGATCCCATCGAATTTGCCTTGACAGATTTAGCCAGTTGGTTTATCATCGGTTGTAGTGTCGGATGTATGTTACTGGCGAAGTTTGTTTCGGTTTGATTCATTTACCCTCTTTACAGGAAAATAAGTTATGAAACAATGTCCAACTTGTGGTTTGACTCATTATCCACGTCTGGCGCCGGCGGTGATTATGTTAATCACTCGTGGTCATGAACTGTTGTTGTCCCGTGCCTACCATCATCCTCCCAGCAGATATGCGGTACAAGCAGGGTTTGTGGAAGTGGGTGAGACTTTAGAAGAAGCCGTGCGACGTGAAATTCGGGAAGAGGTGGGATTGGAAATTAACAATATTCGTTATTTTGGAAGCCAGCCGTGGCCGTTTCCAAGTCAGCTAATGATAGCCTTTACTGCGGAATATGCGGGAGGAGAATTGAAGATTAACTATGCTGAAGCTGAATTGGAAGATGCGGGGTGGTATACAGTAGATAATTTACCACCGTTGCCATCGGTTAACAGTATTGCACGGCAAATGATAGAGGCGTTTATTACCACCGGCTGAAGCCTCTAGTCCGGTCTACCGGCTTTCGCCTCCAGTCCAACAACATTATTCATTAATCAATTCACGAAACAATATGCCTCGTATTCTTCACCTTGGTAAATACTTTCCACCCTTTGCAGGTGGCATGGAGAACTTTCTGGCGGACCTTCTGGTAGCCCAAATTCAACAAGGTCAAACCGTGGCCGCTTTGGTTCATGACCATCAATCACAGTGGTCACGATTGGGGGCATCTGTGCAACCAGAGACGTTATCATCACAGTCTCATTCAGTACCCATTTACCGCGTTCCTTCTTATGGTCGCCTCCTCTATGCCCCTGTCAGTCCTCATTTTCCCTTCTGGTTGCGACGAGTGTTACAAGATTTTCAACCAGATATTTTACATCTCCACTTGCCCAACACGTCAGCTTTTTGGGCGTTGTTATCGCCTCACGCACGACGTCTTCCTTGGGTGATTCATTGGCACGCGGATGTCATTTCGGAAGTCAATTCGTCATTGTCAATGGCCTATCATGCTTATCGTCCATTTGAACAAAATATGTTAGCCCACGCCCAAGCTATCATAGCCACTTCTGCACCCTATTTAGCCTCTAGTTTAGCTTTGCAACCGTGGCGAGAAAAATGTCATGTTATCCCGCTGGGACTGTCTTTCGACCGGTTGCCAGAACAAGCCCCTTACCAAACCACACAGTGGGCAATGCAACAATGGAATCCATCTCGAACTAAATTTCTTTGTGTCGGTCGTTTAACTTATTATAAGGGCCATGAAACTCTCCTGAACGCCTTTGCGCAAATAGAAGATGCCCAATTATTGATGATCGGTCAAGGTGAACTGCGTTCACAGTTGGAAAGTCTTATCACCGCTTTGAATCTCAAAAATAGAGTGAAACTACTTGGTTACTGTCATGATGAACAACTGACGGCCCTATTTTCAACTTGTGACTGCTTCTGTCTCCCTTCGGTGGAAAGAACGGAAGCCTTTGGCCTGGTTCTGTTAGAAGCCATGCGTTATGCGAAACCTATCCTTGCAACAGCGATTCCAGGTTCTGGTGTAACTTGGGTGGTGCAAGATAAACAAACGGGGTTATTAGTGCCTCCTGCGAATGTCCCGGCCATGATCCAGGCGGTGCAGCAGATGGCTGATGCTCCATCATACTGCATTCAATTAGGTCAAGCAGGGTTCCGTAGATTTATGCAACTGTTTGATATTAAACAAGTCTCGTTGGAGGTGACCAAACTTTACAATCAGTTATAGCGTCAATGCCATTAAGTTAAGGAAAAAGGTCACCCGAATCGATAGGTGGACTAGAGGCTTCAGCCGGACGATGGTGGATATTTCCAAACACTTAACAACACTAACAGTCCAAATCCGGAATAAGTGAGAGTAAACACCCATTCTGGTGCCGAATAAAATAGGAAATAATGTAGCCAATAGCCAATAAAGCTGGTGCCATACATCACCTCGCCCGCCCTCGTTCGCAAGTAATTTTCTAATAAGGTTAACGGGCAAGTGATTCCCATCCAGGCTTCAAATACAACGTAGCCAATGGCAACCAGATGTGAGTATCTAAACCATCGATTTTTAGTCCATTGCCAATTTCTCCACCAACCCAAAAGGATGAGAAGTTGTCCTAGCACTACGAAGAGAACAAAGAGGGCGTGAAGGAGGACGGTGAGGTCGGCAAAAAAGGAATAAGTCATCATGTTCTTCTCTTGCTGATCGGGTCCAGGAATCGGTAGTGATGCAATCTGGGTGATATTCATGGAGTTGCCCTCACCCCCGGCCCCTCTCCCAGAGGGAGAGGGGAGTGTGGCGGAACCAACGGTTTTCTCCCCTCTCCCTCTGGGAGAGGGGCCGGGGGTGAGGGTAAACATATCACCCACATTGCATCACTACCCAGGAATCCAAGGCGTAGCTTTGCCATGGCACGAACAAAGTTGCGTGTTGGACTCTTGAAGCATTACAGTTTTACGTTCCACTCAATCCCATTCATCTGACTTTGCAAATTTTTTTCGCAAGTCTTTTTCTGGTCGGTCAGCGACAGGATGTCTTCTTGATATTCTGTCAGCTTATCTTCTTCTTTGGCCAGGCTATTGAGGTAGCGTTCACGCAAACTTTTTTCATCTGCGGTGTTCCCCAATGCTTTCAAATTTTGGCGGAGTCGTTCTTGGTTTTGGAAAATCGCTTTGATGTCTCGTTCACGGGATTCTATATCTCGCTGAAGTTGAACCAGTTGTTCGGTCAAGGTGACCACGCTTTCTAAGGCACGTTGAGTTTTCTTGTCAATGTACTTTTTGTCCATCCACAGTTTCAACGTGTCTCGTGACGTGTTGCGAAGTAGCCAGGAGGACTTTCGTTCAATGCTTTCGGTGACGGTGAAGGGCGTGGTTTTCTTGGCTGGTACCGTGAGTCGGAAGCGATAAAAATGTTCGGTACGTTCGACTGGTTCGGCGGTGTCCGTCAATTCCCATCCAGGTCTAAACCGGTGTTCCATGAATAAATCCAAATCACGGTCATTTTTATTGACGATGACATAGGTCTTAAAGGCCAGTTCATAGTGATACAAGTACAGATTGCCTTGTTTAATCTGAACTTGATGAACATCTTGTCTGTCACTGCGAGGGTCAATGCTGATGACACAACCCAGTTCTACCGAAAAAGACACCAATTGTTCTTCTAGCGGCTTGAGGGTGTTTAACATGGCCTCTCCCACATAGGCATCGTTTTCAAAGAGAGTGATGGGGCCTCCCTCCAAGGTGAGTCCTGTGGTATTCTTGAATAATACCGCCGACATCGGATTGTGAAGGCGCACTTCGGGGTTATATACGGCGACTCGTTTCGCGGTAAAACTGGCTTGTAAAATCGGCACTAATGCGGATTGTTGACGACGCACGGTGACGGGATTTTGAATCTCATATTGGAACAGGTCACCCACTTCGACAGTGCGCGTTTGCACAGGCACAGAATGTTCTAAGGCAGCCTTTTTTAGGGTCAGTTTGCGGATCCGTTCTTCTACTGGGGTACTTGACAAGCCAAAAAAATTGACCAGGGGGGGAGGTGTTGCGCCCATCATGGGTTCACTTTCTTCCTCTAGGTCTAAAGACAAGTTATCGTCAGCGAGGTAAGTTTCTAGCGCAGGTTCTGATTGAGGTGGTGCATAGGCGGTTTTTTCGGTGATTTGTACCACGGGGCGGGGTTGATGACGGGGGGAATACAAATCGTGGATAAACGACACTGGCAAGCCGGCGACGAGAGAGAGGGAGACATTTTCCCAATCTTCATCTTGGGTGTTGTCCACCAGTGCCCACCCTTGCATGAGGGAAGTGTCT
This sequence comes from Thiotrichaceae bacterium, assembly GCA_011391085.1. Lineage (GTDB taxonomy): Bacteria > Pseudomonadota > Gammaproteobacteria > Beggiatoales > Beggiatoaceae > JAABRD01. Next base: position 20,994 of record JAABRD010000031.1, on the reverse strand, counting down.
TCATTCAGGAGGAGGCGGTAGGAGGTTTTCCAGACGGGGGCCTCTACAACGTAGCTGATGTTGAGAGTGCGTTCGCCTTTGCCTTTGAGAAACACGGTCAGTTTTTTCAAATCCTTTTTCTTGGTGGCAATCAACACACCTAGAAGGTGTTGTAAGTCCTTTTTCATGTTCTCGTCTAGCAAGGTAATTTGCTTGATTTCCATCAAATCAAAAATTTGCAGGGAATCTTCATTGACTAACAATGACACATAGGTGTTTTCGAGAATAGTCTTGCTGACTTGATGTTTCACCGTTTGGATGCCTGTCACGGTTCCCGTCACGATGTTTGAACCGATGTCAACGGCAATATGCGCCCCTTGTAACTGGGCTAATAAGCCTGTCAAAGCTTCCTTTTCGGGGAGTTCAATGGCAATGTCTTTCAATTGTTCTTCAACCGACAAGGTGGATTCGTAACTGATGCTGGTAATTAAGCCGCCGTCTAGGTCTAGCACCGTTAGAGATTTTAGTACATCGTTCATTTCAGCGGTGCGAAAATATAAATCTATAGACGTGTCGCCGCTGATTTGTCCTTCGCGTTCAAAATGACCGACGCCATGTTTGAAGAGGACTACTTTTTGGATAGGTAACATAATGAGGAATCTCCTTTTGAGTCGCACGTTGGTGCCGTCTTCTCGATGGTGAGAAAGAGGGCACGTTGGGTAAAGATGAAACTTAGTTGGGTAATGATGCAATCTGGGTGATATTCATGTTGCCCTCTCCCCCTGGGAGAGGGGCCGGGGGTGTGGGGAAACATATCACCCAGATTGCATCACTACCGATGAAACTTAGTTGATAGGTTTAGCCTTTTTACATAACTCAATAATATGTTTGTATTTTCGGTCACCGGGGCGATAGAGTTGTGAATAGTGTTCATGTTCACCGGCTTCGTATAAAAAAGGGGTGGTGTCCTTTATCCAGAATGGTTCCAAAAATAGTCTAAACAGAGGCTTAAGTGGAATTAGGGAAAATAATAGGGTAAAAATAATCCAGAGGAACAGTTCAAATCCGGACATAATTATTATAGTGGATAGCGGATAAACAAAAGCCGGACTGGAGGCTTTAGCCGGTGACGTACCACCCCCCACCGGCTAAAGCCTCTAGTCCGGTACCGATATATTCTTCCTCCACTTTCCACTCTCCATTCTCTACTTTCCGCTATTCACTAGGTAAATACTTCTTATATTCTTTCAAATCATCCGTCACACTCGCTTCTTTGATGACCACAGGGCGTAAAAAAATGACCAATTCGGTTTTCTTGTAACTGTCGTCACGGTAGCTGAATAAATCTCCTACTAAGGGCAGTTCTGATAAGACCGGGACACTGATTTTATTTTGTTCTGCGGTGTCTTGCATGAGTCCGCCAATGATGGCAATGTCTCCGTTGTTAATTTTCAGAATCGATTCCATTTCGCGGACCTGTACTTCTGGCACTTGACTGATGACGCCCGCCCGCGCTAAATCAGGGTTGGGGTCTTGTTGAAAGCCAATGATGCGAGAGATGGTGGGTCTCACATTCAAGATGACAATTTCCTCTTCGCTGATTTGGGGAGTGACATTCATTATCAATCCCACTGGTAAGACGTTGGGGGTGGTTGCATACGAAAAAGAAGTTACTAAATCGCCACGTAAGTTGGTTAGAGTCGTGGGGATGGCGGCCACACTAAAATAGACGCGGTTGTCGACGACTTTAAGAATTGCAGTTTGGTTGTTTAAGGCCATGATTCTGGGACTCGATAAGACTTTAACATTTCCAAATTGTTCTAGCAAGCGTAGGGTGGCGGAAATATTTCCAAAGGGGCTGTTTGGATTTTTATATTCAAACGAGTAAAAAGGCGGTTTGCCTAGATTGCCTCCCATCATGGTTTGCACGTAACTAAAGTCGCCGGCGATCCGTTGCCAGTCAATACCTGCTTGATAACGATCGTTCAAGTTGACTTCTACAATCGTGGCTTCAATCAAGACTTGGCGTTGGGCACTGGTCAACACCTGGTCAAGAAAATGTTGAATTTCTTTATGTTGCTTATGAGTGGCGCGAATGTTAATGATTCCACTTTCGGGGTTAAAAATAACGTCGGGGGTTGAGATCACATTACTCTCGTTTGCGGTGTCTCCACCTCCCCCGGCGGGGCTGTCATGTCCCAAGATAGCATTAATATTTTTACCCAGGGTTTGCCAGAAGCGATGGTTAGAAGAATTTTTAACGCCGATTTGTGAATTGTTTTCGCCGGTGCCACCACTCCCGCCACCACCGCCACCACCGCCACCGGCTACCGTGTATTTGGTGTCACCGATAATTTGGGTAGAGACTGCCATTTCGGTTTGACTATCGCGGCTGATATTCACATAACCAATTTTATACGTTTTAAGATAAGGTAAGTCAGGTCCTACGGTCAAGAGTTTATCATTGATTTCATAACGCAAATTAACTTGTTTGGCGATTCGATCAAGTAACTGTGGTAAGGTTTGATTGATCGCATTGAGGGTCACGGTGCCTGTGATGCCAGGTTGAATGTCGACATCCAATTTGGCATCGCGGGCCACGGTGAATAAGAGTTTGTCCACTGGGATTTCATTGACTACCACGGTATACACTTCCTGCGGTGCAGAAAGAGAAGGTGGGGGCAGAAAGGGTACTTGTTGAATGGTCGGTGGAATGTCCTCCTTTGGTGGTAAAGTGGCCGAAATCTGGTTAAGATGTCCAGGCGATGGCAACGGTGGTTGGGGCGCACAGGCGGTTAGCAACCAGAGTCCTAACAGATAGGTAAATTCGCGTTTATATAACTTAACCAAACAAATCATAAATGTGAACTTGGAGTCCAAAACGTGTTTTGGACTCCGTATGGTGAGTGGAATCCAAAACAGGTTTTGGACTACTTTTTTTTGATTGGGCGAATCTCTTCGTCTGGCAAGGTAATATTGAGTTCTAATACCTCATAGTCGCCACTTTTTTCGACGTTGATGGAAATCTTGTCTTCCTCAATGACAACGTATTTTCTCACCACTGCCAATAGTTCTTTTTGTAACATGGGTAAGTAGCTAAGGGTGGAACTACCCAGGTTGCGTTCATGTTCTACAATAATGCGTAGGCGTTCCTTCGCTACCGCCGCACTGCTTCGGGGTGGCGAGAGGCGAAAATAGTTAAGGAGACTCATAATTTATTTTTTCCCAAAAAGTGTGGTCAGAAAACTTTTCTTGCGTGGTGGTGAGGGTTCTTCTCCTAAGAAACGTGCTACCACGTCCAAGTAGGCCAGGCCTGCGTCACTGTCTTTATCCAGGGTGACGGGAACTCCAGCATTGGAGGCTTGCAAAACTGAAGTGGATTCGGGAATAATACCTAGCAGTGGGATGGCCAAAATTTCTTGAACATCTTGGGCACTTAGCATTTCTCCTTTATTGACTCGTTTGGGGGAGTAGCGGGTGATTAGGAGGTGTTCTTTGATAGGGGGTTGATTTTCTATGGCCCGGCGCGTTTTACTCGAAAGTAGTCCAATCATGCGGTCCGAGTCGCGCACGGAGGAGACTTCGGGATTGGTGACGACGATGGCAATGTCGGCAAAATACATGGCCATGATGGCGCCGTGTTCAATGCCCGCGGGAGAGTCACAGACAATATATTCGAATCGATCTTGTAAAACTTTTATGACCTTTTCCACGCCCTTGAGAGTGAGGGCCTCTTTGTTGCGAGTTTGGGAAGCGGGAAGAATGTAGAGAGTTTCCACTCGTTTATCTTTGATGAGGGCTTGGTTTAAAGAACCTTCGCCATTGATGACGTTGATAAAGTCATAGACGACGCGACGTTCACAACCCATTACTAGGTCAAGATTACGGAGTCCTACGTCAAAGTCAATGACCGCCGTTTTGTGGCCACGGAGGGCAAGTCCGGTAGCAAATGCAGCACTGGTGGTGGTCTTGCCTACGCCACCTTTGCCAGAGGTAACAACGATAATTTTACTCACGGTGATTTTTCAGTTAAAAGGGTGATTTTTCAGTTTTAGGAGTCCAAAATAGGTTTTGGACTCCTAAAGTTGGAGTCCAAAACCTGTTTTGGACTTCGGTTTTGGACTCAATAGAGGCTTTCAATCTTTAATTGTTCACTTTCCAAATATACTTGAACTGGCTGATTGCGTAATGATTCTGGTAAGTCTTCGTTAATTTGATATTGTCCTGCAATCGAGACCAGTTCTGCTTCCAAAGATTGACAAAAAATGCGTGCGTCCCGATCACCATTGACACCTGCCAACGCCCGGCCACGTAAGGCACCATAGACATGAATATGTCCTTGGGCTAAAATTTCGGCACCGTGGCTGACGGCGGCTAATACGACTAAATCACCTTGCATGGCCACCACTTGTTGTCCAGACCGAACGGGTTGCGTGATGATTTTAGCAGGTGAAGAACCTGATGGGACGGCGGTTGATTCGGGTCCAATAGGACGACGTGGATGGTCTTTGGATTTGCTATCAGGCAACCATCCTAAACCCATATTCAAAGCCAGATTATGTTGCAGTTCACTGCCGCCACGTACCGCGACTGGGATAAGACCCGCGGTCCGCAAGAAGTTGACCAAATAAGGCATATCGATATTTTCGTCACGCACGGCATACAGGTCAATGACCAGCGGTGCATTTTGAAAAAAGTGCGGTACTTTAGCAACCTTTTCCGCAAATTGTTCGGCAATTTGTTCATTGTTGTTGTCCAATAAACGCAATACCATTATGGTTGTCAAACTGCCTTTTAATTCAAATGCGGGGGTATAAATAGTATGAGACAAACTAGACATTTCAAATTTCTGGTTAAACGCTATATTTAAAATTTATCAATCACTAGAGATTTATTTTTTTGAGTGTTATCAATATGTTAAAGATTAAAAATAGAATCTTGCAGTATTTCAGTGAGTGTACAATCAAAACTTTCCTGGTTACACTTTACCGCAACACATTGATAAAGTAAAATGAGGATAACTCAATGACGGAATTAAATCCATTTTTTCAACACATTACAAATATGCAAAATCGTTTAGATAAGTTACGGAGGTATCTTTGACTATCCGACTCAATATGAACGTTTAATTGAGGTCAATCGTGAACTGGAAGACCCTCATTTATGGGATGATCCAGAACGGGCGCAACAATTAGGGCGCCAACGGGTTGCCTTAGAGAAAGTAGTACTTACTATCGATCAACTGGCAAAAGGATTGATAGAAGAAGGCGAGTTGTTGGAATTGGCCAAACAAGAAGCCGATTCCCAAATTGTCGAAGTGGTTTATCAAGACTTGCAACGTTTGGAAGCGCATTTGGCGCATTTGGAATTTACTAGCATGTTCCCTGGAGAAATGGATTCTCATCATGCTTTTTTAGACATTCAAGCGGGATCAGGGGGCACGGAGGCGCAAGATTGGGCCGAAATGTTATTGCGCATGTATTTGCGTTGGGCCGATAAGCATGGTTTTAAAGCCGAAGTCATCGATATTTCACCCGGTGAAGTGGCCGGGATTAAAAGTGCGACGGTGAAAGTGGAAGGTGATTACGCTTATGGTTGGTTGCGCACGGAAACCGGGATTCATCGGTTGGTACGCAAATCGCCCTTTAATGCCAGTAATCAACGTCATACGTCTTTTGCCGCCGTGTTTGTGGCGCCTGAGGTGGATGATGACATAGATGTTCAAGTCAATCCTGTCGACTTACGAATTGACGTGTTTCGTGCCAGCGGCGCAGGTGGGCAACATGTCAATCGTACCGAATCTGCCGTGCGCATCACGCATTTACCGACTGGCACCGTGGTCCAATGTCAAAATGACCGATCTCAACATAAGAACAAATCGACGGCGATGAAACAGTTGAAGGCGAAACTGTACGAATTGGAAATTCAAAAACGTCGTTCTCAACAGCAAGAAGTCGAGGACAGTAAGTCTGATATTGGTTGGGGTCATCAAATCCGTTCGTATGTGTTAGATCAGTCTCGAATTAAAGATTTACGGACGGGGATTGAGAGAACGGATACGCAAACGGTGTTAGATGGAGATTTACAGGAGTTTATGGAGGCGAGTTTGAAAAGTGGGTTGTGAAGGTTGCCAAATATTGGTGCCGGCCCTCCCGGCTGAAGCCTCTAGTCCAGCGTTCGTTTTTTCTCGACTAATGCCGGACTAGAGGCTTTAGCCGGAATGCCATTAAGTTAAGGAAACCCCCGTTGGAGTGGAGGCTTTAGCCGGCCGGCAGTAGGCATCACCCCCCACTCAAATTGCGGGGCGCCTACTGCCGGCCGGCTAAAGCCTCCACTCCACCGTGCCTTAACTGAATGGCATTGAGGCTTCAGCCGGTGGGATAGCTAGAAATTCTCAACAAACTGAGTTACAATCTTCTCAAAATTGTCGCGATTGAACTCATAAGTGATTTCAGGTTCCCTGGGCCGGCCCCGTTCCGACATCGTCCAGTTACCTTTTTTCTCGTTGAGAATAATTCTAATCAAACGAGTCCCCATTTTCATTTCCAACCGGCCAAACGCACCACCAATGTGTAACCCAATGTTCTTGAAAGTGATGATTTGTCCGTTGAAAAATTTGATAACCAACGAATCTAACCCTCTGCGACCGACGAAGGGAACTTCGAATTCCTCCGTATGTCGTTCAAATGACAACAACCCTTCTTGGGCCAACGGGTTAAACCAGGCACGAATCTGTTGATACAGGGCATTGACTTCCTCACCCCAATAACTGGCGTCGGCGCCGAATTTTTCATACTGTTTAAGCAATTCTTGCTTTTTGTGTTTAAGCACATCTGCTAAGTTCGACATAATTGATGGTCCTCCAGGTGGTATAAGTTATAGTAGTAGTAGTTGTTAATGAGTGTTGTCAATGAATCCTAAACGCAGATTCGACGGTAAATTTGACAACCTTAACTAAAGTTGTCAAACCTGTCCTGCCGTCAAAAACCCCTTTCCCGTTTTACCGTCTCGTATGCCTTCTGAATCTCTTGAAACTTTTGTGTGGAAAACTTCATAAAGTCTTCAGGCAAACCCTTCGACTGGATTCTATCAGGGTGATATTCCATTGTCAACTTCCGATATTTGGTTTTGATTTCCTCGATGGAATCTTCCGGTTTGCATTTCAGAACAGCATAATGCTTGTCGATACTATCTGCACTTGCACTCCCTGGAAAATAAAACCCACGCAGTTGTGCATGGGTGTAAGGGTCAATCTGAAAGATTCGCACCGCAGAAGCAATGAGTCGTTCTCTATTTGCAGAAATCGGGCCATCCGCACTGGCGACGCGCACTAACAATTGAAACATGTGCTGAGGAATCGCTTTGGCCTCTTTGAAGGACTCGTAAAACTGTTGGGCATACTGTTCAAAAGACACGGTGGAATCTTTGGCGTCGTTAAAAATCTTAATAGCGCGATTTCTCCGCACTTCATTGAATTGCAGATCATTTCTCATATACTGGTCGACCACGACTAGAGTGGCTTTCGAAACCACCCCATCGGCTTTGGCCATTTTGCCTAGCATGGAGAAAGTTGTAGTCATAAATTGATTCTCAAGGTCCTCAATTTGTTCCTTGAAGCCCATGATTTTACTTGCTACCCAGGCAGTTAGCAATGCCACGCCAGATAACATGACGAAAATGAAGGTATCCATGTTTTCTACCCTGTAAATTAAGCAGTTTATTGGTTGATATTATTGTTGAGAGTCTTGAGTTTCTTATGATAATTCTTTAAATTGGAAAATTCAAGACTATTTTATAGTTTCATCGTACATCATACCCAGGAATCCAAAGCTACGCTTTGGACTCCTATATTTTCTATTAACACTACTCATTCTTCATTATCCCATGCGTCAAGTCACCCTAGACACTGAAACCACTGGTCTTGAACCAGAACAAGGACATCGAATTATTGAAATCGGTTGTGTAGAACTGTTGCATCGTCGCCTCACGGGCAAACGTTTTCAGTGTTATCTCCAGCCAGACCGTAAAATCGACTCAGGGGCAGAGAATGTTCACGGTATCACGAATGAATTTTTGAAAGACAAACCACGTTTTGCAGACATCGTAAACGAACTGATGGATTTTATCAAAGAGGCCGAATTGATTATCCATAATGCCAAATTTGATGTCGGTTTCATCAACTCTGAATTGAAACTCCTCAAACAAGGTTGGCAACCGTTAGCCCATTATTGTAAGATTGTGGATACCTTGAGTTTGGCACGCGAACGTCATCCCGGTCAGCAAAATAATCTGGATGCTTTATGTAAACGTTACAACATTGACAATTCTAAACGTCAACTTCATGGCGCCTTGCTAGATGCGGAATTGTTGGCGGAAGTGTATTTAGCGATGACGGGTGGACAGGTCAGTTTGTTAGCCGGGGAGGAGAATCGACAAATCACAGATGTTAACACCATTAAACGCATTTCGACGGATCGACCACCGTTGGCGATCATTCTTCCCACTGAGGTCGAATTACAGGCACATCAGCAACGGTTGACGGCGATTGAGAAAGCCAGTGGGGGGAAGTGTTTATGGTTACAGAATTGAAATTGCGGGGCCTTGCCCCCGGCTAAAGCTTCTAGTCCATCAAACGATAGGTGGACTAGAGGCTTTAGCCGGGGGGTTGGAACAGAATTGAAATAGCGGGGCACGGCCCCCGGCTGAAGCCTCTAGTCCAACACCTGTCCCCGGCTGAAGCCTCTAGTCCAACACCTGCCCCCGGCTAACGATAGGTGGACTAGAGGCTTTAGCCGGGGGGTTGGAACAGAATTGAAATAGCGGGGCACTGCCCCCGGCTGAAGCCTCTAGTCCAACACCTGTCCCCGGCTTCCGCCTCCACTCCACCGTTGTATGTTTGGAAGCGGTTCTTATTTAGGCAACCATTTAGACCATTCTGTGTCCACGGTATCCGGGTCACTAAACACCATCCATAGTGACTTTGGTAAATCCTTGAAGGCTTCTTGAAACCGGGGGCCTTCTGGTTCTTCTTGAGTAACATTGCGGATCAAAATTTTTATCACGGAACGCGGATACTTTTTGGCCATCATGCCATAAACTTCAGGATCCCGTTCGCCCGAATCGCCTACCAAAATGAAATGCCGTTCCCCACTATGGTCAATGAGAAAACTAATGTTGTCAATCTTATGTGATCGGGACGTGTGAACAAAGCTACCCCACCGAAATAAGCGTAAATGAAAGGTACCTTCAGGAAAACCAGACTTGGACAGCAGTTCGGTTAACGGAACATATAGTTGCCAGGGACTGGAGGAGACATAATGAAATGCCACATTTCCTGGCTTTGACCAAGTTGTGTAAAGCGTACTCATTTTGGGCACCGCTTGAAACGGGCGCAAGAAAGTATTGGCAAAAAACGCGCTTTTATCTGTTACTTCTGAAATCTTCACGGTGTCATCAATATCCGAAATGACGGACACACCTTGTTCACTCACCAAATAGATGTCGCCGCCAAACGGTCGTGAGTTTTCGGCACGAGTGACCGCCTCAAAATGAACGATATTTCCTTTGCGTAAGGATTCCACTTCGGCGGCTGGTAAGTGTAACAGGCCCGAAAAATGACCGTCAGGTGTGGAAGGATCGAGAACAAATTGCTTTTTACCGAAACGCACGGCGATTTGCTGGTCTGGTAGATTGTCAACAAAAAAGGCATGAGACCTGCCTTTATCTTCCGCCTGGGTCTCTTCTTTCGCCTCCTGCGCCTCCTCCTCTGGTTCTAAATTAAACCAACCACGTAGTTGATTCTGCCACGAAGTCCCCCATTGCGCGTTGTAAATCCATCCATGAACGTGTAATTCCCACAAGGCACCTTTGGCCACGGGATAGCCCAGTGTCGGGAAAAAAATCACCGTTTCATCTTTGTCAATGGGCGATGTGTACCCTTCTGCATACGCATTTGTCACGAAAAAACACCCGATTAAAATTGCTTGCCATATTGTTTTCATAGAAAGAGGACTCTCCAAAAAATAGGTAGTGATATACGAGGCAGTGATAACACCTGTGCCAAACCTGACAGGTTTTTGAGATTTGTCAGGTTTAAACTACCACCTTATACATGATTATCAATAAAATAAGTAGGACTGCAAATTTTTATTTGCACCATAACACTTGAAATTTTCCCCCTTCATAATTATATTAGAAGGGATTACTTGTGACAATCAAGCCTTTTTAAAACTAAGGTCACGCCAAACATACGCTCCCTTCGTCTAGCGGCCTAGGACACCGCCCTCTCACGGCGACGACAGGGGTTCGATTCCCCTAGGGAGCGCCATTCTCATGCCACTAATAATCCTGTCTATCATACTCTATCCATGAATTATTGTAGCCATTGTGGTTCTGCACGGCTGGTCACCAAAATCCCTGACGGCGATCATTTACCCCGGATTGTTTGTGAAGACTGTCAAACCATTCATTATCAAAACCCCAAAGTTGTCACAGGATGTTTGCCTCAATGGGAAGACAAGGTACTCCTTTGCAAACGGGCCATTGAACCACGTTATGGTTTGTGGACGTTGCCCGCGGGTTTTATGGAAAATAAAGAGTCTTTGGAACAAGCGGCGGCCCGTGAGACTTGGGAGGAGGCTCACGCGCAGGTAGAACGTCTCCAGTTGTATGTCGTCATGAGTCTGTCTCGTATCAGTCAAATTTATATAATATTTCGTGCCAATTTACAAGACCTCACCTTCTCCGCTGGGCCTGAAACGTTAGAGACCAAATTGTTTCGTCAAGACGAAATTCCGTGGGAACAACTGGCTTTCCCAATCATACATCGCACGTTAACTTATTATTTTCAAGATCGTTTGACAGGAGAGTTTCCGGTGCATCTGGGGGATATGATGATTCCTTCTTCAGCATGAATGAAGGCAATGAATAATGAATAGTGGAGGCTTTAGCCGGTGACGTGCCCCTGCCACCGGCTAAAGCCTCCACTCCGGCCTTGGGTGTTTCATTATTCATTGCTTTCCTTATTCGTTCAGTACAAAATGAAACTCTCCGATCTCCATATTTCCGAAAAACTCGCATCACGACAAATCGTTGTCACTCCCCCAGTCTCCGAAGACTGCATGGGTTCCTTTTCCATTGATCTGCACCTGGGCAACCATTTTCGCGTCTTTAAACATCGTGAATATCCATTTGTGGATTTAGGTTCCCCCAGCCAGGTATTTGCGATGTCTGACGAAGTGATGGAAAGTGTCATCATTGGTGATAATGAAGCCTTTTACCTTCACCCCGGTGAGTTAGCTTTGGGCATCACCGTGGAACGTGTCACACTTCCCAATGACATTGCCGGTTGGCTAGATGGACGTAGCAGTCTCGCCCGCTTGGGATTGATGGTGCATATCACTGCCCATACCATTGACCCCGGTTGGGATGGCCATATCACGTTGGAATTTGTCAATGTGGGCCGCCTGCCGTTGGCTTTGCGTCCTAAGATGAGAATTTGCGCCATCAGTTTTGAACCATTGTCAGGTCCCACTAGCAAGCCATATTGTGAAAAAAAGGGGGCGAAATATGGTCATCAAGACAGTCCTCTCTCTAGCCAGATAGAACGGGATTAGTTCGCTTCCGTTGTTTCTGAATCCCTGGGAAGACTTCATTATAGTTTCTAAACAATTCCTTGTAATTAGATTCTCGATATGCCTTTTTCTGAAAAAGGTCCGGCAATTCGGCTAACTCGATTACCTCAGTCCAGCCGTTCGAGAGTGGATAGGCATAATAGGGGTACTTCGTGGGTACCTGTTGCACCAAAATAATATTGATTGGTTTCCCCAATTGGCGGGCGGTATAAACGCGGTGCATCCCGTCACTGATTAACCAAATTTCTTTTCCCAAAGCCTCCTGAGACACTTCTACAATGGGAGGCGTCAAGGGAATTGGTCCTTCTTCTAACCCTGTTTCCGGTTCTTCGCGCCAAAATAACAGTCCTCCTGTTAGCGAGAAAATATCAATGGATTTCTCCAAAAAAGTCTGATACAAATCGAGAACGGTGCGGAAATCGGATTGTAAAACATATCGTTGTGCAGGCATCAACCTATCTGGCGCCACTGCCTCCTCTAAAGTCAAGTGGGCATGGGCATAAATCGACGGTTGCCCGTGTCCTTTCAAACGGGTTTGTTGGAAACGGGATAATAAATCGGGTAAAGAAATTAATTCGTGTTTGAGAATGTTCATGTTTCTTAAATCTTCCGGCTGAAGCCTCTAGTCCACCACCACCCGTTTTCCGGCTGAAGCCTCTAGTCCGGCTATGGTGGACTAGAGGCTTCAGCCGGTGACTATTTTTTCACCAGCACATTAATCGTCTGGTCCCCGTTAAAGACAACCACTCCTTCTGGCAGTCGATAACCAAAGTAAATTTTCAATTGTCCTTCCGCAATAAACTTGCCTCCATACATTTTGACCAAGACATCTTTGGACAAGGTGACATTTCGTTGAAATGATTCCAAGTTGGCCATCTGGCCATCCCATTTTTGGTAATCGCCGCGCTGATCTAGCATGTAGTACCACTCGTCAGAAGTTGGTAAATTGGGTTTATAACCTGCCACGACCAAAATATCTGCGGTCTCTCCAAGATGACCACTGTCAGCTTTGATGATTCCTTCCACAGCGACGGAATCATTGAGATTCAAGACGGCTTCTGGTTCAAAAGCGTTGCCATTCGTGGCAATTCCGCCGTAAAAAATGGCGTCCGAATCTAAAAATACACCACTGGCATTGAGTGCGTTTCCAAAGCCGAGGCTGGGTAAGTTAGGCAACGGGGTGGTGACCGAGAGGGTGGCACTGGCTATCACTTGGTTATCGGTATCCAAAGTCGCCATCACTGTGTATTCACCTTCTGTCTCCACCGTTTCCAACCGGGTACTGACTTCGCCTTTCGCATTGGTATTGGCTTGCGGTGGGACTAGAGTGTCAGAAACGAGTTCACCGGTGGGCATTTTCATGGTAAACCGAATCAGAAGACCTATCAATGGATTTCCAAAAGTGTCTGTCAATCGAAACGTCAAGTCTCCCGAAGACTCTCCCAACGAAATAGTTTGATGGTCACCATTGACGAGAGACAATGAGGCTGGGATACCTGTAGAAACAATGACATACGTGCTGGCAAATTGATTCGCATTGGTCCACAAAGTTGCCGTGACAGTATAAATGCCTACCATGTTCACCGCGTTCAAATGCGTGAAAACTTGCCCAGAGTCATCCGTTTCCGCTAACTGAGTGGAGAGACCGTTAGTGATCGTTTGACCAGCGGGATCAACCAAGGTAAAGACGATCTTGGCACCCGTATCTGGATGGCCCAATTCGTCAAGAACTTTAAACCCAATCGCTTCCGACGGGGAACCGGCGGGAATGTCTTGGCTGCCACCTGAAGACAGGGCCACGGCGGCTTCGACAGAAGGGGGCTGAACAAATGGAATGAGAAAAATTAAAATCAGTGGAATGCCAGTGATAACTTGCATTCCTGGGGCGTGTCTATATCGCACAGGATACCTCTATCTTCACAAGAAAAGACTGTCAGTTGAGATTGAAAACGTTCTAATAAAACCTTTGCACCGACGTCGCCGGTGAGTGTACTTAATGCTTCTCCAAAGGATTGTTGAAAACCGACTGGATGACCGCGGCGGCCGCGATATTGTGGTGCAACAATGCCTGCCCCTTGACGTAACAAGTTCACTACGGTTTGAAAGGTGGCGGTTTGGATAAAAGGCATATCTGCCAAGGCAATGACCCAGGCCTGGGCCTCGCGACTGGCCCGAATGCCACAGGCCAGACTGGCCCCCATACCATTTACCGTGTTGGCATCGGTGACCACTTCAAAACCTTCCTCACGTAGTAAATTGGCTAACGCAATGGAATCCGGGCGTACCACCGCCACCGCGTGGTCAACGGTCATTTTTAAAGGACGGGCTGAGGCCTGGACAATGGGGGTACCATCATTTAAGGAATATAAGAGTTTATCACATCCAAAGCGGCGACTGTAGCCTGCGGCGAGTAGAATACCAGTGATGGGCATGGGTTTTAGTGGATAGTGGTTTTAACGGATAGTGGATAGTGGATAGTGGATAGTGGTTTTAACGGATAGTGGATAGTGGATAGTGGATAGTGGATAGTGGTTTTAACGGATAGTGGTTTTAACGGATAGTGGATAGTGGATAGTGGTTTTGCCTTTTAAACAATTATAGTAATATACCTATTTTTAAAATAAAAACAACAAATAACATAAATTCCGTAATGTTCTCCTCCGTTTTCAATACCATCTAGCAAATGGTTAGGGACTTCAAATAAATAAATTATCCAGAGGTTTTAGCCGGGGCCGGGCGGGACTAGAGGCTTCCGCCGGGGCCGGGCGGGACTAGAGGCTTCCGCCGGGGCCGGGCGGGACTAGAGGCTTCCGCCGGGAGACTTCTATCGTCCCGCCCGGTTCAGCCGGGAGACTTCTATCGTCCCGCCCGGCTGAAGCCTCTAGTCCCGCCCGGTGTGGACAATTTATTTTTTTGAAGTCCCTTATTTAGCTATCCATTCGGTGATTTCAAGGAGAGAATAATGACATGGTATAGTTAAGCGTAGGAATTGGACATCATCAATGGGGCAACATTTTAACATATCTTCATCAATTTGCAAGAATCACCGTCTTTTGCATATCGCATTTGACGGGTTATCTCGCCCTGTATTATCAAAATTCCTACCCTTATATTTGTATAAGCCAATCCAATTGGACCTCCTTAATTTGAGGAGATGTCAGTTGACCACATCTTTTGTATATAGCATTTGACGGGCTATCTCGCCCTGTATCATCAATATTCTCACCCTTATAGTTAGGGGGAAGCAATCCAATTTGGAGATTCTGAAATTATGGTTTCACTTTATGAACATGCCTGTGAAATAAAAAAAACGACGGGTTGGAGTCAAGAACAAATCAGTGCTGAGACGGGCTTGCATATTAGTACCGTAAGCAGGATTTTTCGAGTGCCTGGGTATTTAGGCAACGAGACTTCCAACAGGCTTATCAAACAGTTACATCGGGAAGTGGTGAAATCTCCTTTTCCAGCCTATATAGAGCACTTGTTTGAACTCTATGATGATTGGAAAGAAAATTTTTCAAAAAAGGAGTTTTCACGGTGTCTCAATGTGTTAGAACAATTGTTGCTAAATCACAAAGCCCTGGGGACCCACGAATTGATTGCCTGCCGGGTGAGTTGGTTGTTGGGGCATACTTATTATGACCGGGCTTTTTATCTGAAAGAACCGAATGTTAAGAAAATGGCTGATTCCGCCTCGGTATGGTACCAAACTGCATTAGAGGTACTAAATCGCCATGAGGGGAAAGGTTTAACGGTGCAGAAGTACAAAATTCAACAATGCCTCGTTTCTACTAAATTTAACTGTTGTGACCAGAATCATCGTGCCAACAGTGACGAAATACGATATTGGTTACTCGACATGGGTTATTTGCAGTTGGTGGAAGCAGTCGTGACTGAGGATACGTGGAATTGGGTTGCAGCCCGGAACGGTCTAGTAGCTGCGTCGATTTTGCAGAATCTGGAAAAATGTCGGTGGTTCTGGCAGGCCATGCAGAAGGTAAACAAGAATTTTGGAAATCTCGATTTTGTGCCATCACAATGGTTGCCTTCGCTTCGCCAGGATTCCGATTTAGTGTGGTTTGTAAAACAAGTAATGACGGAGTAAGTTTATGAAGAACATTATGATGTTGCTGGTGGTTTGGAGTGTGTTTGTAGGAACTGTATGGGCTGAAATGGATAGAGTGAGTGCCACAGAGATGGTAAAACAAACTACAAGGGAAAATAGTTCTTACGGGAAGCTATAGGGGCGCCAAACGAATAACCATGGTTTTCAACTTCGAAATGAAACTGACCGATTCTAAAAAAAATTATTAACGTAGCCGTAGTATCAATCTATGTTGCACGTCATTTGTATGGTTAAGGTAATTAAACAACTAAATTTTGATGACCAACCGCAAGCCATACGAAAACCATGTTTCAGATACTTTATTCTGAACGTTTTTACTCGCCCAGCTTTGTTAAGCCCTCATGGCTTAGTAAAGTTAACAGTTAAGTTAAGGGGGAGATATTAAGTTTTACAGGATTTACGCAAATGACCTGTTTTCAAACCTGACGAGAAACTGAGTTCGGACTTACGCAACCGTTTTTGTAATTATTTGAGTTTACACACTATCACCCCCCCGCCCCCCCGTACACGGGGGGACTCCCTCCCCGCGTGCGGGGAGGGTTGGGGTGGGGTAAATACTGGCGGTTGCGTAAGTCCTGTGAGTTTAAAAAACTGAGTTTCTTTAGGAATTTTGCGTAAATTCTATTTTTAACTAGGGTTACTAACGCCCTTTCGACCACTGTCGTCTTTAGACAGTAATTGTTAATAATCTTTACGCGATGGAGAAAAGTTATGCTGTTAAAATTAGGTTCAACCGGTGACGATGTAAAGGAATTGCAAGAGAAATTGGGGCTTACCCCTGACGGGACCTTTGGGCAGGGTACCGTAGAAGCAGTTAAGAAATGGCAGGCCGAAAGTGGCTTGACCGCAGATGGGGTTGTTGGACGCGATACGTGGGGTGAATTGTTCTCATTAAGGAAGGGGGCAACCGGGGACGATGTGAAAAATTTGCAAGAAGGATTGGGTCTCAAGGTGGATGGAAACTTTGGGGCTGGTACCGAGGAAGCACTCAAAAAGTGGCAGGCTACCAACGGTTTCGATGCAGACGGCGTGTTTCGTCATGAAATGTGGGATAAGCTGTTTCCGCCAGCAGTTGAAGAAGAAGCAGCCCCCGCTACCAAAAAAGCTGATGCTGGTAGTGCAGCCCCCGCGGGTGCCGCTGTCAAAGATGTCGGTACACTCAAGTTGACCAAATTAAAGGGACACATCCCCGATGCAGTATTGGCCCAAATTTCTGACTGTGCGGCCAAATTCCAAATCAACACTCCCCTACGGTTGGCGCACTTCTTGGCACAGTGCGGTCATGAAAGTGGTGGATTCAAAGTGACAGAAGAAAATCTCAAATATTCCGCTGATGGACTACGAAAGATTTTCAAAAAGTACTTCTCCGGCAGTGATGCAGACGGTTATGCCCGTCAACCCGAAAAGATTGCTTCTCGCGTGTATGCCAATCGCATGGGAAATGGCAATGAAGCCAGCAAGGATGGATATAAATATCGTGGCCGCGGTTACATCCAATTGACTGGTAAAACCAACTACACGGCCTTTGACAAAGCAGTCGATGATGACATTTTGGCAAACCCAGACCTGGTTGCTAAAAAATACCCACTTCTATCAGCCGCCTGGTTCTGGGATTCTAATTCCCTCAACACCCAATCTGACAAAGGTGCAACAGATGCGGCGGTGACAACCATTACCAAGAGAGTGAATGGCGGTACCATTGGATTAGCTGACCGTATTAAACACTTCAAAGAATATTATGCCTTGTTAGCATAGTTCACGTCTGAATCTAATGTGGGTGAGATAAAAAAACCAATTTCCTTTGGTGATGATGCAATGTGGGTAAGAACAAATCCTTGTCCATCGCTCATATTGCATCATTACCCAAATTTGGTTTTTCATCCCTCCCATATTTTATAGTGATATTCACTTATTCTTGTGTGCAACACTATCTAATCTGTGATTATCCCATGGTGAAGTTTTCGGACGGTGGCGGTGGTGAAGTCCCAAAACACGTTTTGGGAGGCGAAGAAGTTCCCCTCAAACACATTGTTACGGCGTCCACACCGAGTCCCAAAACACGTTTTGGGACACCACCATCAGTTGTCCCAAAACGTGTTTTGGGACTCCACGATCTTATAACTACAAATTATATAATATTGTACACAAAGTTACTTTTACACAATTGGAGTGACATTCAACATGGCCACAGCCAAAAGACATTCTGACTATACCAAAGAGTTTACTGAAGTGTGTTTGGCAGAGTTGGATTATATCAAACAACGGCGTGAACGGATGGGCTTGTCTTCCGACGAGGTCATCCAGGAAACACAACGAATACGTCAAGAATTAAACAAACCTCGCGTGAATATGGAAAGATCGTCTCCTAAAAGATTCGCTACACCCAGTGCAAATGCAGGCTTGGTAGGGTTAGCACTCTCCGGCGGTGGAATTCGGTCCGCTACATTTAACTTGGGATTGCTTCAAGGCTTGGCAGACAAGAAAGTTTTGCAATATTGCGATTATCTTTCCACCGTGTCTGGTGGTGGTTATATTGGTTCTTGCGTGAGTTCACTGTTGACAGATACCCCAGAATCCTCCACTAAACCAAATGAATTTCCCCTGCGTGACCAGTCCGAAAGAACCCGTGAACGCAAAGAAGTTACCCACCTGCGTGCTTCTAAAAATTATTTGGGATTAAACCGAAGTCTATTTAATATAGATAATTGGCATGCTGTTGGACTCGATATCTCTGCCAAAGTGGTGCTGAATACCATCCCCCTGTCTTTTACAATTTTGCTTGCATTGCTTTTGTATATCGGTGAAAGCACTTTTTACAAAGATTTTTTGGATTTGCTGGATAGCGATTTCACTTCAGGCATTTTTAAATTCATAGAATTCATTCCCGTAGTGAGTTTATCCACGCTTATCTGGATAGCGGCAATCCTTGCCATTATAGTGGTCTTGGTAACACGTTGGAGACAAGTGTCTGCCTGGTGGAAACATTCTTACGAATCACGTAAACGTGACGGTTCACGAATATCTCATTGGACCGTACTGGCAGTCTCGCTGGTCGCGTTGTCTCTATTGCTTGATTTTATCTACTCCCAGGCCTGGCGATGGGTTGTAGGGGACGTTGAAGGTTCTTTCCAGATCATGGATATGTTCTTTTACCTATCAATGGCGGCCTTTGCTGTTATGTTGGTAGGACAGGTCTCTCCTTCTAAAAGCCCTGCACAACAAAAACTCTCTCAACTACTCATATCCAGTGCTTTAGCCATCCTATTTATTACTTTGCCGATAGGATTTTTAGCACTGGTGTATGAGGTGGAGTTTCGCTTTCAAATGCAGTTTCTATCTGACAAGACCTGTAAGCAACTACATACACCAGAAGCGGTGAAAGTTGTGGAAAAGTGTATTGACGAGGTTGTTAAACCAGAACTTGAGAAGCTATATGTCGAAACCGACGGATATCTTCGCGACGTGGTCACCATATTGGAAGATCCTCAGGTAGAAATGAAGTTTGACGAGGTAACACGAAATAAGTTACTTGGCGTTATAGTCGATTATCGTCAACATCAAACTGTTCGCCGCACCCTTAGCCTGGCGTTGCTGGCCCTGGCGGTCGTTCTGCTACTCATGGGAGTGTTTATCGATATTAACAAAAACTCTTTACATTTCTTCTATCGAGACCGTCTCAGCGGGACTTTTCTCGTCAGACGTTTAAATGGGGAAATGCAGCCTAATCATGCCCTACTACTGAAGGATCTCCATCGCTATTATAATGGGCCTTATCATTTGGTCAATGTGACTTTAAATGTACCTGTCTCCAAAAATCCTTTATTACATGGGCGGGGGGCCGACTTGTTTATGTTCTCCAAATACTACTGTGGTGCAGAAGTCACGGGCTATCGACGCACTGCCAGTTATCAAGAGGGGCGCACCAAATTGTCAACGGCAATGGCCATTTCAGGGGCTGCCGCCAGTCCACAAATGGGGAGTGGTACCAATCCGTTTTTCGCCGCGGCCATGACGTTACTCAATGTACGTCTGCACCAGTGGTTGCCCAACCCCAAGCTGGATAAGATGCCACATATTTTTTGGCCGTCTTATTTGCTTAAAGAACTGTTACGACGAGGTACCGAAAACGATACTTTGTTAAATATGTCAGACGGCGGACACCATGAGAATTTGGGTGTTCTTCCGCTTCTGAAACGTCATTGCCGTCTCATTATTGCCTCCGATGCAGGGGCGGATCCCGATTTCAGCATGTCCGATTTGGCCAACGTGGAACGGAAAGCGAGAATTGATTTGGGGACCGAGATTATCTGGGGAAAAAAATCAGGTGGCGATTTAGGTTTGGACAAACAGCATCAGACCAAAAGACGTTTTCTGGTAGGAAGAATAGAATATCCTGATGACACAGATGGAATCTTGCTTTACCTCAAGGCAACCATAACGGGAACCGAAATGTACCAAGATGTGTTGGCTTATCGTCGTAAAAATCCCACTTTTCCACATCAAACGACAGCCAATCAATTTTTTGATGAAGACCAATTCGAATCTTATCGGAAACTTGGACAACTCAGTGCCCAAGAAGTATTTCCGAATGAGATTAACAGTTTGGCGGAACTTGAGGAATGGCTTGAAAAACTCCTAAATAACTCATAATCGGATCTTGTGGGCAACTTCCGACTTATTCAGGACTTACGCAACCATGTTTGTAACTCTTTGATTTTAGACCCCCCTATCCCCCCGTACACGGGGGGAATCACTCCCTTCCCGCGTGCGGGGAGGGTGGGGGGGTGGGGTGATTGCGTAAGTCCTATTATTGATTAAACGCTAGAGTAGAGGCTTTAAGTGGCGAAAGAATTAAAGTCGTGGTGGACTAGAGGCTAACGCTTCCATGCCATTAAGTTAAGCGCTATGTGTAGGGTTAACTGTCTGAACTCTGATTAGAATGATTTTCAGATGGACTCTGATTAGTCAAGCCTCCTTTCAGAGTCCTCATTTAATCATCCCAATCAAAGTTCAAGACTTTTGCAACATCATCAAGAATGGGGTAGTGAGGCAATGTGGGTTAACTGTTTGAACTCTGATTAGAATGATTTTCAGATGGACTCTGATTAGTCAAGCCTCCTTTCAGAGTCCTCATTTAATCATCCCAATCAAAGTTCCAGACTTTTGCAACATCATCAAGAATGGGGTAGTGAGGCAATGTGGGTTAACTGTTTGAACTCTGATTAGAATGATTTTCAGATGGACTCTGATTAGTCA
>JAABRD010000030.1 GCA_011391085.1 Thiotrichaceae bacterium | reverse complement strand
TCCGTTGGAGTACGGAATTTATTCCGTTGGAGTACGGAATTTATTCCGTTGGAGTACGGAATTTATTCCGTTGGAGTACGGAATTTATTCCGTTTCAGGCGGAATCCGTTCTGCACACCAACGGAATCAATTCCGTACTCCAAATACCAACGGAATCAATTCCGTACTCCAAATACCAACGGAATCAATTCCGTACTCCAAATACCAACGGAATCAATTCCGTACTCCAAACACCAACGGAATCAATTCCGTACTCCAAATACCAACGGAATCAATTCCGTACTCCAAACACCAACGGAATCAATTCCGGACTCCAAATACCAACGGAATCAATTACGGACTCCAAACACCAACGGAATCAATTACGGACTCCAAATACCAACGGAATAAATTCCGGACTCCAAATACCAACGGAATCAATTCCGGACTCCAAAACCACCGGACTCCAAAACCACCGACCCATTTTTCAACTCCCAACTTCTTATTTTTGCTTAAAGAACTTTTCATCATGACACAATTTTCATTACTCAGCAGATTTGACTACAACTTCAACTTCATGGGGATCCGCCATATCAACATGGGCATCTCCGCGGGATTGGTTATCATTAGCCTCGCTTCCTTGGCGATACAAGGATTGGTACTCGGATTGGACTTCACAGGCGGTACATTAGTGGAATTGGGTTACAAACAATCCGTGGACCTCCAAGAAGTGCGTACCTCGCTACATAAAAATGGTTTTCCTGATGCGGTTGTACAACACTTTGGTTCCACTCATGATGTTCTGGTACGCTTAGGTCAACATGAACAAACCAAGGACAATCCTCTCAGTACCCGTATTTTGAAGATTCTCCAAACGGACGGTAAAGAAGTCGAAATGCGGCGCATCGAATTTGTCGGTCCTCAAGTGGGTAAGGAACTGGTAGAAGGAGGTTTGTTAGCACTGTTATACACCAATTTAGGCATCTTAGTGTATGTGGCCCTGCGCTTTCAATATCGATTAGCGATAGGTGCGGTAATTGCCCTTCTGCATGATCCGATTCTTATTCTCGGCATGTTCTCACTGTTTCGTTTGGAATTTGACCTCACGGTGTTAGCTGCCATTCTGGCTGTGATTGGCTACTCCATTAACGATACCATCGTCGTCTTTGACCGCATTCGAGACAACTTTATCAAGTTGCGTAAGCAAACGACTGTAGAAATCATGAACATCTCCATCAACCAAACGTTGAGTCGAACGGTGATGACCTCATGGACCACCTTATTGGTTGTCATTATTCTCTATCTCTTCGGCGGTGAACTGCTACGCGGCTTCTCATTGACGTTGATTGTGGGGATCGTCATAGGCACCTACTCCTCTATTTACATTGCCTGTGCGTTAGCCTTACAATTAGGAGTCAGTCGGAATGATCTGCTACCAGTGCAAAAGGAGGGTGTGGAGGGGCCCATCACGATTGTTCAGAAAAAGACGGTGGAGTAAAATTTTTTTGAAGGTTAGTAGCCACCGCCGGACTAGAGGCTTTAGCCGGTGGTGGGTCAACCTCCTGACTCTTGCACCAATCCCCCCGGCTAAAGCCTCTAGTCCAGCGTGTTAAGTGGAACCGCTGGACTAGAGGCTTCAGCCGGAGGGCAGGTGCAACCCCAGCACAGTGTCCCCTTCATTATTCATTAACTCATTATTCATTACCCTAATGTATAATTTCAAAGTTGCCCACGCCAGTGCCTCTCGTTGGCAAGATGCAGTCCGCGCTTGTTTGATTCAACTGGGAGAGAGGAACTCTTTTGCCAATTTAGGCTTTTTATATGTCACTGACCTGTTCTCTGACAGTCTTCCTGACATTCTCAATTTTTTCAAAAAATACACCGGTATCCCCCACTGGGTAGGTGGAGTTGGGGTAGGTGTGTGTGGACCAGCCACAGAATCTTTTGATGTTCCTGCCTTGGCCGTCATGTTAGGACATTTCCCAGAGGACTCATTTCGGGTCTTTAAGAATGTCAACAAAGACCTGAAACAATTTACCCAATCCCATCAAGAGTGGTACACTCAACAACAATCGATGTTCGGCATTGTTCATGGCGACCCGCGCAATGGCAAAGTGCCTGAACTCCTCGTTAAACTCAGCGACACCCTCGGTAGTGGTTTTTTCGTCGGCGGCCTGACCAGTTCTCGCCATCAACATTTACAAATTGCCGACGACCTTACCGAAGGCGGTTTATCAGGCGTCTTGTTTGCCAACCACATTCAAGTCGCCACCCGTCTTGCGCAAGGTTGTTCCATCCTTGGCCCGCGTCATCAAGTGACGGAATGCAACAACAATGTCATCATTCGGTTAGACAACCGCCCAGCCTTAGAGGTATTTAAAGAAGACATTGGCAAAGACCTCGCCAAGGACCTCAACAAAGTGTCGGGCCTTATCTTTGTCGGTCTCCCCATCGTCGGTTCCGACATGGGCGACTATGTGGTAAGAAACTTAATCGGAATTGACGTGGACAACAAGTTGTTAGCCATCGGAGATATGGTACAACCTGGCACTTCCGTCATCTTTACCATCCGGGAAGCCACCGCGGCGCAGACAGACATGTTAAAAATGCTCAACCACTTGAAAAGTCGACTTAAAACCATGCCCAAAGGTGGCATTTATCACTCTTGCGTAGGTAGAGGAGAACATTTGTTTGGCAAAGGTTCTCAAGAATTGAAAATGATTCGAAACCACTTGGGAGATTTTCCACTGATAGGATTTTTTGCCAGTGGTGAAATCTTTTATCAACGACTATATGGCTACGCGGGGGTGCTGACGCTGTTTTTGTAGCAGGTGAAGTGGATTGAGTGGAGAGTGGAGAGTGGAGAGTGGATAACGGATAGTGGATAGTGATTTCTCAATAATGCGGGACTAGAGGCTTCAGCCGGGGAACGTGCCGCAATTTCCGGCTGAAGCCTCTAGTCCCGCGTATGATTCTGTTCCCGCGTATGATTCTTTGCTACTCACTCTCCACTCTCCACTCTCCACTCTCCACTAACCCCGCTATCCACTATCCTTATGATTCCCACCGAACGCTTATTTTTCGCCCTCTGGCCCACCGACACCGTGCGCCACAGTTTGCAAACTATCAGCCAGTTGGCTACCCAAACTGCCACAGGTAAAACAGTGCCTGTGGAAAACTTACATATCACTTTGATATTCATAGGCGAGGTCGATTTAACCACTAAACGCGGGATGCAACAAGCCGCCGCTACGGTGCACGGTCGTCGCTTTGTGTTATCTTTGGATACTTTGGAATATTGGAAAAGAAACCAAGTTCTCTGGTTTGGTGCTAGGCAAGTACCTCCCCCCTTACAACACTTGGTTACGGATTTGACCACGAAGTTACAACCGTATGGCTATCGCCCTGAAACACGTCCCTATCAAGCCCATATCACCTTGATGCGCAAAGCTAGGTTGATAGAATATTTGCCAGTGATTTCACCGGTGACTTGGGCCGTAGAAGAATTTTGTTTAGTGCGTTCCAAATTGGAAACCAAAGGGGCGCAGTATCAGGTTTTAGAACGATGGTTGCTAAACTGAGGTTGGTACTTGACGGTTTGGAAAGACAGGGTTAATATAACACCGGTGTTAAAGAATTTGCCATTGGAGTACGGAATTTATTCCGACTATAAACTTGGAGTACGGAATTTATTCCGCCCATTGAAACGGAATAAATTCCGTACTCCAAATTCTCGGAGTACGGAATTTATTCCACCCATTGAAACGGAATAAATTCCGTACTCCAAATTCTTGGAGTACGGAATTTATTCCGCCCATTGAAACGGAATAAATTCCGTACTCCAAATTCTCGATAGTCGTGCATTGTTTGGTCGAAAATTTCATCACTACCTTGTGCATCACTACCCATATTTTCAATGACTATGAACTCTTATCACTTCCCTCAATTCCTTTTTATCCTAACCTGTTACTTATTACTACCCCTAATCGTCTTCGCCCAACCTCCCAAACTTCCACCGGCAATGCCTGTAGAAGTGGCTGCTGTGAAACTAGGTACCGTCATTGAAGAAGTCACGGCAGTAGGAAGTTTGCTACCTCAAGAAAGCGTCATCATCCGTTCCGAAATCCCAGGACGCATTCTCACCTTCCATTTTGCCGAAGGCCAACCCATGGCCGCCAATCAAATTCTCATCACCCTAGATGCCGCTGAATATGAGGCGCGTCTGGCAGAAAGTGAAGCCGCGGTCAAATTGAATAAAATCAGTTTTGAACGTGTCAAAGATTTGATGGCGAAAAACTTAACCAGTCATCAAGCCTTTGATGAGGTTCAAGCAAAACTGGAGGAATCTCTGGCCCTTCATAAACTGGATCAAGTGCGTTTGGAAAAGACCAAAATTTTTAGCCCGTTTGCAGGCACCCTGGGGTTACGCAACATCAGTCAAGGTGCTTATATTCAGACAGGTCAGGACTTGATCACTCTCGTTGACAGCAGTTCCGTCAAACTCGATTTTCGGATTCCAGAAAAGTTTTTAGCGAAGGTCAAATTAGGACAAACGGTTAGCGTGGGGGTGGATGCGTATTCTAAACAAGATTTTACAGGTGAAGTGTACGCAGTTGATCCCACCCTGGACGAGGATACGCGCACGGTGTTACTGCGGGCACGTCTCCAAAATTCCGAGGGTTTATTATATCCTGGGATGTTTGCACGCATCTCTCTAGTGTTAGAAAGACGCCTCAATGCCTATCTGATTCCCGAACAAGCCATTGTTCCCAAAGGAGAAGAGGCGTTGGTGTTCAAAATTGTCAACGGGAAAGCGGCGATGACTAAAATTACGCAAGGTCAACGACGCACGGGAGAGGTTGAAGTATTGCAAGGGTTAAGTCCCACCGATAAGATCGTTATCAGTGGTCAACTCAAGTTACGTGATGGCGTCGAAGTGATGATAGTAGGCGACGGCAAACCACCGCAACAGGCACCTTAACCTCCACTAGATCCCCACCCGCCTAACCTCAGGCGGAAAAAGCGTAGCTTTTGTCAAAGCCACGCTTTGAACTCCAGAAATTTATGCACTCACCCTCTTATGTTACCCAACCAAACCAATCTCGACCTGATTCAACAAAAATTACAAAACTGTCTGAAAGAACTCCAAGACGTTCAACAAACCTATCAATCCGTGCGGCATACCCTAGAGGTGGCCAGTCGTTACAAAAACGATTTTATGGTTAATATGAACCACGAAATTCGTACCCCCCTCAATGGTATTTTGGGCATGTTAACCTTGGCCATGGAAACCGACCTGACGCCGCAACAACAAGAATATCTCGAAATCGCCAGTTATTCTGCTGATACCCTGTTGAGTCTACTCAACGATTTGCTAGACTACTCCAAAGTGGAAACGGGTCAATTAATTCTTGACAACATCGATTTTGATCTGCGCAAAATTGTGGAAGAGGTCACGGAACTGTTGGCGAATAAAGCCGCGGCCAAAAAAATCGAACTCAATTCCCTATTATCCGCTAACTTACCAGAAACAGTCAATGGCGACCCTACCCGCTTTCGTCAAATTCTTATCAACCTCGTCGGCAATGCCATCAAATTCACCGACCAAGGAGAAGTGGCCATTCGAGTACGACTGATTGAAGGCACGGACTACTTCCTGACGATTCGTTGCGAAGTCCGTGACACGGGCATCGGTATCGCCCCCGACCTTCAAAATCACATCTTTGACAGTTTCACCCAGGCCGATACCTCTATCACTCGTTCTCATGGAGGCACTGGTTTAGGACTCGCACTTAGCAAACAACTGGTGGAACGAATGGGTGGAAAAATCGGCGTCGATTCTACTTTGGGGAAAGGTAGCACGTTCTGGTTCACCGTCACTTTTAACAAACCTCATCGTCAATCTCCTCCTGTTCTACAACCGTGTGTCAGTCTGCGGGGACTGCGGGCCCTCATTGTGGACGACGATGCCATCAACTGTAAGATTTTGGAACATCATTTTGGTCAATGGGGCATTCAATATCACCGTTGCAAAAATGGCAAACAAGCCCTGGCCGCTTTATATGACGCCATTGCCAATGACCTGCCGTATGATTTTGCGATTCTGGATATGCGGATGGAAGAATTGAACGGACTCAACCTCAGTTATGCCATCAAACATAACCCTCTCATCTCCTCTACCCGTCTCATTCTGTTAAGTTCCCATGCCCAACGCGGAGATGCCCAGGTGGCCCGTAAAGTGGGATTTTCTGCCTACCTTACCAAACCAGTGCGCAAGGCGACGCTATATGACGCCATAACCCTCGTCATGGGCCTCACCGCCGATCAAAAAAGCATTTTGATTACACGCCACACCATCAAAGAACTGGGGCGTCAAAATGAGTGTCGAATATTATTAGTGGAAGATAATATCTTCAATCAAAAAGTGATGCTGGGGATACTAAAACAATCTGACATCCATGTGGACGTGGCTAACAATGGTCAAGAAGCGATTGACGCCCTCTTGCGTCAAACCTATGACCTTGTTTTCATGGACTGCCAAATGCCGATCATGGATGGGTATCAAGCTACCGCCAAGATACGTCAACAGGAACACACGCATGGCAAGAAACATACTCCCATCCTTGCCTTCACTGCAAATACCTCGGAAGCAGACCGTGACCGTTGTTTGGCAGCAGGAATGGATGATTATTTTCTCAAACCTTGTAAGCCGGAAGCATTGCAACGAATTTTGCAAAAATGGATAATAAAACCGGAGTAGAGGCTTTAGCCGGTTGGCAGTAGGCGTCAATGGATAATAAAACCGGAGTAGAGGCTTTAGCCGGTTGGCAGTAGGCGTCGCCCCACTCTTGAGAACTGGAGTGTGCCTACCGCCAACCGGCTAAAGCCTCCACTCCAACGGAGTTTTCCTTTATAATTAAGTTAGACATCACCACAGGCGCCACACCAATGTCAAACTCAGAAACTTTCAATATCCTGATTATAGATGACAACCCAAATAATTTATTTACCTTACGCAACCTTATCCAGGAACATCTGGATGTGCAGGTTTTTGAGGCCAACTCAGGGCCTGTTGCGCTAGGAGTTTTGTTAAAAGCCAAAATAGATTTAATTTTTTTGGATGTGCAAATGCCAGAGATGGACGGTTTTGAAGTTGCCCAGACCATTCGGGCTGCCAAAAAAACGCAACATATCCCCATCGTGTTTTTGACCGCAGCCTATAAATCTGATGAATTTAAGCGCAAAGGATTTGAAATTGGCGCCTCTGATTATCTGACGAAACCGATTGAAACTGCCCAATTAATCAGTAGAATAAAAACTTATATCCGCTTTATTGAACATGACCGTCAACATCGTGACGAATTGGAACGCAAAGTACAAGAACGCACAGCGGAATTACAAAAAAGTACCGTGGAATTGATAACCGCAAATCAATTGTTACAACAAGAAATTGTTGAACGTCAGCAAATTGAAACTAAACTCATCTATGCCAAACAGGTGGCGGAAACCGCGAATTTAACTAAAAGTCAATTTTTGGCCAATATGAGTCACGAGTTACGGACTCCATTAAATGCTATTTTGGGCTATAGCGAAATGTTGCTAGAGGAAGACGATGACACCCAATTGGGTGACTGCAAGGCTGATATACAAAGGATTTCGGTAGCAGGTAAGCACTTGTTGGTATTAATTAATGACGTGTTAGACTTATCCAAAATTGAAGCGGGTAAAATGGACATCCACATGGAAACCGTTGATTTGGCTGATTTTATTCAAGAAATTGAAAGCACTATTCAACCATTGATAGATAAAAATGCAAATACTTTGCGTATCCTCTTACCGTCGAAACCCCTTGGAAAAATGCACACTGATTTGACCAAGTTGCGCCAAATGTTGTTAAATCTCCTCAGCAATGCGGCCAAATTTACTGAACAAGGAGTGATATGGTTGCAAGTGCAACCAAAAAGAGTGCGAATGGAAGTACGCGACGACAATGACGAAGCCGAAAAGGAGTGGGTAATATTTTGTGTAACAGATGATGGAGTTGGGATGACTGCCGAACAACAACGGAAGTTGTTTCAACCGTTTACGCAAGCCGATACGTCCACCACGCGTCGTTATGGTGGAACGGGGCTGGGACTGGCTATTACCAAACGTTTTGCAGAAATGTTGGGAGGAACCATTACGGTAGAAAGCGAATTTGGACAAGGTAGTACATTTACATTGTCTCTACCAGCCACGGCACCGATTCAAGTTGCCCGTGCTGAAACTGCCCCCCCCTCTTCCATATTGTTAAAAGGGCAAGGTATTATTTTAGTCATCGATGACGAAGCTGCCATACGTGACTTGCTGAAAAGAGAATTGACGGGACTGGGTTATATCGTGGCAGTTGCCCAAACTGGACAAAAAGGTTTAGAATTAGCCAATAAACTACGTCCTGACGCCATTCTATTAGATGTCCAATTAAGTGATATGGAAGGTGGCCAGGTTCTAGCTACCTTAAAAGGAAATTCCTTGTTAGCCCATATTCCAGTCCTCTTGCTATCTGTCACCGAAAACCAATGTGGTTACGTCAAAGAGGCCCTGGATTGCATTGACAAAACGATAGAGTCTAAACAACTGGCTATGATTTTGCGAAAATATCAAATTGGAGACGCATCTACAGCGCTGGTCATGGTCATTGAAGACGAAGAAACCATCCGCGAATACCTCACCCTGATTTTAGAAAAAGAAGGATGGCGAGTGTTTCAGGCAGAAAATGGTCAAATCGCCTTGGAACACTTAGAACATAAAAAACCAGCGTTGATTCTCCTCGACCTCAACATGCCCGTCATGGATGGTTTTACCTTTTTAGAACGCCTGCACAAATTGGAAAAATGGCATTCCATCCCCGTCGTCGTATTGACTGCCAAAGACCTTACCACGGCGGAATATGAACGCTTACATCAATGGGTGGCCACCATTTTTCAAAAAACCTATTACACCCAGGAGGAACTGATTTTGCAAATTCACCGACTGATTACTCGTACCCTAACCTTACGTTCCACATCCACAGAGGAAATCAAAACTCATGCTTGGCTTTAATCGAATGAAAATCGGCCAGAAATTCACCTTTATCACGGCCACTCTTATCACCGTGGTGGTTCTCACCATATCCCTATTAATCGGCTACAAAGTTCAACAGTTGGCCGAACAAAACGCTATCACGGTCTCTCATGGCACGGCCAATCAGTATGCGAACCTGGTCAAAGCCATTATTGAAGTCCCTTTAGATGAAGCCAGGGCGTTGGCCCAAGTTTTGAGTGCCGCAGTGAATCAAGAGGAGATTGATCTAACGCGCCAAGAAGCTAATTTAATCCTGAAATCTTACATTGAAAACAACCGTGATTATCTAGCTGTGTATGTCATCTTTGAACCCAATGCCTTTGATGGCAAAGATGCTGAATTTGTCAACCAAGTGGGATATGACAGCACGGGTCGATTCATACCCTATTGGACTCGTGGGGCCGATGGCAAAGGCGTTCTCGAACCCAGTGTTGACTATGATCGTCAAGACCAAGCGGGAGATTATTATCAAATTCCGAAAAAACACCGCCGCGAAGCCATTATTGACCCCTACTGGTATCCCGTACGTGGCATCGACGTGTTCCTTACCTCCCTAGTGGTGCCCATGTTCAATCACCACCATCAGTTCATTGGAGTTGTCGGACTTGACTTGACTATCGATTCACTCAATGACCGAAAAGACATCCACATTTCTGGATTTCAGGGGGCTTATATTGACCTATATTCTCACAATGGCACCGTGATGGCCAATCAGAAAGCTTCTTACATTGGCAAAAATGTCAAAGAAATTTCCAACCATCAACAATTTATCAACAGTATCTTAACCCATGATCCCTTCTTTCTAAAAACTCAATCGCTGATTTCTGAGGAAGAGATTATCTCGTATGCCACCCCCATTCAGATTGGACGCACCGAAACGTATAATATGGTAACCGTCAATATTCCTGCCAAAGAACTGGAGGCTGAAGCCAAACAGATTCTGTTATTTTTGGTCATCATTGGCGCTTTGGCTATTCTCGTGACTCTCGTGACCGTGTATCTCCTTAGCCAAAGTTTAATCAAGCCTTTGTTGCAAGTGAACAATAGTTTGAAATGGTTGGCCAAGGGCACCCTGCTTGCCGACGAAATTTATTATCAAGCCCAAGATGAGATAGCAGAATTGGTCACCTCCTCCCAACAATTGCGCAACGCCATTCAAAGTACCATTGGCCAAGCCCATGCCATTGCCCAAGGAGATTACAGTAAAGATATAGTGTTGCTGTCAGACCAAGACCAACTGGGTCATGCACTGGCCGACATGACGAAAAATTTAAGAGAGATGACCACCCAAAATTCTCATCAAGATTGGCTAAAGACGGGGCAAATGGAACTCAATGAAAAGTTGCGAGGGGAACAAAACATAGACCACTTGGCCAAACATACCATAGACTTCCTCACCACTTATTTAGAGGCATCGGTGGGATTGTTCTATCTGCTATATCAATCCAATGATATCCACCCACAACCCTATTTGCAAGTCCTTGCCAGTTACGCTTACACACCTAATGACCACGTTCCGCAACAATTCTTGATAGGTCAAGGTTTAATCGGACAAGTCGCTTTGGAAAAACGTCCTCTTCTGTGTATTCACACGCCTGACGAAAGTCCGCACGTCATTCGTTCGGCACTGTCTCAGGCGATACCACATGTTGTCTTGTGTACTCCCTTTGTTTATGAAGAGACGGTGAAGGGTGTCATTGAACTAGGCTTTTCTAACACGGTGTTGCCTATTCATCAAGAGTTTCTCACACAAGTGATGCCCATTGTTGGCATTGCCGTTCACACCGCCGACGCCCGTACCCAAATGCAAGCCTTGTTACGCACCACTCAGGCGCAATCACAAGAGTTGCAACAACAATCGGAAGCCTTGAGGACACAACAAGAGGAGTTGCAACAGGCCAATGAAGAGTTGCAAAGTCAGGCGGAGGAGTTGCAAACGCAACAGGAGGAATTGCGGCAATCTAATGAGGTGTTAGAGGACCGTTCCAGAACGTTAGAACGGCAACGGGAGGAGACTCAAAAGAAAAATTTAGAATTGGAGAAAGCCCGGCAAGTCATGGAGACTAAAGCGCAGGAATTGGAGTTGGCTAGTAAGTATAAATCTGAATTTTTGGCCAACATGTCCCATGAATTGCGCACGCCTCTTAATAGTTTGTTGATTTTGTCCCAATTGCTGATGGCCAACAAATCTGGTAACTTGGAAGCGAAACAGATTGAATATGCCCAAACGATTTACAGTGCCGGCAACGACCTCCTCACTTTGATTAACGATATTTTGGATTTATCTAAGGTCGAAGCTGGCAAACTGGAAGTACATTTGGTCGAGATGCTATTGACCGATTTGACCGAAGGTTTGGCCCAAAAATTCCGTCACGTTGCTGACGAGAAAGGACTGGCGTTTCACCTTAAAATTGCCGATAACTTGCCCAATACACTACAAACAGATGTCCAACGCCTCAAACAAATTCTTAATAATCTCCTCTCCAATGCGTTTAAGTTTACCACCGCTGGTGAAGTTCGCCTAACCATTGGGCGTCCTCTTCACCCAAATGATATAATTGGTCTGGGACTGGACCCGACTAAAACGATAGCGTTAAGCGTCACTGATACCGGCATTGGTATTCCTAAAGATAAACTGGAAGTCATTTTTGGGGCCTTCCAACAAGTCGACGGCACCATCAGTCGCCGCTATGGTGGCACCGGCTTGGGCTTATCCATTGCCCGGCAACTGGCCCGCTTGTTAGGAGGAGATATTCAAGTCCACAGTGAAATGGGTCAAGGTAGCACCTTCACCCTCTACCTACCCGAAACCGCCAAAACTGCGCTACCAGACTTCAGTGTGGCAAAGAAGGATGCCATTCCTCCGAAACGCCAGGAGATGACTGAAAAAACCCATCAACCTCAACTTCCTATCCCAAACGAAAAAATCGACGTGATAGAGGATGACAGACATAACCTGCAATCCAATGATCGAATTTTGCTAGTCGTTGAAGATGACCGTAAATTTTTAAACATCCTCAAAGACCTGGCCCGCGAAAAAGAGTTTAAGTGCCTCATTGCTGACGATGGCAAGGTTGGTTTACAAATGGCTGAAGAATATCATCCCCATGCCATTATCTTGGATGTCAGCTTGCCCCAAATCGATGGTTGGACGATCATGGAAAGACTGAAAGACAGTCCCAATACTCGCCATATTCCAGTCCATTTTATCTCCAGCACGGACCAAAGCCGGGATGCTAAACAAATGGGTGCGATTGGTCACTTACTCAAACCCGTCAGCATGGCAGAACTCAATGAAGCCTTTAAGAAGATTGAAAAGATTATTGCCAAGACGCTGAAAAACTTGCTAGTCATGGTTAGCCATCCAGAACGTCAACAAAAATTTTTGAATATTGTGGGTGGCGATAATATTCAAGCCACCATTGCAGTCAATCCCCTGGATGCCTGGAGTCACTTAAAAACCAAAGACATTGACTGCATTATTTTAGATGTGGAAGTAGAACCAGAGGCCAGTTTAAAATTTCTCGAACAGTTACACCAGGAAGACAACCCCGTTCCTGTGATTATCTATACTGAACGAGAATTATCCTTGGAAGAAGAACAATCGTTACAACGGTGTGCTGACAATCTCACAGTCAAAGCGGTGCGTACCCCGGAACGTCTGTTAGACGAAGTGACTCTCTTCCTTCACCAAGTGGAAGCCCTGTTGCCCAAGGAAAAGCAAAAGATTTTGCGCATGGTACATGACAAAGAGGCCATTTTGGCAGGTAAAAAAGTCCTGGTTGTAGATGACGACACTCGCAATATTTTTGCTTTGATGAGTGTGTTAGAAAACAAAAACATGGAAGTCATAGCAGCACAACATGGCAAAGAGGCCCTGGAGGTGCTAAATGAACATCCAAACATGGACATTGTGCTGATGGACATTATGATGCCCGAAATGGACGGCTATGAAACCATGCAAAGAATCCGCGCCCAACCGCGCTTCCGTAAGTTACCGATGATTGCCTTGACCGCGAAGGCGATGAAAAGTGACAAAGCCAAATGTATTGAGGCAGGCGCAAGTGATTATTTAGCGAAACCGGTAGATACGGATAAACTGGTGTCGTTGATGAGGGTGTGGTTGTATCGCTAGGACCCAGTCTCTTCCGCACCTTCCGTCTCCACCACCGAAAGTCCAAAGCTACGCGGGCGCACGGCGCAATCATTCTTATTGCGCGTAAGCGGGAATCGTACAATTTAGTTAGAATACTACTATACAAAGTGACGCTTTGGACTGTAGAATGGCATCACTACAACTATCCATTATTCATTATCAACAATGACTCAAGAACTCTCTCCCTTAGAAGAATTAAAAAAACTGCGGCAAGAATTGAAAAGCCTCCAGGAAGAAAAAGAACTGCTGGAAATCCTCCTAGAAATCATCCTCACCCACGCAGATGCAATTGAAAATCAACTATATGAAGCCGAATCGCAAAAACGTGAGAGTGAACAAACGTTGCGTCAAATTCTGGACGCCATACCAATGGGCATAGTCGTGCTAGATGCACAAGGACGTCCTTATTACCATAATCGTCGAGTAAATGAATTATTTGGTAAAGACCTCTCCACTGCCCCTGTGGATTTTGCCGAGTTCTATCCAATGTATCTTGCCGGTACACAGCAGTTCTATCCCCTCTCAGAACTGCCCCTATTACAGGCTTTGCAGGGCGACACGGCAAGGATTGACAATATGGAAATTCGTCGCCCAGATAAAACGATTCCAGTGGAAGTCTTAGGCAATCCGATTTTGGACCAGCAGGGCAAGGTCATTTATGCGATGGCTACCTTCCAAGACATTAGCCTGCGCAAACAAGTCGAACAAGAATTACACAACAGAAATGCCTTGTTAAATGCTATCGGAAAAGAATGGCAAGGTAGCTTACAACTTTTGCAAACGGTGGTTGAAACGGTACCTCTTCCAATTTTCTACAAAAATGTCCAAGGAGTATATTTGGGTTGCAACTTGGCCTTTTCCAATTTTGCTGGAAAAGCACCAGAGGAACTTAGCGGTAAAACTCTTTATGAGGTTTGGCCTAAGGAACAGGCTGACAAATATCATCAAGCCGACCAAGAATTGTTACAAACAGGAGGCATCCAAACCTATGAAGTCGCATTGCGACATTATAAGAATGGCACTTCTCATTATCTCATTGTGAATAAAGCTTTGTTTTATCAACCAAATGGCAATATTGGTGGGATTGTTGGCGCCTTCACGGACATCACCGTATTGAAATGCACCGAGGAGGCGTTACGCAAAAGTGAAGCTAAATTTGCCAAAGTGTTCCAACACAGCCCAGACAGTATCCAAATCACCTGTCCTACCACGGATCGGTTTTTCGAAGTCAACGACACTTTCTTGCGAATGATGGGTTATGCGCGGGCCGCAGTGATTGGTAAAACGTTTTCAGAATTGAATATCTGGGCGCGTATGAATGACAAAGAAATCTTTTTCCAAGCCCTTCTCGAACAGGGCCGTTGTTTGAATTTGGAAACCGATTTTCGGACTTCTGAAGGCCGCCTCATTCCTGTCATCGTGTCTGCGAACTTGGTAGAAATAGATGGCGAATTACGAGTGTTGTCAGTGGCACGAGACATTACGTCCCAAAAATTGGCGGAAACTCAATTAAAACAGGCTGTGGAACTGGCTGAACACGCCAAGCAAGAAGCTATTGTTGCGAGTCGTGCTAAAAGTACCTTTTTGGCCAATATGAGTCACGAACTACGCACGCCGTTGAATGGTATCTTAGGCTATGCCCAACTGTTAAGCCGTGACGAAGGCTTAACACCGACCCAAACCGAGGGACTCCGCGTTATTTATCGTAGCGGTGAACACCTATTAACTTTGATCACCGACATCTTAGACCTATCAAAAATCGAAGCGGGCAAATTAGAACTCATTCCCACAGAATTTAACTTCCAACATTTCCTCCAAGACCTTCTGGACCTATTTAAAATGCGGGTCAATCAGAAAGGCATCTCGTTGATTTATATACCACTTTACCCACTACCATTGCATATCTATGCCGATGCCAAAAGACTCCAACAAGTGCTATTAAATTTACTCAGCAATGCGATTAAGTTCACCCAGACCCCTGACGGACAAGTGGTGTTTCGAGTGATTTACCAATATGGTAGAATTCGTTTTGAAATAGAAGACTCTGGCGCCGGCATAGCGGCCACCCACCTAGAAATCATCTTCTTGCCCTTTCAACAAGTGGGCAGCCAATACCAACAATCGGAAGGCACCGGTCTAGGACTATCAATCAGCAGAAAATTAGTAGAACTAATGGGTGGACAATTGCGAGTCAACAGCTTAGTCGGGGTAGGAAGCATCTTTTGGTTTGATATGCCCTTGACCGTCGTGAACTTCTCGAATAATCATCTGCACCCCCCCCAATCCCTTGTCAAAGGGTTTAAAGCCAAACAAGGCCACTCCCACTTCACCATCTTGGTGGTAGATGACCAATGGCAAAATCGTGCTTTCCTACTCAGTTTCCTAAGCGGGTTAGGCTTTCGTGTGCTAGAAGCAGAAGACGGCATAGAAGCCCTCGATATTGCCCATGAATGTCCCCCTGATGTAGTGATTACCGATTTGACCATGCCCTGGATGGATGGCTTGGAATTGACTCGGCGCTTGAGACAGTCTAAACTCAAACACGTCGTCATTATCATCAGTTCTGCCAGCGTCTTTGAACAACATCAACGTGATAGCCTAACCGCTGGCGGAGATGCGTTTTTGGCCAAACCTATTCATGTTGAAGAACTGCTGGACCTGTTGCACCAATTTTTGCCGTTAGAATGGTTAACTCAACAACCTTTGCTAGCACCTGCAATGACCAAGTCCCAATCCAGGGAACCTTCATCAGAACAAGCATTAAGTTTGTACAACTTAGTGAGAATTGGGGACATTCAAGGGGTTTTCGATAATATTACCTTCTTGGAACAAGAGTCAGCGGAACTTTTCGCGTTCACTCAACAAGTTCGGGAATTGGCTGGTCACTTTGAATTAGAGAAGTTGGAAAAGTTACTCAAACCATTTATAATGGACCATTAAAGAGTTGACCTGTCTTTCAAATTCAGGGAACTAAAACGCTTTGGACACCTGGTTACTTTAACCATTACTTACCATCCCATACATGCAAACCCAATCTCCAACTATTCTTATCGTAGATGACATTCCAGCCAATATTAAAATACTGTTGAATTTCCTGATCGCCCATAACTTTAATGTGCTAGTGGCCAAAACGGGGGAAATCGCACTGAAAATCATCGAATCGAAACCACCTCATTTAATCTTGTTAGATGTCATGATGCCTGGCATCGATGGCTTTGAAACATGTAGAAGACTCAAAGCGAATCCCCAAACTCAAGATATTCCCGTCATTTTTATGACCGCTTTATCAGAAACGATGGATAAAATCAAAGGCTTTCAAGTCGGGGCTGTCGATTATGTCACCAAACCGTTTCAACAAGAGGAGATTTTAGCGCGGATTAATACGCATCTGACCATTCGTCAGTTACAACAACAACTGCAACTGCAACATGCAGTATTAAAAACGCAACATCATCAAACGTTACAATTAAATGTGCAGTTACAACATGAAATTGAGAAACGTGAGAAGGTTGAAGTGGCATTGCGAGAAGCCAATGAAGAATTGCAACGGTTAGTGTGTCTGGATGGACTAACCCAGGTGGCCAACCGACGCCGCTTTGACGAATATCTCCAGCAAGAATGGCGCCGCACGGTCCGCGAACAAACGCCGCTGTCTCTCATCTTGTGTGACATTGATCATTTTAAATTGTATAATGATACCCACGGTCATCAGGCCGGCGATGTTTGCTTACGCCAAGTTGCTTCGGGAATTAAAAGCGTGTTAAAACGGGCTTCAGATATGGTGGCCCGCTATGGTGGTGAAGAATTTGTCGTCATCTTACCTAACACTTCCGACCAAGGTGCTTGGCATGTGGCCCGAAGCATTCAACAGAGGATATTGGACCTGAAAATTGTACATAATCAATCTCCTGTCCATGAATATGTCACGTTAAGCCAAGGTATCTCTAGCACTTGTCATTCACTATTTTCGCCCGAAGCCCTTGTCACAGTGGCAGACCAAGCACTTTATGAAGCGAAACGACAAGGTCGAAATCGAATCATCATGCCTACTGACAAACCCATTTCAACTCTTACCCCATAGGTCCCTTTACCATGACTTTTCCAACCATAGAACAATTTATTGGTAACACTCCTCTCGTTCGCCTACAACGTTTGGCAGGCAATACCGAAAACACTCTGCTAGTCAAATTGGAAGGCAACAACCCCGCCGGTTCGGTTAAGGATCGACCTGCGTTAAGCATGATTCAACAGGCCGAAAACCGTGGTGAAATCAAACCAGGGGATACCTTGATTGAAGCGACCAGCGGTAACACCGGGATTGCCCTAGCGATGGTTGCCGCTATCAAAGGCTATCGAATGGTCTTAATCATGCCTGAAAACATGAGTCAAGAACGTAAAATGCTGATGAAGGCTTACGGGGCTGAACTCATTCTTGTTCCTAAAGCGGGTAGCATGGAAGCGGCCCGCGACCTTGCGTTACAAATGGAGAGAGAAGGTCAAGGCAAAATTCTCAATCAGTTTGATAACCCTGACAATCCTATCGCCCACACCCATAGTACGGGCCCCGAAATTTGGCGTGATACCCAAGGTCAGGTGACTCATTTTGTCAGTGCGATGGGCACCACCGGCACAGCAATGGGTGTGTCTCGGTTCCTTAAAGGACAAAATGCCAACATTCAGATTATCGGGGTTCAACCAGTCGAGGGGGCAAGTATTCCAGGTATTAGAAGGTGGCCCAAAGAATATTTGCCGAAGATTTTTGACCCGGCCAGAATAGACCGTATGATTGACGTTGACCAAGCCAGTGCGGAACAAACCACCCGTGCATTGGCAGCCCAGGAGGGCATTTTAGCGGGTATCTCGTCAGGTGGTGCCGTTGCTGCCGCGTTGCAGTTATCCAAAGAGGTGGAGAATGCCATCATCGTTGTGATTATCTGTGATCGTGGGGATAGATATTTATCCACCGGGGTGTTTCCGGCATAGATAGAGGAGTCCAAAATAAGGAGTCCAAAACATGTTTTGGACTCCTTATTTACATCTCCACCTCCCGCCCCAGCACTTCCTTGAGGGCGGCTTTCATCCTAGATAGATTAACTTCATTATCTTGTTCCTTCTCAGCTTTTACCATACTCATACCAGAACGAATAGCGAGTCGAAATTGGGCTTGAGTACCAGCTTGTTGTTTAGCAATTTCAAATGCTTTTAAAAGTCTTTCAGCCATATTGTCTCAAATAATCCTCTTGGTGTCGTGGTAACATTGGCGAAACCTAACTAAAGTTTATGGTAAACTATTTTAAACCGTCGTTCAACACAATTCGATTTCTCCCTTGTTTTTTCGCTTCATAGAGGGCACTGTCTGCCATACCGACTAACTGTTCTGGTGTTTTTTGGGGATGGGGTACCATAGTGGCGACACCAATGCTTAACGTGACATACTCATCCACTGACGAATGAGAATGCACGATTTTAAGTTCTCGTAAATTATGTTGGATAAAATGGGCAACTTGGTTAGCACCTTCTAGGAAAGTATGAGGCAGAATCACGGTAAATTCTTCTCCGCCATACCGGGCAACGAGATCACCGGGACGTTTGACCGCTTTGCTAATCGCTTCCGCAACTTGTTGTAAGCAATCATCACCGGCTTGATGACCATAGTTGTCATTATAATTTTTAAAGTAGTCGATGTCACATAGGATTAAGGATAGGGGAGTTTGTTCACGGACGCCCCGCCGCCATTCCCGTTGGAGATATTCATCTAACCGTCGTCGATTCGCGACTTTCGTTAAGCTGTCTAACGTGGCTAACCGTTGCAGTTCCAAATTGGCTTGTTCCAGTGCCGCTTTTTGGGCTTGCAGTTCCTGTTGTAACCTGCGAATGGTCAAATGGGTATTCACGCGGGCCAACACTTCTTCTTGTTGAAACGGCTTAGTGATATAGTCAACAGCCCCTAATTTAAAGGCTTTGACCTTATCTAAAGTGTCTGACAAAGCCGTGATGAAAATGACCGGTATCTCTTGAGTGGAGAGGTCACTTTTCAGACGCCGACAGGTTTCAAATCCGTCTATGCCAGGCATGAGGACATCTAATAAAATCAAGTCAGGTTGTTCCTCATGGGCATTTTCTAAAGCATCTTCACCTGTTTCTGCCACCAACACTTTGAAACCTTGGCCACTTAAAAAGGTGAACAGGACGGCAATGTTTTCGGGGGTGTCGTCCACAATTAAGAGGGTCGCTGGAAGTGGAGTTGTCATAGTTTATTCTGTGCCTCGATACTGTTTAAGAAAATTTTTCAATTGGGTGAGTTTAAACCCTTTGGCAAGTTGACAAACTTCTTGCAGAAACGGTTGATACGAAGGTTGTGTCACTAACCATTCTTCCGCAGTGGTTAGCACGGCCTGAATATTACCGGATTTGGCCAATTTAAACAAGGTCTCGACTTGTTCAAGAGGTGGCCGTCCCTGGGCGCCCGAAGGCAAGGCACGAGATAACGTCTGCGGGTCACTGGAAGCTGGCTGATAAATCCAGTCTAGTTGACAAAGTTCTCCCAGCACTTTCAAAAAGTAGTCAACATCAATGGGTTTAGTGACAAACGCATTGCAACCGGCGGTTAAACTTTCTTGTTGTTGATAATCAAACACACTGGCGGAGGCGGCAATAATAATCGTGTTGCGAAACCGCGGGTCTTGACGTAGCAAGCGGGTGCATTCTAAACCATTCATCACAGGCATTCTTAAATCCATGATGATAATGTCAGGCTGAAACGTGTCGGCGATAGTCAAACCTTCTTGTCCATGTTGGGCCTCTTGCACTTGGAAACTCAACGTGGTGAGTAGCTTATTTAACACTCGGCGATTTTCCCATTTGTCATCCACAATCAAGATTTTAAGAACCACCGGGACCGGGGAAACCGCAGTGGTCAAATCGTGTCGCTGAGTCTGATAACCAATGATGGGCGTAGGCAGTTGAGAATTATAAATTTTTTCGTCATATTTGACCACTTGTAAAGCCACTTCAAACCAAAAGAGGCTACCGATTCCCAAACTACTTTCTACTTGTAAGCGTCCCCCCATCAGTTCTACTAACCGTTTACTAATAGGCAATCCCAAGCCTGTGCCTTCTGCATGATGATCTGATTGACCGACTTGTTGAAACGGCAAGAAAATGGTTTCCAATGAATCTTCGGAAATCCCAGGGCCTGTGTCTTCGACTTCAAAGCGAAGATGGTTGTCTTGAAAGACGACCCGAAAACCGACTTGTCCTTGTTCGGTGAATTTCACGGCATTGCTTAATAAATTCAATAACACTTGACGTAGCCGTTTGTCGTCGGCCTGCACGACGAGGGGGAAGCCAGGGGTGTCTTCCGTGACCAAGGACCAGGGGGGAGGCAGTTGTTCATACACAAATTGAATTCCCTTCTGCGCAGCCCGGAGTTTAAATAAATCGGTCAAATCCTTTAGAAACTGTGGCAACCGAAAATCTTTGGGGAAGAGTTCCAATTTACCTGCTTCTATTTTGGACAGGTCTAAAATGTCATTAATCATAGTCAACAGATGTTCCCCACAACGATGAATAATTTCGACACCTTCTTGTTGTTCAGCCGTGAGAGTATCATCCAATTTAAACAATTGAGTGTAGCCTAGAATCCCATTGAGAGGGGTGCGAAGTTCATGACTCATGTTGGCCAAGAAGGCACTTTTGGCGTGATTAGCTGCTTCCGCTAGGTATTTAGCAATTTTCAATTCGGCTTCCGCTTGTTTGCGTTTGCTAATATCTTGAACGAATGCCACATTAAATTCTTTACCTTCAAAGGTCATGTAGTTGGCACTGATTTCAACTGGGTAACGGCGGCCCTCTTTCGTTTGATGGTGGGTCTCCAAATGTAAAAATTGATGGTGCAACAGGTCTTGCCAATCTCCTGACCAAATTGGATGAGTCGGGTCGCTGTGAAGAGAGTCGGCGGTGAAAGACAAGAGTTCCTCTTTGGTATATCCTAAACTACGACAAGCGGCTTCATTGACATAATGGAAGCGGGCTGCCGAGTCAATCCAGAAAATTTGAATAGCGGCTTTGTCCATCACGAATTGATAAAAACGTAACATCTCTGCCGCCTTCTTCCGTTCCGTCATGTCTCGTGCAAAGGTGCAAACATATTCCTTATCTTTGTATTTCAAGGCTTTCGCGGAGATGTCCACCGTTAGTAAACTCCCATCTTTGCGACGATGTTGGGTTTCTAAATTCAAGATACCTTGGTGTTGAATAGCTTGCCAACTGCCTAGCCAAAACTGAGGTGAGATGGTTGGATCAATGTCGAAGACACTTAATTTTTGCAGTTCTGCACGAGTGTATCCTAGCGTTTTGCAATCGGTTTCATTGACATAAATAAACTTGCCTTGGGGATTAACCCATTCAATACTGTCAGGGGCATTATCTAAGGTGAACTGGGCCAACCGCAAGGTCTCTTCCATCTGTCGACGTTCGGTGATGTCAAAACCGACCACCAATGATAGCAATTCCTCTTTCTCCTGGAAAGAAAAGACTTGAATTTGATAAATTTTGCCATCTTGGGCGGTCAATTCCCATTGCTGAGACTGGTGCGGTTCGGTGAAAATCTTGAAACAGAGACAAGTTTGACAAGGACTGTGAACACCCATCAATGCTTCATAACAACATTGTTTGTCGATGAGTCCAAAATGTTCGCGAAAATAGCGATTGGCATATTTGATGACATAATCGGCAGATTGCAAAATGATTAATGCTGGGATTTTGTCTAACAATTGATGAAAGCGTTTTTCACTGTGGCGCAGGGCCGTGGTGGTTTGTGCAATTTGGGCGATCATCGTATTGATGCCAATTTGCAGGGTCCCTAACTCATCTTGAGTGGTGACCGTAATACGAGTTGAAAGATCGCCATTTTCCATCTCTTTCAAGTGCTGTAACGTGACCTGAATGGTTCTCGTGACACGTTTGGTCAAGAAGGCGGCCAGAAGTGACACGGCCAAGAAGATTCCTATGGCTAACCAAATCATGACGTGTAGATAGCCTTGCATTTTGGCAAATGCTTCTTGTTCATTGAAGGATAACACTAACGTCCAATCCCAGGCAATCGTTTTTAAAAAGACTTCAAAATGGTCTTTACCTTGATAGTGATAGTGAGTATGTCCTTGTTTTTCTTTTAATATTTCTGGAAGGTGAGCCAGTTCTAAAGATTGTTCAGTCACCTCACTTTGGTGCCACACCACCTTACCTTGGGAATTGACAACGTAGAGATAACCTGTGGTACCGAATTGATAAGCACTGAATTTATCCAATAGTTGTTCTTGTGCTTCCTTCACATCGGGTTCTATTCCTAAGCGATGTTGTTGCCTAAGAGATTGATAATAATCATTTATTTCGGTATTGATGTTGGATAACATCGTTATGAAGAGTTCTTCTTCAATTTGATGTACGAGAGTATGGATGAGGAGATAGCTACTGCCAACCAGAGGCACAGCTAATAGAATCCACATGGCAAAAAGGAAGAGATGGAGTTTGGTTTGTAGTTTCATGTTAGTTCAATGAATACCGTTGGAGTCCCAAAACATGTTTTGGGCACCGCTGGTCCAAAACATGTTTTGGACCCCTGCTGGTCCAAAACGTGTTTTGGACTCCTGATTCGTTCAAAATTATTTCCGTTTCAGTTGCAATTGTTGTTGACGTAATCTTAAATGTACTTTGATTCGGGCCAACGCTTCGGTAGTTTCAAAAGGTTTTGTGATATAGTCCACGGCCCCCAATTCAAAACCGGTGGCTTTGCTGACCGTTTCTGAAAGGGCTGTCATAAATATCACGGGAATCTCTTGAGTATTGGGATTGGTTTTAAGTTGCCGACACGTTTCAAAACCGTCTATACCCGGCATCATCACATCTAACAAAATCAAGTCTGGTTGTGTCAATTCGGCTATCTTCAAGGCACTGTTACCATTGGAAGCGGTTAATACTTTATATTTATGACTGGTTAACAAATGGGACAACAATTTGACGTTGAAGGGTGTGTCATCAACTATCAAGATTTGTGAAGAACCGGGCATGGTTAAACTGATTTGTTCTTGACAGCGAAGGATATAGATTTGGGCAGCTTTATCCTGTTCATGTTCTTGCAAAACATTTTGAAAGAAATCCCGGGCTTTGTCAAATTGTCCCTTATGAAAACATTCAACGCCCTGTTCAAAATAATGCAAGGTTTTCA
This sequence comes from Thiotrichaceae bacterium, assembly GCA_011391085.1. Classification (GTDB taxonomy): domain Bacteria; phylum Pseudomonadota; class Gammaproteobacteria; order Beggiatoales; family Beggiatoaceae; genus JAABRD01. The sequence goes on along the minus strand of JAABRD010000030.1, from coordinate 41,515 downwards.
ATTTGAGTTCAATCGTTGCCGGCGAATCTGCCTCAAATACTTCGTAAATGGTGACAGGTTGCGTTTTGCCTTTGACAGTCACACGGTCAAGTACGCGGATTTTATATGCTAACGGTTGTCTTAATTTTTGATAGGTGTATTCGGTAATGATTAAAGCCGCCCCGTAAGTTTTCGTCAAACCTTCGACACGCGAAGCCAAGTTGACGGCATCAGAAATCACGGTGCCTTCCATACGTTTTGCGTCGCCCACCGTACCTAGCATCAAGGTGCCAGTGTTTAGGCCAATACCAATGGCAATGAGAGGTAACGCTTGGGTCTGGCGAGTTTGGTTATATTCAGCGAGTTTGTTTAACATGACGATGCCACAATGCACCGCATCATCGGCATTGGTAGGAAACAGGGCCATAATGGCATCGCCAATATATTTGTCAATAAATCCGCGGTGTTCCGTAATGACCGGGGCCATTTTACCTAAGTATTGATTGATAAAGTAAAAATTTTCTGGAGGAGACATTTTTTCGGAAAGGGCTGTGAAACCGCGAATATCGGAAAATAAAATCGTCATTTCACGTTCCACCTGGTCCCCAAGTTTGACTTCTACCACATTTTCTTTGCCCAACAGTTGTAAAAATTCATAAGGTACGAAACGTTCATACGCCTTGTTAAACTCGGTCAAGATGGCGTTGAGGGCCCCCAGTTCGACGATATGATTTTGTCGTTCCGCTTCGGCCCGTTTCCGATCAGTGATGTCATAGATGGTATTCACCATGACTGGTTCATTCTCAAAGAGGGTAGGTTGCGAGAATAAACTCACCCAAATCGGACTGCCATCGTTTCTTTTCATTTGGATTTCATAATCGTAAATGAATCCATGCTGAGTCAATAAGTGAGAAATTTCCTGCCATTCTGCCGCGGTGAGATAAAAATCTTGAATGTGACGACCTATCCATTCTGAAGTCGGTAAGCCAAACGTGACGGAGGCTTGTTCATTCACATACACAACTTTAGCATCATCGCTACGTTGGATAATCATAGGTACTGGGACCGTCTCGGCAATGATTTGGAAACGTTCTTCACTGTTGCGAAGTTTTTGAGTCAACAGAATTTTCTCTTGTTCAAGACGTTGATGTTCCGCTGTCAAGTCACGTACAATCGCTTGAATGTAATGCTTGTCATTGAGTTCAATGAGATTGAGACTGATTTCAGCAAAGAAGGGGGTACCATCACCTTTGATATGTAGCCATTCGAAACGTTGTGGTTCATCGGCCAATGTAGCCGCAATCTTCTCGCTGACCTTTTGTTCTGAAGGCTGTCCATCTGGCTGCAAGGGAGGTGATAACTCGCTAGGTGTTTTGTTAAAGAATTGTTCTCTCGTACAATTGAAAAGAGTCAGGGTGCTGTAATTGAAATCGATGATTTTGTTATCATCCATAATGAAAATGGCATCATGGGCACGGTCAAAGAGAGTACGATATTTGGTCTCGCTGGCTTGTAAGGCGAGAGAGAAACGCGCGAGTTCTGCTTCGGACTGTTTACGTACCGTGATGTCATAAAAGACACCTAACAACATCGTTTCTGGTCCAATTGTGAGGGGTTGTAAAAACAGTGCAAACCATTTGACGAGGCGATCTGGCTGTCGAATCAGTTGAATTTCATAGTTAACAATTTGTTTGTCCCGCCTAAATACTTCCATCAATCGCAATCGTTCTTCTGGGTTGTAATAAAACTCTGTGGTATGATGTCCTATCAATTCAGAGGCAGACAGACCAAGCATTTGACTGGTCTGGGCATTGGCATATAAAATCAAACCATCTGAAATGCGAGTCAGGGAAATGGGTATAGGAAGTTTGTCAACCACTCTGCAAAAATGTTCTTTATCAAGGGGTTCAAAGGGGAATAAGGAAGAATGTTTGTCCTGTTCCATTGAGTTTGTCAAAATTGAAAAACGTTTCCAAATCAAGAGGATGACGGCGAGGTTGACGAATGACAGCGGAATTCCCATAGCCAATAGTGGTGTGGCAACCGAGTGATAAACGGGGTCACTTTCGAATAAATAAACGGTGGTAACAATGATGCCTAAGAGGATAGATTGGCATATTAATGAAATGAGTAATAATAATTTATAGGTTTTCATAAAGCAAATTTGATTTTTGGGTAGTGATGCAATCTGGGTGAAATATCGTGCGGTTTCTCTTAGGTTTTGAACTCTGATTGAAATGATTAAATGAGGGCTATGAAAGGAGGCTTGACTAATCAGAGTCCATCTGAAAATCATTCTAATCAGAGTTCAGACAGTACACCCACATTGCCTCACTGCCGATTTTTGAAGGACCTTGGCAAATGGTAAAATCTTATAGAATAGAACTTACACAAAAACGTCAAAGAAACTGAGTTTCTGGTCGCCGTTGATTTCAGAATGAGTTGCATAAATCCTAAGTTGTTTACTTAGTTTGTTGGAGTTGCTATAATAATAACATAGCTTCTTCAAAAAGGTCGCCTAGATAGTTATAACTATATAAGTAAGCAATTTTTATGCTAAATTATTGGAGAATCCCGTTTCTTTTAAAACCGTTTACGATTCAAACAGTTACTAATGATTCAACCATTTTCATTCCATTTTAGGGATATAGCCAATGAGGTGACAACCTCATTAAAAATGGTCACCTTTCACCCACAGTTAGCGAAAGACCTTGGAGATTATAAATACCATTCCAGTTTCATCAAATATTAACCACTCTACATTTTTTCTGTCAACCGCACCGGGGCGTTGCCCGGTCTCTATGAGAAAATTATCAGATGTTCGTCTCACTCAACCCGTTTCTGAATCATGTCCCCTCTTCCTTCGTACCGCCCACGCCCGGCAAGAACATAGGGGCGGTGTCTCCCCCTTCCTAAAAAACCATCTCTATCGATTATTAATCTCCCTCAAAGGAGTGCATCAGGATCCCCGTTATCACCCAGAAGGTGATGCCCTCTATCATTCCCTTCAAGTTTTTGAACTGGCTTACCATTCCGCCGCCGACCCCGCATTATGGGCCGCCGCATTATTGCACGACATTGGTAAAGCCCGCCATCCCACGGACCACGCTAATCGAGGTGCAGAAGAACTCCAGGGGGTGCTGTCTCCCCGTATTGTGTGGCTGATACAACACCATTTACATCTCCTCCAATCTCCCCGGCGCACTCGACGTTGGTTGCATAATACCACGCAACTCCGTGATTTGGAACTTCTTCGAAAATGGGACCTTCAAGGTCGGTGCCCGTTTGCGACAGTGATGGCACCTATCGACGCCATTAACATTCTTTTGAATCAATCTGCTGTTCTCCTCCCTAACTGCCAGTTGGAACTGGAACCGCAATGTTTCGATTGGGTATGCTAAATGACTATGAGAAAACTAGATTCTTCAGAACTTCGCCACCGGCTGGCCCAAGAAGCGGCCCGCTTAATGTATGAGGAAGAGGTAAAACAATATTTTACCGCTAAACGGTTGGCCGCTAAACGGTTGCTAGGACATGGAGGTCATCAGAATTTGCGCTATCGTCCTCAAGATTTACCTTCCAATGGTGAAATCAAAGACGCTTTGTTAGAACTGGTCCGGTTTCAGGAAGGGGATTTGAGTCAACAACGTCTGTTTGCGATGCGTGTGATCGCGTTAGAAACGATGCGCGATTTGGCCCCGTTTCAACCGCGACTCATCGGTTCGGTCAGCACCGGCCAGGTGCGAAAGGGTAGCGACATTGATTTGCACGTCTTTACCAACAGTTTGGAAGAGTTGGAACACTACCTTTGCTATTTAGGTTGGCGTTTCGAAACCAAACAGGTGACTATCAAAGTCGCCAGTCAGTTCCAAGACTACACTCATATCCTGTATGAAAGAGTCTTTCCCATTGAACTGTCGGTCTATCTTCCAGAAGAGATTCGTTTGACTCATCGGAGTAGCACCGATGGTAATCCAATTGTGCGAGTCAAACCGTCCGTATTAGAGAAATTGATTGCCGAACAACATCCGCAAGAATGGGAATGGTATCTCTCTACGGGCACCATTTTGGGGATTGAACAATTTGAGTGATACCAGCACCGCAGTGTTCATAAAATATATTCCAGAAATTCAAAGCGTAGCTTTACATAGACAAAGCTATGCTTTGGACTCCTGAGATGGTTTGCTTTGGGCGACGGAGATGGTCGGTTCCTTAAAATGTCGCGCCAACTCTATTAATTTGCCAGCTTAACTGATTTGTGTCACTTGAGTGTGGTGGTTAGTTAAGTGGATAAAGATTTCACCTGTTTGATGGTTAAGCCGGTAACTTTGGCGATTTGAGTCACGGTCAAGGTGCCCATGGACAATAAATTCTGGGCGGTTTCAAGGCGTCCTTCCACCTTGCCTTCCTCAAACACTTCACGTTTCTTCGTCTCCTGATTATACTCCTCAAACATCCGCGCCCGTTCGTCAGGTGTCACCAGGTCTTTTTCAATGGTGTCAAAGACCTTTTGAATGGCTGGATGAGTATAGCGGGTTTCATCGACCTGTTCATCCAAACTGTCCCAAATCGCCTGCAACCATTCTCGATACGGGGACGGTGTTTTCTTCGTAACATATTTGGGACAGAGATAAATCAGTTTGTGAGGCAGTTTGCCCAAAGGTTTCCCGTTGAGGTCCCGTGGGTCAAAGTCGGTGATAGATACCTCGGTTTGTTGTTTATCCGCAGAGGTCAACACCACCACAGTAAACACTTTCAAGCCGGGTCTATAGTTTTGGGAACTGTTTACTTGTTCGAGTAATGCACTGCAATGGTAATGCAAAAAACGGTCATAATGGTCATCATAATGTTCATGTTGAACGTCTACAATGATCCGATTGTGCAGGTCTTGGGCATACAAATCAAATTTAGTGGCCACTTTCCCAATGGGGGGGTCAAACACTTTCTCCGTCTCCACCTTGTCAATCTTTAAATCGATATTGAACATGTCGTTGGCAAAAGCCGTGAACACGTCCACTTGACTGAACGCTTTTTTGAAAATCACGTCGTAACGTAGGGAAGCAACTTGTTTCATTTGGTTTATCTCTTTAATTTTGGTAGTTATTGCCAAATATAGTAATATTCCTTCTCATTTGTACCCCCCTAACCCCCCGTACACGGGGGGAATGACTCCCCCCCCGCGTGCGGGGGGGTTGGGGGGGTCTACAAGAATAGAGGAATATCACTATAACTTAGACAGTTTAATCCAAAACGATAAGTTTTTTCAAGTCATACCAGGAAGTCCAAAGCGTAGTTTTGCGCGTGACAAAGCCACGCTTTGGACTTTCGGAATTGATTTAAGATTACAAAATCGACCAAAATAAGCAATCAGTCGTGGGTTTCAACCAAGGCGACCGCAAAAAATCTTGTACCACTGCGGATGCACAGGTGTCACTATCGACGGTTCCATGTCCAATTCCTCGCAGTTCTACAAAATACCCTTGTTTAAAACGACTGGCAGCCCGGCGGGCCCATCTAGGTGGGGTCACGGGGTCATATTGACCGGCTAAAAACAATGTCGGTACTTCCGAAGTCACTGGTTGTCCAGACGGTTCGTGGCCTCCTTTCTTGGGCACTTTCCAAAGGCGACATAGGTCATTATCCCATTGATTTTCCACAAACTTTCGTACCCGTGGAAATTGTCTCACTTTGGCTAAAAACTCGCTACGCGAAGAACGGGTGGCCCTGTCTTGACACTCTACCGACAAATAGACGGCATAACTAAATTCGTCATTGAACATACGGTTCACATAGTCTTCCACAATAGGCATCAACTGGTGATATTGTCCTTGAGAAGCACTGTCAATAGCGGCCGGTAAAGATTGACTGGTCTCTCTACTGTAAAGTGAGTAAAAAATCATATCCATTAGGCGATGTTCATCTACTCTCACTCGTACCCCTTTCAACAATTGCGAGGTCGGAGGAATATTCAATTCTAATCCATCTCCGCGTGGCAACAGGGCCGAAGGGGAACTGGCGTGGAGTGATTGCGGTGACGTCGTGATCTCCACAGGTGTTTGCCGTAAAGTATCCAGTAATTGGAAAAACGACGACTCCAGGTTGGGATAGGTCGAATGACAGGTCGTATCCATTTGACATCCTTTGAACACATTTGTCAACGCATTGTCATACAGAAATGGCATTTCTAATAACTCATTGACTTCTGGTGGATACACGGAGTCTAATATCACACTCCGAAGCCGTTCGGGATGGTCACGAATGACGGTCAGTGCTAGGCGAGTTCCATAGGAGACCCCATAGAGATTCCAATTCCATCCGCCCAGTGCCTCCATCAGTTCCGCTACATCACGACTACTGGCGGAAGTGCTGTAATTTGACAAGTCTATCCCGGCTTTACTTAGCCGCTGGTGACATTTTTTGACTGTTTGTTGCCACAAATGCGACTCTTGCTTGGCTGACAAGGATTTATTTAAGGTGTTGCGGATCATCGCACTCACTTCATAACAATCCAGTTTAGGTTGACTCAAACCTGTGCCACGTTGGTCAAATAACACCAAATCATAAGGCCAGTCATTATCCTCCATCCAAGCAGCCCAGTTTTCTATCCGATCTTCCCCTAACCCCGTAGCGGCCCCAGGTCCTCCAGATAGGTATAAAATGGGATTCAATTGAGGATTGGTGGCGTTGTTCTTATTTTTGATGACCACCACAGGCAAACGAATTTTAGACCGCAGATGGTCTGACGGGAAAAAATAGGCGCAAGATACGTCTGTTTGTGCTGTGAACCAACACGTTGTCCATTCCAATTTAGCACCATTACTGAGTATGATATTAGAATGTTCACCAAATTTGGCCAACACTTCAATACTCAATAACAATATCAATAAAAAAATTATCTGCAATTTCATTTGTATTCTCCTTATGTTCAGTGAAGTGGCGTCCAAAACCAGTTTTGGACAAGTGTTTGAAAAAAACTTAAAATAATATTCAGGCAAAATTGACGCCACTTTTTGAGAATAGAAAAATCATGGTGGACTAGTAGGGTGCGTCCCACGCACCGCTTTGGCATGGTGCGGTTTCAAACCATGGTGCGTGGGACGCGCGCACTCTACCTTAATGACAATGATCTTGAAACAGCATCCATTTTCCATTTTCCATTAATCCATTAATTCACTATGTTTCACTACGCAGTTTTCGGTAATCCCATTTCTCACAGCAAATCACCATTTATTCACACGGCTTTTGCCCAACAAACTCATCAATCTATTCAATATGAGGCCATCTTGGTTGACACTCCACCCGGCGAATTTGCCAAGGCGGTGCAATCGTTTCAAGATCAAGGTGGGAACGGTTTTAATATCACCGTGCCTTTTAAACAAGCGGCTTTTGATCTGGCGGATCAACGTACTCCCAGGGCGCAACTAGCGGGGGCCGTCAATACGATGTGGTTTGATGGCCAGGGACGACGCATTGGTGACAACACGGACGGTATTGGAATTTTACGTGACTTGAGAGATAATCATGGCCTCTCTATTTACGAGAAACGATTACTCATTCTTGGCGCCGGTGGTGCCGTGCGTGGCGTGTTAGAACCTCTTCTCAATGAATCGCCGGCCCTGTGCGTCATTGCTAATCGCACCCTAGCCAAAGCTGAAGAATTGGTAGAACTCTTTGCCCCGTTGGGGAGGAAGGTGACAGCTAGTTCTTATGAAGCTTTGAGGGAACATATCTTTGATCTGATTATCAATGGTACCTCCACTAGCTTACACGGTGAATTACCTCCTCTACCTGACGGCATTTTGGCTGAACAAGGTTGGGCTTATGACATGATGTATGCCAGTCAACCGACCACTTTTATGCAATGGGCCCAGACCCAGGGCGCCACCCAAGTCCAAGATGGTTTAGGAATGTTAGTTGAACAAGCTGCCGAAGCCTTCTATCTGTGGCGCGGAGTTCGACCTGATACGGCGCCTGTGATTGCGCAATTACGACCTCAGAAACTTAGTTTTTCTACCGAACGACCTGTAGAAATTGGCGGTCCTGCTGGTTTAGAACCGACTCGGTATGGGGATTGGGAAAGGAAGGGGAGATGTATTGATTTTTAACAGCAGTCCAACGCATTGGTTGGGGGGTGAGATCAATTCAATAGACAGAGTTGGAGTTTGTTGGGTCAGGACTGGCAGTCCTTAAAGGACTGCCAGTCCTTGGCTATCATCTACATTGGGTCATCACCGAGGGTTGCAATGATTTCAATTCCTCTATGGTTAAACCAGTTACGTCAGCGATGCTGACCAGGTCCAGTTGTCCCTGTTGCAAGAGTTTCTGGGCCAACGAGAATTGCATTTTTCGTTCACCTTGCGTGATACCTTGCGCGAGAATTTGTGCTTCTCTCTCCCGGTTAGCTTCCTCCAGGCTATATTCATCTTTCAGCCTGGCCCGGTCTGTGGGCGTCAATCCATCCCGTTGAATTAAGTCAAAGACTTTTAACACCACAGGGTTGTGATAGTCAGACTCCTCCACTTGTTCATCCAGGCTGTCGGTAATGGCCTGTAACCATTCGTGATAAGGTTCGGGAATGTCGGAATTAAGATGTTTGGGAGTCAAATATAAGACCTTGTGTTCAATTTCACCCAGGTGCTTCTGTGTCACAAAATCCACCGGGTCAAAGTGAATGGTGGAAATGGTGGACTCATATTGATTCCCTGAGGTCAACACCACAATGGTGAAGACGCGCAACGCCGGCTGGTAGTTTTTGGCATTCTTGACTTGTTCTAAGAGTGCCGCACAGTGGTAGTGTAAAAAGCGATGATAGTGGTCGGCAAAATGCTGATGTTGAATATCTACAATCACGCGGTTTTTCAAGTCTTGGGCGTATAAATCAAACCGGGAATCGACATTGCCAATGGGCGGGTCAAACGATTTCTCCGTTTCCACTTTGTCAATTTCTAGTTGAACGCCGGTGAAGTCTTTCACAAATTGGGTGAAGACTTCCACATCACCAAAGGCTTTTTTAAAAATGACGCCGTAGCGTAGTGAGGCAACGTATTTCATAGTGAGTGGAGTTCCTCTATGGTTAAACCAGTTAAATCCGCGATGCTGACCAGGTCCAGTTGTCCCTGTTGCAACAGTTTTTGGGCCAACGAGAATTGCATTTTTCGTTCGCCTTGCGTGATACCTTGCGTGATACCTTGCGTGATACCTTGCGTGATACCTTGCGCGAGAATTTGTGCTTCTCTCTCCTGTTTAACTTCCTCCAGGCTATACTCATCTTTCAGCCGGGCACGGTCTTTAGGCGTCAATCCATCCCGTTGAATTAAGTCAAAGACTTTTAACACCACAGGGTTGTGATAGTCAGACTCCTCCACTTGTTCATCCAGACTGTCGGTAATGGCCTGTAACCATTCGTGATAGGGTTCGGGAATGTCGGAATTAAGATGTTTGGGGGTCAAATATAAGACCTGGTGTTCAATTTCACCCAGGGGTTTGTGTGTCACAAAATCCACCGGGTCAAAGTGAATCGTGGAAATGGTGGAGTTATATTTATTGCCTGATGTTAGCACCACAATGGTAAAGACGCGCAACGCCGGCTGGTAGTTTTTCGCACCCTTGACTTGTTCCAACAATGCCGCGCAGTGGTAGTGTAAAAAGCGATGATAGTGGTCGGCAAAATGCTGATGTTGAATATCTACAATCACGCGGTTTTTCAGGTCTTGGGCGTATAAGTCAAACCGCGAATCGACATTGCCAATGGGTGGATCAAACGATTTCTCGGTTTCCACTTTATCAATTTCCAGTTGAACGCCGGTGAAGTCTTTCACAAATTGGGTGAAGACTTCCACATCACCAAAGGCTTTTTTAAAAATGACGCCGTAGCGTAGTGAGGCAACGTATTTCATGTTAAATCTCCTTCAGTATTTAGGTAGTGATGCAATGTGGCTGATATTCATGGAGTTGCCCTCACCCCCGTCTCCTCTCCCTCTGGGAGAGAAGCCGGGGGAGAGGGTAAATATATCACCCACATTGCATCACTACCAGTTTTTAGATGTTCAGGTGTCCCAAGCGCAGCTTTGTCCGTGACTATGGCAAAGCTACGCTGTGGACTCCTGGTTTCGGTGTTTACCGTTTTACTGCCAACGTCTTGCCAAATTGCATCTTGCCATTGCGCCACTCGGCTTCAATGGTGTCGCCGGGGATAAATTTGCCAGCGAGAATTTCTTGGGCTAAGGGATTTTCTAACAACTGTTGAATCGCCCGTTTCAATGGACGGGCACCGTATACAGGGTCAAAACCAGCGTTACCCAAGTGTTGGATGGCTTCTGGGGTGACATGTAAGCCAATATTTTGGGATTGTAACCGTTTGCGTAAATACTCGATTTGGAGGTTGGCAATGGCGTGAATTTGGTCTTTACCCAGGGGATGGAAGACGACGATTTCATCAATGCGGTTGACAAATTCAGGGCGGAAGTGCTGTCCCACGATTTCCATGACGGACATTTTCATGGTTTCATAGTTTTCTTCGCCAGCCATTTCTTGAATCAGTTGTGAACCTAAATTGGAAGTCATCACAATGACGCAGTTGCGAAAGTCCACCGTGCGTCCTTGGCCGTCGGTAAGACGGCCATCGTCTAGCACTTGGAGGAGGACGCCGAAGACGTCGGGGTGGGCTTTTTCGACTTCGTCTAAGAGAATGACAGAATAGGGACGACGGCGGATGGCTTCGGTCAGATAACCGCCTTCGTCATAGCCCACGTAACCGGGTGGGGCGCCAATGAGACGGGCGACGGAATGTTTTTCCATAAATTCGGACATGTCGATGCGTACCATCGCTTCGTCGGTGTCAAAGAGAAAACCGGCGAGGGCTTTGCAGAGTTCGGTTTTGCCAACGCCGGTGGGTCCTAAGAAGAGGAAGGAACCGTTGGGACGATGGGGGTCGGCAAGTCCGGCACGGGCACGGCGAATGGCATTGGCTACTGATTGTACAGCCTCTTCTTGGCCAATGACCCGTTGATGTAGGGCTTCTTCCATGCGCAATAATTTGTCGCGTTCGCCTTCTAACATTTTGCTGACCGGGATGCCGGTCCATTTGGAGACAACAACGGCAATTTCTTCATCGGTGACGGAATTGCGGAGGAGTTTAAAGGAGGTCTTTTCGGCTTGACCGGCGGCGGTCAATTGTTTTTCTAAACTGGGAATCCGTTCATATTGTAGTTTAGCGACACTATCCCAGTCGCCCTTGCGTTGGGCAGCTTCCATTTCGAGGCGGGTTTTTTCCAGTTCCTCCTTGATATGATGAGTGCCTTGAACACTGGTTTTCTCAACACGCCAGAGTTCATTGAGGTCGGCTAGTTCTTTTTCGATACTGCGGATTTCTTCATTGAGTTTGTCCAGACGTTTTTTGGATGCCTCGTCTTTTTCCTTTTTGACGGCGGCTTGTTCAATTTTCAGTTGGATGAGGCGGCGGTCCAGACGGTCTATCGGTTCCGGTTTCGAATCGATTTCCATGCGAATACGACTAGCGGCTTCATCAATGAGGTCAATGGCTTTGTCTGGCAATTGCCGGTCGGTGATATAGCGTTGGGAAAGGGTGGCGGCGGCCACAATGGCGGGGTCGGTGATGTCCACGCCGTGATGCACTTCATAACGTTCTTTCAGGCCACGCAAAATGGCAATCGTGTCTTCCACATTGGGTTCATTGACCAGCACTTTTTGGAAACGTCGTTCAAGGGCCGCATCTTTTTCCATGTATTTACGATATTCGTCTAACGTGGTGGCACCAATGCAGTGCAGTTCGCCACGGGCGAGGGCGGGTTTCAACATGTTGCCAGCATCCATGGCGCCTTCGGCTTTGCCAGCGCCGACCATGGTGTGTAGTTCGTCAATGAAGAGGATAATTTGGCCTTCTTGTTTAGACAGTTCGTTGATAACGGCTTTTAAGCGTTCTTCAAAGTCACCACGATATTTGGCCCCGGCAATGAGGGACCCCATGTCTAGGGAGAGGAGGCGTTTGTTTTTGAGACCTTCGGGGACTTCGCTGTTGAGAATGCGTTGGGCAAGTCCTTCCACAATGGCACTTTTGCCGACGCCGGCTTCACCAATGAGGACGGGGTTGTTTTTGGTGCGCCGTTGTAAAACTTGAATGACGCGCCGGATTTCGTCATCGCGGCCAATGACGGGATCCAGTTTGCCGTGGGCGGCGCGGGCGGTGAGGTCAATGGTGTATTTTTCCAGAACTTGCCGTTGTTCTTCAGCATTGGGGTCATGGACTTGGGTACCGCCACGAGTTTGTTGAATGGCTTGGTCAAGAAGAGATTTGTCGGCACCGGATTTGCGCAACAATTCCCCGACGTTACCTTTATCTTGTGCCGCTGCCAGTAAAAACAACTCGCTGGAGATATAAGTATCTTTGTGTTGTTGGGCAAGTTTGTCGGTGACATTTAAAATGCGCGTGAGGTCATTGGAGGGGTAAATTTCTCCTTGGTTAGATTTGACTTTGTCGATTCTATCGAGAATGTCAAGGAGGCCGGTACGAATTTGGTGAGTATTGGCCCCGACGCGGGCGAGGAGTTGCGGAATCCCGGTATCGGCTTGGTCTAACATGGCCAACAGGAGATGGGCGGGTTCGATAAAACGGTGGTCACGTCTGGCAGCGAGACTTTGGGCGTTGGAGAGGGCTTGTTGAAATTTGGTGGTCAGTTTGTCTAGGTTCATAATGTTTAATGAAGAATGGATAATAAATAATGAATAATGGGGGGTGCTATTGACAGGGTGATATGACCTGATTTGTGGCACTCATTATTTATTGTTTATTATCCATTATCCGTCATAGAATGGCAAAAAAGACCAGGTCAATTTCAGGAGTCCAAAACGACGCTTTGTCCATGGCCTGGTATAGTGATATTCTCACTCCTATGTCCCTCTCTCTCGTAGGGTGGATTAAGCGAAGCGTATCCACCAAAATCTATAAAAAGTGGTGGATACGCTTCGCTTAATCCACCCTACAGTCACTACAGTCACGGCAATCTGGGGGAGGTATGGTACAAATGAGGAATATTACTATAAAGCTGCGCTTTGGACTCCTGAATCCATAAATAAAATGTATTTTATTTTTTTAAATCAGGTGGACTTGAGTTTGTTTAATGTCACCCTTATATATAGAATCAGGCAAGAGGTGTCATTGAAACGCCTTTTTTCGTGTTATTATTGTTGCAGTGCAACATAGACGATTTAGGGGCTACATTCCAGATGGATACTTCTAAAGTGTAGGCCCCAGAAGGGATTCACCTTAATTTTATTTTTCATGAGGCTTTTATAAGCCTTTTTATTTCCACTGCATTTTGTGCGGTGCAACATAAATGTCCAGGTCGGCAGATTTGGACTTCAATTCGAGGATTCTATATGCAAAACTTTATGAAACAATGGTTTGATTTGAACCAACAGACTTTCGCCTCCGCCCAGAAATTTGCCAGCATCAACAGTGATTTGATGATGAATTTGGCGCAACAGCAAATGGATATGGTGGGGATTTATGTGGATAGCGGTAGCAAGCAGGTGCATGGCCTTAGCCAAGCCAAGCGGTTGTCGGATGTGTATACCACCCAGTCTCAACTGACAGAAGAATTTAACAAAAAATTCTTCAACAACGTGCGGGTGTCCGTGGAGATGGTGATGGATACCAAAAAGCAACTGACGGAGTGGTTCCAAGACGGTCTCAAGCAGGCCGCGGCGGTGAGTCCGTTAAAGGCTGCGATTGCGGTTAAGTAAGTATGCCTGACCAGTTGGTATGTGGTCAGTCTGTCACCCTACAGGCCACAACCGTGTCACAGAAACTAAGTTTCTTCAAGAAACTTAGTTTCTTACCCGTTCGTGGTTTCCTACCTAAACACCACAAACCTATCATACTCATCCCCCGCCGCAATGGCATGGGTTTGTTCCACATGGTAGCTATTCTCGGGCCGATTGAACTGCTTGACGTAAAATTCTTGAGTCAACGCAGGACGTTCGCGAATATCCACTTTCCATAGTAAATGTATCAGTCCCAACACGGCGCCCATTCCTAAAAAGGAGATATTTTTGTCCGTGGTGACGGGATACGTCCGCCGATAGCCCACGCCTTCGTAGGAATTATAGACACGCACGATAAATTCTTTGTCTACGTCAATTTTTTCCACGCGAAACACGCCCCATCCCAACGCATTGATGACCGCTATCATGCCGTGTAACCAATCTTCTCGAGTTTCACACATTGGCGCCACGAGGCTAGACCACTCTGGGCTACTCATAATCCCGCCAAAGGTGTTAAAGGCACAAATATGGCCGGCCTGAATGAACATCTCCTTACTTTCTTCTTCAGGCATCCCCGCCTTGCACATGGCAAAATAAGTTTCATACGAAATGCGGTTGTAATAATCCGCAAAATGGTTGGTCAGGACCACTCCAAAGGCGTCAATTAACCCTGTCTCATTGGGGCCACGTTTGCCATAGAGAGGCAATGTCTTGACGACGGAAATGATTTGTTCCTCATCGACACGAGTGACAAATGTTTGACCGCTGTTCACTTCAAAGCGTTTAGGAATCTGAGTTTGCAACGGGAAGTCACGAGTCAGGTAATTTTCCACCGTCACGTTTTGATCGGACACAGTAAAATGATCCGCGGTGGCCCCTTCCAATTGACAATGATTTTCTACCACCGTTTTTTCCACCATTCCCTGGATATAACCGCAATTGAAATAACAACTCTTTTTGGGCTTGCCATGTAAATAAATGGCTTGACCATAATGAGAACTGGGCGTTTCCCAAATTTTTTCAGCCACGGATTGCAAAATACCAAAACCGCAATGAGAAAATTCTGCAATCAATTGCGGATTGGTATAACCTTGCTGTTTCAGCCTAAAAATCAACGGTGTCACCGCATCCTTCAACAGACCTTCGGGTTGATGGTTGGGAATATATTGCGTCAACAACACCGTCATTTGTAGATAAGCATTGTAATGATTACAATGAAACACTCGACTTAAGCCACCGATAAGATTCTGCCCGCCGATAGCGGTGACCGGCGGCAATCCATGCGTATCCCCAACCATCTTCATGCGTGACTCTCCTGCTGTTGCAAATGGGTTCTGTTCCGGAACAATCCCTTGATTTTATTGAATACCCCCCCCTCTTTAGGCGAGGACATGGAAACCGTCGTAGGCACGGTCAATTGAGAAATATTGGCTGCCATTTCTGTTTGCCACTGTTCTTCTGTGGTGACCAAATGGCGTATTTCTGCGGTCATCTCGACATTAAAATGTTGGTCAAGAATTTCTTGCAAGGCAATCAGTTGAGAATCATTCAACTGCACGGATTCGCCCTTGAAATTCACATAACCATTGGTTTTGAGGGCAAACAAAATTCCTAACTTGCTGGCAATCAACGGATTGTCGATCTCGTCCAACACATTCTTTTTTCTCTTATCATTCAATGCGTCAAATAACTTAGTCACATTGATGATATACACATGTCTATCATTCATAATCTTCCTCCAAAAGCGGTTGATGGCGCGTTATATCTGTAATAATTGCACCAAATAGTTATTAAGTAACTCCAAATAATACGTCACTTGTTCAGGCGGTGTCCAAGGGTAAAAACTGATTTTAAATACGGGAAAACCATAGCCTGGAAAATCTAGGAAAAACTGACTATGCTTAATATGCAACACGCTAATATTTGGTGGATAAGTATTTTCACCCAAATTTTGGACAAACTCTTTCAACCTGGCATAATGCTGAACAGTTAAGTTCGCCATCCCAAATTGATACGCCTGATATGTCACGCAAGAGGTTATATGACAATAATATTTCATACCATATTAGTCTAATCTGGATTGACAAAAAAACCAAGAACTTTAACAATATTAGAATATTAGTAAAACAGTGGATAGTGGATAATGGATAGTGGATAATGGATAGTGAATTTCAGCAGTCGACTAACGTAGGGTGGATTAAGCGAAGCGTATCCACCATGGTCGACTAACGTAGGGTGGATTAAGCGAAGCGTATCCACCATAGTCGAAACGAAGGTGGATACGCTTCGCTTAATCCACCCTACCTTAACTAACCTTAACATAAGGAACCCTCTTATGACCGAACCCTGCACCTACATCATCTTTGGCGCCACCGGCAACCTCTCCCGTGAAAAACTCATGCCGGCCCTTTATCACCTAGAAGTGGCTGGACGCTTACCCCCTGGCAC
Organism: Thiotrichaceae bacterium; assembly: GCA_011391085.1. Lineage (GTDB taxonomy): Bacteria > Pseudomonadota > Gammaproteobacteria > Beggiatoales > Beggiatoaceae > JAABRD01. The sequence continues at coordinate 25,306 of JAABRD010000030.1, read as the reverse complement.
GATTATCCTCGCCATTGGTAGACGACCTTGGAACCATGACCAATGGATTGCAGAAGTCAGAGACATGTTAGTCACCAAACTTCGTAAAGCCAATCAGGAATTAGATGAAACACTCTTTGCAGAACGTTTTCAAGCACGTCTTCACTACTTTGAAGGCGACTTGACCAAGTCTGCTATGTATCAAGGTTTGCAAAATCGACTGACGACGGACCCTCTCTTTCCACCCAATATGGCCTTCTACATGGCTATTCCGCCGGATCAATTTGGTACCACCGTGGAACATTTAAGCACGGTGGGACTTCTCAAAGAAGAAGCAAATGTGTGGCGCCGGGTGGTCGTTGAAAAACCCTTTGGCAGTGACCTTGAGAGTGCCCATAATTTGCAACGGCAACTTTCCAAACACCTTCATGAAAACCAAATCTATCGGATTGACCACTATTTGGGCAAGGCCACGGTTCAAAACGTCCTCGTCTTCCGTTTTGCCAACCTCATGTTGGAACCGCTGTGGAACCGTCATTACATTGACCATATCCAAATCTCCCATTCCGAAACGGTAGGCGTGGGAAGTCGGGCCAACTACTATGACAGCGCAGGGTCCCTGCGGGACATGATACAAAGTCACCTCCTTCAAGTCCTCAGTCTCGTTGCCATGGAACCCCCTGTGTCTATGGAGGCTGAAGCCTTGCGCGATGAAAAAGTCAAAGTTCTCAAATCCATTCGTCCCATTCCACTCAATGCCGTTCATGCCCACGCCGTTAGGGCCCAATATACCGCAGACACTCTCCAAGGTCAAAAAGTCAAGGGTTATCTCCAAGAAGACAACGTGCCTAAAAACAGCGTCACGGAAACTTACGCGGCCATGAAATTGTTTATTGACAACTGGCGGTGGAAAGGCGTTCCTTTTTACTTACGCACTGGCAAACGTCTGGCTACCAGTCAATCGATGGTAGGCATTTGTTTTAAACAACCTCCGCAACAATTTTTTAAACCTTCTCAACTGCAACAGATGCGTCCCAACTGGATTCTGTTGGGCATCCAACCCAAAGAATGTCTGAAAGCTGAACTGACAGTGAAAGAATCCGGCTTAGAAATGAACACCCGTCCCCTCAGTTTAGATGCCAGTCTTCCTCACAATGAAGAAGATCTCAAAGACGCCTATCAAGGACTCCTCCTCGACATTATTGAAGGAGATCGTTCTTTATTTTTACGCCAAGATGAAGTAGAATCCGCCTGGCAAGTGGTTGACCCCATCTTACGAGTATGGGCCACCGAACGCGATTACATCCCCACCTATCTCGCCGGTAGCTGGGGACCCAAAGAGAGTCAACGTCTGTTTGAAAGAGAAGATCAAACTTGGAGACACTCTATGTTTATCAATGAATAATAGAGAATGGGAAAATAACCGCTGGACTAGAGGCTTTAGCCGGATATGGTGGAGTGGAGGCTTTAGCCGGCCGGCCGTAGGCACACTCCATATCTCAAAAGTGGGGGCACACCTACCGCCGGCCGGCTAAAGCCTCTAGTCCAAAAGCGGTGGAGTGGAGGCTTTAGCCGGCCGGCCGTAGGCACACATCATATTTCAAGAGTGGGGACGCGCCTACCGCCGGCCGGCTAAAGCCTCTAGTCCACCGGCTAAAGCCTCTAGTCCACCGGCTAAAGCCTCTAGTCCGGTACCCATTTTCCATTTTCCATTTTCCATTTTACCGACACAGGAAAACGACTACAATGACTACACTCAACCTACAAACCCTGAAAGAACGTTTAGCCACCTTAGAAACCCTGAACGACGATTTTGCCATTGCCCACTACCTAGAATTTAAGGCAGGTCGAGACGGTATTCCCGTGGCCGAAATCAATAACGACCATGCAGTGGCTACGATTTCTCTACAAGGTGGTCATCTGATGACCTTCCGCCCCCGCGACCATGACCCCGTTTTATGGTTAAGCAACTTCGCCCCAATGGACAAAAATAAACCTATTCGCGGCGGCATTCCCATCTGCTGGCCCTGGTTTGGTCCCCATGCCACCGACAAGAAAAAACCTGCCCACGGTTTTGCCCGTACTAACTTCTGGAAAGTGATCAAAACCACTCGGATTGACAACGGCGCCACCCAAATTGTCCTTGAACTGATTCACACCAAAGAGACTCAAACCCTCTGGCCTTCTGCAACTCAACTGCAACTCGTTGTCACCGTAGGTAGCCAATTAAAAGTAGAACTCCTCACCCACAATACCAGTTCCGAACCCATCACGATTGGAGAAGCCTTACATACTTACTTCCAGGTTGGTGATGTCAGAGAAATGGCCATTCATGGACTCGATAACTGCGAATATATTGACAAAATGGACAATTCTCTTCGCAAACAACAGCAAGGTGCCGTGACTATCCACAACCAAACTGACCGGGTTTATTTAAATACCACCGCCGATTGCATTATCGAAGACTCCCGTTTAAAACGACGCCTTCGGATAACCAAACAAAATAGCCAATCCACCGTCATCTGGAATCCCTGGGAAGGTCAAGCAGCCCAATTAGGAGATTGTGGCTATCAAGGCTACCTCAACATGATTTGCGTAGAAGTCGCCAATGCGGCAGACAATCTGGTGACGGTCAAGCCGGGAGAAAGGCATCACTTGCAAATGATGGTGAGTGTTGAAGTGTTGTAAAACCAGTGGTGAGATACGGGACCAGAGGCTTTAGCCGCAATGCTGTTTAATTAAGGGAAATACCCGTGGAGTGGAGGCTTTAGCCGGTCGGCGGTGGGCGCACCCCCCTCTTGAGATGTGGAATGTGCCTACCGCCGGCCGGCTAAAGCCTCCACTCCACCGGAGTCTTAATCTGGTCCCGCACCGCTATCAACTATCCATTTTCCATTTTTCATTATGACTCCTCCTCTCGCCATTCCCCAAACCTTACAACAAGCTATCCAATATCAACAAGCCGGTCAACTCCAACGGGCCGAAGCGATGTATCGCCAAATCCTCCAAATTGACCCTAACCATAGCGACGCCTGGCATTTTTTAGGCATGATAGCCGCACAAACGGGAAATTATACAGTCGCGGAGGAACTTATCAGTCGCGCCCTACGTCTCTCCCCAACCGCCCCCACTTATTACAACAGCTTAGGAAACGTGTTGAGACTGCAAAATAAATTGACGGAAGCCGTTTCCTATTATCAACACGCTATCACATTGATGCCCAATTTTGTGGAGGCTTACAATAACTTAGGCATCGCGCTGGGAGAACTTGGCAAACTGGCTGAAGCCGAAGCCTGTTTACAACATGCGTTGACGTTAAATCCCAACGATGCCAAAATTTATAGCAATCTAGGACACGTTTTTAAACAGCAAGGTGAATTTCAACCAGCGATTCAGTGTTACCAACGTTCTCTTGACCTCCTCCCCGATAATGTGGAAACCCTCACCAGCTTGGGAATAGCTTTTCATGGTCAAAGCCAACTGACCGAAGCGATAGCTTGTCACCGACGCACAGTTGCTTTAAATCCCAATTATGCCGACGGATACAATAATTTAGGAGTCGCCCTCCAAACTCAAGGAAACCAGACAGAAGCGTTGGACTGTTATCAACGGGCGGTGACAATCAATCCCAATTTTGTGGAAGCCTATAATAATCTAGGCGTCGCTTATCACCGCCAAGGACATCTGACTGAGGCCGTGGCGTATCATCAAAAAGTCTTGGAGTTAAACCCAAATTCGGCGCCGGCCTACGCGAATTTAGGAGAAACTTTGAAAGACCAAGGGAAAATTCCGCAAGCACTTATCCATTATCGTCGCGCTTTAGAATTAAAACCCGATTTTGCCATGGCCCATAGCAATCTCCTCTTGACCTTACACTATTGGGAAGAAGACCCCGCTACGTTATTCTATGAACATCAACAGTTCGAAGAACAACAGGCTAAACCGCTGCGCTGTTTCAAGTTACCTCCTCTAAACAAGCGTCCACCGCACCAGCGGTTAAAAATTGGTTATCTCTCTCAAGATTTTCGGAAGCATTCGGTGGCCTATTTTATCGAACCGATTTTGGCCAACCATGATTCGAAGCAAGTTGAAATCTATTGTTACTTTAATAATTTCACGACCCCAGATAGTGTCACGCAACGGCTCCAACAATATGCCCAACATTGGATCAATTGTATTAACCTATCTGATGAAGCACTGGCTGAAACCATTCGACAAGACCAGATTGATATTTTGGTTGACCTCATGGGTCATACCGGTCACAATCGTCTCCTAGTTTTCGCCAGAAAACCTGCCCCTGTTCAAGTTACCTATTTAGGTTACTCTGATACCACGGGACTGACGACCATGGACTATCGCATTACCGACCGTTATGCCGACCCAGACGGTCTAGCAGACCCCTTTAGTTCAGAAACTTTAATCAGAATGCCACATAGTTATTTCTGTTACCAACCTGCGGATGAGACTCGTCAGACGCCTACCAAGGCGCCCCCGGTTCTGGAGAACGGTCATATCACTTTTGGTTCCTTTAATAACTATGCGAAACTCAGTCCCGCCACGCTATCTCTCTGGGCCCAGGTGTTAGAATCCCTTCCAAACTCAAAATTGCTAATCAAGGCCAATAGCCTAATAGATGCAACGACTCAACACTCTTTGCAACAACAGTTAACCGACTTGGGCGTGGCTTCTGATAGACTTATACTGGTACCCCATTTGCCGGCCATGACGGAACATTTGTCTCTTTATCATCAAGTCGATATTGCCTTGGATAGCTTCCCTTACAACGGTGCCACCACCACTTGTGAAGCCCTTTGGATGGGCATCCCTGTCGTGACATTAGTAGGCAAAACCCATGTGTCAAGGATGGGTCTCAGTATTCTCACCACCGTCGGATTGACTGACTTGATTGCCACTTCACCAGAAGAATATGTGAAGATTTGCCTACGCTTGGCTGATGACATTCAATATTTGCAAACGTTGCGAAAAGAGATGCGCGACCAAATGCAGTCTTCCCCCTTGATGCAAGCAGAACCATTCACTCGACAGTTGGAACAACTGTATAGGAAGATAAGTATTCGGGAGGCCAAAATGTAAGTAGTGAAGCAGAAATTTTCTGGTATAATTACGTCCTTACCCTCACCCCCGGCCCCTCTCCCAGAGGGAGAGGGGCCGGGGGTGAGGGCGACGATTGAAAATACCGTAAAATTTCTACTTCGGTACTTAACTTTGAACCAATGACATTCCCCCAAACCGACACGATTCCCTCTGGAACGCAATAAGAATTATTGCGCCGTGCGCATTTCGCGCAATAATTCTTATTGCGTTCCAGAGAATCTGTACAGGTTTATGGAAATGTTACCACAACACGGTACAACACCGATGAACAAACTCATACTAGGTGACAACCTAGACATCCTCAAATCTATCGATTCCGAATCCGTCGATCTGATTTATCTTGACCCACCCTTCTTCTCCAATCGCAATTACGAAGTGATTTGGGGAGATCAAGGGGAGATTCGCAGTTTTCAAGACCGCTGGTCAGGTGGTATTGACCATTACATTGCCTGGCTAAAAGAACGGATGGTGGAAATGCACCGCTTGTTGAAACCGACGGGGTCGCTGTTTTTGCATTGTGATTGGCACGCGAATGCACATATTCGAGTGTTTGTTTTGGATAAGGTGTTTGGGGAACAGAATTTTCGAAATGAGATCGTTTGGCAAAGGACTAATGCACACAATGATGCACGTAGAAGAATGCCACATTTATGCGATTCCATTTTTTACTACACTAAATCAGATAACTTTTGTTACAAGACCACTTTTGGAAAAATCAAGAAGGAATATGAAGAGAAAACCTATCGTTATGAGGATTCCAGGGGAAAATATAGACTTGGTGATTTAACGGGTCCAAACACCTCTAAGGGGGAATCGGGAAGTGAATGGCGCGGTTTTAATCCGTCGAAAATCGGTAGAAGTTGGGCTGCGCCCAACAAAATTGTCAGCGAGTTGGTTGGCGAACAAAGATGTAAAGAAATGTCAGTTTTGGAGAAATTAGAACTGCTTCATGAACGGGGTTACATTGTTTTTTCAAAGACAGGAACCCCAAGTGTGAAAAGATACTTGGATTTGTCTGAAGGTTCTGTGATTGGGGACATTTGGACAGATATTTTAAACGTGCAGTCCAACGCCAAAGAACGCATCGGCTACCCCACCCAAAAACCCGAAGCCCTCCTCGAACGCATTATTTTATGCGCCAGTAACGAAGGTGACACCGTATTAGACCCCTTCCTTGGAGGTGGCACCACCGTGGCCGTAGCTGACCGTTTGAAACGACAGTGGCTAGGCATTGACCAATCGGTGCAAGCCATCAAAGTATCAGAACTGCGGTTGCAAAAACAACGCGACTTGTTCTCACCTCCCTTTGTGGTGCAACTGCATAAATACGATTACGACACCTTGCGCTACGCCAATGCCTTTGAATTTGAAAGTTGGATCATTCAACAATACGGTGGCCTGGCCAATGTGAAACAACGTGGTGACTTGGGTATCGATGGACGCACGAAAGACGGGACGCCAATTCAAGTCAAACGTTCTGACAACCTAGGGCGAAACGTCATTGATAACTTCAAATCCGCCTGTGAACGCTTTGATAAAACTCTCTTCCAACACAACCAAACGCAAGCCAAACCTGTCGGCCTTCTGATTGCCTTTAGCTTTGGCAAAGGGGCCATTCAAGAAGTGGCGCGTCTCAAAAATCAAGAGAACTTGATTATTCAACTGGTCACGGTAGCCGACATTGTGCCACTGGCAACGAAACCGAAAGTAACGATGCAAATGAACGATTTAGGTTTAGATACCAAAGGGTCACGAGAACTGGAACTGACTGCCAAAGGAGAGTCGGAAGCAGGCATTGAATTTTATGCGTGGGACTTCAGTTATGACACTCAAGAAGGATTTAAAGCCGATGTTCTCATTGACAAAATCGGCAAACAGGTGCAAAAATTCAAAGCTGGGAATCATCAAGTAGCCGTGAAAGTGGTCGATAATGAAGGGTTGGAAAGTATCGAAGTGTTGACGCTGAAAATCAATGGGGTGGTACGTGGTGCGTAAGTGGTACGGCCCCCGGCTGAAGCCTCTAGTCCACCGTTGGCCCCAGGTGGACTAGAGGCTTCAGCCGGGGGTAGGAACACCACGAAAGGGCCAACGGTGGACTAGAGGCTTCAGCCGGGGGTAGGAACACCACGAAATTGAATGGCGGGGAACGACCTCCGGCTGAAGCCTCTAGTCCACCTGCTTTTCTACTAGTCCACCGGCTTTTCTACTTCCCGATCTCTTTCCCTAACAACCGAATACGTCCCATTCCTTCGCCAATTCCAACCTCCTCACTCATTGCTTTGGAAGTGAAACTCACATCAAAGCCCGTGCTAAAATCTGTCAGTCGTGTGGCACCGTTGACCGTAATGGGCGTGGGATCACGCACCACTAAGAAGGCGCCGCAGGCTTCCCCAATGTCACAAATGTAGTTGTCGTTGTTAATGTCACTTCCCGCAACTACCATATAAGTGCCTCCTTTCACATTGTCAAATTTAAATTCATAAACTCCATTCACCGCATTCGCCCGTGTTTCTTGTACCGCTTCCCAAGTGTCGGGATTGACTAGCAAGATATAATGAAACCCCGCGTCACCAGTCACACTGGGGTCGCCCACTTGTAAAATAACAGGGACTCGAACGGTGTTCACATCACTGACAATGGTAATGGTGGCGGTAAAGGTGCCAGGATTGAGACGAGTCCTGTCGATGCTGATGGTGTAATCACCAAATCCTTGACCACGAATGGACAAGAATCCTTCCGAATTTTCGCTAACATTCTGAATTTTCAACTCTCCACCTCCTCCATTTTGAACAGTCAAAGTGAGATAAGACAGACCGAGTCCAAAATTCAGAGAAGTAGGATTCACCACCAATTTCGGTTGCGGTTGCGGGGCCACGCCACCACTCAAATTGATGGCCGCCATCACAGCTTTTTGGGCATCAATGAGACCATGCCCAAAAATGTCATCACGTCCTGATTTACCTAAGTCTTCGGTGATGACACCACTACTCAATAAATTATCAAATTGTGCTGGCGTCATGGCTGGATAGACTGCCTTCATTAACGCAATCACCCCAGCCATTTGAGGTGCCGCCATCGACGTGCCAATGGAGGAGGCAAACGTATATTCTATTTTGGTCTTCCCATTGTTATCCGTGATTTCATCGCCTACGGTACTGATAATCCCATCTGGCACCCCGTCACCATTGACATCGGGCGTATTATCTCCCCCAGGGGCAGCCACATCCACGAAGGGACCGTAATTGGAATAAGTGGCCCGTTTCCTGTTAATGTCCACCCCACTGACAGAGACGACACCGTCTAAGGAGGCTGGATAAATAACGGTGTCAGTACCATCATTGCCTGCTGCCGCTACGACTATCACGCCCGCCCGCCGCACATCATTAACCAATTCTTGAAAACCAGAGGAGATAACCGGTCCCCCTAAACTGAGATTGATAACATCTGCCCGGCGCACCGGTAGCGTATTCGAATCATTCGTTAAACCTGCGGCAAACCGCATCGCTTGTTCAATGTCATAATCATTCCCAGCCCCTCCCTTTCCCAGCACTCGTAACGGCATGATTTTCGTTTGCCAACCAATGCCGGCGATGCCATTGTTATTGTCCGTGCGGGCCGCCATACTACCTGCTACATGGGTGCCATGAAAGGTACTACCATTGGGACTTTGGTCACCTGGGTCGTCAGGATAATTGTCAATGGCATCGCCATCTAAGGAGACGCGCACATTGCGAATAAAGTCATAACCCGAAACCAGTTTGCCTTGCAAATCCGGATGGTTCAACAACACGCCCGTATCAATCACCGCCACTATCACCGAAGCGTCACCCACCGTGGTATCCCAAGCCGCCGGTAAGTTCATCATGGGGAGATTCCATTGGTAACGATACAAAGTGTCGTTCGGCGCCCGCAACATTTTGAGAGTATAATTAGGACTGGCTTCCTTGACATCCTCCCGGTGACGTAATTGCTTGACCGCCATTAACGTCTCATATTTAGCACGACTCTCTGGCGTGGCAAAGGTCAGGTCATCCACCGCTAATAACCGAGAGGGATGCGATTCGATGGTCAACAACTGGCGCCGCGAAAAGTCCTGCTGGTCATTTTGCAAGCCGAGACTATTCATCACGCTTTGCGCTTGCAGAAGGTTTTCAGGTTTAAATTGGACAATCACTTCGCCAGGGACAAATTCGTCACTTAAACGGAGTCCTTGGGACGACGGAGGGGTGGTTTGTTGACCAATACTGAGGACATAACTGGAAGCCCCCAAGTAGGCATTGACGCGCACAAAATAACGTCCATCTCCGGGAACTATCAAACTTTCGGTGGCCCCCTCCCCAATAGACGCATTGACCACGGTACCTTCTGTATCAAATAAAGCCAGGTCTAAATCGTTGCCCATCAAATTTTGATTGGCCACCGATAAACTGATCATCTGTCCAACCCGCAGGTCGACAATAAAATAATCGTCCGTATCCCCGGTCGTTTTGGAACGTCCTATATAACCAGCACCTGGTTGATTGACATACCCACCTAAAATCACCGGGTTGGGGATATGTTGCGCACTGTTCATGCTGTTATTGCTAGGTAAAGCAGGTGCTTTGGGGTCATTAATATCATTGTCTTTCGCTGTGTTACTGGCGACTAAAATACGACCACTGATCCGCCCCCCTGAGACGCTGGAACTGTCCCCTGTGGAAGTGGTTGTAGAACTGTTATCATCCTCATTGCAACCTAAGAGACTGAGGGAGATCATGAGGAGGGTTAGAAATTTGAAAGAAGATAGAAAGTTTGAGTTCATAAATGAAATTCCTAAAAGTAAATTAATAAAATTAACAAAATGACAACACCTAAGCAGGAGTTCAAAGCGTGGCTTTGGGTAGTGTTACAGTAGTAATGGTAAAGCACTCAGACATGCCGGAGTGGAGGCTTTAGCCGGCTGGCCGTAGGCGTCTCCCCACTCTTGAGGCATAGGGTGTGCCTACCGCCCGCCGGCTAAAGCCTCCACTCCACCGGCAGAGATGCTGGAGTGGAGGCTGTCGAAAGCACTCCGAGATGCTGGAGTGGAGGCTTTAGCCGGCTGACAGTAGGCGTCTCCCCACTCTTGAGGCATGGAGTGTGCCTACCGCCCGCCGGCTAAAGCCTCCACTCCACCGGCAGAGATGCTGGATCAGGAGTCCAAAGCGACGCTTTGGACTCCTGGTCTGATAATGTCTTTTACTGTGCCGACTTTTCCAACTCCTCCAGAAATGCCTGCACCTTCGCTGCCTCCGCTGGTTTTTTCAAAGCCTGAAACACTTCCAGACTCTTGATATACATCTCCTTAGCCTGTGGCACCTTTCCTAATTGCCGACACACATTCCCCAAATTGCCATATTGAACCGCGACACTTTCCTGTTGGTCTTGCTTCTGATATAACGTCAGGCTATGTTGAAACACCTCCTCGGCCAAGGACCATTTCTGTTGGATATAATACATCTTGCCCAACGTCTCATATTGACCAGCCATCTCCAGTTGACGGGCATTAGATTTTTCGGTACTCTCCCCCAACGCTTTGGCCAACACGGGATTTTTGACTTCCTGATCCTTCTCGATGGCCAAATCCACCTCGACATTTTTCCGCAACATCTCCTCCGCCCGCGCCCAGTCGCCACGTTTTAAGTACAGCCCGCCCAGCGTTTTGTACAATATTGCCAATTCCTCCGTCCGTCCTAATTTTTGGTAGAGTTCGACACTCTTCAGAAACGCCGTTTCCGCTTCGGGGGGCTTGCCAGATTGCAAGTAGAGGGTACCCAGTTGAGTATACTGGTCTGCCAACTCCGGGTCACGTTTCAATGTCTGATAGATGGCCACACTCTTGAGATACGCAGCCTCAGCTTCGGAGGATTGTTTTTGGCCGAGATGCACCGTTCCCAGTTTATTGTATAACTTCGCCACCTCCTCTGGAGGTCCCAATTGTTGACGAATTTCCAAACTCTTTTGATACATCTCGACAGCTTTTGGCAATGTCCCAAAATTGGAATAAACATTGCCAATATTTTCATATTGCTTGGCCGTTCCTTCCTGATTTCCCAACTTCTGGTAAACGCCGAGACTATTGACAAACATGACTTCCGCATAATCAAACCGCTTGCTAACCGCATACAAACTGCCTAGATTGGCATACAGCTTGGCCATTTCTGGGTAATTGCCTTGGATTTTATAGATTTCCAAGCCGTTGAGATACATTTCAATAGCGGCAGGCAAATCATTGTGATTGGCATACAACGACCCCAATGTGTCATATTGTCTGACCAAACTTTGAGAGTCTTTCAAAAACTGGTAAGCCTCTAAACTCTGGCGGAACATCTCCACGGCCCGTTGCCAATCCCCAGATTCGTAAGCCTCTTTCCCCACCTTTTCAGACTCCAACGCTTGATTATGACGAATGTATTTGTAGAGGGGCCAACCAACAAAGCCGGCTATGGCCAAAATAATCAAAAAGATGGCCAATCGATTGAAGAATTTCAATAAGTTGTCTGAGATAGCAGCGGTGTGCTGAGTGTTCAATAGGGGGTTCTCCATAATTTGTAAATAATGATTGTATGTGCTTAAAAAATAGGTAATGTAAAAAGTTTATCATACCGTTTTTAAATATGCAAGGCCAACCTGCCACTTTCCTATTCATGGTACAATAGAAATGCCGTTTTTTAAAGAAACTGAGTGCCTTAATAAAGTTAATCACTTGACAACATCTTTACCCATTGATAAAAATATTTTTGACTTAGATCAAAGATAAAGTCTTGTGGTTTATGAAAAACTCACTTGCTAACTGAAAGAAACTTCGCCAGCCGGTAAGAATTCACGATTCCAAACATCCCGCTGGACTAAAGGCGTCCGCCGGTAAGAATGGCCAAGGAATTAAAATAGCGGTGGACTAGAGGCTTCCGCCGGTAAGAATGGCCACGATTTTAAACATCCCGCTGGACTAGAGGCTTCAGCCGGAGGGTGGGGCCCCGCAATTTCAATTCTGTTCTGCGCCCACCGGCTAAAGCCTCCAGTCCGGCGGTTCGGGAAAGAACGGGGCAATCCCACCGGCTAAAGCCTCTAGTCCGGTGGTCCCGTAAAGAACGGGGCAATCCCACCGGCTAAAGCCTCTAGTCCGGTGGTCCCGTAAAGAACGGGGTAATCCCACCGGCTAAAGCCTCTAGTCCACCAATGTCACTTTTCTATGTTTCACTCAATACCATTTTCCACTTTACAAAATAAGTTCCACGCCATACTTACCATGATAAAACTCTCCACCTTCACTCTCCTTTACCTCCTCACCCTTCCGACCTGGGCGACTGATCTTCCCCCGCAACGACAAACGGAACTACTCTCTTTTCTCAAACAAGACTGCGGTTCCTGTCACGGTCTCACCTTGCAAGGCGGTCTTGGACCCTCGCTACTGCCTAACGCTTTGACGGGAAAACCGAAAGAATTTATCATTCAAACCATCCTCAAAGGTCGTCCCAATACCGCTATGCCTCCCTGGCAAGGACTTCTCTCTGAGGCCGAAATTATTTGGCTAACTGACCAACTGTATAAAGGAATTGACCATGCGCATCCATAATTCTCTCTCTCTTGTCTATGACAAGTTACTTTCCACTATCCGCTATCCGCTATCCACTATCCACTATATCCTGTTGACCTTCCTTCTTAACGGTGGTGCCCAGGCGGATACCGCTTCACCACCCTCTCCTCCAGCAACACCGTGTGAAAATGCACCTCTTCCAGAATTACGTGGAACGGGTGATTTAGGTTTAGTCATCGAACGTGCCAAAGGTAGCGTCTTGTTAGTGAACACGACGGGACGCACTATTTTGAAAGAAATCGATGGACTAGGTGACTTGTCTCATGCTTCCATCGTCTATTCTCGTGACCAACGCTATGGTTACGTGTTTGGACGAGATGGTGGATTAACCAAACTCGACCTCCTCCAAGGACAAATTACCAAACGCATTATGCAAGCAGGTAACAGCATCGGTGGCGCCATTTCTCAAGATGGTCGTCTCATTGCCGTTTCCAACTACACTCCCGGCGGTGTTAAAATTTTCGATGCCAACACCTTAGAACCGCTTGCCGACATTCCTGCTAGTGCTGACAATGGGGTACTTTCCAAAACCATTGGACTGGTAGATGCCCCCCGTCATCAATTCGTGTTCAGTCTCTTTGACGCCGGCGAAATTTGGGTAGCCAATACTCGCAATCCGAAACAACCGACGGTGCAGAAATTTAAAAATATCGGGAAACAACCTTATGACGCCTTAATTACTCCCGAAGGACGTTATTACATTGCGGGGCTGTTTGGGGAAGACGGTCTGGCTTTACTCGACCTTTGGCAACCGCAAGCAGGAGTGACGCGCATTCTGCCCAGTTATGGAAAAGGCAATGACGATAAATTGCCCGTCTATAAAATGCCTCACCTAGAAGGTTGGGCGATGGCCGGTGACTACGCTTTTGTCCCCGCCGTGGGACAACATGCGATTCTCGTCATTGACCGTCACAAATGGCAAATTGTCTCCTCTTTACCCGTTCACGGTCAACCTGTGTTTGTCAGGGTGCAACCCGATGAACGTCAAGTGTGGGTCAACTTTGCTTTGCCCAATAATGATACGGTACAAGTCATTGACGTGGCGACGTTAAAAATTATCCAGACCCTTACGCCTGGCAAAGCGGTGTTACATCTCGAATTTACCCCGCGTGGTGAAGACATTTGGATTTCGGTTCGTGATGACGATAAATTGGTCATCTATGATACCACTACGTTTGCCCAACTGGCAACGCTTCCAGCGGATAAACCCAGTGGGATTTTTTTCACTTATCGCGCCCATCGAATCGGATTATGACAACCGCTACCTCCTCACCACCTACTTTCACAGAATTGCAAAAGAAACTGTTGAATGACTTTCAACGCAACTTCCCTTTGTCACCTACGCCGTATGCAGAGATAGCCACTCAACTGGGCGTGTCTGAAGAGGTGGTTATCCAAATGTTAAGAGAGTGGAGTGACCAGGGAATCATTGGCCGAGTGGGTCCCGTGTTTCCCCCCAACCGCATTGGTTGTAGTACGTTGGTCGCGATGTCGGTCCCCCCGGCACGGTTGGAGGAGATAGCAAATTATATCAATACCTTTGCCGAAGTCAACCATAATTATGAACGAGAACATCCATTCAATTTATGGTTCGTCCTCACCGCTGCTACCCCGGTGCGACTGCAAACGGTGTTAGAAGAAATCGAAGAAGTGACGGGGTTTCCCGTGATGTCTCTGCCTTTGTTGGAAGACTATCATATCGATTTGGCGTTTAAGCTACCATTTTGAGAAACCCGTAGGGTGCGTCCCACGCACCATTTTGGCAACATGGACGCATTTTATAGTAGTATTCCTATTCTCTTGTACCCCCCCAGCCCCCCCGCACGCGGGGGGGAGACACCCACGCCGCGGGGGGGTTGGGGGGGTACAAGAGTGAGGGAATATTACTATACCTGATGGTGCGTGGGACGCACCCTACCTTAACTTACCGGAATTATTTGTATGAACCACCAACACCAACAACTTATCACCCTCATTCAAGACGGCCTCCCTCTCGTCCCCCGTCCCTACCTGGCAATTGCAGAACAGTTAGGGACGACTGAAACGGAAGTGATTTCGAGTATCCAATCGTTGCTTCACAGTGGTCTAATGAAACGCTTAGGTATCGTCGTGCGTCACCGTCAACTCGGTTATCGCGCCAATGCCATGGTAGTGTGGGACATACCTGATCATCAGGTGACACAACTGGGGCAACAATTCAAACAGTTTGATTTTGTCACCCTCTGCTATCGCCGTAAGCGTCATTTACCACAATGGCCTTATAACCTGTTCTGCATGATTCACAGTCAAGAACAGGACACGGTTTTACAAAAATTACAAACCATGATTGAGGTTTGTCAGTTACAACAGATTCCCCATCAAGTGTTATTTAGCAAACGTTGCTTTAAACAATGCGGGGCACGTTATTAGAATGAATAATGAATAATGAGGTGACTATGGATAGCTTAGATAGCTTAGACCGCTTGATTATTAATCATCTTCAAGGCGGTTTCCCAATTTGTGAACGTCCTTATTTAGAGGTGGCAAAGTATTTGCATATTTCTGAAGCAGTCTTGATAGAACGTTTGGCGCAACTGTTAGACAAGGGTCTATTGAGTCGCTTTGGTCTTCTCTACCATGCGGAACGACTGGGAGGGGCCTTGACACTGGCCGCTATGAGTGTTCCAGAAACAGAATTTGACCAAGTAACGGCCATTGTGAATGCCTTCCCAGAAGTAGCCCATAATTACGCCCGTGACCATGAATTGAATATGTGGTTTGTCTTGGCGACTGAACAACCAGAACGGGTGCCGGAAGTGATTCAAGAGATTGAGGCACAAACGGGGTTAACCGTTTATAATATGCCCAAACAAACCGAATACTATGTGGGGTTGCGATTAGAAGTTTAATGACACTCCAATCATCACCATCTCAAGAGGAAATCTCCTATGAAAACCAATCATCTCTTAAAAGCGATGACTCTTACCTTCTCTTACTCCTTTTTCTCAACTTTTCCGCCTGCCACGGTAGCCATCACCGACCAGCAGATTATACAAGGGCTAGAAGTCGTCGGCGACTTTGAGGCAGCTTATCCGCTGGCTTATCAACTGGCAGAGACCCAAAACACGTATGCCACTTGGCGCGAAGTGGCGACGAAATATGCCCAGTTTGACAGCGATGGCAAACTGTATTTGCATACCTGGCAACAAGCGCAACGGGTGAATACCGACGCCACTTACCGGGATTTTTTGACGCTACGACCCACGGCGGCTTTGAATCTGCACACGATTCATGCTATTTTTAAACTGGTCAAAACGTCTGATAAAGTGGCAGACTATGTTCACTTTATGGAAACGTTTCCCAACACTGTGGAAGCTATGGAGGCGTTGTTACGAGTGCAAGAACTGGCATTTGTACGTGCGAAACAGGCCAATGATCCAGTGATTTACGATGCGTTCGTGACGACCTTTCAAGGCGCGAAACAAGTGCCAGAGGCGCTTCAATTGGCTTTAGCGGCTGAACGGAAGGCCGTGGCGGAGGAGGAACAGAATGCGAATTATGAAACCCATGAACGTCTGGCCCGGCGATTGTTTAACGAAGCGCGGCTGGCTGAGAAAGAACAGAACTCGCTGGTAGCGGCGCGGAGGTATGCGTTATTGACCGAGGAACGATTCCAGGATACCAAAGTGATGACGGAATTGTTAGACCGCGAGGAACGGCTGGCATTTCAGAAGTTAATGGAAACCAAACAGACTGACATCGTCAACCAGATTGGAAAGATGCAAGATGCCGTGGTGCAGACTATCAACGTCCAAACTCAGTATTTGGGAGACACGATAGTGAAGGAGTTGCAAACTCAAGGACAACAGTTGGAGGCAGTGATTGCCACTCATAATCGAGTCTTGACGCAACAACTTCAGGCAATCAATCAGAACATGGATAAATTGGGGAGACAACAACTGGTCATGGGGGGAGCCGGTTTAGTTGTGTCGGCCCTGACAGGTGGTTTGGTTTATCAAGGTTTTTCACAGACCAACCAATCTCTTGGGGAACTCAACCAAAGTGTCCAAGAGAGTGGGAAAAATAATGTGATTGCAAATATTGCAGGAAAGGTTGTCAGTGACGTTGCCAAGCCCGTTATAGAATCATACTTATCGAATCCTGGCACGACTCCAACTGGAGGAGGAAGTTCATTCAATCTTGCCTCTGTTGTCAGTGACGTTGCCAAGCCCGTTATAGAATCATACTTATCGAATCCTGGCACGACTCCAACTGGAGGAGGAAGTTCATTCAATATTGCCTTAGATGTCGTGGGTTGTGCTACCGCTTCGGTGGGTGCAGTGACCACGGGAGGTTCGGCCGTGGTGCCGGCCGTGTGGAAATGTTCGAAGGCTATAGTGCATGTTGTTGGACCGTTCATACCATCGATTAAGACTTGGAAGTTTTGGTAATGACTTGATTTAAGAAACTCAGTTTCTTTAAGAAACTGAGTTTCTGGGGTATCATTGTCTGCCACTAACCATCTAACCATGACAACTAAAGATGTTTTACCATGAACCTAAAAGAACTGATTCCAGAAATGTCTCGACTTGATTTAGAATTAAGTCGCTTTGAACAAAAATTTGGCGTGAAATCTGCGCAGTTTTACCAGGCCATCATGGCTGGCGAACTGGAAGAATTTGATGCGCTGGACGACTATCGCCTGGAATTTATTGAATGGTTGTCTTGGTACAAAACTTGGCTGAGTTTGGCCGAGCAGTTTGTGTAGGAC
Organism: Thiotrichaceae bacterium; assembly: GCA_011391085.1. Classification (GTDB taxonomy): domain Bacteria; phylum Pseudomonadota; class Gammaproteobacteria; order Beggiatoales; family Beggiatoaceae; genus JAABRD01. Next base: position 7,847 of record JAABRD010000030.1, on the reverse strand, counting down.
GGGCAGCGGGTTTCTCGTTGCCTGCTACCTCATCTTTATAGGATTCATTGAATTATGAAACCCTTTACAATTACATTAGCCAGTCTTCCAGATCGTGACCAGTTGGTAGCTGAATTATGGAGATTAAAACATGAACCACGAAATGTTTAATGAACTGGTCAACAGCATCAAAGAAGCAGGCCAAATTAAGCGCGGTGAGTTGAAACCGTCACGTACTTTCACGGATGATACCATCGATGTGAAAGTTATCCGTACCCAAACAGATCTGTCACAAAGTCAATTGGCGACTCTCATGGGTATCAGTCGGAGGCCCCTCCAACATTGGGAAACGGGTCGTCGGCAACCCCAAGGGACGGCCTTGGCATTGTTGACAGTGTTTCAGAAAGCGACGGAGTCTGCGGTCAAGGCATTGAGTCATCGGATCCCTTGCGGCCTATCTAAATGAGAAGATAAGCCAAGTAGGGTGCAACAGGTTTCTCGTTGCCCCCACCTCGTCGCCACAGTAGCTAAACTTTTTTTAACATCATCAGGTAACCACAACATGAAAACCCGACATTTATACCCCACTCTCTCCCTTTCCCTAAACCTGCTTTTTGCAAGTGCCACCTATGCTGGCGAAGGTGTCCTCGCTTTGACTACTGACCCGCAAGATGCCGACATTTATGTGGATGGTCAGTTGAAAGTGAACACCACTCCCGCCATTTTCCGACTGTCAGAAGGTAAGCATCAAATTGAGATCAAGGCGCCTAAGAAACATCCAAAACGGCTGGACGTGTTAATTGCCAGTGACGTTATCATTTCTAAAAAAGTGACCTTGGTGGATGCAACACCTTTGCCAGAAATGGTCACCATTCCTGCCGGTAAAATTCGGATGGGAGATATTCAGGGCACGGGAGACCGTGATGAACAACCCGTTGATCTCCTTTCGATAACTTACAGTTTTGCGATGAGTCGCCATGAAGTGACGTTTGAGGAATATGATTATTTTGCGGAACAAACGGGGCGCGAAAAGCCCAGTGATAATGGATGGGAACGTGGGAATCGTCCTGTGATTAATGTCTCCTGGGATGATGCTGTCGCTTACACAGAATGGTTAAGTCAGCAGACGGGGCAGAAATATCGTTTGCCCAATGAAGCGGAATGGGAATATGCCGCACGGGCGGGGACAGAGACGGATTATTGGTGGGGTAATGAGATTGGGGTAGATCGGGCGAATTGTAATGGATGTGGTAGTCAATGGGATAATCAACAGACGGCGCCGGTTTGTTCATTTCCGGCCAATTCTTTTGGATTATGCGATACGGCTGGCAATGTGTGGGAATGGACTTGTTCGGCGTATGAGGGGAAGTATCATGGGGAAGAATTAAAGTGTGTGAGTCAAGCGGATAGCCGTCCCCGTGTGTTGCGTGGGGGCGGTTGGTACAATAAACCGCGGGCGTTGCGGGCCTCCTTTCGTGGTCAGTACGTGCGCAAGAAACGGAACTTTGGAGTGGGTTTTCGGGTCGTCAGGATGTAACTCTTTGTAATTTAACCGGTTTCCCTTGAGTCTTTGTCAAAGATGGATTAAAAATTCAAAGGAACACTTTGCAAACAGTCAAGTAGGGTGGGTAACGGGTTTATCGTTGCCCACCGCCTCGCCGCTTGCCCATCCTACACTGGCTTTTTTTTAACATCACATCACAGGTAACAACATGAAAACCCGACATTTATACCCCACTCTCTCCCTTTCCCTAAACCTGCTTTTTGCAGGTGCTACCTATGCTGGTGAGGGTGCTTTGGCCATCACCACCGACCCTAAAGAAGTCGAGATTTATATAGATGGTCAACTCAAAGCCAATCTAACCCCCATTATTATCAAATTGCCCGACGGTACACATCATCTTGAAATCAAACAGACGGGCAAACAAACTCATGTGCAAGAAGTGCTAGTGGGTGATGACGCCGTGATGTCTCTCAAAATCACCATGGGGGAGATTCCATCACTCCCGCCTTCCCCTAGAGTTGATTTGTTGAATTTGCTTAACCCCCAACGCGATGAATTTGAAACACCACAAGAGTTTCAATTGCGTCGTTCACAATGGTTACAAGAATTTCGTCAAGCTACCGACTCTTATGATTCACGTTATCAAGCAGGTGTAGCATTTTTGACCAAGGCAAATTATAATTTAGACACGGGTGTGTTTCCTCTCACTTTGATTTGGGAAGAATGGGTCAAACAACTTAACACATTTGTCACCCTCTCGTTACCCACCGCCAGTCATATTGTAGTAGTAAAAGAGGAGGCTAAAACTTTGTGGAATGAGGGACCACAAAAACCGGTGTATCTTTATTTTAGATTGGTTGACGATAAATTAACTGTGGATAAGGTGATGTTGGTAGGATTGGCGAAACCCTGGCCGATTCATTTTGAACCGCCTAAACCAATAGTCTCTCCTCCTCCCGTGCAGGATAGAAGTCTGATTGATAAAGCTGCCAGTGGGGCACGAAAAGTTTGGCGAAAGGTTTGGTAGAAGAAGCAGAATTTGGTGGGCAAAGTCAAGTAGGGTGGGTAACGGGTTTATCATTGCCCACCCAATCCCTATTTGACTTGAAATAACCGAAGTGGACAATGACTTGCCATATACGAAAAGTCCAAGTCCGTGGTGAATAAAGTCGCTTGTTGTTCAATGGCAAGGGCCGCTATTAAACAGTCGGTAGCTGAGGTGATGACGCCCGCACGACGACAAGCGTTGGCTATTTTAGCGGCTTCTAAGTGATGTTGGAGATTAGCCAAAATCACCGGGAATCCTGCGACGACTTTTTGTAATTTTTGAAACTGCGTCTCTTCTCTTAAACCTGTCAAAAACTCTTGAACCACCACAGCTGGCATGGCCAATGGTTCATTGTCTATAATCATTTGTTCCAACGTTTTCACCGCCACAGGTTTATGAGTATGGTCTTGGTATTTGCGACGATAGGCCAATGATAATACAGAAGTATCTAACAAAATCATCGCGGTTGACTCTTACGATCGATTTCAGCCAAAAACGCTGGGTCAAAATCAATGGTACCAAACTGTTTGATGGATTCAATTCGTTGTCGCCAACGGATATATTCTTTGAGTGCTTCATTCAATGTCTCGCGTTTGGTTTTATGGCCGCCTAGTCGTTTCGCTTCCGCGAGGAGGTCTTGGTCGGCTAATTGTGGGTTGATGGTGTTCATCTATGTTTCTCCTAAGTGAAGGGGGGAATTAAGTAGTCGATGGTAGGGAGGAATCAAAATGGTCCACTCTACCAAATTGTCAAAGACGTTTCAGGTTTCCTAAACCTCGAAGGTTTAGGAAACCTTTATCATTCATCATTTATTCTATACTGTTCGGAACTCACTGTTTCAAATGTGCATGGGTGTTCATCTGGTTGAGGTTGACAACTTGACCCAATTTCTGTATACTCAACAGTGAAGTTGGGCATTTTTTAAGAGAGAACCGATGAGACAATCACATGACCAATTTGCCAAAGAATGTGCGGCAGAAATGCTAGAACAACTGAATGGCAAAGTCAACATACAACACCAACTCCGGGGCGAAGTGGCGTATGCCGACTTGAGTTTTGAACCCTCCCCGACGGTGCCAAAAGCGGTGGCGGACCAATTGGGTCTGTTTAGCAAACTGGCAACCCGGCCCTGCTTGATGGAATTTTTTAGTCGTCAACCGACGCATATCGAAGTGCGGAGTTGTGTCGCCAAATTATTTATCTATCATGGTGAACTGTTACGAAAGGCCCGGCGGGAGAAAACACAGGTAGCCGACACGGCTTTACCACACTTATGGATTCTAACGGCCACCGCCTCCGAGGCTTTTTTAAAGAGTTGGGGAGGCCAGGGGCGTCCGCGGAAATGGGGGGACGGCATTTATTTTCTAGGAGGGCCTGCGCAACAAACCGCGTTGGTCGTCCTCAATCGTCTCCCGAACACGCCTGATACTTTATGGTTACGCTTATTAGGACGTGGCGAGACGCAAAAACAAGCGGCCGCGGAGTTAAGCCTGCAACCACCTGGGCCGGTGCGCGACTATCTTCTGGAATTGATTCACCAGTTCTATTTGGAACTGGAAGTCAAATCAACCTTAACACAACCTGAGAAGGAGTTACTTATGAATTTTTCACCTGCTTATTTACAAGCCCGCCAACGGCTTGTGCAAGAAGGAATACAACAAGGCATGCAACAAGGGATGCAACAAGGGATGCAACAAGGGATGCAACAAGGGATGCAACAAGGCCGCGTTGAAGGGCAACGGGGCGTAGTCGAACACTTGTTGAAGTCGCGGTTTGGCAAACTGGATAACAGTTTGTCAAAGGTCATTGAGGGAGTGATACAATTGCCTCCAGAAGAGGTGGCGCCCTTGTTATTACAAGCGTCTAGGGACGAATTGGTAACGCGGTTTAACGGAAAACGGTCACGACGCCAGTAGGTGGTCTTGGTAAAAGATTTGACTGAGTTTAGCCGACCAGTCAGTACGCACCATTCTCAAACCTTTATTTCAGTTCCTCAATTGAGAATGGTGCGTGGGACGCACCCTACACGAAAGTTTTTTTAACATTACATCATAGGTAACAACAACATGAAAACACAACATTTATACCCCATTCTCTCCCTTTCCCTAAACCTGTTTTTTGCAAGTGCCACCTATGCAGGCGAAGGTGTCCTCGCTTTGACTACTGACCCACAAGATGCCGACATTTATGTAGATAGTCAGTTAAAAGTCAACACCACTCCCGCCATTTTCCGACTGTCAGAAGGTAAGCATCGAATTGAGATCAAGGCGCCCAATAAACATCCAAAACGGCTGGACGTGTTAATTGCCAGTGACGTTATCATTTCTAAAAAAGTGACCTTATTAGCAGAGTTTCCACACCCTGAAATGGTCGTCATTCCCGCTGGTCAATTTCGGATGGGCGATATTCAAGGCACGGGGGACCCGGATGAACAACCTGTTCATCTGGTGTCGGTCAACAGTTTTGCAATCAGTCGCCATGAAGTGACTTTTGAAGAATATGATTACTTTGCCGAACAGACGGGGCGCAAAAAGCCGAGTGATAATGGTTTTGGACGTGGGAATCGTCCCGTGATTAATGTCTCTTGGGACGATGCCGTCGCTTATGCGGAATGGTTAAGTCAGCAGACCGGCGAGAAATACCGTTTGCCGACGGAAGCAGAATGGGAATATGCCGCACGGGCGGGGACGGAGACGGATTATTGGTGGAGTAATGAGATAGAGAAAAATCGCGCAAATTGCGATGGGTGTGGTAGTCAATGGGATAACCAACAGACGGCACCGGTTTGTTCATTTTCGACTAATTCTTTTAGATTATGCGATACGGTTGGCAATGTGTGGGAGTGGACTTGTTCTGGGTATGAAGAAAAGTATCAGGGGGGAGAATCAAAGTGTGTGAGTCAAGATGATAGTAGCCTTCGTGTGATTCGAGGCGGTTCTTGGTTCAACAAACCGCGGCGGATGCGGGCGTCCGATCGTAACGCACTCACCCGCACGTACCGATACCCCGATGTGGGTTTTCGGGTGGTCAGTGAGTAACTTGGTTTTCCTTCGGTTTCCCTTGAGTCTTTATCAAAGATGGACTTAGGAGTTCAAAGAGATGATTTAACTCAAGTAGGGTGGATTAAGCGAAGCGTATCCACCAGAATAATGTTCGAAAATGGTGGATACGCTTCGCTTAATCCACCCTACCTTCTACTAAAATTTATTTTTAACATCACAGGTAACAACATGAAAACTCGACATTTATACCCCACTCTCTCCCTTTCCCTAAACCTGTTTTTCGCAGGTGCTGTCCATGCTGGCGAAAGTGCCCTATCCATCACTACCGACCCTCTGGATGCTGAAATTTATCTCAACGGCGAGTTGAAAGTCAATACCACTCCCGTTGTGTTCAACCTTCCTGCCGGTAAATATCGTCTGGACATCAAAGTGGCCGGCAAGCAACCTCATACTTCAGAAATTTTATTGGCAGAAGACAGCCTGATTTCCAAAAAAATTGTCCTCCAGGAAGCCACGCCTCTACCCAAGTATCGGCTTAACTTCTCCTCCAAACAGGACCCTTTTGAAACGACTTCAGAATTTCAAGAACGTACTCGTCAATTGCGCGAAAATTTAAAAGATTTAGTCACCCGTTTTAATTTTGCCGTCGAACAACAAGACCCTCTCTATCAAGCTGGAGTAGCCAGTTTGAACCAGGAACAATATGACCTCCATAGCGAAGTATTCCCATTGCGAGTTAACTGGCAAGCCTGGGCTAAAGAATTTGACTTGCCAGAAGAAAACTTTGTCGTGATTATTCCACGCGAGGAGGCTAAAGCATTGTGGTATGAAGGTTCGCAACCGTCAGTGTATTTTTATTTACAAGCCAATGCTATCGCCCAAGTTCAGAAAATAGTATTAAGAAGACTTGGCAAAGAATGGCCCCTCCAACGTTTTGGGAGGTTAGTCAATGGAGTGAAATGTTTAGAGGTAGCAGGATACCTTTATGCTACCGGTGCTACGGTCAGAATTGGAACATGTCACCATTATTCTCATCAACAATGGCGTTGGGGTGACCATGGTAAACTAATCAATCGGGGTGGCAAATGTTTGATGGTGAACACCACCGACGAGTCCCCATTGAATGTCAATCTCCAACTAGGCGATTGTGAAGACCAACCGAATCAACAGTGGCAATTTGATAACCAAGGGAGGTTGGTCAATGGGAAAGGACTGTGTTTAGAAGTGAATGCACAAGAAAGGAAGCCGGCAGATGGCACTCCTGTGCGGGTGTTCAGTTGTCATAATGGATCATTGCAACGGTGGGAGTTTTATGAATGGTAAAATTGTTGCGTGGTTTAAGACACTCAGTCAAAATCATCGCAGTTGACACTTACGGTCGATTTCAGCCAAAAACTCTGGGTCAAAATCGATGGTGCCAAATTGTTTGATGGATTCAATTTGTTGTCGCCACCGGATATATTCTTTGAGTGCTTCATTCAGCGTCTCACGTTTGGTTTTATGACCACCCAATCGTTTCGCTTCCGCGAGGAGGTCTTGGTCGGCTAATTGAGGATTGATGGTGTTCATCGGTGTGTCTCCTAAGTGAAGGGGGGAATCTGGCAGGCGCCCATGAAATCTTAGTCACCATGGAAACCTGGCAAATGTGTGGCAGCCAACTTGACAAATGGCAATCATACCTGCAAAATCCCCCCACAGAAGAACGTGCGGATGTCTGGCTACCTTTGGAACACCCGCCAGGATTTGACCCGTATGGGGGTACCACAGGTAGCACCCCCGTGCGTCAAACGCTAACTTATTTGGCCAACTGTCAAGCAGGGTCGGTTCTGCCCTGGCTACTTGAACAACGTGAGGTTTTAGAAAACCTGGCAGGGTGTCCGCTGGCCATGAGTGGCAGTGATACTCTCCTCGCAGAACGTCGGGAGGTCTTCTGAAACGGAGAGACTATGAACAGCATAAATAAATCAATTGATCCCCTGCCATTTGCCTCTTAGCTTTCCTAAACCTCGAAGGTTTAGGAAAGCCGTCTTGTGTTATTATCACCAAACTCCTTAACCCTGTCAATAACCAAAATTTTATGAACACTCCCGAAGTCATCCACACTCAAATCTGGGAAGAAACTCCCGAACCCAATAACCCCTTTGCCGCCGCGGCTTGCTATTGTCATGGCTATGATGTCTATGGGAATTTACTTGGCAAGGCCACTTGGATAGAGTAGAGTTGTCCGGAATTAACAAACTGAACCAACATACCTAAAAACCGTAAACCGTTGACTGACTTAACCACCTTAAATTTTAAGTGCATTCTGGATAAC
>JAABRD010000002.1 GCA_011391085.1 Thiotrichaceae bacterium | reverse complement strand
AAGTCGGTTGGGCCAAAACAAGCCACCTTGCTTGTTAATCAAACAACAAGCAATGTGCGTGAAGCTAACAGAGGCCACCTGATGAGTGGAAACGCCGCAGAAGCGGTAGATTGTTCAAAAGATGCGAATGGGAAGTACAAGTATGTCACTATCGAAACCACTGACGATGCTATCATGGGTGGAGTATGGGCCGAAGATAGCGATGGCGATGGTAAGTACATGGAAGAACCCTCGTTTAACGTTTGGAACCGGGTACAACAACCTAACGGGGTGACCATTGGAATCCCCACAGAACACGACGTGGTGTTAATTAAGAGTGGCCACCTCATAACGGGCATCCCTACTGCTAAAGTGAGAGCCGTGTGCATCGAGGAAAATGGTACATTGGAAAGCATTGACACTCTAGGAAGTCGGTTGGAAATCAAAGCAACTGATTACTTCTGGAACAAGGGTACTATCGTCGGTAAAGACGGAGATACTGAAGGCACTGGCGAAGAAAACAATTGTGCTATCTCTACCAAGGTAGGGACTGGTAATTGTGCTAAACCAGGGGCCAATATCCATATTCAAGTTGGAAACATCAGCGGAAATTGGGACGTGCTGGGCGGCAGACCCTTCAATAACGAAGGCACCATCACTTCAGGAAAAGGTGGTGACGGAAGTCGTTATAGTGCCAAAGGTGGCAATATCATCATACTTGCAAGTGGGTTCACTCATGCTTCAACTGGCAAAATTATTGCCGGGAATGGTGGTGATTTGTTTGGAACTTTTTCTGGAAAAGCGGAAGGAGGCGGTATTGTCTTCGTGAATGGTGCGGCTGACTATTACGGATATATCAGCACCGTTAAGGATTCACTCATTCAAGGCGGTAATGGTGGCAACTGCAATGCAGAAGCCACTGAATCTCAAGCGGGCGGAAATGGTGGATACATTTGGTTGACTCATCCAAAACTTGGTGTTCAAGGAATAAACAAGGCTGGAAAGGCTGGTCAATATTGTAATCCAAAAGGCAATGATGGTTGGATTAGCTTTGACCCTGCAAGCATTACGTTTGGAACCACCGCCAGCGTGGTAGCAGGAGACGTGGAAATTTACGGTGGTGACGAGTGGGTGTTAGACCTTAGCAACCTCAACAAAACCGTTATCAACGCAACTGGCAACGTCACTCTGGCCGTCGGTGTGAATGCCGTTATTGACTTGAGAGGCAATAACACACCAATCATCAACACTACCGGCGAATTGCGTATCTTCTCCGACAGCATTATGTTGGATGAAGGCGTGATGTTAGAAGACATCTTCAAGGCTGCCAATATTGTCATTGGCCCCCATAAGATTCTCCACAAGGTCTTGGTAATGGGATCGGGCAACAACTTAGGTGAACCAGGAACAACCGTTCCAGTCAGTATCACCTTGGCCAATGCTGGCCCTACAAAGGACACTTACATCCTCAACGTGACTGACACTGAAGGTTGGGCAATCACCGCGTTACCTGAAACGATAGAAGTGGAAGGACTGCAAACAGTGGAGTTGACTATGAACGTCACACTACCTATGACACGCGGTCTTACTAATGCAATCACGGTCACCGCTAACTTGCAAGATGATCCACAAGTGGAGTCTTCTGCCACGGTCTATGCGTCTGTCGCTGAGGAAAGAGTGGTTATAAAGGCGAGTAAATACACCGCCGCCGGCAAAGTCCTCGCCGAAACCAACATGCCCCTCCCCGGCGCCACCGTCAAAATGGGTGATAACACCACCACCACGGACGCCCACGGCAACTGGCAAATCGACGGCCTCACCAACGGCAACTATACCGCCACGGTGACCAAAAACGGCTACACCATCCCCACCCAAAACGTGGTGGTCAATGGTGAAAACCTCACCTTCGACTTAGGCGTGGTCTATTCCGTGTATGGCACCATCAAGGACGAACAAAAACAACCCGTTGGGCTTGTCACCATTACCATTGGCGACCAACAGACCCAAACCGATGCCATAGGCAACTGGCAACTCGACGGCCTCCCCGCCGGCGAATCCACCCTGATAGCCAGCAAAGACGGTTACAAATTTGCCCCCGTCAAATTTGTCTTAGGCGACCAAGAACCCAATAAGGAACTCCTGGTCACCCCAGCTTCCACCCTGGTCATGACCGCCAAACCCTCGCCTTGGCAAGCGATTCGTCAAGGTGCCAACGTCACTTACACCTACACCCTCTTCAACGGCGGTGTATCAACAGCGACCGGCGTCACCTTCACGGAAACCGTCCCCAAAGGCGCCAAACTGGTCTCCCTCACCGCCAAAGACGGTGGTGACTGCGATGCCCAAACCCTCACTTGCACCTTGCCCGACCTCACCGCCGGCGCCACGGCACAAGTGGAATTAGTCTTACAAGCCACTGACGGTAACTCTTTGAAAAATACCGCCACGGCCTCGGCTAACGAATATCCTACCGATGTGCAGACCAGCTACAAGACGGTCAAACCACACCTCTCGGTCACGGTTACGGATAGCCCCGACCCAGTGGTCATGCTAACGGACTTACACTACACCGCCACGGTGGAACTGAGTCCCTTGGCACCAGAGGACACGGCCAAGGACATTAACTTAGTCATGCAACTGCCCAAAGGACTCGAATTGAAAGCCGTCACCGCTGCCGCTGGCACTTGTGATAGCAGCCAATTCCCGCTGATTAGTTGCCAACTACCTGACCTCAGCATTGCCACCCCTGACAGTATCAGTCAGACCGCGGTCAATGTCGATGTCACCCTCAAGGACGCGGGCTTACTGGTCTTGACCAATGAAGCCAAAGTCACGGCCTCGAACTACCCCGCGCAGACCGTGCGTGAGAAGACCAATATCTTCATTCCTGACACGGTGAAGATTGATATGGTCATGGTGATAGATACCACCAACAGCATGGCGCCAGAAATCAACGGCATCAAAGCCGCGGTGGACCAACTGATTAAAGATGTCCCCGCCGGCCAACGTCCGACGATGGCCTTAGTCGAGTTCAAAGACGACGTCCGCGTCAAAGCCTTCACGCAAGATACCAACGTGATGTTAGGTGCGGTCGCCAAACTGGTCGCCGAAGGGGGCGGGACTTGCCCCGAAGCATCAGCAGAAGCCTTAGAAGTGGCGTTGAAACATCTCAAGGACGGTGGGACGATACTGTTAGCCACCGATGCGTCTCCTTATCCCGAAGCGGATTTAGACAAACTGGTAACCCTCCTCAAAGCTGGTAATGTGAAATTCAATGCCTTGATTACGGGGGATTGCAGTAGCGAAGGAGATTGGAATGAAATGACGAAGTAGGGGAAACAATGAAAAACCGAGTTTCTGTGAGAAACTCGGTTTTTTGGGGAAGACGGAATAAATTCCGTACTCCAACGTCTTAACGGAAACTCTCGGTTTGTTTTGGAGTACGGAATTTATTCCGTGCCTGCCGTTGGAGTACGGAATTTATTCCGTTCCTGCCGTTGGAGTACGGAATTTATTCCGTTTTTTTTGGAGTACGGAATTTATTCCGTTTTTTTTGGAGTACGGAATTGATTCCGTTTTTTTTGGAGTACGGAATTGATTCCGTTGGCAGTTAGAAAAGACGGAATAAATTCCGGACTCCAACGTATTTATTTGTTATGCTTGATAACTACCACCAAAGCCTATGAGAAAACTAAAACTGTATTTAGAAACCTCGGTATGGAATTTTTGTTTCGCCGAAGATGCCCCCGAGAAACAAGCGGCCACGTTGCAATTTTTTGAACAGGTTAAACACGGGGCGTATGACATCTTTATGTCGGATGTGGTGTTTCGAGAGTTTGACCAAGCCACTGAGGAAAAACGAGAACTACTGTATCGTTTAATTGCAGACTGTCAACCTACGGAACTAAAAATCAGTACCGCGGTGGTTCAACTGGCAGACCAATATCTGGTTACGAAAGTTTTACCAGCAACCGCTGAAGCTGATTCTAAACATGCCGCAATAGCTACTGTTTATGAATTAGATGCGTTGATCAGCTGGAATTTGAAACACTTGGCTAACCTTAAAAAGCGAGAAAAAATTAATGGGGTAAATTTGACTCAAGGTTATACCAAAAAATTAGAACTGGTTACCCCGCTAGAGGTTATAAACGATGACTAAATATCAAGAAGACCCTTCACTATTGGAGGTCCGTCAGTGGAAAGAACAATGTTATCAGGAAGACCGTCACTTGACTCCCGAAGAATACCTAAATAAATTGAAACGAATCGCCGAAGAGGTGAAAACGAAATATCATTTCAACTTACCACAGATGAATCTTCCTGTAGCCCAGTAGTGGATTGGTGGGTTGCCGTTGGAGTCCGGAATTCATTCCGTGCCTACCGTTGGAGTCCGTAATTCATTCCGTGCCTACCGTTGGAGTCCGTAATTCATTCCGTTCCTGCCGTTGGAGTACGGAATTTATTCCGTTCCTGCCGTTGGAGTCCGGAATTCATTCCGTGCCTGCCGTTGGAGTCCGGAATTTATTCCGTTCCTGCCGTTGGAGTCCGGAATTCATTCCGTGCCTGCCGTTGGAGTACGGAATTTATTCCGTTGGTAGTCAGAAAAGACGGAATCAATTCCGTACTCCAACGGCCCGACGGAATCAATTCCGTACTCCAACGGCCCGACGGAATCAATTCCGTACTCCAACGGCCCGACGGAATCAATTCCGTACTCCAACGGCCAAGGGAGACGGAATCAATTCCGGACTCCAACGTATTTAGGTGTCACAAGCACACGAAACGAGAGAAATAGGAGGTGAGTTTTATGTCTGAGAATATACTGCAATTTTTTTTTGGCAATCAAAGTTACGTTGAAATCTTTAAAACGTCCTTTGGCACCGCTTTATTTATCATCATCCTGATTAGTCTGCTGGTGCAGTTGATAGTCAACTATGCCGAAAGATGCTATCGATGGGTGTTAACGGTCATGGATATTCAGGATGACTTTGTGGAATATCTGTTAAAGCATTTGCGAAAACTGGCCATCAATAACATCTTTGACTTTGTCCTTGACAGATTGGAACTGTATCACCGCTACCGAAAGGTTAAAGACATCGGTTATGGCGAAGGCATTCCACTGTTTTTCAGCGTATTGATCATTTTTCTGTATCCGCAAGACCTTCTAAGTGATGAATGGGTAGGTATCACCGTTTTTACGCTATTGGTGATTGAAAAACTGTGGTCGATAACCCGTCTAACCATCGCCGCGCATCGTGCCAAACAATTAGAAGCGGCTGGGTCAACCTGTTATCAGGAAAAACGATTCGACGATTCGTTGCATTTCTATCGTCAAGCTTTATCGGTTTATAATCAGCCCTGGATAATTTCAAATAGGGCTTTAGACCAGGAACGTGCTGATCTGCTTGAACAGATTGCCTTGATTTTAAATAACCGACGTCATTTTGAGGAGGCATTAATCCATTACAGACGGGCTTTAACACTTTACAATCGGGACACGTTGGCAAAAGACCAGAGTTTAGACCACACGAGAGAACGTTTGTTGCATCAAATTGCCAAGCTATTCTATCGGTTAGGAAATCGGCGAGAGGCCCGGGAATGTTGTCAGTTGATTTATGATCAGACTGGTAAACGATACGTGTTGTCAGGGAATTTTTATTAATTGTTCGTCTTCATTGATTTTGGAATCAAAGCGCACCTGTTCTCAAAATTTGGAGACGATGCAGGAATTAAGAATGGTGCGTAGGACGCCCCCCTACTTTTCAAATGGGTGGGGTGGGCAAGCACTCTACTAGACTTTAATACAAACACATTATTTTCAACAGGGCCCCTAAACAACGATGTCATCTACGGCCATTACTACTGTAGTCACTATGCTGGAAACTTTACCTGAGGTTTTGCAGATTCAAGTGGTTGAACATTTGAGAGAATATCTTGCCGACCTTCAAGATGAGTGGCAATGGGACAACTCGTTTCAACAGACGCAAGCTTCCCTAAGTGCGGCTTCTTGGTTCAGGAGTCCAAAGCGTAGCTTTGTGCGTGACCCGGACAAAGCTACGCTTTGGACTCTTGGATTTGAGTTAATGACCATAATACCATGAACTTTTCTCATTTGGATTTACTTAAAGATAAGTTAGACCGTTACCGTCCCTTACCTGACACGGTGGTGCGTAATTTGCGCGAAAACTTATGGTTGCGCTGGACCTACCATTCCAATGCCATTGAAGGTAACACCTTGACCTTGAGAGAAACGAAAGTGGTTTTGGAAGGAGTCACGGTGGGAGGGAAGACGTTGCGAGAACATCTGGAGGTTATTAATCATCAACACGCCATTGAATTTGTAGAAACGTTAGCCCAAGGTACTGAGAAATTATCGGAGTGGCAAATCAAGAATATTCATCAGTTAGTTTTAAAATACTTGGATGATGAGAATGCGGGGAAATATCGGACGATTAACGTCCTTATTGCCGGCGCCCAACATCGTCCCCCCAGTTTTCTACAAGCCCCTTTTGAAATGGCCAACTTCATGGAACAGTACCATACGCAATGGGTGACACAACATCCAGTGGAACGGGCGGCTAGGGTACATAGTGAATTGGTGAAAATTCACCCGTTTGCCGATGGCAATGGGCGCACGGCAAGATTGTTAATGAACTTAGAATTGCTGAAAGGAGGCTTTCCTGCGGTAGTGTTACCAGTGGAACAAAGATTGACCTACTATGAAACGTTGGATAAGGCGCATGTGGAGGGGGATTATGAACCATTTTTGGTGTTGATAGGAAAATTGGTGGTGGAGAGTTTTGCACCTTATTGGTATGCGTTGGGAATTGAATAAGGAGTCCAAGACTCGTCTTGGACTCCGGCGTGGGATTGTTGGAGTCCAAAACAGGTTTTGGGCTACTCCTTAATTTACTGCAAAGCCCGTATAAGGCCGCCTGGACTGGGCATGAAAGGCCAACACAATGTCTTCTTTGGGAACGCCTAAGGCCACCAATTCATTGGCTATCCCAACCTCAGTGCCATCGTGTTGAATCCAAATTTTCTCGCCTTTGAGGTCGATATGCAACACACAGCCACGAATCCGTTTGGGACCATGCCATCCCAGATTGACCAATTGATAGTGGTCACGTTCCTTATCAAAAATCAATTGCACTTCCACTTCGCCATAAGTGGGGCGGTAATCACTGTGTGCCGTTAGCAGTTGTTCAATGTAAGAACGATATTGATTTAGTTTAGCCATTTGACGATAACCTCTTGAACGTTATCATAAACCAACAAGTGAATGTGATTGTTTTCAATGACCGATTGAATCAGGCGACGGGCGAAAAAACTTTCATAGACATCCTCTGGGATGGCTAGATACAAAACCCGGTGCGGTGCAACCTCATGCAAGGCTTGCCGATAGTTAATATATTGACCCACGGCCAGATGAAACGCATAAATTAACGAAGGAAGGGTAAAACTTTTGATTTCCACTGCAATTTGTTGACCCGCCCGGTCTGCCGCAATCAGTTTTTCAGCAGCAAGGTCAATATAAATATCCACGTCACCCACTTGAATAAATAAAGGGTCCGCCGTGATGGTCCAACCTTCTTTAAGAAGGCCGTTTTTCACTGCGCCATGAAAAATGTCTTTGGCTGGCATTTTGAGTACGTTGATTGAATGAAAAGAATATAGAGGAGTGAGATTAACCGATTATTGGAACTTATGCAACCGTTTTTGCCATCCATTCTTTCATCCACTCATGGTTCAATTCATTCATCACACTCATCATAAACATCACAGTTCAAACTGTTAAACGAAACTTGCACTTGTTAAACGAAACTTTCAAAAATGTTAAACCAAACTGACATAGGAGTCCATCTTGTGAAGGATTTCAACACACCCTATATTAGATGGTAAGGAAAAGTTACGCAATATACATCCCCAAATTGCGTAATCTGACAGAGTTTATATAGTGGTGGGGAACCCTTTGACATACGGACATGAACGCTTTTATGGTAGGCACGGATGCCTACCCTATTTTCATTTCTACTCAACACACTTTTAGGAGACTTGATATATGAATCACAAATCCACGTTACTGACTCACACCACTTTGGGGCTACTGATTGTCATTAGCCCTTTCACTTCCGCCTGGGCGGACGAAACGATTTCCAGACCGCTGGCTACCAATGTTGACATTGCCTTGGTGATTGACGATACTAAGAATATGGCAGAAGCGTTGCCAGGGTTGGCCAAGGCCGTGCGCAATTTCATTACCCATCTGCCAGACACTTCTACCCTCCCTCAAATTGCCTTGATAACGTTTAATAATCAGGTCGATACTCGTCTGGTGACGAATGACCCAAAGGAATTGTTACAGGTGGTAGAAAATCTAACCCCCTCTCAAGGCCATCAATGTGCCAAGGCCGCTGTCGAAGCCATTATGGTGGCGGCCCAAAATCTCAAACAGGGTGGGACGTTGTTATTGGCCACCCAATCTACACCGCAGGTTCAAGATGACTTTGAAGGTCTGAAACAACTGTTGATTGACAAGAAAATTCGGATGACGGTGTTGGTTTCTGGCAGTTGTCAAGCCAGTGAGTAGCTATTGAAATGTTGGAGTAGAGGCTTTAGCCGGTGACACGCCGGATTAGAGGCTTCAGCCGGTGGGGGGACTAGAGGCTTCAGCCGGTAGGGAGTTGGCACCCAATTAAACCGGTTGAAGCCTCTAGTCCGCCCCCTCCGGCTGAAGCCTCTAGTCCGGCGGTTCCACTCCAGGGTACTTATTATCCACTATCCACTGTCCATTATCCATTATGTATAACACTCTCTCTGCTTACTTTAAAACACTGATATTAATCAGCGCGTTGTTACTTACTACCGGCTGGTCTTTCAGTAGCCCAGTCCAAGCCGCTTCTTCCTCGGTCTTTTGTGAACTATCTCAATTGACCAATGGCAGTTGTATCGTTTTAGACAAAGATGACCCCAACTTTGCCCAATTGTTTGAAAATGCGGTGCTGAACATATTATTAAGCACCTTTCAACCGACCATCACTTCCGTGTCTCCTCTCCAGTTGCCACAAGGTAGCACGGCAGACTTGCAAATCACCGCGCCCAACGCCCATTTCAATAGTTCCAGTCGTAATGGTCTCAGCGTGGGAGGAGGTGTCATCGTCAATTCCAGTGAAGTGTTATCTTCCATGGCCATGATTCTCAATGTCACTGTGCCTTCTAGTAGCAGTGTCGGTTTTTATGACATTACGGTAAAGACTGCTAAAGAGGGCGGGGGTGAGGAGACTGTGACGGGTATAGGCATGTTATCAGTCATTGCCCCCTCTAGTACGCCGACGCTTCTTAGTGTGGCCCCTGTCAGTGTGTCCAGAAATGCCAGTGGTGTGGAGTTGAGTCTGTCTGGTAGCAATACGCATTTTGCCGACAACTCGGTCATCGATTTTGGTGATGCCGCGATTACGGTGGCCAATAAACAGGTGCATAGCAATACTTCGATGACTGTCTTTCTCAACGTGGCTGACACAGCGCGGATTAGTTTCCATAAAGTGACGGTCACCACGGGTAGCGAAGTGGCTAAAGATACGCAACCGTTGGGCATGTTACAGGTTTTTGAGGCCACTACAGTCACGAATCCACCGTCGATAACGGCGTTGCAACCTTGGCAGGGGCGGCAGTTGGAAACGTTGACTTTGACGGTGAAGGGGAAGAATACTCATTTTGTAAACGGCGTCTCTCAAGTGGCGTTTGAAGGAACGGGTCTCACCGTTTCTGAAGTGTTGGTTAAAACGGCCACGGAAGCGACGGTGACGGTGACCGTTGCGAAAGATGCCCTGTTAGGATTCCGCGATGTGTTTGTCAACACAGGCGCCGAGGTCACGACTCTCACGGATGGTTTTGCAGTGTTTTCACCAGCCCCGATTGCCTTGACCCCGAAACAGGGGAAACGTGGGACCACGGTGACGGTACAAATCACGGGCGAGGGAACGCATTTTGCGCCAGACCAAAGCAAGTTGAATTTTGAAGGGACGGGGGTCACGGTTAATTCTCTCACTGTTACGGATGCCACCCACGCTTCTGCGACGCTGAATATTCTGGATGACGCTTCTGCCATTGGCCCTCACGATTTTGCGATGGTCACGGGTGGCGAAGTGGCGATTCCTGCCAATGGTGAAGTCTTTGAAGTGTTTGGCGATGGGCCACGGGTTGTTTCTGTCACGCCTAGTCAAGGTCGTCAAGGGGAAGTGGTGACGGTCATCGTGGCAGGTGATGAGACGCATTTTGATGCCACCAGTACTGTTGCTGTAAGTGGCCTGGGCATTGAGGTGACGCCGACGGTGACTCATTCAACAACGCTGTCCCTGACTCTTCAAATCGCTTCTGATGCACCTATTGGTACGCAAGGTCTGACGGTTACGACGGGCACCGAAATAGCGACTTTGGCAAATGCGTTTACCGTGATAGAAAGAGACAAATGGTTAGAAGTCCAAAATGGTGGTCATGGTACTATCACGACGACACCCGCCGGGATTAGCTGTGGTAGCACTTGTAAAGCCCCATTTGCGACTGGAACGGCCATCACTTTGGTAGCCACTCCAGCTTCGGATTATGAATTTAAGAGTTGGACGGGAAACTGTGTGGACGCGACGAATGCGACACGCGCCACGGTGACGGTGGTGGCATCAACGGATAAAATTTGTCAGGCGACGTTCGCCCCGTTGGCAACTTTGACGGTGACTAAGAATGGGACGGGGACGGGGACGGTCAGCAGTTTGACGGGGATTAACTGTGGTAGTCAATGTTCGGCCAAATATTCTTTGAACACGACGGTGACACTCACGGCGGTAGCCGATGCCAATTCCACTTTCACAGGGTGGAGTGGGGATTGCAGTGGTACGAATGCGTCTCTGCCGGCGCTGACGCTGGGGGCCAATAAGAGTTGTGTGGCAATGTTTGAAAAGAACGGTTCCACCACTTATTCCCTTAATATCAGCCGTATTGATGGCACTGTTCAGGTCAATAGCACCCCGGCGGGAATCTCTTGTCAATGGGGAATGACGGGGGATTGTCAAAAAGCATTTTCGCCTAATACGTCAGTGAAACTAACTGCGGTTGCCACCCCGAATACGGGTTATCTTTTTAAAGAATGGGGAGGTGACTGTGCGGGACAATCTAATCCTGCTACTCTCACTATGAACTCTTCCAAGAGTTGTACAGTGACATTTGTATTGCCTTCTCACTCTCTGCAATTGCAGGTCATTGGTGATGGGAAAGTGATCAGTGAACCAGCTGGGATTGATTGTCAAGCCAATGTTGCCCTTTGTCAAGCGGAGTTCACGAATAGCAAAGTGACCTTGACGGCACAACCGGCTAGGGGCAACATGAAGATAAAATGGAGTGGCGATTGTACGGGGACGTTGGCCGAACAGTCCGTGTCCATGACTGCCAATCGGTCTTGTCAGGTGACGTTTGAGGAGATAAAAACTGACTATAATTTGCAAGTGACTGTTACGGGGTCAGGTCAGGTGCAAAGTGACCCAGCGGGAATCGATTGCCGTGGTGACACTTGCGACAAGTTGTTTGTCAAAGGCACTTCTGTGACTTTAACAGCTACGCCTGCCACGGGCCAAAAGTTTGCGGGTTGGGACGGGGATTGCCATGATTTTGACAGTTCCTTTACTCTCCAATTGGACAAGAACAAAACTTGTAAAGCAAGCTTTGTAAACGGTGAAACGGCAGTTCCACCCCAATACCATTTGACCCTGGCTGTCAAGGAAAATGGCCAACTTCGTATGGATGGCAATATCGTATGCGAAGCTGGTGAAGAATCTTGCATTCAAACTTATCAGGAGAACACTTTGGTCACGGTCACGGCGGTTCCAGAAGAGTTATTTGCTGGTTGGGAAGGGGATTGCGGCACGGATAATCCTGCTTCTTTGACTATGAATGCGGATAAGTCTTGCGTGGCTAGTTTTAAAGATAAACTTCCTCCTGTGGTGACTCCTCCTGTGGTGACTCCTCCTGTGGAGTCCGTCAACCACCCCTTCAACCTCACCATTTCAGGAAATGGCAAAGTTGAGACGGATGCCAATGCCATTTGCGAAACCAGTAATTCTCCTTGCCAATTCGAGTATCTGGAGAACAGCACGGTCAAGTTGACAGCCACTCCTGACGCTGATTGGACATTTGAAAAATGGAGTGGGAATTGCGAGGATGCGGGTTCAACTCTTTCCATCGAGATGACTATGGATGCGGAGAAGTCCTGCACCGCGCAGTTTGTGGAACGCTCTCCCCCGCCACCTGAGACGAAACGCTTACAAGTGACCCTCACTGGCAATGGTCATGGCACCATTAACAGTGACCCGTCTGGAATTGATTGTGATGGTCTAACCAACCATTGCAGTTACGATTATTCAACTGGCACTTCAGTTACTTTAGTGGCAACACCGGATGACCATTCCACCTTCCTTGGTTGGGGAGAGAATTGCGAAGGTAGCGGAGAATCTGCAACGGTTACGTTGGATGACAATCGGACTTGCACCGCTAAATTTGAAGTCTTGCCCGGCAGTTTGTTACAGTTCACTCAGACTCAGATGACGATAGACGAGTATGGCACCAATTCTACGACCATCAGGGGTGAGGAAGTATCTGGCCATTTGGTTACTATCGCAGTTTCTCGTGGCAACGACAAGCAGGGTGTCGTTAGTACCGATTATCAAATCGTGTCTGGCAATGCCACCGAAAATCAAGATTATGTGGTGTTGTCACCGCGTACTTTGACATGGGCTGATGGGGATGGTGCAGATAAGACGATTTCTCTCTGGATAGTCAATGACTGTGTGAGAGAAGGTGATGAACAATGGGAACTCCAGTTGACCCATCCCACGGGTGCAGAATTGGGCTACCTCACTCAGATTTCTCTCACTCTGCAAGAGAATGAGGCAACCGCCACTTGTGATTGTCAGGCACCGGCGTTTATGAATCCTCCAGCGCAGACGAATTTGACTCTGGTTAATGATGGACAGCCGTTCATGTTGTATTTCCAAGGAGTGGAATTACAGAAGGTCTCTGATGAGAACGTGGTGACTGTTACCCCAGTTTCTACGGGTTTGAAGATAATGCCCCAGAACGTGGGCGAGACGCAATTTGTTCTGGTTGATTGTGCGGGCAACCAAGTGAAGTTCACGGTGACGGTGGCAGAACCTCCTCCACCTTGTGAAAAATTGGCCTTGCCAGCGGCACAACAAGCGATTACGTTGTCACTTGAGGAAGGGCCGCAAATGGTGACTTTACCAAGCGACGTTAACACTGTCGAAGGCTTTGACAAGACGATAGTGGAGGCCGTGTTGACTGGCAAAACCACCTTGCAATTGACTCCTCATCAAAAGGGTTCAACGGAAGTCACTTTGGTGGGGTGTGGTGAGAATAACCAAGTTAAGATGAAAGTGACGGTCACTGATGAAGAGACCGACACTGGTGGTGGCAACAGTGGGCAAGGTGAGAATTGCACCGATTCCACCATCCAACCCGCGTCCAGAGAGATTCCTTTGGATATGGGTGACTCCCCACTTACGTTGACTTTCACTGGTGGCGTGGGAGAAATCATGCCCAAAGGTGAGTATGATGAACAAGTCATCACCATGAAGATTCTCCAGAAGGAACCGGGGTTCACGCAATTGGAGATAACGCCGCGGGAAGTGGGCAACACGCAACTGACGTTAGAGGATAGTAAATGTCACAACAGTCAGGCGACCGTTGCTATTCAGGTGAATGAAGTGGAGAAGGAGGATGTGTGCAAAACCAGTCCGGCTTTGCAACCTGCTGACAGCCACTTTACCTTTATCAAAGGAGAGGCGGCAGTGTCGCCCACGTTCATAGGGGGGCCAGGCAAACTCAAGTTAAGTGAAGTTCCTGACGCTGCGGTGGTCGATTTAGAGTTGCCATTTTATTCTCAAGATGGCATGACTCAATTGACTTTGACACCGCGTCAAGCAGGCACGACTTATTTGACTTTGACGGATGAGTGTCAGCAGAAGGCGCGGGTGGAAATTCTCGTGTTGAAACCCAGCACGTTGGCCTATTATTGCCATTTGGAAGAGAGAACCGATGGGCGGTGTGAACATCCTGACAATCAGAAAGTTCTCAAGTCCAATAGTACAGCCATTGATGCCGAAGGTAAGCCGGTAGCATCAGACGCTTATTTTGAAGTTCAATTGCCTCAAACTGAGAATCAAGATGTTGTGCAATTGCCAACAGATACTTTGACGTTGCAACTGATGACCATTTCGGAAGTTTTGCAAGACCAAGCGGCGGCGGTGGTGGTGACGTTGGAAAATCAAAATGATGGGCGAGTGTTTGTGTACTCACCGACGAGAACCACCCCAGAGGTATCACAGCCTGTAGATGAACCCATTTCAGACTTTCCGAAGGATACTGGGACAACTCCTCCAGAGGAGGAACCACCTGTTTCTAAAGAAGATGGCGGGGATGCCCCGTTGCCACCTCCCGTAGTGGATTGTGCTGGGCAACCTCCTGAACTGATAGACTGGTGTCTGATCATGTCTGGAACACGAACGAGTGGAACAAGACAGCCAACTGCCTGGCAACTTTGGGATGGTCAAATGGCCAATCTCCAAGCGGTGATGAGTTTTGATCGACTCTCGGCCATCATGGAAATTCCGTTAAAATTGGAATTGCAAGGGTTACCGGTGGGCGAATATACGGTATCGATTGGCTATCGTCTGCCCAATGGTACCGTGGTATTCAATGGTTTTTCGCAACCGCGTTTCTGGATTGCCAATGGCCTCAGCCTCCCTGGCAACGTGGAGACTCGTGCGTACTTTGCAGGCGAAGTGCAATTGCAGTTGCGCAGTAAGGAGGTCTCTATTACTACCACGATTAAACCTGACCGCGACCATCTTGGTAAACAGGCTAACATTGTGATGGTGGCCTTGTACACTCCTCCACAAGGGGAGACGCTAAGTTTCATGCGGTTAGCTGACCATCGGTGGTTAGAATGGGACTACACTATCGGAACTCTGATGCCCGCCGTGAAAAATGTCACCTTGATGGACAACTTGCCGGTGGAGATTTTCAAGGGGGACCTCAGTAGTTTGCCGGGGGAGATGCTGGTGTTTGTGGGATATGAGATTGGGGAAACGATTGTTTTCAATGGGAAGGCGCCCATTGAGATAACATTGCCTTAACGCAGAAAAGAAACCGAGTTTTTGGAAAAAACTCGGTTTCTCAGGCACACGATATGACAGAACTTTGTACATTCTTGAAGCCCCTAGTCCAGCATTCAACCCCCGATCATGACTTCGCGTCGCCAGTGCATGACGGCCTCTTCAAAACCGTCATTGCGTTCTTTCACAAGTCACGTCCCCAGCCATACGTCAAAATTAGACACCGACTAGGCGTCTTGTTATATGGAATTAATTTTGCATGAATGAAGGGTAGCAAAATCTGACATCATAACTGATGTTTTGGAACTTGCCTGAGGGAAAAACTTTGAACCTCATATTGTAAAAATCTACTCCATCATTCACGATAAACAGGAGAACAACGATGTCATTGTGGAAAATCACTGTGTTGACAACTATATTCTTTGGTCTCGTGGCAACTGCACCAGCAGAAGTGTCAGTGGCAACCGCTAGTAAACGAGTCTCATTAGATTATAGTCAATGTATTAAAAAAGCTAAAAAAGTGCTTCGCGAAGAAGGGTTTGAAAGTGGACTGGGCAATGACTCTGCCGCAGAAGCTGCACAAATGAAAGATGGTTCAGGGGCAGCCTGGGGACGTCAAGAAGCAGAACCCTATACCGCCTCCATTAGATGCGTTCCCAAAGCGCGGGTCGTGTTTTTTGTGGTCGCAGGTCCAACAGGCCCAGAGTCTTTGACTTGGACGTATATAAGAGGACTTAGTGACAGCTTTGCGGATTTACTGCCTGAGTAAAGTACCGGTGGGTAGTTTGTTTTTCAAATTCGGCAGACCATAATGAATAGACCATTACCACTTCAAACCTGACAGGTCTCACAGACCTGTCAGGTTTTTTCTTGGTTTCTATATGCCTTGTGCCATGGCCGCTATTGATGTAAATTCTAACTCAAATAAGTTGTTCGTCTCAAGTCACGACAGGAACAGCGGTAGCAAAACGGGTTTGACGAAAGTAGGAATGGAATCCAAAACCGGTTTTGGACTCCTCATAATCTTTTTTACCCCATACTTTTCCATTTCCCAATCACAGGTGAATGGGAACAGTTCACTGCTAGAGGTCGCCTGGGCCATCACATTGGCCAACGGTGGCAACACCAATTCCAAGTCATTGGCATAGCGAAAACTTTGCGGTGGCCGAAAGAGTAACAAGTGTTCTCTTATCGTTTGAAGTTTTATAGGTTCTTGAAATTTCTGAACTTCCTCAAAGAAAATGCCCACCCCTGTCGAAACACCCTTATAGTAAGAATTGAACTCTTGACGTGTTACCCCCGCCTGTTTTTTCACCTGTTGCCAAAGATTTTTTAAAGGTTCTTCTACCACTCGTTCCACTTTGACAGTACCAGCCAATGCTTGAATGGGTGAGGAAACATAAACTAACACAAGGTCGCCCTTCTGTAAATATTTTGGACGAACCCGACGGAGTTCCACCGTTTTAGTGTGTTTAAAGATTTTCTCAGCGTATTTGGGGCGCACCGAGAGTAAGATGATGTTATTGGACATAGCATGATCCTGTTGATGACGTTTGAGTACCCATTTTATAAATGCGAAAAAATAGTGAGTTGGAAATCAATCTAGGAGTTTGAGGTGGTTGAAATGTTTGCCCTGTTTCTGCCAGCCAAATGTTTGCCAGTTCCTTTTTACCTAGAGGACTATTAAATACTTCAGTACGACTAAACCGAAATGCCATGATTTGTCGGTCAAGGTCTTGTTTCGCTAACTTGAAAACCTCTTGCCACTGATAAATACCAAGTCGCCGGAATCTTGAAAAAATGGCTTTGGGGTTGTCAATAACAATATGAATGAAAGGACTTAAACGTTGGGAGGGACGCCAAAGGAGGTTCTTTAAACCAGGTAAGAAACGACACACCTATCTAACAGCCGCGTTTCCATTGCTTTCAACCCCCGACCATAACTTCGCGTCGCCAGCGCATGACGGCTTCTTCAAAACCGTCATCACGTTCTTCTTCAGGCCATCCGCCCAGTAATGCGTCAAAGTTGGTCACAGGCTTGACGCCTTGTTCTTCGGCTAGTTCTTCAAAGGTTTTCAAGTGACGATTGGCGTAGTGTTTCATGATTTCGTCACGAATGGATTGAATGGTTTCAGTTGGAGTGGAATCAGACATAGTGTTATCCTCATGGTTGTGGAGAAATAATTGATAACTGGGTAGGTTGGACTGGACTTTGCGAAGTCCAACCTACATACTCTAAAACCGCGGCTTATAAGGAAGCTGTGTACGACGCGCTTGTTTAATCAGTGCGCCAAAAATCGGATTGGCCGCGACTCGTTCCGTCAAAATCCGTTGCGCCTCCTCTTTTGGCACTCCTGCAAACTCCTTGGCCAGTTGTTGTTGAATCTCCCATTTCATTTGCACACAATCAGAAATTTGGTAAGACTGGTTCATAAGGATACGACGGAAGCCGTGATAAGTTTTAAACCCAATGGCTGAAGATGGGCAAAGTCTTTCACATTATGCGTGACTAAAGGCGTGTCATGGCGTAACGCGGTAGCCGCAATCCAAGAGTCATTCACGGGCATCGGACGACCTTTGATAGCAGAGACTTTTGCCCACCAGCGACACGTCATCTCATCACACCATAACACCACGTAAGTTTGCAATGCTTCTTCATATTCACGGAGTCTTTTCTCTCCCCAATTTTTAGTCAACGGCCAGCGATATAACTCACCTAGACTGATAAACGATAAACCTAACAGTTTATCGTCAAGCAGGGGGCGATATATTTCGGCTAGGGGATGTTCTTTAAACCAGTAAGAAACGACACAAGTATCTAACAGCCGGGTTTCCATTGCTGTCAACCTCCGACCATCACTTCGCGTCGCCAACGCATGACGGCCTCTTCAAAACCGTCATCGCGTTCTTCTTCAGGCCACACCCCCAGTAATGCGTCAAAGTTAGTCATCGGCTTGACGCCTTGTTCTTCGGCCAATTCTTCAAAGGTTTTCAGGTGACGATTGGCGTAGTGTTTCATGATTTCGTCACGAATGGATTGAATGGTTTCGGGTTGAGTGGAATCAGACATCGTGTTATCCTCATGGTTGTGGAAAAATAATTGATAACTGGGTAGGTTGGACTGGGCTTTGCGAAGTCCAACCTACATACTCTAAAATTGCGGCTTATAAGGAAGCGGTGTACGACGCGCTTGTTTAATCAGTGCGCCAAAAATCGGATTGGCCGCGACTCGTTCCGTCAAAATCCGTTGCGCCTCCTCTTTTGGTACTCCTGCAAACTCCTTGGCCAGTTGTTGTTGAATCTCCCATTTCATTTGCACACAATCAGAAATTTGGTAAGACTGGTTCATAAGGATACGACCTCTCTTGGGGAATAAATGGGAATCGGTTTGTAACCATTCAGTAGATTAACGGCATGGTAGCCATTAATTTTTTCATAGTGAACAATGTGCCGAAAATTCCAACTCACCACCATATCTACCTCCGCAACGGCGGCAGCCGCAATATGTTGGGCATCCGCCGACGAACTGGGACCGACTACGTGGGCTTGCAAATAGGCTTCACGTAACTGGTCAATGGCGGGTGCCTCAGGAATGACTTCCAGTTGGTTAGTAGGAATTTCTGCTAACACTCGTTGCACGGGGGCCGGCGCCCGGTCTAATTCTTGGATGGTCAACGACGAGATGACCAGAATAAATTTGCCCGTCTGGATTTCTGTAAATAATCTCCGACTGGCTTCGGCAAATTCATTCTCAAAGCAACCCCCAAATACGGAGGTGTCAACGTAAACACGTAAGGTTTTTATCATAGTTAAACTCAACTTTGTTCTCTATCTTAACTTTGGAGTCAATAGTATATCACACTCTCCCACCGGCGTGTGCAACCCCGCTAAGATGGATTCGCGCATTTGAGGAATAGATAGTAAGTACAACGTTTCTTCAATGGAACGCCAGTCTTGTTCAGAAATCAGCACTCCATTTTGGGTCCGACCTTTAATCAAAATCGGGCGGTGAGAATGGGCCGTTTCTTCTAGTAATTGTCCTAAATGATAGGGTCCTTCAACTAAGTTAAGTGTCGTTATCATGTGCTTTTCCAATCAAGCTAAACCAAAAATAATTATTACGGTGAACCAGGCTGATGAACCACCGGACTAGAGGCTTCAGCCGGTGCCGTGCCCCTTTTTCCGGCTGAAGCCTCTAGTCCAACTGCCAACTGCCAATTAAAGTCTCTTCAAATTCAATTCCAACAATCTCTTCAATACCTCCTCCTCCGTCAACTCCACTTCCCATCCATACGCCTTTGCCACCGCTTCATCTAATTGACGATGCGCATTAACTAACCATTGGGGTTTGGCATTGTACAGATTGGTCAAGGTGCGTTTTTTCAATTGTTCAGCAGCCTGGGCATCCACGGGGAGGAGGCGGGCAGGGTAGCCGGGGACGACTTCGGGGACTCGTTTTACCCATTCAGGGGGATTTAACCAGTTCTCTCGTAATTCGTGAAGGCGTTGCGCGGCGGTGGCTATCGCTTGGGCGTGAGGATGGGTGGCGTAGTCTGTCGCTGGGATGTTGGGCGTTAGACCGTCGGGGAAAGGGAAGGTTGCAAAGACAGAATGGGCGTTATAAGTAGGTCTTCCACCTTCATCACCATCACCATGCCATGAACAAGTTGCTAAACTCCAAATTTCATGTATACGAGAATGTAAAATGCCAAACATGGTGTCGTCGTCACGGGCAATCACATAAAGTCTGGAATCAGGCAAAATCGTTTTGTCCATCCAAACAAATAGGCGATGTTTAGAAACACGAGGGGTAATAATGAAACGAGAAAGTGGTTTAATTGTTTCTCGCATGGCCGGACGAGGGGCACCATGTAACCACCATTTCTGCCGGTGCGAATCAAATCTCAAGTTTTCCCGAAGAGGTTTAACATTTTTAACAACATACTCAAACGGTTTTTCATAAAAACTGGCTTCCTCCTCTGTCATATTCACTCCGAAATCAATAATCCAGGTATCGGAAGATCGCCGTGTAATGTCCATGCCATTGGCCCAAGGACGCAAAACATCACTGTTTGGACGACCATTTGGATTTTTAGGTAATAACAACCACTCTCTGGCTAAATCGCCCGCAATATCAAGAGGACCAACCTTAATTGTTCCTTGGAAAGCAACTTCTGAATTGTTGGCCAATGGTTTTGCCTTTGTCAAATTTACCGCTGTGGTCCCGGTCAAATCCGCAAAAATCTCCTCCACCTCTTCTCCATTCAATACAACCTTCTCTCGTTTCCCTCCAAAACACACCAACGACACTCGCACTGCCGCGCCGTCATTGACCCAGGCTTCATCACTCCACGCCTCAAAAATCGGTCCCACTTCTCGAATCCGTTCCAATACTTTGCGATTCGCCCCGCCACGAATCGAATTAGTGGTAACCAAACCGACCCCCGTTACTTCTCCTTTATCCAACTGAGTACGTGCCTTTTCAAACCAATAGGTGACTAAATCGGCGCCACCAGGCACCCGTCCTTGATACAACTTCCGTAACCGTGTCACATACTCCTCCCCTAAGACGCTAATCATCTTCTTGTCTCCCAAAAAGGGAGGGTTGCCGACGATGAAATCAGCCCGTGGCCACGCGGGTTCGGTCCCTGCCGCAGTCATCACGGCATCTTGACATTCGATTTGATTCAGAGGTTGCAAAATGGGATGTTGCTGAATCGAATAGCCATGTGCTAATAACCATTGCAAATGGCCAATCCAAATCGTCACTCGTGCCAATTCAGCGGCGTAAGGATTCACTTCCATGCCCAACACATTTTGCGGCCCGGTATGAATCGAAAACTGTCCTCCCAATCCTAACGCCAGTTGTTCCACTTCCAAAATCGCTTGATGTTCTAAATCTTTCAAACCTCGCAACACGAGATATAAAAAATTCCCTGACCCACAGGCAGGGTCCAACACGCGCACTTGGGCCAAACGTTGTAAGAAACTATTGAACAAATCTTGGGCTGGTTTTGGAAGACTTTTCTTCGCCCGTGATTTTTTTAACACAGCTTGAATCGCCACTTTCGTCTGCGCCCAAGCGGCTTGCAACGGGGCTAACACGACAGGTTGCACCAAGCGCATTATCGACAGAGGGTCGGTATAATGGGCCCCCAGTTGACTTCGCTTATCCGGGTCTAAACCACGTTCAAACAAGGTCCCAAAAATCGACGGTTCAAGGTCCTTCCAATCTTGACTGGCAACGGTCAATAATAACTGAATATCGGCCTTTTGCAACGGTAACACCGTCACTTCAGCAAACAAACCACCGTTAAATTCGGCAATCGGAAGGACGCCAAACATCCCACCGCGTTGCATGGTGGTAAATAAACTTTGCAACGTTGCAGTACAATGTTCAGGACGTTTCACACTGGCAGCTAAACTCTCACTTAACACCCGTTGCCCGTCAAATAAGCCCGCGGCTTCGGCAAACATCCCAAATAACAATTGACTGATAAAATGCGCCACCTGCGGCGGTGGATGCCCACGTTCCCGGAGGCGTTGTGCTAAACTGGCAAACTCTTGTGCAATCTCCTCCGTCACGGCGGTCCGCGTCCGCCCCGGTCGCAACTGTTCGGGGTCGGTGAACACCCATTTGAGAATTTGCAACCGCTGGGGATTGGCCAAATCGGTTAACTTGAGGGTATGAAGGTCTTGAACGGTGTTGGTAAAATTGGTATAAATTTGAATCGTCTCCATATCCGAGACGATTAACAATGGCGGATTTTCCAGGGCCAAGGCATACCGTTGTAATTGGACAAAGGCTTTGGTTAAATCTTTCTGTTTGCCTTTATATTCCCAAGCAAAATGATGCCGCTTCCACACATCGGCCCAACCTTTGCCACCTTCACTTTTGGTTGTCCCTTTTTCAAAACAATACCAAGTCCCGTGCGGATCCGCCTCCGCCGGCGTGGGTTCGCCTAATAATTGACAAATATCCAAAAAATGTTCTTGCGAGGCGGAACGTTCTTTGAGTTGCGAAGATTGCCATTTGGTGATAAAATGTTGGGGAGTCATGAGAATATTGAAAATTTTGTTGGGATTGGTTAAAAGGAGTCCAAAACATGTTTTGGACTCCGGGTTATCCAATATGATACTCTAACATCATCGAGAAAATCAAATATGCTATTGAAACAAACTATTACTACCCTGTTTGTGTTATTCTTATTGACCAGTTGTGCTTCTCACGCGCCAAGGACGTTTGTGGAAACTAGCAATGAGGCAGGTGCTTGGAAAAGCATCTATTTGCATGACAACTACGGCTTCTTTGCTAATAAAAATCAAGAAGTTTGGCAACGTGCCATCGATGTGTTGTCAGAAAAATACGATCTGGAAATGTTAGATCGGGCCAGCGGCTACATTCGAACCGGTTGGAAATCTACCCTGGCAACTGGTACGGATAAATATCGGCATCGGATTATCATCAAAATGCAGGGCAATTTTTGGCAAACTGCCAAATTGAAAGCCGAAGCACAGTGGTGGAATGACAGCCGGCAAGTTTGGGTAGAGGGGTATGATGCGGCTATTTTGGAGGAGATTTATAAGGAACTTCAAGGACGGCTGGGGACCTCACTTTAGGAGAATGGAAAATGCCAGTTTCCATTTTGGATAGTGATGTAATCTGGGTGAAATATCGTGCAGTTTCTCTTCGTCTTGAACTTTGATTTAGATGATTAAATGAGGGCTATGACAGGAGGCTATGACTAATCATAGTCCATCTGAAAATCATTCTAATCATAGTTCAGACAGAGAACCCACATTGCATCACTACCGTTTTTTTTAACTTTTACACACACAAGAGAACCACACATTATGAAGAAACATATCTTCAACCTTTCGTTATTTTTGTTATTTACCTCGCAAACGGCCTGTGTCCACTCGGCCCCAGACGCTGCGGCTTCTACACCACCTGCACCGGCAGTCAAAACGTCCTCAGCCACTTCCAATCTGGTCAAAATGCAGACCAGTCAAGGGACTATCGTGATTGAATTGGATCCCTCCAAAGCACCCAAAACGGTGGAAAACTTCCAACGTTATGTGAAGGAAGGTTTTTACGAAGGCACTATCTTCCATCGGGTGATAGACGGTTTTATGATTCAGGGTGGCGGTTTAACCAAGGAGTTGAAAAACAAGCAAGCGCATGAACCGATTCCTAACGAGGCCAGTAATGGCTTGAAAAATCTCCGTGGGACGGTGGCGATGGCACGGACTGGGAATCCCCATTCAGCGGCTTCTCAGTTTTTTGTCAACCTCAAAGATAACAGTTTCCTGGATTATACCTCTTCTACTCCCGAAGGCTTTGGCTATACCGTGTTTGGAAAAGTGGTAGAGGGTATGGAAGTGGTGGATAAAATTGCCAAGGTGGCGACGGGGACGCAGGACATTTATGAGAATGTGCCGAATACGCCGATTGTGATTGAGAAGGTGTCTATCGTGGAGACGGCGGTGGAAAAGGCAGTTGAAAAGAAAGCAGAGGAGAAGGAGGGGACTACGAGGGCCGTTAGATAGAATGGAATTTGGAGTCCAAGACATGTCTTGGACTCCTTTCAATATTTCTACTTGCGACTGAGTTGATAAGCCTCCTCAAAAGCGGTCACTGCTTTTGGACAAGTCGCATACACTTCGTCTAAATAGCCATCGTTGGTTGCAGACCACATTCGGTTCAACAGACGTTCTCCTTCTGCAAGGGCCAATAATACTTTCACTCCTTGTTGACGACCCAGAATATAAATCACCTCTTGGCGACCTGCCACTATGGGCAAGATAAACGTGTTCAATAACTCTTCCACGCGCTTGACAATTGCAGGTCCGTCAAGTTTTGGCAGTTGTTTTTCTAACGCCTGACTGCTGTCATATAACTGTGGCAACAAGGTCAACAGAGGGTTGTCTGCTTTGGAAATGGGGAGACTGGAATCTCCAAATTTGGTGGACAACGCTGATTGTCGCCACCACCATAGACCACTTCCCGCCATGAAAATACCGAGTAGATAGAGTGGCAACAAATCTGACCAGGTGGCGTTAGGTGCGGGCAATTTAGCGGCACCGATTAATGCAATGATGATTCCGATAGTAAAGAGGATTAGTCCTTTCATAATTCACCTTAGGCGCAAGATTTCATCTTGCATTTGTAAAAGGAGGTGAGAAACTTAGTTCCATCTGTAGGGTGGATTAAGCGTAGCGTATCCACCAGCCTTAGTTCCATCTGTAGGGTGGATTAAGCGTAGCGTATCCACCAGCCTTAGTTCCATCTGTAGGGTGGATTAAGCGTAGCGTATCCACCCTACCTGAAATACCAGGTCCGTTATGCACAAGTACTTAAAAGGGGGTTAAGAAACTCAGTTTCTGTCTGGTCATGTAGAATTTATGATGATTGCAAAATTTCATAAATAGCATTTCCCACACTCACCAGGGCTTCGCCAATAATCAAGCCGGCGGCCAGTGGTACGACTTTGGTTTCGGTGAACGCCACCCCTTTATGTTTGACGAGAACCATTTGCGCTAAACAACCAAGTCCATAGCCTAACGTGATGGAAAATGGCAAATACATGGCCAGTCCCATTAAAACGCCTAAACCTGACACAGGCGCAATGCCCAGTAGGAGTCCAACGATGCCTCCTAATAAAAATTTGTCGGTGGGCATGGAGGAATTTTTGACGGCTTCCACAATACTGGTTAACGTGGCCGCTTGGGGGGCTGGAAGAGGCGTGTTGGGACCAAATCCGTGTTGACCTGCCTGACCATGGGTCCACAGAACATATACTACCATAAAAGTGAAAATCACGCCTATCCAAGAAATGCTGATTTGCACCAGTTGTTGTAAAACGGGACGACTGCCCACTAAAAATCCCGTCTTCAAGTCTTCCATCATGTCTGCACTTTGACTGATAGCCACTGCCACCGTTAAGGCTAGAATCAAAGAGGCCATGATGTTGCCATTCAGTAATATCATCATGATGGCCACCGAAATCAAGGCGATGCCAGAGACTGGGGAGATGTCAGTGAGACCGGTGGTTTGGGCAACCACCAGACCTGCCAAGCCTAACCAAAGAGTACCTAGCACCGCGGTAAGAAGGGCTTGTGGCAAAAGTACCCCAGGGGTGAGAAGGGCCGCGGTGAAAAAGAACAACACTGCCATTCCGCCACTGACTAACAGTACCCACATAGGCATCTCATCGCGAGTGACATCAGTCATTTTGTTGCGGGTGGTAAACGCTAGACTAACCATGGCATTTTTGATAACAGGAAAATTGACGATTACTTCCATCAAAGCGGCCCCCAGGAGAATACCAATTCCTAACGGACGCAACATCTGATTATAGATAAAATCGGTCAATACCAAACCTTCTGTCGCGGTGGGTATCCAACCGGAGAAGACGGAGACGGGAGAAATTATCCACCAGGCTAAGATACCACCGAATAAAAATGGCAACCCTGCGCTACCTGCCAGTAATCCTGCGGCAAAGTTCATGGGTGATAAGTACAAGGCAGGTGCCACATAAGCTGGGAGGAATCCAAAACTTAAATTCAGTTCCTCATTTTCGAGGATGCCTGGATAATCCAACCATCCTAACAGCATCAACATTTTCCAGATGGCACTGATTAAGAAGCCGATACCTAACAATTTGGCTTTTCCTATACCAGCCGCACCGGATTGAATAATTGTCGCTACTGCTACCCCGGAAGGAAATCGTAAACGTTCTATTTCAATCAGTTGTTTGCGTAAAGGAATGAGTAACACAACGCCTAAGACGGCGCCGCCAATTCCGGCGATCAGCAATGGCCAAAAAGAAAAAGTAAAGGAGTTTGAGGGTTGGACACTCAGCAAAAATATTGCGGGCAGAACAAATACAACCCCTGTTCCAGCAGATGCGATACCAGAGGCAATACTTTGATTGATATTGTTTTCTACAATGGTGCCCTTGCGTAACAGACCACGTAAAAATACATAGCCGAGGATGGCCGCAATAGGGGAGGCCCCCATAGAGAAACCTAGCTTGAGGGCACTATAGGCAAACGCAACGTTAAGAATGGCGCCTTGGAAGATGCCTAATAGCACTGCTGCTAGGGTTAATTCACGATAGGGCTGATGATTAGGGGGATTAAGCACTTAGGTCATCCTTCATAGGTTAAAATAAAGAAGATGAATTATAATAGAGGTAACGGATTTTTTCAAATTTTTTCAAAAAGTTGTTTTTGTCGCACGTTATTTTTTATCTAAAATTCATATAATTGGTTACTTGACTACCTTATAAGGATTGGCAACCCGTAGAGAGACTGCTTTTAAAAGCGGTTGATCCCCTGAATCATTCTTCCAAGTTTGGGTAGTGATGCAATCTGGGTGAAATATCGTGCGGTTTCTCTTAGGTCTTGAACTGTGATTGAGATGATTAAATGAAGGCTATGAAAGGAGGCTTGACTAATCAGAGTCCATCTGAAAATCATTCTAATCAGAGTTCAGACATTTCACCCACATTGCATCACTACCCAAGTTTGTAATTATCTTGCAACTCTTTTATAGTGATATTCCTCTACTCTTGTAGCCCCCCCAACCCCCCGCGTGCGGGGGGTTAGGGGGGTACAAATGAGAAGGAATATTACTATATAATTTCACTATTTCATCACTAGAGAATATTACCATGACACAAATCCGATTATGGACCCTACTTACTCTTTGCTTGTTTAACAATTTAGTCATTGCCGTTGGGCAAGCCCCCCCTGTGCCTCCCCCAAAATATGGACCCATAAAAAATGGTCAGGCATTATGGAACATTGCTAAAGAAGTACGCCCCGATAAAAGCGTTAGTCTTCCACAAGTGTTGATGGCTTTATGGCGTACCAATCTACAAGCGTTTTCTCGACCATGCAATTTCAATTCGTTAAAAATGGAGGTGTCATTAAATTTGCCTACTTTATCAGAAATTGCCACGATTCCACCGGCGGAAGCACTTGCCGAATTACAACGACAAACCCAAGAATGGAAGCAGGCTTCGCAAAGTGGGAAAAAATTACGGTGTCTTACCACCGTAATCACTTCTCCCGCGGCGCCGTCCTCCGTGTCACCATCCTTTCCTCCGGTTGCCAATAAAACGGCAGAAGATACCACCAGTTTGTATTGGTTGGAATTGGAAAAACAGGTCTTGCAAAATTGGCAAGCCAACATTTTGCCAGCCCGACCAGAGGTGATGAAAATTTTTCCGCAATGGCAGAGAACGTCAGAGTTGCCACCGAAAAAAATTCTAGGTTTGATTCCCAAACCTTCAGATAGTTATAGTTTAGCCAGTTCTAAATTATTACAGGTGCTATATGATGAAGGCATTTATGCAGAAATCACTTTAATTCACTTCAATAAAGACAATGCACTGGGCAAAGCTGCGGTGCAACTCGCAGAACGGGAAAACATGGACTTGATTTTTTCGATGGGGTCCGAATCTGCCGCTTTTCTCCATGAATTTTATAACGGTGGCAACATTCCCGTGGTGACTTGCACCAATAAGGATCCTGTGTTGTTGCATCAAGTGGCAGATTATGAAAACGGCAGTGGAACCAACATTGCATATACTTCCCTAAATGTGCCGATTGATGTGCAAGTCAATTATTTGATGGATTTAATTCCTGGTCTCAAAAATTTGGGAATTTTATATGACCGTAATCATGCACAAGTGGTAGCCACGGAAGTCATCCCGACTCAAGAACAATTGCGTCAAATGAACATCAAGGTTATCAACGTAGAAGTGACTTCCAAGGAGACTGCGGTGGAGGAATTACGCAAACAGATTTTGGAAGCCATTATCACCATGCGACAGACGGATGCGGATTTGAAACATAGCGTTTTCTGGGTGACCAGCAGTACCTTGGTCTTCTCGAACATGGCTACGGTGGCAACCACGGCAGGCAAAGTGCCAGTGCTAGGTTCCATTCCGAATATTGTGACCGACAATGCCGACAGTGCCGTGATGGCCATTGGCATTGACCGGCGCAACAATGCGCATTTAGCCAGTCTCTATGCTGTAAAAATTCTGAAAGGACAAGCCCAAGCAGGTAAATTGAAAGTCGGTGTAATTACTCCTCCAGACATTGCTATCAATTTTCAAATAGCGCGGAAAATTGGTTTAAAAATTCCTTTCCAGTTGTTTGAAAGTGCATCTTTCATTTATGATTACACGGGGAAACCGGTGCGGGCGTTTGGGCATGATGTCATGAAGCAAAAGTAGAACTGACTTCAAGTAGCAACCGCCACCCTCCGGCTGAAGCCTCTAGTCCACCAATGTGGTTCTGCACCGGTGGACTAGAGGCTTCAGCCGGTAGCCATTGCCACCCTACGGCTGAAGCCTCCAGTCCATCGGGATCGGGTGGCAACAGCATTGGGAAAACCGACATCTCTCATTTTCTTACAAACCAAACATGAAACTTAAAAATATTTTTATCAGCCTTCCGATCATTATCATTCTGATTTTAACCTTCGCACTGTTAGAATTTATTGGTTACGGCGAAGCTAAACGTAAGTACACTCAATTTCAACTGGCAAGATTGGCCACACAGGGGGAGATTATCAGATATAATTTTGAACCTTATTTGCAAGCTGGTCTGCCTCTCAAACAATTTAGCGGATTTTCTAGTCAAAGTGAAAGATTGTTACTTTCTGATGATACTATTCAAGCTATTCAAGTCACTGACACGAAAGGTAATTTAGTGTTCTTAAGTGGACAAAGAAATACTTCTCTGGAACAGTTGAAGAAAACCTTGGTAGCCCGCCAATACCAAGCGAGTCTGTTTAAACTCGATGGCAACAAGACAGTTGAAGAATCGGTGGACAGCCTCCGCGTGATTCTACCCCTGGATACCCGTTTTGGGGTAGTAGGCCAGGTGGCTATCGAGTCTCAAAAGCAGGACTTGTTTCACGTTTTAGACGAACAATTTAAGAGAGTGTCTTATGCGTTTCTGACACTGACTCTGATTTTTATTTTACTGATTATTGTTTATGAGATTTACTTTGCCCGACCTAAAACGAGAGAACGGTTTTTGAAAACCACTTACATCATTGAATTTATCGTGATGTCAGTCTTCATTTCGGTGGTGATTTTTAACACTTACGAATCCGGGGCGCGGGCCAGCACCAAGGCGTTGTCTAACTCGATGGCGCAGAGGTTGTCAGCAGTTTTAGAGTTAAATTTGCGCATTGATGACCTCAGTGGAATCAATGAAGCCTTTCAAGATTACAAAAAGAATAATCCGCATATTAATCAGATTGCCTTGACCAGAGATGATTTAGTCGTTTATCATACCGATACACAAGAGATTGGCAACTTCTATCAGGCGTCACCTGACAGCTTCGAGTATATCGTACCACTGTCAACTTCTCAACAAAACCAGACTTTCCGGGTCGCTGTCAGTATCCCGATTAAAGTCGTGATGAGTGCCATTTGGAGTAGTGCGAAAGCATTCATTGTCCTCTTTGTCGCGTGCGGTTTTATCTCCTTTATCTTCCTAGACGCGGGGACTGCATTGTTGACGATACGCAAAAAACGTGAGTCTGGAAAAATCGTAATCTCCGATCCAAACCCACATCCTGGCAATCATGAAGACAACAATTTCCAAATTGGGTTACGGTTAATCAAGCCGGCCTATTTCCTCATTGTGTTCGTCAGTGCTTTATCGGTATCATTTCTGCCCCAATTGGCGACCAGTATGGCCGAACAATCGGGTTCCGCATTTGCCACCGCCAGTTTACCATTCAGTCTATTCTACACCTGTTTTGCCCTAGTCCTCATTCCCGCCGGTTACTATGCTGAAAAAGGGAATCTCAAAAAATTGTTGGCCGCCGGTTTCATTGCCGAAATGATAGGTTTGACGTTGCTTGCCAGTACCGAGGATTTTTGGATAATGACCCTCAGTAGAGTGTTTTCTGGCATTGGTCAAGGCGTCTTCCTGATTGGCTTGCAATCTTATATTCTGGCCATCACTCCCAAAGATAAACAAACCCAAGGCGGGGCTGTAAA
The DNA here is from genome assembly GCA_011391085.1 of Thiotrichaceae bacterium. Taxonomy (GTDB): domain Bacteria; phylum Pseudomonadota; class Gammaproteobacteria; order Beggiatoales; family Beggiatoaceae; genus JAABRD01. Next base: position 161,826 of record JAABRD010000002.1, on the reverse strand, counting down.
AGTGACGGGCCGAAATGCCGGTATGATTGCTGGCACTTCAATAGGGGCGTTACTCTTTGTCTATCTCTCTTATCACACATTGTTTATGATTGCTTCTCTGTTAACTCTGTTGGCAACCATTTATTTATGGGCCCTGGTGCCAAATGTGGAAGAGATTACTCAGAACCCGCAAGGGAAGGGTACCGAAACGGTCTCGTTACTTCAATTTATGCGAGTCTTCCGCGATTTTGAATTTATGAATACGCTAACCTTCATTGGTTTAACTTCCAAAATCGCCATCGCCGGCGTCGTCATGTTTGCCGTGCCCTTGGTGTTATCAAACCGCGGTTTTGCCAGTGAAGACATTGGGTTAGGACTGATGCTATTTTATATCTCCTCCTCCATCATTACTCATTATATTTCTCGTCTTATCGACAAATGGGGAGAAACTCGTAACACCCTGTCATTGAGTTCCATCGTGGGTGGAATAGGAATCCTCATGTTAGGAATGCTAGGTGCCAGTCTGTGGATGGGAGAATATTTGCCAGGGGCACCCTGGTTAAATTGGATGACTTTCAACTTCAATGAAATTATCGTGAATCAGGGACTCCTGCACTTTGAAGATTATCTGATTTTTTTGTTTCTAATTCTCGCCGGCATTTCCAATGGAATGTCAACTGCACCGGTATTAACGCATATTAACAAAACGGAGGTGGCCAAACGCTATGGTAGCAAGTCCATCAGTGCCACTTACACTTTTTTGGAACGCGGCGGCCACATTTTGGGACCAATGATCGTTAGCCAATTATTCATCTTCAGTCATCAAAGCACGTTAGGGTTGGCCTTATTTGGTTTGGTGATGATTGCCAGTGCTGGATTATTTCAGTTCTTGTCCCGCAAGGTATAGTTTCGCAACCTGGTCCTGGCGTCACTTCAATATTTCATACACCCGTTCCTCCATTTTCACTTTCTTTCGGTTTAACACGTTGACAGGGCAATGTAAACGTTCGTCATGACATAAACCTAAAATAATCGTGTTGAGATGTTCCATATAAGCCTTATTCAACGCCGCTTTCCCTGGTTCATACACCAACGGAATCGCAGGTTGAATGATCACTAACTGCGTGAAAAATTGACGAGTCACGTCAAAACATTGCATCAGATAAGACTCTAATTGAACAAAATCAACCTCTGTATTTCCTTGAATATCTGCTAACGTGTAAGCCATAAAATCGATAGGCGTCCGATCTGTCACAAACGCCTTTGGTGCGGTTTGCCAGATTTCTACCGCCGCTGTTAAGACTTGTTGTTGAATGTGCAAACGAGTGTTAAACTTCAGCGGGGTCGCGGGGTCTAAACCATGTTGTTGAAACACTTGACTGGTGCTAGTTTTAAGAAAGGGTAGACCCGTTTGATTAGCAATCATTTGGGCTAAACTGGTTTTGCCGGTACGGTGTGAACCTGTGAGTCCTAATTTCATCTGGCGGTATTCTAAGTACTGAAGCAGAAATTTTCTCGTATTTTGTTTCGCCCCTCTCCCTCTGGGAGAGGGGTCGGGGGTGAGGGAAAATACCGCAAAATTACTGCTTCAGTACTTATAGTAATATTCCTTTAAATCTGTACGATTTTCTCTGGAGCGCAATAAAAATTATTGCACTTCTATCCTACTTATCTTCCAACGTCGCCACTCCATTCCAATCTGGTGGCAATTTATCAGGAGAGTGTTGGAACTTATGGCAACGTGAAATAAAGAGTTGAACCGATTCGTCGGTTGGAAAACGCTTTTGCAACTCCTTAAATATCGCCAACGCAGTGCCCCAATCTTGTCGTAAGTAAGCCTCTAAACCCTCGGCATACTCAGCACAAAATTGTTGCATCTCCTCTGGTAACGGTGTCGTTTTCTCCGCTATTAATTCGTAAATCTTCACACTGACCCGTTTACCTTTCACTGCCACAATATCTAACAGGCGACAATGAAATTGTTTAGCAACTTGTTGATAGGTGGCTTCACTGATGATAATATTAGTTCCGTACAACTTGTTGGCCCCTTCTAAACGCGACGCCAGGTTCACGCTATCGCCAATAATAGTGTAATTCATGCGGTCATCCGAACCCAAATTGCCTACCACCGTGTTACCCGTATGCAATCCTATCCGGGTATGTAACTCAGGTTTACCTTCTTGTGACCACTTGATATTGAGGTCTTGCAATCTCTTCTGGCAAGCTAACACAGCCTTACAGGCACAGTATGTCGCATTGGGTAATTTCACTGGCGCCCCCCAGAACGCCATGATACCATCACCAATATATTTGTCAATCGTACCATGTTCTTGCATGATGATATGGGTCAGGTTTTCCAAATATTCGGAGAGATGCAACATCAATTTTTGCGCCGGCAAGTCTTCCGAAATGCTGGTGAAACCCTGAATATCGGAAAACATGATGGTTAACTCCGCTTCTTCTCCCCCTAACTTCGCTTCTTGACCCAGTTGGATAAGCTGGCGAACTAGGTCTGCGGGGACATATTTACGGAAGGAATGGAGACTTTGCGTGGTAGAGATTAACGTCCTATTCATCATATCAATTTCTTTAATACCCGATTGTACGGACCGGACCTCATCCAAATGTAGATTCTTAATTTTCTCCGTTTCAATGGCTAACTGGGTAATGGGTTGAGTCACTTTAACTGCAAAAAAATAGACGAGGATAATAGAAATTCCAAAGATTCCTAGAGACACAAAACCCACTTGCCAGAAGAGGTCGTACACAGAACTTAACAAATCTTCTTTGGGAATGACGACCAGAATCCGCCAATCCGAGATGAATGAATCGGGAAAGGAAGCAATGTTGACAAGATAATTTTTACCGTCGCTACGAATAGAGAACTTTTCCTCCCGAGTCTGTACATACCTATGATAGGCCCGTGTAATCCATTGTTCCTCCAACTCGGTCACATGGACTAAACGCCATTGACCAGTCTTCTCATCCCGATGAGTCAAACGTCGTTTGTCGGGATAAGCGACTAACTCGCCTTTACCATTGACAATCAAAACCACGCCATGTTTACTGAGTTTTTGTTCCGTAATAAAATCTGAGAGGCTGTGTAACGGTGTATTGACACAAGTTACCGCAATCAATTTGCCAGTGTCATCTAATACGGGGTAGGTGGCAGAAATCCCTGGGGTTTGGGCGGTGGTGAAGATATACACATCGGTCCAATAGATGCGCGGTTGGGTTTGAGTATTTTGATACCAAGGACGAGTGCGTGGGTCGAAACTCGCATCTCCTTTTTCTATGCGCGTGACGTTGTAGGACTCATCTCGTAAGAACCATTTTTCTATAGGAGGCGTGATGGAACGGTCAATGAACCGCGTGGCAAGATTAGGTTCTCTACGAACTTGAATATAACTGCCGGCGGCATCGGCAATGAACATAGTTTGTATTTGAGGTAACACCAACAATTGTTCCCACATGTATTTCCAGAATTCCTCATGCACATCCATAATATTTTTTTGGTGTTGGGCTAATCCACTTAACGGCTTCGTTTGAATAGCTGGTACATTCAGATAGTTAATCGTGCGTTCTATCACTTTATCGGTGAATTGTTTAGTCACCTGTTCTGCCATTTCCAAGGTAATTTTTTTGGAACCATAATAAAAACTGAGGGCGATACTTAAAACCGTAAAAAGTAGTAAAAAGGTAAATTGCCATAGAACGCTGGCTTTAAAGCTGATTTTTTTCATTTGAAAATGATTACATATCAATTTGGTTGTGGTAATTGTATCAATTTAGGAAAAAATTCGCAAATATTGTTCCAATAGAGGATAATAGATTGAGGACAGAACTTACGCAAATCATCTGAAATCAACGGCGCCCAGAAACTTAGTTTGGCGCGTGGGAACGAGATAAAAATCTGCCTTTGGAGTACGGAATTTATTCCGTTGTTTACCGTTGGAGTCCGGAATTTATTCCGTTTCCAGGGACGGAATAAATTCCGTACTCCAACTTCTTGAAACGGAATCAATTCCGTACTCCAACTTCTTGACCATCTAAACTTAAAAGGATTAACTATGAAAAATCACTCGACTTTACACCTAGTGACATTCACTCTGTATTTTTCCACCACCGCCTTAGCCCAAGTCACCCTTGACGGCACCTTAGGCCGCGCCGGCACCTTACCTGGCCCCGATTATCAAATCGGTGCCGACGTTGGCCAGCAACACGGCGGTAACTTATTCCACAGCTTTCAAGACTTCAATCTGCAAAGTCACGAAAGTGCCACCTTTTCTGGACCTGACAACGTGCAAAATATCATCAGCCGCGTGACGGGCGGGAATCCGTCCAACATTGATGGCACCCTTCGTTCCTCCATTTCCAATGCCGATATGTATTTTCTCAATCCGTCTGGTATCCTGTTTGGACCGAATGCCAAATTAGATTTGCAAGGAGGATTTCATGCTAGTACCGCAGATTATTTGCGTTTAGCCGATGGGGGACGGTTTGAGGCGCGGGTGCCAGGTAACAGTCTGTTGACGGTGGCGCCGGTGGCGGCGTTTGGGTTTTTAACCGACTTGCCTGCCGCGCTGTCGTTGCAAGAATCACAACTCACGGTTCCTTATGGACAAACCTTCTCACTCACCGGCGGCAACCTCTCTCTTACCGGTGCCCAAGTGAGTGCCCTCGGTGGGCAAGTGACGTTAAGCAGTCTGGCCCAGGCAGGTCAAGTCGCTTTAGCTAATCCCACGTTGTCAGGAAAGGGGGGAACTATCGAATTACAGAATCAAGCGAAAGTCTCTACCAGTGGCCTCGGTGGTGGTAAAGTGCTGATTCGTGGTGGACAATTGCTGATGGATCACTCCGCGATTGAGGCATTCACGTTAGGCAATCAAGACGGCCAAGGAATTGACATCGTCACCGACAAATCGGTCAATGTTAAAGGAGGTCTCGAAGCGATTGGCACACTTACGTTTGGCAACGGTAACGGCGGTAATGTTCAAATCCGTACCCCACGCCTAGAGATGACCGCCGGTAGCCACGTTGATACCAGTACCTTGGGTAGCGGTGCGGGAGGTGATATCGAAGTGCAAGCCAATCAGGTCACCTTATCGGGAGGGGCTGCTTTGGCGAGTATAGCGAAGGGTAGTGGCGCGGGTGGAATTATTCGTATTAATGCACGGGATTCGTTGAGTCTTATCGGACGTGTCGCGGGAGAAGAGAATCCCTTGAGTGACAATAGCTATATTAGTGCAGATAGCATGAACACTGGTCAAACTGGAGAAATTCACATTACCACTCACTATCTGAATTTGGATGGCGGGTTTCTCTCCATGGAAGCAGCGGGACTGGCCGATGCCCGGAGTATAATGATTGAAGCTGACTCGGTGATATTTCAAAATGGCGGTGGCATTGTCAGTGATACTTTTGGCGGACATGCCGGCGGCCACATTACTCTCAAAGTAGCCGGCGATTTCACCGTTAAGGGGAGAAAATCCACGGTTACGGCTACTTCTGCTTATTTTAACATGGAGATTGACGCCATGCAAAGTGGGATTAGCGCTGGTACTCTTGGGAGTGGCGCCGCCGGGTACATTACCATCTCGGCGAACCGACTCGTGATGCAAGACAGTGTGATTATGACCGTCGCGGCGGGTACAGGTCCTGCGGGCCAAATACAGATAATGGCACACGAGTTACAGTTAGACCAAGGTGCAAGCATTACTAGTAGTACCAGTTTTGTCCTTGGCAAGACGCTTTTTGCTGGCACGGGCGATGGTGGGGAGGTGAACGTCAGCGTGACGGGCGACCTGCGGATTCGGGGAAGTAATTTCCTGGGCATTCCCAGCAACATTTCCAGTAGCACGACCACGATCGGCCGTGGTGGCAACGTGAAAGTGCAAGCGAATCAGCTGCAACTTCGTGAAGGTGGCTTGATAACTGCCAATAGTACGGGTCTCGGGGAAGCCGGGAATTTGACCATACAAGCGGATACCCTAGAAATCTTTGACGACAGTCAAATTACCACGTCGGCACAACTGGCTGGCGGGGGCGATATACACCTCACGGTCGCTAACCAATTGTATTTACGGCAGGGACTATTGACGACCAGTGTAGCGAGTGGTATAGGGGATGGTGGCAATATCATTATTGGAAATCCGCAATTTGTCGTGATGAACCACGGTCACATTGTTGCCCAAGCCGATGCCGGCCACGGTGGCAATATTCGTATTATCGCCGACCAATTCTTAAAGACGCCCGACAGCTTAATCAGTGCCTCCTCCAGACTCGGTCTGGATGGCCAAGTCCGGATTGATTCGCCCGACCAAACCATTGGAGACAGTTTATTAGCGTCTCCCACCGAGTTCACCGACCTCACGGCCTTATTACCCCGGTTCTGCGAAGATATGAGTTTTGAAGAATATCTGAATCGCAGTACCTTTTACGTCTATCCGATTGCGGGGAGTACATTGTCACCTTATGATTTAAAACCCAGTCAGGGGGTTCAGTTGATACCGAAGTTAGCGACGGTGGGCCAGGCGACGGTGGTGCGAAAAGGGGACGGGAAGCAACGAGTGGCGTGGTTGACGGGGTGTCATCAGTAACTTTAGTAAAAGAATCTGCCTTTGGAGTACGGAATTTATTCCGTTGTTTACCGTTGGAGTCCGGAATTTATTCCGTTGCCAAGAACGGAATAAATTCCGGACTCCAACTTCTCGTGTTACCATCTAAACTAACAGGTTTAACCATGAAAACCCGCACGACTTTATCTCTTGCCACACTCACCCTATTCATTTCCACCACCGCCTTAGCCCAAGTCACCCTCGACGGTTCCTTAGGACGCAAAGGCACCTTACCTGGCCCCGATTATCAAATCGGTGCCGACTTAGGCCAACAACACGGTGGCAATTTATTCCACAGTTTTCAAGACTTCAATTTGCAAAGTCACGAAAGTGCCACCTTCTCTGGACCTGACAATGTGCAAAATATTATCAGTCGTGTGACAGGCGGGAATCCGTCTCACCTTGATGGCACCTTACGTTCTACGATTCCGAATGCGGACCTGTATTTTCTCAACCCTTATGGTATCATGTTTGGATCCAATGCCAAGTTAGATGTGCAAGGAGGATTTCATGCCAGCACGGCGGACTACCTGCGGTTAAGTGACGGTAGCAAATTTGAGGCACGTACTCCGAGTAACAACTTATTGACGGTGGCCCCCATTGCGGCGTTTGGGTTTTTAACCGATTCGCCCGCCCCAATTCAGACGCAAAGTAGCAAACTCTCGGTGCCCTTCGATCAAACCCTCTCCTTAATTGGAGGTGACCTCCACTTAACCAGTGACATACCACTCACCGCCGATAATAGTCTGTTCATTCCCACGGTGGCTTCTGAATCTATCTTAGCGGCTGAACATGGACGAATCAATCTAGCGAGTTTGGCCTCTCGTGGGGAAGTGATTCCCAGTGACAATGATTTAATCCTTCATGGCCAAGGCGGCAACATCACGCTCGAAAACACCCTGATAGAACTGAGTGGTCATAGTGGCGGCACCGCTTTTATTCGCGCCAGCCAATTTGTCCTTGACAATGCCATCATTCGTTCCCACACGTTTGGCAATCAAAATGGTAAAGATATTAACCTCAAAATCACGGAAGCCACTTATCTCAAAGGGGTCAACAGTGAAATTTCGGTGCTGACCACGAGTATGAATAGTGCGGGTGGCATTCTCATTGAGACCCCGTATTTAGACGTTACCAACGCGCTGATTAATACGGGGAGTGCCGCCGCGGGTGAAGCTGGTTCGATAGAGATTCATGCCAACCAAGTCTTCCTGAGAGACGCGGCTACGATTGCCAGTGGTGTGATAGGAACAGGACGCAGTGGCGACCTGACTTTTAACATTACCGACCGTTTGTCACTCTCTGGTTTTTATCCTGGGGTTAGGCTAAGTCATGGCCAGGCATACGAGAATCCTCTCACTATGATTCTTAGTATTTCCTTGGGAATTGGGCAATCTGGTAACATCTGGATACGCACCCAAGAATTAAATTTAAACGCCAGTGAACTTTTAACAGAAACTTATGGAAGGGGTCGAGGAGGTGATATTACCATTAATGCCCAATCGGCTAATTTGCTAGAGGGTGGTCGTATTAGTAGCATGACTTATCAAATGGCTCCCGCAGGTAATATAAGAATCCAAGTGGCAGGCCAACTCTATCTGGCTGGATGGGCGCCTGTCGTTGTAAAGGCAATCGGGCGAATTTGGGAAATTCTCCCTAGTCTCATAGGAAGCGGTACGATGGGCGGTAGTGGAAATGGGGGTATAGTGGAAATTCAAGCTAATGAAATGGTTTTAACCGAGGGTGGACAGATTGGTGCAAATAGTAGCAACAATGGTACCGGCGAGGCCGGTGAAGTCCTAATCACTACTAATACTCTCCACGTAACTGACGGTGGAAATATTACCACTTCCGCAGACCATGCTGGCGGTGGTGATATACACCTCACGGTCGCTAACCAATTGTATTTACGGCAGGGACTATTGACGACCAGTGTAGCGGGTGGTATAGGGGATGGTGGCAATATCACCATTGACAATCCCCAGTTTGTAGTGATAAACCACGGTCAGATTATCGCCCAAGCGGATGCGGGCCACGGTGGCAATATTCGTATTATCGCCGACCAATTCTTAAAAACGCCCGACAGTTTAGTCAGTGCCTCCTCCAGATTAGGCATTGATGGCCAAGTGCGCATTGACTCCCCCGACCAAACCATTGGAGACAGTTTGTTAGCCGGTGCCAATACTCTCAACGCAGTCCCAAACCTCTTGCCGCGTCCATGTGAATGGGCGACCTTTGAAGAATATCTGAATCGTAGCACCTTTTACGTCTATCCCATTGCGGGCAGTACACTGTCACCGTATGATTTGAAACCCAGTCTGGGGTTTCGATTGATACCCAAATTAGCGACGGTGGAACAGGCGACGGTGGTGCGAAAAGGGGACGGGAAACAACGGGGGGCGTGGTTGACGGGATGTCAACGGTTACCATAATATTCATTCAAATCGGTACCATTCTAGCTTACGCGCAATAAGAATTATTGCGTCCACGGCGCGAAGCGCAATAATTCTTATTGCGTTCCAGCGAATTAGCTTTACCTAAGGTTCTAAACTCTTCATTATGTCAACACTACATACGAATTTACGCTTTTCTCTAAAACTCCTGGGCATGGCTATCTTAATGTTTGGCACCAGACTCTGGTTTATCAAAATCGCTGGCACCTCGCTGCCCTATTTTGATGAGTGGGAAGTCGGTTTCTATACCTTGCTACCTGCCTTCAATGGTCATCTTAACCTGTCTGATTTACTGGTTCCGTATGGTGAACATCCCATTGTGTTGATACGTCTCCTCACGTTAGGGTTGACGGTGTTAAATGACGGTCAATGGGAACCCCTGTTACAAATGATCGTCAATGCTGTTCTTTACTCCCTTACCGCCGTGATATTTGCGGTCATCTTGAGAAATTGGCTAGACCACCGTCTTGAAAACTGGATCATCCTAAGTATCACCTTGATGGGAGTCATTCCAGTGGGATGGATAAATATCATCTGGGGTTTTCAATCCTCCTGGTATCTGTTATCACTGCTGACATTGTTAACCTTGTGGGGACTCTTACTCTATGAGGTTTTGACCTGGCAATGGGCTATTGGTCTGGTCTGTGGAATATTAAGTTGTGTTAACTTAGCTTCAGGATTTTTCGTCCTCGTCGTCGTGGTTATTTTCCAGTTATATTTGATTCTAGTCAATCGTGACCACATCAGAAGTCACTTGTTCACGCTGGGAGTCAGTAGTCTCCTCATTATCGTCAGTCTCGTCCAATTGATTCAGGCGCCTAAGCATAGTGAATTGTATAGTCGAGACATTCTCACTTTCATCACTTCATTGGGCAAATTTCTCGCTTGGCCCTGGGTGGACTACCCTCTCCTCAGTCTCCTCATGTATATGCCCTTTTTAGTGTTGCTGACCACCGTGATATGGCGCAGACAACCCCTCTGGCGAGGTGAACTTTTCATCCTGGCCTTAGGTTGCTGGATACTCCTACAAGCGGTTGCTATGGCTTTTGCCCGTGGTGCAGGGGATGGCGTTCACCCGATTGCACGTTATTGGGAAATTATGAGTATCGGAGTCATCATCAACTTCTTCTCTTTTCATTATCTGACTCAACCCAATCATGGACTCCCCAATTTTATCACAACCCGTATCAACCTCATTGTGCACGGTTGGGGAATCCTGTTACTCTGTGGAATCTATGTTCTCATGGTGGAGGCAGTGCCTCATATCAAAGTCAAACTCGCGAATAGCAAAGAACAGTTGGCCAATGTGCGAAACTTTTTAAATACGGGTGAACTCAAAGCGTTGAAAGCCTATCCAACATGCCCTTATCCATTGTCTCCAATTCTCGCCAGTTTTTTGAAACGTCCCAACTTTCAAAAATTGCTTCCGCCCAGCTTAACCGTCCCTTCGCAGGTACCCCAATCGCGATTCCAATCAGAAACCATTTCCACTTTTATTCCCAATGGTGTGTATCCAACGACAAAAACTCGCGGCGAAAAAATGTTAGGTTCTTATAATACTCAACAAAATGCCGCGGTAGGTCACTTTGAGAGTGTCTTCATCTCTCCTCCTAAACAACCTTTCATGGCTATTCCCATCTCCGGCTATTTGGGAGAGAAGGACTTGTCCTTGCGTTTAGAAGTGGAAGGACAACCTGAACCGATTTGGTTAACCCCCTATAAAGTGGCCCGCGAGGGATTAGTTCCCATTTATCTGCCCACCCCAACCAAGTCTTTTAAAATCGTGGCAGAGGATAATAATCCCAAATTATGGTTTGCCTTTGCCATGCCCAGAGGAATTGGAAAATTGTCGATGTATGTGCAATTATGGTTGCGGGAATGGCAACTGATTATTACGATTGGATTCCTGTTTTTGGCCTTGACAGTGAATCCAAAAACGTTTGATAGTTTAACACGACCAATGGCAAAGAGAAACTAAGTTTCTTTGATTCATTGACAAATTCAAATCGAAATCAAATGCACCTAACCCATCACTACTCCTTTTACCTAAAATTACTTGCCGTCACCCTCACTATTTTCGGCGCCCGACTTTGGTTTCTCCACCACTTCGGCAGTTCCGTTCCCTACTGGGATCAATGGGACGGCGAAGCCGCCGGCGTGTTCTTACCCTGGTTAAATGATAAACTGACCTTTCAACATATTTGGGTGGCACATAATGAACACAGAATTATTTTCACCAAACTTCTCAGCCTCCTCCTCATGGTTGGCAATGATAGACAATGGGACCCTTTGGTGGAAATGACTGTGAATGCCTTCCTGTCTACGTGTACGGCCCTATTTTTGATACTCGTCCTACGTCGCCTCTTCGCTGCTACCTTACAAAATGTTATCCTCTTCAGCATTTTTCTCCTCTGGACCCTACCTTATGCCTGGGAAAACATTTTAGGCGGTTTCCACTCCTGTTGGTACCTCTTCAATCTCTTCACACTCCTGGCCATCTGGGGAATGTTACTCCATCGCCATTTCACCTGGCAATGGTGGTTAGGATGGTTAGCGGGTATTTTTGCCTATTTCAATTTAGCTACCGGCTTCTTTGCCCTTTTCGTCATTTTCATTCTCAAACTCTACCTGCTTCTCATTGACCGTGGGGCTAGAAAAACACATCTTCCGACTCTCCTGTTCAGTGGCCTGTTGATTCCGTTGTTCGTCATGCTTACCATCACGACTCCCGCTTATTCGGTGATGAGAACCACCTATCATGCTGACTTCTATCAGTTCTGGACGGCCTTTGGCACGGCGTTATCTTGGCCGTGGGTGATACCTGGGAAGTGGTTAGGATTACTCACCTACTTGCCTTTTTTGATGTTAGTAGTAAGAACAATAAAATCACGTCGCCTCCCCACTCCAGGAGAACTCTTTGTGTTAGCATTGGGCAGTTGGGTCATTTTACAAGCGGCGAGTGCTTCTTATGCACGAATTGGTCTATCTATTCCGGCCTTCCGCTACATGGATATTTTGGCATTGGGGACGTTGGCTAACTTCCTGTCCCTGTATTTCATCTCTACCTGGAATTTACCCAATGGAATTAGAGCACCTGTCCGTTTCCTGAGTTGTGCATGGACCTCATTGTGGATACTTGGCATCCTCAGCTTCACTACCACGATTTGGCCTATCATCGAACAAAAACGGTTAGACAGTGCCGAACAACTCAAAAATACTCACGAATTTCTGGTCACGAAAGACCTCCACAGTCTTAAACACAAAGTCATTCCTTATCCCAGTGCCGAACGTCTCGCCAATCTATTGTCTATCCCCAAATTACAACGTATTTTGCCACCCACTCTGGCTTTTAAATCTCTCGAATCGAGTCAAGACAACTCACCTTTTGTACTGGACGGATTTTACCCAACCACGGGAAAATATTTGGGCGAAAATACGTTAGGTTCTTACAATAGCATAGGCAATCCAGCAGTTGGCGTTTTCGTCAGTCAACCAATCAAGATTGCCAAAACGTTCATAGAAATTCCCGTAGCAGGTTATTTAGGAGAAGCAGACTTGGCCTTGTTTCTATTGCCAGAAGGACAAGCCGAACCGATTCCTATTCTCCCTTCTACAGCACCTAGAGAAACCTGGGTACCTTATTACGTGCGTGCCCCGGCTGGACCTTTTCGGGTGGTAGCCATTGACAATCGCCCCGATTTGTGGTTTGCTATTGGAATGCCAAGAGGAGTCGGAATATTATCTTATGGCGTGTTGTGGTTATTGGAATGGGGGAAAGTGATCTTTTTCCTTGGACTGTTTTTGGGAGGATGGTTAGTTGGGTGTCCAAAGTCTTCCGATTTAATGGAAAATGAAACAAACTAGGCGGGACTAGAGGAATGCTATTAAGTTTAAGTTAAGGAATTAATGGCATCACATCAATACATCAATCAAAGCACGGGTGGACTAGAGGCTTTAGCCGGTGGGTGGGGCACTGCGATTTCAATTCTGTTCAGTCCCCACCGGCTGAAGCCTCTAGTCCGGGGACCGGCTGAAGCCTTTAGTCCGGGGACCGGCTGAAGCCTCTAGTCCGGTGACCAATTATTCATTTCCCATTCTCCATGTTTTGAAATAGGCTTATGAATTATCTTATGAGGTATCCTTATGCAACCAGCTTTACCAACCAGAATTATTCCACTCTCCACAAGCTACCAACGTACCAAGTTAGAACAATGGTTAACTGAAGCCATAGTTAACCAAACTCGTCTAACAGCCACTTATCATCCAAGCCGGATTTTTCTAGCGGCAGTGCCTCTCACAGATGTCGAGTTGATAGCACAACTCAAGCGTTGTTTGAACGCTGAAGATGACGGAGACGTGAGTCAAGTGGAAATTTTTCCAAGTCGGAAGTATACCACCGTCATCTTACAAAAGTTATTCGACCATGTCGAAGAGACCAAGGAATGTCTCACGTTGACTTATTTGAAGAAGTTATTTATCATCGTGGTGCCCAAGGAAAAGGAGGAATTGATGGAGGAGATTGAAGATTGGATTGACAATGCTGATGCGGATGACGCCCTCAGAGAGGGTGGTTCTACCACGCTGGACGATTTGATAAGGGAACTTGGATTATGAAGTATACTGTGGATATTAAACCAGTCGCTAAACGGTACCTCAGGAAACTTTCAAAATCTTTGCAAAAGGGCCATCTCACTATAGAATAACCAAAACCAACCAGGAGTCCTTCGCTGTGCTTTGTACAGACAAAGCGACGCTGTGGACTCCTGGTAGAGAATAATCATTCATCATTTAAAAAATAGGTAGTGATGCAATCTGGATGAAATATCGAGAGGTTTCTCTTCGTCTTGAACTGTGATTTATATGATTAAATGAAAACTATGAAAGGAGGCTTGACGAATCATAGTCCATCTGAAAATCATTCTAATCAAAGTTCAGACAAAGAACCCACATTGCCTCACTACCAAAAAATACTCATGCACCCAACCTCAAAACTTGAACAATTCTTTATCAACTTTGGTCTCCTCACTCTTATTTGGCTATCCACGTTAGACTTCGGGATGCTTACGGCCAGTATTGAGACCGATGCTTCGTGGACCCAAGCCTTGGGTTACGCTTTCAAACATCACTTCCAAGCCGGGGTGGATTACATTTTTACGTTTGGTCCCTTCGGTTACTTATCTCACACTTCCTCCAGTTATGACGCTGACTTATTTTCCAGTTATGTCAGTTGGCAATTTCTCAGCGCAGGATGTTTCAGTTTCCTGTTTTTCGCATGGTCTTATCAATTAGACCGTAAGATAGACAAATTTGTCTATTTTTTCCTCATCATCGTCGTCGTTTCGGTTCTCCACTATGACGCCATTTATATTTTAGGCATTCTTGCGAGTACCTTATTGGCCATTCGACTGCTGCCGCAGGCCACTCAATCGGTTGACCCGTTCTTGATGCTAATGGGTCTCCTCCTCTGTTTAGCTTTGGCCGCGTTGACTAAATTCCCGCACCTCGTGTTAGCTAGTTTAAGCATTCTCACCCTTACGATGGTCGCCTGGCGCACTCATTCGCGGGGACTGGCAATCACGGTTTCCGTGGCATTTACCATCTTTCTGTTGGGTGGCTGGCTAGTCAGTGGCCAATCACTTCTTAACTTCCCCCTGTTTCTGAAAAATTCCTGGGACATGGCCAGTGCATACAATGAAGCGATGGCAGGTGGCATCAATCATACAGAATTAAAATTAGCGACGGTGGTGATGTCAGCCCTGTTAGGAATGCTAATGTTATCGGATTGGGTCAAACCTCTTAAATTGGAAAAACTGGTCATCGCCGGTCTCCTCCTGAGTGGACTGTTTCTGGCGTGGAAAGAAGGCTTTGTGAGACACGATTCTCATTCCATGATATTCTTTATTGTGGTTGCCGTTCTCCCCTTTTTCATTTCTGTGGAGAAGAGTCATTCTCTCCTTTGGCAATATGCTTTTTCAACCTTGCGTTATGTGACTGTCTTTGTCTCACTAAGTGGCTTACTGATGGCTGGCAACGTTCTCGGATATAACTTGCGAACCTTTATAGCCGAATGGAATTATCGCATTATCGACAACTATACTGTGTTGACAACCTTTTCCACGATTAAGAACACTCAAGATACCAATGTGGCCATTCTCAAACAACAACATGACCTCCCCAACATTCGTGCCCAAGTGGGGTCTGCGACTGTGGATATGTTTGGTTGGGAACAGGGCGTGTTATTTCTCAATGGGTTCAACTGGCATCCACGTCCTATTTTCCAAAGTTATGCGGCTTATACCTCCTCCTTGTTAGCTATCAATGGAGATTTTTATGCGAATAACAACGCCCCCCAATTTGTCATCTTCAAATTCCAAGACATTGACAATCGTCTCCCCATGACAGGAGATACCGAAGTATTGAAATTGCTTCTCCGTGATTATCAGCCGGTGTTAACCGAAAAGGATTATTTGTTACTCAAACGCATTCCGCGTGGGCAAGGACGGGTGGCGGACGGAGACACTTTGTTGACTCGTCAGACTCAAATCGGTGAATCCCTGGATATTCAATCATGGAACCAGAAGCCACTGCTGTTAAGTTTAGATATTCGCAAATCCTGGCTAGGACATGTCGTCGCTGTTCTCTACCGAGTGCCAATTGTTAATTTGGAAATTGAAACCACTGACGGGACGAAATTGCTGTATCGAATTATTCCTAACATTGTACAAACCAGTTTTGTGATAAATCCGCTACTCCTCAATCAAGAGGATGTACACAATTGGTATGCCGGTAGCGAACTAAGACAGATAGCCAAAGTGCGGGTGGTGGTGAATCCAGAATGGTTGCAAACTTTCTTTCAACCTGACCTGACGGTGAAACTCAGTGAATCTCCGCTTACCCCACCCACGTTTGAGGAGACCATTCAACAGCAGACCTTGCCAGGTTTATATCCCATGTTGCACTCTCAACCTTATCAAGTAAGTTCACCGCATCAGGAGATGTTGGAAGGAGGGGAGTCGGTGTTAATGGTTCACGTCCCAGGCGAACTGCGTTTTCAAGTACCTGCTGGAAAACATACTCTCATGGGTCAGTTTGGAATACATAGTGGTGCTTATAATAAAGTACCAGACGGATGTCAATTTGCCACCGACGGGGTCGATTTTGAGATACTCCAGAAAGAACCCAATAAGCCAGAAGTGACTCTGTTTAAAAGGTTCTTGAACCCTGTGGAAGTGACACAAGACAGAGGGATGCAAACTCTTCCTGAGATTGCCTTTGTCGTAGAAAAATCGGCAACGGTGCTATTCCTCACGCACCCAGGGCCGGCCCAGGATGCAAAATGTGATTGGTCATTTTGGAAGGAGATACGGATTGAATGAATGCCATTCAGTTCAATTAAGGAATAAAGTCCCCCAAAATTAAAATACAGGTGGACTAGAGGCTTTAGCCGGTGGGGGGGCACGGTGATTTCAATATCTGTTCTGCACCCACCGGCTAAAGCCTCTAGTCCACTGCTATTTTAAGTCCACTGGGGGCATACGGCTAAAGCCGGAAGTCCAACATGTAGGGTTGTTATTTTTTATTTTTTATTGTCACATTTCCGTCATAATTTTCTATTACACTGCCCAGTCACTATGAAAACGACATCTTCTATTGTATCTATATTAAATGACCCTATTATTATCCGCCGTCGTCATTGGCGGATGTTAAAAGATAAATTGGCTAAACATGCTATGACTATCGGTGGTATTAGTATTATCTTTTGCATTTTGCTAATTTTCTTCTATTTGTTATATGTTGTCTGGCCACTGTTATTGCCTGCCCAGATGCAGGTGCTTCACACTTTGAAGGTACCAGCCCCGACGGCGGGAGAGACGGTGTTTTTGGCGACGGAGGAACAAGGTGAAATTGGGGTCCGTTTCACCTCGAAAGGCCATGCGGTGTTTTTTAGTTTGAAGAATGGTGCCATCATTTCGGATAATGCACTGGCCCCAGCAGAGGCCACAGTCACCAGTTTTGCGGCTGCGGATCCGGCGGGTAGCGTAGTTGCTTTTGGTTTGAATGATGGGCGAATGATTGTAGTTAAACGGGTGTTTGATGTGAGTTACCCAAAGAATGTAAGAGTCATTGCGCCTCGTTTGGAATATCCGTTAGGAAAAGACCCCTTGAGGGTGGATGACCATGGCAAAGCGTTGACTCGTCTGGGGGTTCAGGTAGGTGAGGAGACTCATACAGTAGCGGCCGTGACAGAAGATAACCGGTTAGTGGTGACCCAGTTGAAGAAAGAATCGTCGTTTCTGGAGGAGTCGGAGACTTTGCAACGTAGTTCAGGTGAGTTGTCTTTGCAACAATCTCAGATTACCCATTTACGATTGGAGAAAGAACAACGAAGGTTGTATATGGCAGACCAAGAGGGTTATATTTGGCAAGTGTCATTGCAAGAGAGTACCGCACCTCAGATTGTTCACCAAGTCCGGGTGGTAGGTCCACAGGACCAAATTACCTCTTTAGAATTTCTCACGGAGGATATTTCGTTGCTGGTGGGCGATTCCCAAGGGCACATTACGCAATGGTTTCTGAAACGAGATGCCAATAATAATCAAATTCTGACGAAGGTTCGTGAATTTGACGGTCAGAAGGCGGCTATTACTGCCATTGCCCCAGAAGAACGGCGGAAGAGTTTTGCCGCGGCGGATAAGACCGGTCAAGTTGGTATTTATCATACCACGGCCAATCGTACTGTATTGATTACTTCCGCGAGTGATTCGGCAATTCCTCAGATGGTTTTCGCCCCGCGGGGAAACCTCTTGTTAGTCGAAGATGACGCGGGCAATGTGTTGACGTGGAAAGTTCGTAATGATCATCCAGAAGTCTCTTGGTCAGGGTTATGGCAAAAAGTTTGGTATGAGAATTATGAGAATCCCGAATATATTTGGCAATCCTCTGCCTCTACGAATGACTTTGAACCCAAATTTAGTCTGATGCCCTTAGCATTTGGGACATTGAAAGCGGCATTTTATGCAATGTTGATAGCGGTACCGATAGCCGTGCTGGGGGCCATTTATACTGCTTATTTTATGGCGCCGAGAATGCGTAAAATAGTCAAACCGACAATCGAGATTATGGCCGCTTTACCCACGGTGGTGCTTGGATTTTTAGCCGGATTGTGGTTAGCCCCGGCGATGGAGGACTATTTGGTAGGTATGTTTACCCTATTGATAGGGTTGCCGATAGGCGTGTTGTGCTTTGCCGTGATGTGGCATTATTTGCCGAAAGGGATTCGCTATCACATTCCTGGGGGTTGGGAAGCGGCATTATTAATTCCTGTTATCCTATTTATCAGCTGGCTGTCTATCACTCTCAGTCATCCGTTGGAAGTATGGTTATTTGGAGGAAATATTCGGCATTGGATAACCACGGAGTTAGGAATGCGTTTTGACCAACGCAATGCGTTAGTGGTCGGCATCGCAATGGGAATGGCCGTGATTCCGAATATTTTTTCTATATCGGAAGACGCCGTATTTAGTGTTCCCAAGCATTTAACGGTCGGTTCATTGGCACTGGGGGCTACCCCTTGGCAAACGATGACGCGAGTGGTGATTTTAACTGCAAGCCCTGGCATTTTCTCAGCCGTGATGATAGGGATGGGACGGGCGGTAGGAGAGACCATGATTGTGTTGATGGCGACGGGTAATACGCCGGTGATGGAATGGAATGTGTTTGAAGGGTTGCGGACGCTGGCGGCCAATATTGCGGTGGAAATGCCGGAAGCGGAAGTGAACAGTACGCACTTTCGGATTTTGTTTCTATCGGGATTGGTGTTGTTTATTTTTACCTTCTTCTTTAACACGTTGGCAGAAGTGGTGAGGCAACGGTTGCGGAGGAAGTATAGTTCGTTGTGAACTCTTCTACGGAATAAATTCCGGACTCCAACGGCAAATTCATTATTCACTGTCGAGAATTTGGAGTACGGAATTTATTCCGTTGAGAATTTGGAGTCCGGAATTTATTCCGTCGAGAATTTGGAGTCCGGAATTTATTCCGTCGAGAATTTGGAGTCCGGAATTTATTCCGTCGAGAATTTGGAGTCCGGAATTTATTCCGTCGAGAATTTGGAGTCCGGAATTTATTCCGTCGAGAATTTGGAGTCCGGAATTTATTCCGGACTCCAACGGAATAAATTCCGGACTCCAACGGCGAATTCATTATTCATTATTCATTTTAACTAAAATATGAAACATTGGTGGAACAGCGGAGAACCTTGGATATGGCTAACAGCCGCTTCTGTCACGGTGAGTATTCTTGCCGTGGTGAGTCTGTTACTACTCATTATCTGGCAAGGTTTAGGACATTTTTGGCCTGCTTCGGTCATGGAAGCAGAATACCAAGATCATGATGGTAAAATCACGGTGCTGGGTGAAGTTCGTGGCGAAGAAGTTGTCCCCGCTTCTCGTTTGCAAGAAATGGGGATAGTAGTCAAAGGCGATTTAGTCACTCGTTATCTCCTCAAAACGGGGAATCGCGAAATATTGGGAATGGATTTTCGCTGGGTATTGGCCGAAAATTTACAGCAGCAACGTTATCCCAAAGAAGTTATCGTGATAGAACGTCGTGAATGGGGTAATTTTTATGGCTACTTACAAGCCGTCAAGGAGGAGGGCAAAGTTGTCAGCGAAGGACCCGAAGCGTGGGTGGAATTGCAAACTCGTTTAGACCGGACGTTGACACTGTATGAGGAAATTCGGAATATTTCCAAGTATGACATTGGGAAGGTTAACCACGGGTTAGAACAATTGCGCCTTGTCCAACGGCGTTTGGAGTTGAATAACGACACAGACCCGGCTAAACAACAACAGTTGGCAGATGAGAGAGTGGTGTTACAGGCCCGGTTTGAGGAACTCAATCAACAATTGGCCAATTTGTACCAAGCGGTTAACCGGGATAGTTTCAGTGCAAAGGTGATGGATGGCCGGGTGGTGGACATTTCTTTGGCAAACGTTGTCAAGGTCTATCGTCCCAACAGTTTGTCTGGGCCAGAAAAACTGGGCTTCTATGTGATGAAATTTTGGGAATTTGTCAGTGATGAACCACGCGAAGCGAATACGGAGGGTGGGATTTTCCCAGCCATTTTTGGAACGGTGATTATGGTTCTTATCATGTCCGTGATGGTGACACCGTTTGGCGTCATTGCGGCCGTTTACTTACATGAATATGCGAAACAAAATTTCCTCACTCGCACGATTCGCGTCGCCGTGAACAATTTAGCAGGCATCCCGTCGATAGTGTATGGCGTGTTTGGACTGGGATTTTTTGTCTATTTCATTGGGGCCAAGATTGACCTTTGGTTTTTTCCCGAAGCCTTACCAGCCCCTACCTTTGGAACGCCAGGATTGTTATGGGCATCTATCACCTTGGCTTTATTGACGTTGCCTGTTGTGATTGTGTCCACCGAAGAAGGTTTAGCACGGATTCCCAAATCGATTCGGGAAGGCAGTTTGGCCTTAGGGGCGACGAAGGCAGAGACATTATGGCGTACCGTCATTCCCATGGCCAGTCCTGCGATTATGACTGGCTTAATTTTAGCGATAGCCCGTGCCGCCGGTGAAGTGGCCCCACTGATGTTAGTGGGTGTCGTCAAATTGGCACCCGCGTTGGCTATTGACAACAACACTCCTTTTTTGCATTTGGATAGAAAATTTATGCACTTAGGTTTTCATATCTATGACGTGGGTTTCCAAAGTCCTAACGTGGAAGCGGGTCGGCCGTTGGTTTATGCAACGGCGTTTTTGTTAGTGACCGTCATCGTGGTCTTGAATTTGGCCGCGATATGGATTCGCAACCAGTTGCGGGAAAAGTATAAGGCATTGGAAACGGCGTAAATGCTAAGAAACTCAGTTTCTTAAAAAACTGAGTTTCTTTATCTCGCCCCCACGCGCCAGCGTAAAAAAGTGGTATAAACGCACCAACGTCCTATCCCCGCAACACCTTGGTCCACGACATTCCCCCGCTTTTGCGTGGGAACGAGACAAATCTGTCAACAGAACCTCTTATGAACAACTCAACTTTAACACATGGCATTGATATTGCACAACTTGGCAGAGGCGAGGCAACTCTCTGTCTGGATGATGAACATCTGTGCATTGTGGTGAAAAATTTAAATCTCTACTACGGAGATAAACAGGCGTTGAAAGACGTCAATATGGGTATTCCTAGCCGTCGAGTCACGGCTTACATTGGTCCCAGCGGGTGCGGTAAATCAACGTTATTGCGTTGTTTCAACCGAATGAATGATTTGACTGACGATGTTCACATCGATGGAGAAATTTTGTTAGATGGCAATGACATTCATCGTCCATCGGTCAATGTGGCAGACTTACGACGACGTGTGGGGATGGTTTTTCAAAAACCGAACCCGTTTCCTAAATCGGTCTATGAAAATGTCGCCTACGGCCTACGTCTGCAAGGAATTAATAGTCGTCGAGTGTTAGATGAAGTGGTTGAAAAATCTCTCAAAGGCGCGGCCCTGTGGGATGAAGTGAAAGACCGCCTATATGACAATGCCCTGGGTTTATCCGGGGGACAACAGCAACGTCTGGTGATTGCGCGGGCAATTGCGATTGAACCCGAAGTGCTGTTATTAGATGAACCCGCCTCGGCATTGGATCCGATTTCAACCTTGAAGATTGAAGAGTTGATCAACGAGTTGAAAACCGAATACACTATTGTCATTGTCACCCACAATATGCAACAAGCGGCCCGCGTGTCTGACTATACGGCCTTCATGTATTTGGGTGAGTTAATTGAATTTGGAGACACTAGCAGTTTATTTACGAATCCTGCTAAAAAACAAACTGAAGATTATATTACGGGGCGGTATGGGTAAGAGTAGGGTGCTGTCCCACGCACCTTTCCCAAACAAAAAAAAGGTGCGTGGGACGCACCCTACCCCCTGACATCGCTAACAGAAAATGAACGAAGAAGAGTTTACACAACACCATATTTCACAGCAATTCAATCTGGAGTTGCGCGAATTGCGTAATCAAGTTCTTAGCATGGGCGGTTTGGTAGAAGAACAACTGTCCAATGCGTTGATTGCGTTAACCAACAATGACCAACAATTGGCGAAACGAGTCTATGCCAATGATTATAAAATCAATGCGTTAGAAGTCGCCATTGATGAAGAAAGCACCCGCATTTTAGCCCGGCGCCAACCGACGGCTAGTGATTTACGATTGGTGATGGCAGTCATCAAAACGATTCCTGACTTGGAAAGAATAGGTGACCAAGCGGAACGGATTGCCCACATGGCTTTGCAAATGCCCAATGAGACACAGGCTAAACATTTTGTGACCATCAATCATCTCGGTGAAAAAGTGCGCCAGATGTTACACGACGCCTTAGATGCGTTTGCCCGTCTCGATGTGGAAGTGGCTTTGCAGGTAATGCGAGAGGACCATAAAATAGACCATGAAAGCGATAGTATTTATCGCCAATTGATCACCTACATGATGGAAGACCCACGGGCGATTCCCATTGCTTTAAATATCATGTGGTCGGCACGGGCCTTGGAACGGATTGCAGCCCATTCTTGTAACATTTGCGAATATTTGATTTATTTTGTGAAAGGCAAAGATGTCCGGCATATTAGTTTGGAACAAGTGGAAAAACAGGCGAGACAACCACGTTAGAGAATAACTAGGCTGAACCAGAGGCTTTAGCCGGTGGCATGGCACTGCGATTTCAATTCTGTTTGCACCCCACCGGCGGTAGCGGTGGACTAGAGGCTTTAGCCGCAATGCCATTAAGTTAAGGTGGAGTGGAGGCTTTAGCCGGCCGGCCGTAGGCATCACCCCCTACTAAAATTGCGGGGCACCTACCGCCGGCCGGCTAAAGCCTCCACTCCACCGTACCTTAACTTAATGGCATTGAGGCTTTAGCCGGTGGCATGGCACTGCAATGTCAATTCTGTTTGCACCCCACCAGCTAAACTCTAGTCCAGCATATTGAGAGACTTTATTGCCCGTTTTCCATGTTCTTTTTTAATATTGCATTGCAACAATAATAAAAATGACTCATAATAATATTAACTGGGTCGTTTTATTGAGGAAAACTATCATGCAATGCACTTTACTAAAAGCCAAATTACACCTCGCCTGCGTCACTCATGCTGAATTAGATTATGAAGGGTCTTGTGCCATTGACGGCAAACTGTTAGACCTGGCAGGCATCCATGAATATGAACAAATTCAAATATATAACGTGAATAACGGGGAACGTTTCACGACTTATACCATTCGTGCCCAAGAGGGGACTGGAATCATCTCTGTGAATGGCGCCGCGGCCCACAAGGCCCAACCGGGCCATCGCATTATTATCTGTGCGTATGTGGCACTCACACCCCAAGAAATGGGGTTACATAAGCCGACTCTAATTTACTTAGACAAGAATAATAGAATCACACAAACTCGTCATGCGATTCCTGTCCAAAAGGCGGCTTAGGGAACCACAAACTGTCTCAAAACCGGTCTCAAACCAGGAGGAAAAAGCGTAGCTTTGTACGGGCCACGTACAGCTACGCTTTGGACCCCTGAACTAGGACTTACACACTCACCCCACCCCGCACAGGGAGTCATTCCCCCGCGTGCAGGGGGGTTAGGGGGGTGTCAACTCAACGAGTTACAAAAACAGTTGCGTAAGTCCTGTGAACTATACACTAAATCCCCAAATACGCCTCTTTCACTTTCGCATTTTCCAACAATGCAGGTCCCGTATCCGCCAACACAATTTTCCCCATTTCAATGACATAACCACGGTCGGCAATGGACAAAGCCAGATGGGCATTTTGTTCGACTAGGAAAATCGTCATTCCAGTTTCTTTCAACAACTGAATCTTTTCAAAAATGTCATGTACCAACTTGGGTGCCAATCCCATACTCGGTTCATCCAAAAGCAGAAGCGCAGGATGGGCAACCAAGGCACGTCCAATGGCTAACATCTGTTGTTGTCCCCCCGACAAAGTTCCCGCCGATTGATGACGCTTCGTTTGAAGAATAGGAAATAACTGATACACTTGGTCAATACTATTCGACACTTCAGAATGAGGACGTGTGTAAGCCCCTAAACGCAAATTGTCTTCCACTGATAGCGGACTAAATACCTGTCGCCCTTCGGGAACTTGAGAAATGCCCAAACGCACTCTTTGGTCAGGGGACAACTGAGTAATATTTTGAGTATTGAAATAAACACTCCCCCCCGTGGCTGGTTGAACACCTGACAAAGTGCGTAACAAAGTCGTTTTGCCAGCCCCATTGGCACCAACCAAGGCAACCAACTCACCGGCTTGAATATCACAATCAATACCATGCAAGGCTTGAATACGTCCATAGTGACTGGTCAAACCTTGAATGTGAAGTAATGGAACAGAAACGTTTGGCATTGGGAATGGAGAATATTAGGTTGTGTACGAAGAATAAAGTTACTGGAAGAATAAAGTTACTGATGGACTAGAGGCTTCAGCCGGAGATTGTTTCACCGTGTTTGAGTTAGGTTCTGCTTCTGTTGCCCTCCGCAAAATAAACACAGGTGGACTAGAGGCTTTAGCCGGTGGGGACAGAACCATAATCAAATGACGGGGAACGCCCCCGGCTAAAGCCTCTAGTCCACCAGTGCGACGCCCCGGCTAAAGCCTCTAAATCCACCAGTGCGGGGAAATCCAATTTAGAACTCTCTCAAACTGCGAATCTTCTCACGTAACTCAATGATCGTCAACCGACTACTCTGCAGACTATTGACAGTGGATTCCAACGCCTTGATTTCATCAGTCAACTGGTTACGTTCTTTATCTTGTTTCGGGTCCAGATAAGAGAGTTGCCGTTCTTTGCGCGACAACTTCACTTCTGCTTCATCCAATTGTTCCTCATTGGTACGCAACGCGCTATCCAAACCACGTCCATATTGTCCCAGAAAAGCATCCTTTAGTTCCGCCGGACAAACGTCTTCATACGCCTTGACTTGGCGTCCCAATTCATAACCATTGTCAGGCGTACAAAACTCCCTTAGCCCCTCATTACGGCCTGCTTGATAGGCTTCAAAGTTAGGTCGCACTTGATATTCTACACAAGCCTTCTCATGTTCTTGAAAACGGGTGACGGGATAACCTTGCCTACCATCAGCTTGTCCCACACTAGCCCAGTCCCCTTTCAAACAGTCTTCTTTAGACAAAGTGGCACATCCTACCAGGTTAAGAACCATCGCACTGGCCACCCAAAATTTAATCGTCATCATACTCTCCCCTCTAACACGTTATAACAGTCATTATCTCGTTCCCACGCGCCCGCGTCCCGTTTCTGCAACGCTTTTGCGTTGCCCAAGGTATTCCCCTGCTTTTGCGTGGAAACGAGATAATCTTGACTCAAACTATAAACTGGTGATATACTGATTTTTGAACCTATCCCCAAAAAATACCATTGGACTAGAGGCTTTTGGACTAGAGGCTTTAGCCGGTGACCTGCCACCGGCTAAAGCCTCTAGTCCACCGCTACTATTCCCATGATTCCTGTTTCACTCGGTGGCGAGGGAATAAGGAAATCTACATTTGGGATAGCTTCTTGTATTCAAAACAACTTTCAACTCATCCCTCACAGGAGACTTTCTATGTCGAAATCATACTGGTATTTATCTGGTCTCATAATCAGTATCCTATTGATTATTGGCCTGTTTCCGAGTTGTCATTCTCGGTATTCAGCAACCGCACCCAAAGAATCTTACCTCGATCATCCACTCCAGGCAACGGCCCCCATCATGGCCGATGAATTGGCTTCTTTACGGCCACCCAAGCAACCCACTAACCGCGAAAATTACGCCCACTTTGAAGACAATCCCATTCAAAAGGTTAGCGAAACCCCCGTTTCTACCTTTAGCATTGACGTGGACACTGGTAGCTATGCCAATGTCCGTCGCATGTTGAATAGCGGCCAACTGCCCCCGCACGATGCGGTACGGTCGGAGGAGATGATAAACTATTTCAGTTACGATTATCCACTCCCCAACCGCCTCGACCCGCCGTTTAAAGTCACCACAGAAATGGCGCCTACCCCCTGGAATAAACAGACTCACTTGCTAATCATTGGCATCAAAGGCTTTGATATTCCTAAAGAACAATTGCCACCTGCCAACTTGGTTTTTCTCATTGACGTATCGGGTTCCATGAACAGTCCCGACAAACTTGAATTACTCAAGGCCGCCTTGAAATTGTTGACTAAACAATTGACAGACCAAGATAAAGTCACGTTGGTCGTCTATGCCGGCGCCTCAGGTCTCGTGTTAGAACCTACCCCAGGTGACCAAAAAAATCAAATCCTCGCGGCCATAGACCGTCTCAGTGCAGGCGGTTCCACCAATGGCGGTGAGGGCATTCAACTGGCGTATTCGATGGCCCAACAAGCCTTTATCAAAGGTGGTATTAACCGCGTTCTGTTAGCCACCGACGGCGATTTCAACGTGGGTATCGTGAATATCGAAACCCTCAAAAATTTGATCGAAGCACAACGTAACAGTGGTATTTCATTGACCACGTTGGGCTTTGGCACAGGCAATTACAACGATTCCTTAATGGAACAACTGGCCGATGTTGGCAATGGCAATTATGCCTATATTGACACGCTAAATGAAGCCCAAAAAGTGTTAGTCGATCAAATGTCCTCTACTCTACAAACGATTGCCAAAGATGTCAAGATTCAGATAGAATTTAATCCGACGACGGTCACTGAATATCGCCTCATTGGCTACGAAAATCGGGCCCTCAAGCGCGAAGATTTTAGCAATGATAAAGTCGATGCAGGAGACATTGGGGCTGGGCATACGGTTACAGCCCTATATGAAATTGCCCTGGTTGGCAGTGCTGGGCAACGTTTGGAAACGTTGCGCTATAACCATTCCACCACGTCTCCTCAAGAAGTGCCACATGGCGATGAATTTGCCTTCCTCCGCTTACGTTACAAATTGCCAGATGGAGAGACTAGCCAATTGCTAGAATGGCCAATCACTCGCAAAGACTTGACAGAGACGTTGGACAACACCACCGAACGGTTCCGCTTTGCGACTGCCGTGGCGGCCTTTGGCCAACAATTACGCGGTGGCAAATATTTGGGACAATTTTCTTATGAAGACGTGTTAAACCTAGCACGGGAAGCCCGCGGCGACGACCCCTTTGGCTACCGTGGAGAATTTCTCAAATTGGTCAATTTAGCGAAATCTTTGAGTAGTGAAACGAAGACCGAGAAGAAAGAATAAGTAGTAAACAGGAATGAAAACGCCAGCGGAGTGGAGGCTTTAGCCGGCTGGCGGTAGGCACACTAGACCACTGGAGTGGAGGCTTTAGCCGGCTGGCGGTAGGCATACTTCAAATTTCAAGAATAGGGTGCGCCTACCGTCAGCCGGCTAAAGCCTCCACTCCAAAGGCCTCCACTCCATGCGCCTACCGTCAGCCGGCTAAAGCCTCCACTCCAAAGGCCTCCACTCCAAAAGTCTCCACTCCACCGGAATCTTATATCACTTCTTAACCCCAACAGAATCCCCTATATGTCCCAATCACAACTTCTAGTCGCTACTCTTTACAACCCCCACACTCAAACCAAACAGCAATTGATTGACGGTTTCGTCGTCCGCTTGCCGTTGTTTCGGAAACTATTTGCCGACATTAAGACGGCCGAGATGCGTTATCCTGAACAACATTTATTGATAGAAGGGCAACTGGTTGGAGTCTCAACCAAATGACTATTCAGGAGTCCAAAGCGTAGCTTTGGCAAGAACAAAACGACGATCAGAAACTGAGTTTCTTTGATGCTTTTGCGTAAATCCTAGAAAATTAACACGGAGGGAAACACATCATGAAAAAAACCATCCTCTCGGCAGAAGAAAGCTACTCCTTTGCTGATTATTTCAAATTGATTGCTTATGTAGAAGACTTGCTAGAATACTTTGGCTATGCGTTTCGACGCGAGAATTTGATCTTACCCAGAAGTCCCTTGGCACTGCCACGCTTGGAAGACCTCAAGTTACGTTTGGAGGAGAATTTACCTTATATCAGCATGACCAGCGAAGCGGCCCGTCGCGAATTTCTGCTGGCCCCTGTTTTGATGGAAGTGGTGCATTACACCCATACCCAAGTGCGGGTGGAATTTCCCTTGACCGTCACTGCGCAATTGAAAGGTGTGATAGACTATTATCTACACTCTCCCCAACATCAATTGTTAATTATAGAAGCCAAAAATGGCGAGTTAGAAAGAGGTTTTGTGCAATTGGCCGCCGAATTAGTCGCTTTCGACCAGTGGGTGGACAATGACATGCCGCAAATCTATGGTGCAGTTTCGACGGGAAGTGTTTGGCAATTTGGCAAATTACAACGGTCTACCAAAACAGTAGTGCAAGATGTGAATTTATTTCGAGTCCCCGCAGATGTGGAGGAGGTGTTGCGGGTGTTGATAGCAATGCTAACTGCGGAATAGTGAATTTTCCCTGGTTGCCATGCAGAAACTCTGTAGGGTGGATTAAGCGTAGCGTATCCACCAAAAATGTCCAATCAAAGGTGGTGGATACGCTACGCTTAATCCACCCTACAGATGGAACTACAGATGGGACAGTCACTTATAATTGGAGGACAAAGAGGTATTTAGCTTTATTTTAGCCAGGGCTAACACTCCTGATCTGTTTCCGAAGAACGTGCAAATGAGTGCCGCGGAGTTATTACCTCAGGAGAGTAAATTTTCTGCCGATGTGTGGCATCGTAGCGACGAGTGGAAGAAAGATATTTGGCGATTAACGACGGAATGGCAACTGTTGTTAACCAAACATCAAGCCACGAAACTGGCCAAATCGCAATCTCCTCGACCAGGGGCAATTGACGAACTGTTTTATCAAGTTTTGGGCCTGAAACAGTTGTCTCAATCTTGGTTCTGGCCCACCATGACGACGGAGAATGTCAGACTCTGTTTAAATACCTTGATTGATTTGAGAAGTGACCTGGTTCATAAAAACGTCTCGTACCGACCTGTGGAGAGGGCAGATATAGATTATTTTTCTTTATTTGTGAATCAGTTAGCTGGTATTTCGGGCAACACGGTCAGAGACTATGTTTATGCCAGAACCACAGAATTTCCGTGGGCCGAAAATGAGGTGTTCGATTTAACCTCGATTTTTGATCCAATACGTTGTACTTCCAGACTTTGATGACAAGCGCAATAATTCTTATTGCGCTCCAGAAGAGATGTACAGGCTTATAGGAATATTACTATATCACTACCCAATACAACACCACTTAAATTTATGAATTCCCCTCGTAACCTCCTCCTCTCCCTTTATCACGCCGCCCTGCAAGCCGTTCATGGACGCACTCAAGTTGCCAATTATTTGCGTACTCATCTTCTTCAGACTCCTCTAGCCTTAATCTCTATCGGTAAAGCGGCGTCCCAAATGACGGCAGGTGCTTTTGAAGTGTTAAACTCTCAAATCACCCAGGCACTGTTAATTACTAAAACTGGCCATTTAGACCAAGAACTCTTCTCTAACCGTACCATCACTTGCCTAGAAGCGGCCCATCCCGTGCCTGATATTTCTAGCCTACAAGCAGGTCAAACGTTGTTAGAGTGTATTACCAAACTCCCTAAACCATACCCTATTCTCTTCCTCCTCTCAGGGGGAGCCTCGGCCCTTGTCGAAGTGTTAGCCCCAGGTCTCACCTTGACTGATTTACAACGAGTTAACCAATGGCTACTGGCGACAGGTTTAGATATTCACGCCATGAATCAAATTCGTAAAAGTCTCTCCGCTATCAAGGGTGGACGTTTAGCCAATTTTCTACGTGGTCATAACGTTTTGAACTTACTCATCTCGGATGTCCCAGGAGACGATTTGCAAGCCATTGGGTCAGGGTTACTCATTCCCCATAACCAAATAACTTTGCCTGACAACCTCCCTAACTGGTTACAAATATTAACGGACAAAGCATTACCGTTGGCAACATCAGAATGTTTTACTCAAATCATACCACATCTCATTGCCAATCCCACTCTAGCCCGTCAAGCTGCTGGCCATGAGGCGACTAAACAATCGGATTATTCCGTGTACAACCATGATGACTTAATAGTGGGTGATGCCCTGTTAGCGGGACGTAGCATAGCACAACAGTTACGCACGGCCAAGCCAGGTATTTATCTGTGGTCAAGTGAGACAACCGTCATTTTACCTGACTCCCCAGGCCAAGGTGGACGCTGTCAAAGTTTAGCATTGACAGCCGCTTGTGAATTGGCAGAACGAGAAGACATCTGTTTATTAGCGGCTGGTACAGATGGCAATGATGGTCCTGGCACGGCGGCGGGTGCAATCATAGATGGGAAGACGATTGAACGAGGACAACAACAAGGACTGAATGCCCATGAATGTTTGGAAAAAGCTGATGCGGGACGTTTTTTAGCGGCCAGTGGTGATTTGCTTTATACGAAACCTACGGGGACCAATGTGATGGACATTTTAATTGGGGTAGTGATGAAATAGAGTTGACAGTCTTTCGAAAATCGCCTATTGTAATTTGTAGGGTGGATTAAGCGTAGCGTATCCACCAACAAAATATCTAATCAAAGGCGGTGGATACGCTACGCTTAATCCACTCTACAGACTATTTTCCATTAACTTCATGCGTCCCACTTCCTTCACTTTTTTAGCACTCCTACTCTGGCTAATTCTGGCTATCGGTGCCGCTATGTATCCACCCCTGCTGATTGCCTGGCAACTGTTAGGCGTCACTCTCCTCCTCCTTGCCTTTCTGGACGCCTGGCAAGTTTGGCGCATTCCACCCCTCTCGGTAGAACGTCATCTGCAAAATTCTTTACCCTTAGGCGTGTGGAGTGACGTGATATTACAAATCTACCATTCTACCCAAACTCCGCGTGTGATAGAAATCTTTGACGACTATCCCATTCATAGTGACATCCAAGGTCTTCCGCAAATTTTTACATTACCTGCCGGCGCCAGGATAGAAACGCATTATCGTCTGTGTCCACAACAACGCGGGGTGGCGCATTTCGCCGGAGTTCACTTATTAATACGTTCTCCTTGGCAATTTTGGAAACAGTACCGCTATCTCCCCATCACCACTCATGTGCGCGTTTATCCGAATTTTGCGACTACCACAAAATACGCTTTGTTAGCCACTGAAAACCGGCTGGGACAGTTAGGGATTCGCAAACTTCAACGGCGTGGGGAAGGATTGGAATTTCATCAACTTCGCGAATATCATGCCGGTGATGCGTTGCGACAAATTGATTGGAATGCCACGTCTCGCTATAAAAAATTGATTTCCAAAGAATATCAAGATGAACGAGACCAACAAATTGTCTTCTTAATTGACTGCGGAAGACGTATGTTAGCCCAAGATGGCCCCCTCTCCCATTTTGATCATACCCTCAATGCCATCTTGCTTCTGTGCTACGTGGCATTACGTCAAGGCGATGCGCTAGGATTATTAACCTTCAGTGGCGAACCACGTTGGTTAGCACCCCGGAAAGGGATGCAAACGATGAATATGATATTAAACACCATCTATGATTTACAACCGAGTACTCGAACCAGCGATTATTTGTTGGTTGCCCAAGAATTGATGAAGAAACTCAAAAAACGGTCCTTTGTGATTTTGGTGTCCAACTTGCGAGATGAAGACAGTGACGAATTGCTGGCAGCCATGCAATTGTTGCGCAAAAAACATCTCGTCTTGTTGGCCAGCTTGCAAGAAGGTATCCTCAATGACGTTCTCGGACAACCAGTCAACACGTTTGAGGAGGCACTGCGTCATGCCGCAACCCTAGATTATTTAAATTATCGTCAACAAATTGGCGAAGTGATGAAAAGTCATGGTATTCTCTATTTAGATGCCACACCTGAACAACTGCCCGTGAAAATAGTGAACCGCTATTTGGAAATCAAACGAAGTGGGGTGTTGTGAAAGTGGAGAATGGATAGCGGAGAATGGATAATGAAATAAATCAAAGCGGGACTTACGGCTTCAGCCGGATCTTGCGGGACTAGAGGCTTCCGCCGGGTCCTGCGGGACTTACGGCTTCAGCCGGACTGGGCGGGACTAGAGGCTTCCGCCGGGAAATCTCTAATTATTCCGCCACCTCACTTCGTCAACATCACCTCCTCTACCACTTCCTCACTTCCTTCTTTCACCTCCACCCACACCCGTTTCGACTTATATCCCGCCCGACTCACCAATACTTGATACTTACCTGGTGCCAATTCCATCCCCGGCACATATTTGGGTGAAATATTTAAAATTTTCACCTGACTATCCGGAGGAGTCACCTTTACCGTCAAGCGGGGTTTTCCCACAGACGCCTCCTGGGCCGGGGGAAACAGTTGCACAATGACTTTTTCCTGTAACACTTTCGCTGGTTGGTGTCCCTGGTCCCCTGCTTTCGATAATAACTCTAAAGCATATTCCAAATTTCGAGGCACTCCGTTACCCTCAACATACAATGCCCCTAACAGATATTGGGCGTCAGCCAACCCCTGCCCTGCTGCTTTTTGTAACCATTGCACTGCTTGTTTGACATCTTGTGGCACCTCCTTACCAACCAGGTAAATTGCCCCTATCAAACTTTGCGCCTCCGCATGACCTTGAGTAGCGGCTTGTTTCAACAACGTCAAGGCTTTAGGAAAATCTTTGGCTACCCCTTTGCCTATCAAATACATGGAACCCAATAACCCCTGGGCATTGGGCAAACCTTGTTGGGCCGCCTGGGTCAATAGAGGAACTGCTTGAGCGAAATCATTTTGGTGATAAAACGCCTGGGCGCGTTGGAACGTTTCTTGAGGAGAAACGGGCGATTGGGTGGCAGGGGCAGTCAATGCCAGGAGAGGTAAGAATAATAGTAAACTGCCATTTGTCAGATAAACGGTTTGAATTAAACGCATCGTAGTTTCCTTTTGGTTGTCTCGCATGTAGATTGAACAGAGTTTCGTGGCTACCAACACCATCTCAAATCATCTGTATGCGATGGTTTGATTCCTGTTGGAGGCAACGAAACACGGCCCAATCTACGTTTATTATCGCAATTGTTTCACCCCACAAACCGCTTTTTTCTGTTGGCCAGTGGAAGAATCCCTACGCACAAACACCACTTTGGAAACCAAGTAGCTTTTTTTGTCATAACAAACCCGTGCGTGGTAATTTTGGGCAGGCTGATATTGTGATTGCGCTTGAGATTGCTGATACTTAGCAATCATTTGTTCTACCAGATACTGGGCCAATGGTGCCAGAATGGCAGCAGCAACCGCACCCAAAAACATCTCCTCTTCCGTAAAGGGTTCTCTTTTGACTTCTCCCCCCGTTGCTTCTATAGCCCCCAACCAGGCTTGCATCTGGCTGGGCATTTCGCCTTTTTCTGGTTCAATGTCCTTTCCTAAGGAGACCGCTATTGGTTCTTGACCCTGATTCATGCCGGTTGACAATTTAACGTCAAACGCACCGTCATTCAATGTGATGGCCGCACCGGATGGAGGACTACCACTACTGGTCCCACCACCAGAGGTTGTGGAAGAAGAGGTTGGTGGAGACTGAGTGGGTTGTATAGGTTGGTTACTCAGACAAGCACTTAAAGAACTTATCACGGTTAGAGTCAATAAAAGTTTTTTCATACAGGTTCACCTGTGATTTGAGTTGATGGATAATGCTAAAATATGTGTGATAGAAGTGTCATGATTGGTTCTCGTTCCCACGCGCCAGCGTGGGAACGAAAATGGCATTTTGGATCATGGTGTGGCAGAAGGCTTTTCCGTGGTTTCACCACCACTCTGCCCACCTGCCTCTGGAACCTCCTTGGTTGCTGGGGTTGCTGGTGACGTTTCTTCAATAGTGATATAAATAGGATTACTCCCATTATATACCAAGGTCCCATCCGCCAACCGATACCCAAAGTAAATCCGCAACGAATCCGCACCATAGTAGAAAGTCCCCGTGTACATTTCTACCACGACCTTGTCTGTCAAGGTCACACCCCGTTTAAACGGGATCAGTTTTGCCATGTCGTCGCCGGTCATCTTCTTGTCACGAAACCGTTGGCATACTTCTCGACCACCCAAGGTTTGAAGATCAATCATGGCAGAACTACCCAGCATGTAACAACCGTCCGCGGCATCCAACGCTGTAGGCGAATCGTTCTCACCAAAGACTACAATCTCGGCGGTTTGACCGATATGTGCCCGGTCCACTTGAATCACTCCTTGCACAATGACGTGATCACTGTCGTCCTTGTGGGGATTACCGTCTTTGTCCTTGGAGAGTTTCACCTTGTCTTCTGGTTTTTGTGGTGTTTGCAGGAACTTATTTTCTTGGTTGAGTGACAGGCCACCGTGGAAAAGGGAGTGAACATTGATATCTTCCGTTCCGTCAGCACCAAAGGCAACCCCTTTGCCATCCTTCGTATTGCCTCCCGTTTTTTCCAGGCCATGATCATCTAGTTCCTTTAACGTAGGCCAAGTTTCCAACAATTTATCCAACGGTTTTTCCAACAGGAACACATTGGTATAGTCCGCCACGTTAGGATTCTCCTTTAGTTTAGCAGACAGCAAATAGGTGGTTACTCCTGTCCGTATCTCCTTCTTGCTGAAGGAAACCTCCAGTTTGACTTGTCCATTGCCATCGGTTTTTCCTGTCACTTCTCCGTTACCAGCAACCTTGGTGCCATTCTCATCATAACTACTCAATGACACTTTGTCATCAGAGTCAAGCGGATTGGTCAAGGTCAATGTGACTTCCATCGGTGTGGTAACTGTTACCGGTTCGCCCTGGTCATCCGTCGTCATGGTCAATTGGAAAAGAACCGGTTGAGAGGGTTGATCCTCTACGGTGACGCTTTGGTTGCCACCACTAGCCACGGTTAAGAAATAGGTCGGCTGTGGTACAGGAGGCGGAGGTTCATTCTCAGCAACGACAGTTACTGTAACCGCCGGATTAATGGTTAACGTCGCATTTTCCGAAATTGCCGAAACCGTATATTGAACCGGTGCCGTCAGAGTCGTCGCAGGAGTCAAAGTGACCTTCACTTCTCCTAACTTTTCAGCGGTAGAATCCGATTCAACGGAGTTTGTCAAGGTGGTGCCATCATTGTTTGGGGTTAAGGCAAAATTCACTGTCTTCCCACCCACCACGTTCTGATTCTGGTCAACCAGTTTGAAAACGAGGTCACAAGGTTGATTTGCAGCTTGTGAGTCTTGACAAGTGCTAGACACTTTTTCCAAAGTGGTGGGCGCACCGGCTACCACTTCTACTGTCACATCCTTTACGGATTGTACAGGTGAAGTTGCCTTAATCGTATAACTCCCCACCTTCAACTTTAAATCGCCGGTGTTGCCTTCATTGGTGACGGTAATTGTTCTGGTTTCAGGAGAGACACCAGATAACGTCAACTGAAGTTCAATACTGGCTACTGACACCGTATTGCCACCACCATCTTTCCCCTCCACCTTGAGAGTACACGGATTGTCAGCAGAATGTGGACTTTGACAATCAGTGTTTGGTGTCAGAGTGAGGCTGGCCAAATCGCCAGGAGTGACTGTCACCGTTGCCGTTGCTTCCTTGCCACTCTCTGCCGTCGCCTTGATGGTATAAGTACCTGTTGTTGTTAACACAGGTAAACTCAGAACCACGTTACCATTCTCGCCGGTTTGATCACTTGCTGGAATAGTGACCTGAGGAGAATCAGACGAGAGTGTAAACTGAACCGTTTGCCCCGTCATCCCATTGTCGTTGGTATCAAGCAATTGAAAAGTAATTGCTGTGGGCGTTTGGCCGGCTTTGATTGCTTGCTTGTCACCACTAATCACCTTGATTTCTTTGGCTTGAGGGGCCATTTCCGTGATACTCAGTTGATAGGCCGTTTTGCTTCCAAAAAAGCCGGTGTGGAAGACACGGATCCAGACAGAATCAGCGGTGGCGGTAGCCGTATAATTCAATGTCTCTGATTCTCCCTCAAAACCACGATTTTGCGAGGATTGAACTGTCGTATTATTGGGGCTACGAAGTTCAACGGCCACATCAATATCTGCGCCTACCTGATCCGCCTTAATTGTGTAAGAGTAACCAGCAGCTTGCGCCGTAAATGTGAACCAATCCTCATCACTTCCCGTTTCAATCGCACACGATTTCGAGAAATTAGGTGAAACGGTGACAGTTATGGGCGACCCAGGGTCCCCACAATCGTCAGCAAAAGCCGGTGTAGTTATCCAACAACTCCCCCCCAGCAACAAGCCCGTAGCCAATAACTGGCTAGGCCAACTCGACCTTCTGCGTTTCTTGTACATAGTAAATGACCTCTTAAAGTGTTGATAATAGAAAATAAGGTAGTGAGGCAATGTGGGTGATGGTGTGGAACTGTGATGTGTGTGATATGTGTGATGTGTATGAGGGAATGAGAAACTATAGAGGAGGATGAAGACACGTCCTTTTTCTCATCTGTTGAATCATATACATCATAATACATCATATACATCACAGTTCACCTACATTGCATTACTACTATACTGACAAAGCTACGCTTTGGACTCATGGTGAACTATGATTTTGGTGATTTTGATGATAGCCATGAGGAAAAAACTCATAAATCATGGTCATCATTCTAATCACAAAAATCATAGTTTTCACCCTTCACTTCCCACGCTTGACGCCCTTTTTTTTCCTTTGTTTCAAAGTCTCTGGCACAGGCAACCGACTAGGTGGCGTGAAGTGCGTCAAGACAATATGAGTATAAATTTGTTTGCCTTCAATCACCTCCTCCGTATAAAGTTCATCTGTCTCCGTGTGCAGGTTGCTGAAAACCACATAATACCCCTCGGTCAAACCTTCGGAGTGAAGATAGGCAACGAGTTGCCCCTTCCCCGCCTGAAAGGCCGTCAGGGTGGAGAATTTTTTAGTTTCGACAAGGTATAATTGTTCTCCATAACGAATCAACAGATCGATTCGTCCCCGACCAGAAGGGACCTCGACAAAGGTTTGACCACCGAGTTGATGGATGAAGAAAGAAATGAACCCATCCAAGGAATAATGCCAAGCCGCCTCGCGTAGATTCTCCGTATCAAATGCCCGAAAACCGCGTCGCCGCACGTAGGCCCGATAGGCTTCTAACAAAGCATTGAGATTCAGACCACCCGTGGCCGTTAAATATTGACTGAACGTATCATGGGCGGAGGTCAAGTAATGTTGAACTTCGCCATTGAACAGTGGCCGAAATGCCGTAATCAAGACCTTTTTGTATAATGGCACGACTACCTCGGTTGCCCCTTCGACTTCATCCACCACCCCGTGGGCTGATAGCCACGCAATGTCCGGGTCATACAATGAAAACGGGATAGGTTCTGCTTGAAACAGCAGTTTGAACATAAACGCCCGTTTCTCCCGCGCTTTCTGCACCACATTGATGATGTTTTTGCTTAAATGTTTGGTCAGAAAGAATTGCAAAGTTTGATAGAAGGCCGCCATCGTCACCGGTTGTTGCATGTCGGGAACAACTGTCGTGACCAGATGGAGACATAACGCACACACCAAACCCGGCTGTCCCTGGGTGTTGTCATAAATCGCTTTGATAACTTCTGGTGCCACTGGTTGACCCGTCTCCTTAATATGTTGGTGAATCAGGTCTGTGACCTCCGCAAACGTGAAGTAAGGAATTTGCAGTTCGTCGGCAATATTAAAGGGTGACGCTGCCGAGATAACCAATTCCGCTACCGTGCGAACGCCGACCAGTATTAACGAGTGAAGGACGTAATTCTCCCGTTGCTGATAAATTTCTCGAAACGTGTGCATGACTTCACTCAAGACTTCTTCAGGGATGCCTTCAAATTCATCAATCACTAGCACGATGGATTTGGGTTGTTCCGTCATCTTTTCAAAAAAACCTCTTAATTGTAGAGGACCCTTGATGACATAATTTATCTTCACTTCCTGTTTCGACAGTTCTCGCTGAAGATCATGGCTTAACGCTTCATAAAAATCGGCCTTGGATAGCGTTTTCAAACTCTCAAAACTAATCCAAATCGGAATCAACCCTTCTTGTTTCAAATCTCCTAAGAGTAACTGAAAATAAGTCGTCTTGCCGGTTTGGCGAGGGGCAAAAATGGTAAAAAATCGCCCCTTTTGCACCTTGACTTTACCTTCGCCCCGCAAAGTTTCCCGCAGGACGGTATAATGTAGGGCCGTATTGCAAGGCCCTGAAGTATTAAATTCACGCATAAGTTATTCTCTTCTCGTGTATCAAAAATGGGTAGTGATGCAATGTGGGTGAAATATCGTGCGGTTTCTCTTCGTCTTGAACTTTGATTGAGATGATTAAATGAGGGCTATGAAAGGAGGCTATGACTAATCATAGTCCATCTGAAAATCATTCTAATCAAAGTTCAGACATTTCACCCACATTGCATCACTACCCAAAAATGAAACCCAGGAGTCCAAAGCGTAGCTTTGGACTCTCTGGTGAAGAATTTGGAGTTCGGAATTGATTCCGCCCCCGAAACGGAATCAATTCCGAACTCCAAATTCTCGTGATGGCACCTTTTATCTTGTCTACCTCAAACACCCTCCATTCTGCCGTGCCTCGACACTATACAGACTTAACCGCAATCCCTCCTGCACGGGTGGCAGTTGACTCGTTTCTGTCCGCCGTGTTTTCAAGCCGACTGGCACCAAACTCCATTCTTCACCGATGGCCACCGCGGTGCAATCTTTAATCAATTTGGAAGCATCCACGGGGTTGCGGGAGAATAAACTCAGGGACCCAATGTCCACCGTCATACCAGTTTGCACTTCTCCATCAATGCCTTTTTCAGAGGAAGCAGAGACTTCGGAATCGGCGGAGGCAATATAGACTTCGGGTTTAATATAAAGGGCCCCGCCTTTACCTTCGTCGGCCTTGGCAATGACATCCGTGTTGTCAAGATAAAGACGTTTTGGCTTTGGCTGAGACGTAATCGTCACGTTACCACCTTCGCCTTGGCCCTCGGTTACGGTGGCACTAATCGTACTGTCTTTTATCCGGCGGGTCGGAATGTCTTTCACATCTATGGAAATATTGCCGCCTTTAGCTTTCGTAGCTTCAGTGGAAATGGTGGTATCTGACATATCGAGTTTGTCAACTCGAATGTCAATATTACCTGCTAGAGGCGTTTTCCCAGCCGGTGCCTCACCGGTTTTAGTGGCTAAAATCTTAGCCTGATTTACCTCCTTTTCTGAAACTCGCTGTCCTGAAAGTCGCAGATGGGGAGAAATCAGAGTGATATTGCCACCATCTCCTTGACCAGTGGCGGAGGTCGAGATTTTTCCAGCAGTTAGGGCTAGGTAGTCCGTTGCCGAAATCGTAATGCGACCGGCATTGCCTTGGGCTGTTGCGGAACTTTCAATCGCACCAAAAATATCGATTTGCTTGGCATCTACTGTAATCGTCCCTGCCCCGCGTGTCCCTGTGCTAGAACTTTCAATTCGTCCGCCTCCTTGAAGAGACAGTTGGTTAGTCACAGTGACATTGATGTTGGCGGTGCTTTTCGTGGGGTCAGGGTCTTGCCCCTCTTTCACTTTCGCATTGATGTTACCATTAGTGACAGTCAAATCCTGGGCGTAAAGATTTATCTCACCACCCTTTCCTTGTTGAAAAGACTGTGTGCTAATTTGTCCGTTGTCAGACAAGTTAATTGTCGACACTCGTTGTTCCGACTTGCCAATGGTGATGGTGCCTGCATCACCTGTCACTCCAGTAACATTTTCCCCAGAGGTACTCAAGATACCACTGTGTTTGGATTTATCTGGTGATTGACCAGAGACTTCCACTTGATTGGCCGTCACCGTAATCGTCCCCGCCCCGCGTGTCCCCGTGGTAGAACTTTCAATTCGTCCTCCTCCTTGAAGAGACA
This sequence comes from Thiotrichaceae bacterium, assembly GCA_011391085.1. Classification (GTDB taxonomy): domain Bacteria; phylum Pseudomonadota; class Gammaproteobacteria; order Beggiatoales; family Beggiatoaceae; genus JAABRD01. The sequence continues at coordinate 121,832 of JAABRD010000002.1, read as the reverse complement.
GTTTGTTAGTCACGGTAACATCAATGTTAGCGGTGCTTTTATCCTCCTGAGAAGCAACGTCCCTTACCTTCGCCGTGATAACACCTCCACTGTTGACAGCCAATTGGTCCGCTTTAATCTCCATTGTCCCGCCTTGTCCTTGAGAGGTGGTTGCTGTGCTAATCTGTCCCTCGTTAGACAGAGTGATGGTTGGCACGGGCTTGTCTTTTCCAATAGTGATGGTGCCGGCGTTACCATTGCCACTCGTGGTACTGAAAATGCCGCTTTGTTCCTCCGTTATAGCCAAGTTAACTCCTGAGACAGCAATGTAATCAGAGGCTGTGATGCTGATAACACCAGCGTTACCCGAACCCTTAGTGGAACTTTCAATTCTACCTTTGGTTTGTAGGTCAAGTTTATTTGCACTCACTTGAATCTCACCACCCTGACCACTACCTTTGCTGGTGGTACTCACTTTGCCACGCTTTTCGATCTTGACTTGGGGGACTGGAGTTAATAACTCTATGTCCTTAGTTAATAACTCTATGTCCTTCGTGGTTTGTACGGTAGCCGCGATAACAACTTTTCCAGCTTTCCCAGGAGATTTCTCCTCTACGGTACTAAAAACACCACTCTGTTTTTTATCATCCGTTTCATTCTCTTTTCCCGAAATGGTCACTCCAGCGGTTGCTTGAATTTGAATTTGACCGGCAGAACTGTCTTTCTCTGGACTTTCATTGGAACTTTCGATGCGTCCACCGTTCTCCAAAGTCAAATTTTCCACATGGGCATAAATCCTGCCTTTTCCAATACCTGAATGGGCTGTCGTACTCACCTTGCCATCATCTTTCACGGTTAACTGAGGTAATGCCTCGGACCGTGATGAATTCTTCGCAATGTAGATGTCTCCGGCGAGACCAATGGCTTCTTTATTTTCTTGACCCACAGTGCTAAAAATACCGCTACCTGTTCCCGAAATGGTAACATCAGAGGTTGCTGCAACCTTTATACTACCCCAAGGAACGCCTTCTGTCGGGTTGTTTCCAGTATTTTTACTTTCGTTGGAACTTTCAATACGCCCACCGTTCTCCAAACTGAGAGTGTCCACTTGCACGTCAATATTGCCAGATTTACTGCCTTCATAAGAGGTCGTGCTGATTCTGCCATTCTCTGTTACAGTCAAATTGATAGGCTTCTCTTTGATAGGCTTCTCTGTGCCAATGATTGACACATTCCCGGCACTGCCAGTTGGTTGCTGACTTTCGTATTTGCTTGTTCCGCTGGTACTGAAGATGCCAGTTTTATTTCCTGAGATGTTAACGTCGACATTGGTTTGAATTGTGATATTACCAGCATCGCCAGTGTTCTCCGTAGAACTTTCAATACGTCCTCCAGTTGTCATTTGTATGGGCTTGTTATTAGCCGTCACACGGATGTCACCTCCCAGACCCGTTCCATAGGTGTTCGTGCTAATCTTTCCACCATTGACGGTCAAAGCATTCGCTTTGTCAGTATTCCCGTCCACTGTAATATCTATTTTCCCCGCATTACCCATTGCCCCAGCAACACTGTCACTCATAATACCTCCCCCTCCAAAAATCTCAACATATTCAGAAGCCGTAATCGTGATATTCCCCGCCTTACTCTCGCCCGTGGTCCTCGTGCTAATCTTGCCCGTGCTATCTGGTTTATTCTCCTCTCCCAAAGTCAACGTCTCAACATCCAGTGTGATGTTAGCAGGGGTCGCATTCTCAAAACCTTTCTCATTCTCTGATTTAATCGAAGCCCCTCCCTTCACCGTCAAGCTATCCACATATAGCGTAATCGTCCCACTTTCACTGGTGCCCTCAGCCGTGGTGCTAATCATCGTTTGATTGTCTTTGCCACCGGTTAAAGTTAACTCTCGTACCGGCTTACCTTTTTCGCCAACGATGACTTCGCCCGCCTTGCCTGTTCCCGTAGATTCACTCACCACATTACTGTTGGAAATATCCACCGTCTGATTAGCAATGACTGTCACTGACCCCGCTGGACTTGCACCTTCGGTAGAAGTCTTGATTTCACTGCCATTGGCAAGCGTCACATTCTCCGTCGTCACCTTCACTTCGGCAGGCGTGGCATTTGAACTACCTTGACTGCCACTGGCCGATTTGATACTGCCCTTATCCGCCTGTAAATTGTTCACAAATAAGGTCACGGTACCACTGCTACTGCTTCCCAAAGCCGTCGCACTCACTTCTCCGCTGTCTGTCACCGTCATGGTAGGCACCCATTGAGATTCATTGCCAATTTTGATATGTCCCGCATCACCACTGGCATCTGCCGTGCTGGAAATCTTTCCGCCGGTAACGTGAATGTAATCAGAGGCAGTAATTGAAATCTCTCCCCCTGGACTACTTCCATGTGTAGAACTTTTTATCTCTCCAGCCAAGTCTAGCCTATCTACTTTCATGGTGATATTGGCTGGTTTGCCACCAGTATAACCTTGAAAATTTTCCGAGAGAATTTGAGTGTCTGACGGCACTTGAACTTCATCGGCATAAATGCTGATTGAACCACTGTCACTAGGTCCATTCGCCGTGGTACTAATCTTTGATTCTCCTGCCAAAGTCAAACGTGGCACAGGACCAATGGTGATTTCGCCGGCCCTTCCTGTGCCACTGGCTTCACTGAGAATATTGCCTTGGTTCAGGTCAAGATATTCCGTGGCTGTGATGGCAATGTTACCCGCAGGGCCTTGGCCGTTGGTGGAACTTTTTATGTTACCTTCTTGCAACCGTAACTGATTCACATTGAGTTGAATCTTAGCTGGTAAAGCCCCGCTACTCCCCTCTTCTACATTGGCGGTGATATTCGAATTGTTTTCCACCGACAGGTGTTGGGCATTCACTTCAATACTGCCACCGGCCCCATATTGGGCTTCGGTAGTGATGTTGCTGGCATTATTGAGGGACACTAATTCGGCTTTTTGACCAGAACTGTTCACTCGAATGTTTCCCGCATTCCCACTTCCTTGACTTTGCGCGGTAAGGGCGGATTGGTCACCCATCACGAGATGATTGATGTTATTGAGAGTGATGCTACCGCTGTGGCCACTGGCTTGGGCAGAGGAGGTGGTGCTGATTTCGCCGTGATTGGCCAGAGATAATTGGGGGGTGGAGACGTTGATTTGACCAGCGTTGCCACTGCCACCAGTGGTTTCACTGGCAATTTTGCTATTGTCAGCAATCGAGACGGCGTTCTGGGCCTGAACAGTGATTGTTCCACTTTGACTGTTGCCGCTGGTGGAACTGGTCAATCGGCTGTTGTCATTGAGGGTGAGACTGTTAACATTGAGGTTGATACTGGCTTCCTGGGAGGCATTGTCTTTGACATTGGCATTGACTTCACTGCGATTGGTCACAGACAGGTCAGAGGCGGTAATGTTGATGCTACCACCTTGAGATTGGTAGGATTCGGTGATGATTTGGCTTCCCTCATTAGCAGACACCACGCCACCAGTGGCTTCAATCGAGATAGACCCGGCATTGCCCGCGGCTTCTCGGTCGGCCTTGGCGGAAAGAGAGGCGCCATTGTTTAAGAAGACGTTACTGGCCGTCATCGTCAAATTGCCCCCTTGGCCTTGACCTGCGGTACTGGATTTGATGGTGCTATTGTCCAGACTGACTTGGTTGGCGGTGATGGTTAAGTTACCGGCTTTTCCTGAAGAACCTGCCAGGGTGGAGGCACTGATAGAAGCGTTGTTGTCCAGAGTGAGGGTTGGGCGGTAGCCACCCGATTTGGGACCAATAGTCAAGTCTCCGGCATTGCCATAACCGGCGGTGCTGACTTCCAGAGTGGCATAAGGTTCACCGCGTGGTGGCAAGTCGGGATGCGTACCATAGCCCGAAAGGTTCATGTCAGCAGTGCGAATTTCTACTTTACCGGCTTCACCTCCACCGGTTCCGGTAGCTGCAATGATGTTGGAGTTGGTCACAGACAGTTTATTGGCTTCTACATTTAAATCTCCTCCACGCCCTTTACCAAAAGTAGCCGCATTTATCAAACTGTTGTCGGTCAGATTAACCTCGTTGGCAGTAATTCCTAAACGACCAGCGTCTTTTTCCCCTTTGGTGGACGCACTAATGGAGGATTGGTTGTTCACATTTAAATTCCCAGAGTTGACTGTCAAGCTGATAGCCCCCCCTTCCCCCTTCCCCTCAGTAGAAGCGGTTATGGAACTGTTGCCGTTGAGACTCACTTCACGGGTAGCCGTGATACTCAAACTTCCCGCTTTATTTGAACCAGTGGTCTCGACGTCAATTTCACTTTCATTATCCAAAGCTACTTGATTAGCTGTTATTCTAATCTTTCCACCTTCTCCTAGACCAACTGTTTTCGCCATGACAGTGCCCCGATTCAAGTTCACTGTTCCAGCATTCATAATTAGCCCCCCCGCTTTTCCAGACCCCGAGGTAGAGTTACTGGAGGAACTAATAGAGGCGCCGTCAAGGATATTAATAGTCGGTGGTGTTCCTGATTTGGGTTCAATCCTTAAATTGCCGGCATTGCCATCGCCGATGGTACTGAGTTCAATGCTTGAAAATACTCTGTCTGGTAAGAATTCTGGCAAAAGTTCTCTGGGTTCGCCACTGAGGGTCAGTGCGTTGGTATAAATGTCTATATTCCCACCTTGGCCAGATGCGGCTGTGCCTGAAACAATATTTGAGTCAGTCACGGAAATATTATCCGCCCTGATCTCCAAATTACCACCCTGGCCTTGGCCAAAGGTTGCCAAACTAATGACAGCCCCATTATTTAGTTCTAAGTGCGGTGTTTCAATCACGACGGGCTGACCATTCGTAGCATCTCCGCCAGAAGACTCATTTCTTGAATCGACGGCAATGGTGAACAATGGGATAGACTCAGGAGGTGATGAGGGTTGCGGTTGTCGAGAACTACTCCATCCACTTGCCCCAGAAAGAGTGATACTTTGCGTTGCTTGAATATTCAAATTGCCACCTTTCCCGGTACCCAGGGTACCAACCGCAATGGCGGATTTTTCTACGTTCAAAGTACCCGTATTAATACTTATAACGCCACCGTCACCACTACTCATCGTGCTAGCAACTATCAGACTCTCTTTCTCCAAATCTACCTGTTTTGCATTGAAGATGCTTATATTTCCGGCCCTTCCTGAACCTTTTGTAGTTGCCTGAAGAGAAGAGTTTGAGAGATTCACTAGACCGTTGTTACTCAAGATGGATACTGTGCCACCTTTTCCGGCGGCGTTCTCGATGGTATTGGCCATAATCATTGCGTCTCTCAAAATAAATTGATCATTTGCAATTATTCTGAAGTCTGCCGCTTTTCCTGTACCATAACTTGAACCATCAAGTAAAGGCATCGTGTTATTGCTATTGCCTGTCATTTCTATGGTTCTAGCCTCAAGTCTGACTTGACCTGCATCTTCATCGCCGGCGTTCATTCTTATAGTAGGGCCGCCGGCTTCTGTAGTACGGTTGATCTTTAAATTATCCGCTGTCATCTCAATGACCGTGTTAGGACGAGAACTTCTAATTTCTGAATCATTAATCACTAAAGACCCACTGGAGTGAAAAGATAATTTTTCTGCTTCGGCCCGAATTTTGGCATTCTCCAAACTTATCTCATTCCCCATCACCTCCAAACTCGGCACCGAACCACTCCCACGAATAGTCACAGTCTCCCCTTCGCCTCCCAACGTCTTCGCCCCTTCTCCCCCCAAAGAACTAACATCAATATCCAACAACCCAAACCTCTCCGCCCTCTCCCCCGTCAACAACGGCATCCCCTGAAACCCCGCTGGTCCCGCCGCCACTAAGGCACTCGCCTCCCCAATTTGCGGATTGGCAGAACTACTGACATAAAACGAATTAGGCACATTGACCGACGCATGGGGGCCAAAGAAGACGCCATTGGGATTGAGGAAGTAAAAATTGGCATTGGGCATCGTGCTTTGGAGGAGGCCATCAATGGTGGAGGAACCGCCTGTGACGCGGTTGACGACGTTACGAATGTCAGTAGGTCCCGTGAAAGTGGCACTCTCGTTTTGGAAGAGATTGAAGGTTTGGAAACTGTGATATAGATTGCTACCCAGAGTCGTGCCTTGAGTGGCGTCAATCGTGTAATTGGGACCCGTGAGAGGCTGAATTTGGCCAGGGTGCGGACCTGTGGTGCCGTCCAAAGTGATGTTTTGGGCGTGGGCTGGCAGACAGCAGAGGAGAAAGAGGGCTGTGAGGGTATGTGGTAGATAAGTTTTCATGATGTTTTTCCTATTTAGGTTAAATGTGTAAATGGTTTAGCTTTGCCTCCACCTTCGAGGTTTAGGAAAGCTAGGGAGTTTCTCATTTGTTAGAAACTGAGTTTCTGCGCAATACCGCGAATTTTTCTTGACTTTATTTGTTCAGACCGTATATTCTGTTATTGGTTTTCCATTACTGAAATAGAATAAATCGTTTATGCAAATCACTCTCAATTTCCCCAACGACTTGGCTATTTGGTTACGTCCCCTTGAAAGACAGCCGCCACAGTTGTTAGAACTGGGGTTACGTGAAGTTCACACCGAGGTTCCTGTCGGTTTCCAAGACGCCGCAGAGGTCATGGAATTTTTCGCCAAGTTACCTTCAAATGCCGAAATTTTGGCATTTCACCCGTCTCAAACGTTGCAAGCCCAAGTGGAGGCGTTATTAGATAAACATCGTACCGTTGGACTGACTTCGATAGAAGAACAGCAGTGGCAACAGTATGAATATTTGGAACACCTGGTGCGGTTGGCCAAATTGCGTGCTTATTTGAAACTTCAAACGCCTTCATCTGAATGACTATGAGTATCTCCTATATTCCTGCCGAGTTACGGCGGTTAGTTTATGAACGTGCCAGAGGATGTTGTGAATATTGTCTTATCCCCGATACCTTCGTTTTAATTACGCATCAAATCGACCATATCATTTCTGAAAAACATGGCGGTCTAACGGCAGCGAATAATCTGGCTTTATCTTGTGCTATCTGTAATAAACACAAGGGCAGTGATTTAGCTTCCATTGACCCAGATCGCGGTGATATTGTGCCGCTTTATCATCCGCGTCGAGATAAATGGTCAGACCATTTTCAGGTCGAGGCGTAAGCCTCCACTCCACTGAGGAGTGAACTTGAATCATCACTTCCAATTCCCGATCAAAATAAACGGTGCCCAATCCTTGACAAACGCTTCTTTTCGGGTGTTCTCCCCACCACAATCTTTGGGTGGAGGGTCAAATTTCATTAACTCTCGTTGCGCTGTTTGTAAGGCGTCAACCTTGTTAGTTTTCCCGTCCGCCAAGGTTTGGTAAAATCGACGCATCAATTCCGAAGTCCGTTTGGGTTCGACGCGCCAAAGTGAGGCCAACACGCTTTTGGCGCCGGTTTTAAAAGCTATGCCAGCCAGTCCAAAGGCGGCCCGGTCATCTGTGAACTGGTCACTACCTTTGGCCGTTTCACAAGCACTTAACGTGAGTAACTCCACGGCGCGTTCTTCTCCCAGTCTCAAAATGTCTTGCAAATCCTTCATAATGAGTTTGTTGGCGGGGTCCTTAATGGTATTGTGAGTCAGCAAAAAAGTATTGTCTGGATCATCGGCCCGAAAAGCGGCATGAGTGTTAAAATGGACTATCGTATAGGGTGCCAGGTGTGCCGCCCTTATTTCACCGGTGATATTTTCAATGGTGAAATCGTTGTCTATAAAAATTTTGCTATTCGGATAGAACTGTTGAATTTGGATCAGCGATTCTTGAGTTTCTGTGATCTTGAGACTGCCTACCCCTAATGCGTTCAAAGTGGGTTGGATTTGATCCTGGTGTTCCACCGCACCTTCACCTTTCCAAATTCCTCCTAAAAATATTCGTGAATGTTTGCTTATGGAGGATTTGCCTTTTACAGAGGTGGTCAAGGACACGCCAGGAATGGTGACCACCGCAACATTTTTGTCGATGACAAATTGTCCCCGGTCATCTGAAAGGGCAATCAACGGGATCGTCCGCAACTTGCCATCTGGGACAAATATCAGGGTTTGGATACCATCTTCCTTTAAGCGAATTTCAACTGGCTTAATTATCCGATTATACAAGTAATTTCCAGCTTTCCGCAATTCTGTCGAAGAATAACACTCGCCCTTCTCGTTAATTTCATTTTGATGTGTAATATGATTGAGAAGTACACTGGCTTGATCGTTAATCTGTTCAGTTTTTTCCACCGAAGTACGCCCTATAGCGGCATCATGTAGCCATTGAATATCCGCCTCCTTCCCGGCATCCTTGGAAGTGAGAAAAAACAGTTCCAAGGAACGGTCCTGTACTTCCACATCGGTGGGGAAGATGACAGGGTAAAGAATGGCCGTGTGTGAATCTAAATGTTTATCGACGGAATCGGTGCTACCAACAAGGCATTCGTCTTGGTAAACATTTTGCAGTTCGACCTGTTTCAGAAATTCTACGGTCTTAATAACCTCTTTTAAGAATTTTGCATCCTGAGATGTCTGGTAGGATTTGAGTAACAGGTCCACCAGTTGGTAATAGACCTTCCTTAACTTAGGTTGCAAATATTGTAAATAAGCCTTCCGTTGTTCTTTGCGTTGTTTTTCCGGTTCATCAGAATCGATAGAGAGGTTCCGCAGTGTCTCTAAAGTGTCTCGTGCCTGTTGATAAGATTCGGCAGCAGGTTGCCAGTTTCCCTTGTGGGCTAAGAGTTTGCCAAGTTGCCAGTAGAGACGATAGACCATTTCTAGGGCCACATTGTCGTTGGGTAAAGCGTTTTGTTGGACAAGGAAAATGGCGCGACGTAGTGGGTCTGCGCTAGAAAAATATAATAACTGATCGGCTTGAACCAAGAGTCTTTCAAATTCGGGGCGGTCAGCAAGCAGTGCCTTCTTCTTAGTGGTGTCAGGAGTGCCCGTGGTACCAATGGTTGCCATGGCTTCTGAAATGAGGCTTCTGGCTTGTTCCACCTTCACTCGTACATCGTCATCTGGGCCTATGGCTGGCAAAGAACATGGCCACAGGAGGAGGAGGCTTGACAGCATTGTGAAGCGTAAAACTGGAATCAGTTGAAATCGGTATGGTTTCATAATAAGGAGTTTCTATCTGTTAGAGGACTTACGCAACCGCTGGTCTTTACCCCACCCCAACCCTCCCCGCACGCGGGGAGGGAGTCCCCCCGTGTACGGGGGGTAGGGGGGTGAGGGTGTGTAAAATTAAATAGTTACAAAAACGGTTGCGTAAGTCCTATGTTATATACTGCATAGTAGGGAAATGGTAGGCAACCCAAACACGTTGCCCACCCTACACTATACTTTAAAGAAACTGAGTTTCTTTGACCACTATATGGAACTAAAATGGCCACTTCATTTGCACCTGAAAGTGTATCCCTTCATCTTGCAAATCATGTTCTTCTCCTTCTGGCGCCTTGACATTTCGTAGCGGTTTTCCCCAATATAATTGGGTATCAATCATCTTATGGGGGGACCAGAGGAGGCCCAAGCCTACACTTGAAATATCTTTGGGGACCTTGGAATCGTTGTATGCTACATCTTCTTTATCACCCCCTGGATCACCATCCCGACCCCGTCCATAATCGACAAAAGGCACAACCCATAATAGGCCATCGCCACGTTGACTGAGACCGGGAAAAGGGAGATAAAAAAGAGGCAACCGCCATTCTATGGAAGCAAATATCGCTTGATCACGGAGGAGGAGGTTTTCGCGGTAGCCACGCACGGAGGAGGCACCACCTAAGGAGAATTTTTCGAGGGCCAGGAGTTTGAGTTTGTTGAGATTTTCGGGTTTCTGGCCATCTGGATAACCTTTGTAACAATCAGGATCAGTGGGTACGTCGCCCGTACTGGAAAATTGGGCATTGGTACGCATCAGCAAGTTGCTGGCCCAAAACCGGTTTGACAACTGGTTCGTCAACCAGGAAACTTCTGTCGAGGAGTCCGCTGTTGTCGATTTAGCTGGTTGCCATTGATTGAGATAACCAAACCATTGTAATTGAAAAATGCCTGTGACAAATTTGCTATCGGCCATGGAACAACCGTTTTTCCAACCATCTAGGGTGGGGGAGTCAAGGAAGTCATCCAGTCCAAAACTGAACGTACCCCGTGCATAGAAGACATTTTGAGTGTCACGGCTAAGATATTGAGGTGAGAAGCGTAACACGTCATATTCAGTCTCTCCCTGAGTGGCCCCCGCGGAGAAAGAGAAGGGGAGGTCATCTAAAAAGGTGACATTGTGGCGCTGTTCGATTCTTAAATCAACGGCAACCTCCTGATAAGCCCGTCTTTTCTGGCTATCCGTCGTTGGTGGCGGTGGTGGGTAACTCTGCCAAAGCAGTTGACGTAAGGAGTAGGTTGTCGTTTTTGAATCACTGGCAATTTTCACATCCAGATGTTCAAAGGGTTCGGTGACGACTTCTGAATCACTTCTATCGAACGCAACCGCAAAGGTGGTATCGTAACCCAGAGGATTTAGGGGAAGGCGGAAAGGAAAACTATAGCCTATGGTGTAATTACCGCGGTTGTCTCTTGTTCCAGTGCTAATGCCAGTGCTAAGAGACAACACGTCACCACCACCTATCAAGTTGTGGTGAGACAATTCCAGTTGACCCAGATAGGCGCCAATATTAGGAGGACGATGGTTGCTGACAGTGACGTTAACTTCAAAAGGATTGGCTTCGTAGGCATCTAGTTTCAAGAGACCTTGACCCAGTTCATTATTAGGATCAGGGGCCACTCGTCCTTGAAGACCTTGCAACAAGGGACGTTGTGGATCAGGGTCTTGTTGCAGAAGTTCCAACCGTCTTCGCAGTTCGACCATGTCTAAAATTTGTAGGTCGTCATTGGGATAGAGGAGACGGCGTTTGATATAGCGACTCAGAAACCAGTCGGCGACGGTGTTGCCCAGGGGATGATACGCATGGGGAAACAGGATCAACTTATCAAACTGAATGTCGGTTAACCGACCCTCAATGATGCGAATGGTAATGTCATTGTTAGTCTCCTTGACTGGTTGGTCAGGGAGGAGGGCACCGGAATTGAGGAATTGGTGTTGAACGGTATCGCAAGTCTTACCCTCTTCTTTGGTTTTGGCCGTGTCGCAATTCGAAATTTCTTCATGAGAGTTGTCAATGTAGTAACGAGTCAAATCATTTTTAAAGGCTTGCAATTCGTCAAAGGTGAGAATACAATTGGCAACGAAGATACCAGTACGGTTCTCAGAATTGATTTTATCTTTCTTTAGAAAACAGTGACCATAAGAAAAAGAGGGGGGAAGATATTGGAAACGGTCAGGATCAATGCCATCAAGGATAATATGACGGACATGAACCTGAGTTTGGGCCGACAACATCTGTTGGGTGTCGGAGAGAGATGGATTGGCATACAATAGGCCAGGGACACCCATGGCCATGGCCAGCCATAAAGACCTTCTATCACGAGGCTGAATAGGTCTCATAGATTTTTTGTTGTTATTGGTGATGGAAACGGGTTTTACTTGTCTGTCATTTTTTACTTGTGATAAACTGTTAATGAGTGGTGGGGATTGTTTTATTATATTATATATATAGTGGTTATAGTTTTTATAAAATCGCTTCTATATATAATACCGTCTTTGAGAATTATCAAGTGTGGATTGAGAAACATTTTTCACTATGCTATAATTTCTCATTATCGTACCTTGTGTTCAACATTTTTTAATACATGAATACATCCGGGCGTGACGCTGGTGGAGTGGAGGCTAACGCCTCCATTCCAATCGTTAACCACCTAAAACAGATGTTTTAAAGAAACTGAGTTTCTGCTTGCATTGCATTATTAGCCCATTAATCAAACAACATCGTTCAACTTAACTCAACTCACTTAGAGAACTTTTATGAAACTACAACTGTTTGCTATTCCAATATCGGTCATTTCGCTGGTTGCAACCTCTCTTGCTTATGCCCAATCATGTCCCAATTGCACCACCGGCAATTGTCAAAGTGGTCAGGGAACCTGCGTTTGGGAAGGACGTGGCACTTATACAGGAGATTGGCAAAATGGGAAAAAACATGGGCTGGGGAAAGAGAGTTGGAATGATGGATCAAGTTATGACGGAAGTTATGTAGAAGGCCAATTTGAGGGATTGGGGACCTATATTGGGAATATCGGTGGTGGAAACAAATACGTCGGTCACTGGAAGACTAATAAACGGGAGGGTGAGGGAACGTTGTTTAAAGCAGATGGAACGCAACAGACAGGATGTTGGAAAGGACCGCAGGTCAGTCCTTGTGAAGGCAACCCCCCTCCAAAATCGGATGTTCTCACTTCGGCCCCGCCGTCTGGAAAAAAAGTGGCCCTAGTCATTGGCAATAAAACATACCAGGAGAGGCCGTTACACAATCCCATCAACGATGCCACCGATTTGGCCGCTGAACTCAAGAAGTTAGGTTTTGAGGTCATTTTAAAAACGGATGCCACTTATCAAGAAATGGGGCAAGCCATTGGCGACTTTGGGGCGATGTTGGAAGATGGAGGAGTCGCTTTGTTCTATTATTCAGGACATGGATTGCAGTATGAAAATTTGAATTATCTGATCCCCCTCAATGCCGAGTTGAACAGGGAAGCAGATGTAAAACTTGCCACCATCGGGGCCAATCACATTTTAGATCAGATGGAACAGGTTCACAATGGTGTCAACATTATCATTTTAGATGCTTGCCGTAGCATCACCTTTGGACGCGGACTTTCCAGAGGTTCTAAGGGTTCCAGAGGACTTGCCAAAATGGACGCGCCCACGGGGTCAATCATTGTTTATGCCACGCAACCTGGGAATACGGCTGATGATGGCAAAGGACGGAATGGGACGTATACGGCCAAATTGTTGGCAGTGTTGCGAGAGAAGCCATCCCTGAAGTTGTTGGAGTTTTTCAATGAAGTGGGGGTTCGAGTGGCAATGGATACGAAGCAAGAACAAGTGCCATGGTTATCCTCTTCGCCCTTGCCTCCACAAACTTGTTTTGCACCGTGTCAGAATTGAGTTTGGATAATGGATAAGCAATCCCCCATTTCTCATCGTTGGAGTCCCAAAACACGTTTTGGGTAGGAATTGTCCAAAATGTGTGTTGGAGTCCGTGTTGGAGTCCCAAAACCCGTTTTGGGTAGGAATTGTCCAAAACGTGTTTTGGACTCCGTAGATGTTGCGTATATATAGTAACTCACCTTACGCAAGGAGTAATAAGAAACTCAGTTTCTTAAAGAAACTGAGTTTCTGCGGTGCCGTTGCATGAGGTGAGTTAAATAAGGGGCGTTAGACAAAATGTCCGAATCGCTTGACTGGGGATAGAACCACGAGTTTCGGGAAAGTAGCTACGCCTGTTCCCGAAACAGTTACTACATAATTATGGCAACGGCTTAATTCCCAAAATCAAAATCCGTCGCATCCTTCTCCACATCAGCAGAATCAATATCATCGTCAACCAAATTTCTGCTTCTCACCAACAGATCCGGTTTTTCTGCCATCCCCCCAGTATCATATCCAGATTCATCGTATCCGTACACGTTTTGCGCCTGAGTTTGATTATTCGCCATAAATTCTTCAATTTCCCAAACCGTCTTGGGCAAGTTGGCGGTTAACACCTCATGGCCACCTTCGGTTATCAAGACGTTGTCTTCGATGCGGACGCCGATATTTCTCCATTCGTCAGGCACTTCTGGGATGGCGGGCAGGTAAATACCGGGTTCAACTGTCATCACCATGCCCGGTTTCAATTCGCGCCACTCTTCCTCCACTTTATAGACGCCGCCGTCGTGGACGTCCATTCCTAACCAGTGACCAATGCGGTGCATGTAAAACTTCTTATAGGCTTCCTCTTGAATCAAGTCTTCTACTTTACCTACCAAGATGCCCAAATCCTTCAATCCTTCCGTAATAACTTGGATGGCCGCTTGATGGGGTTCAATCCAACGGTTGCCGGCATAGACTTTGTTAATGGCCGCTTTTTGGGCTTTTAGAACCAGTTCATAGATGATTTTCTGTTGCTTGTTGAAACGTCCATTGACTGGGTAAGTGCGAGTAATATCGGAAGCGTAGTAGTCCAATTCCGCACCCGCATCAATGAGTACCAAGTCCCCGTCTTGAAGCACATCATACTTGTCAGGATGGTGGAGAATGCAGGCATTGGCGCCACTGGCCACAATGGTGGGATAAGCAGGGGAACGACAGCCACTTTTGGCAAATTCGTGTTCAATTTCGGCGGCCAGTTGGTATTCGTGGAGACCGGGACGACACAATGCCATAGCGCGTTTATGGGCGCGAATGCTGATGTCGGTGGCCCTGCGCATATTTGACAGTTCCGCCTCGGTTTTGCGCAACCGCAGTTCGTGAATCACATAGGCTAGGTCGACCATGGTGGTGGGGGTGACAATGCCTTCCCGGACTCGTCTGCGTAAGCCATTCATCCAGCCCATAATGAGTTTGTCAAAGTCTTCAACATAGCCCAGGGGATAAAAGAGACGTTGACAAGTGGCTATCATGGGGGGGACCAGTTTGTCTAATTCAGACAAAGGAAAAGCGTCATCAGCACCATAGAGGGCTTTAGCCCCGTCGGGGCCGACGCGTCGACCTTCCCAGGTTTCTTTTTCAGCGTTTTTCTCGCGGCAGAAGAGAATATATTGACCTTGTTCTCGTTCTGGAATGAAGACTGCGATGGCTTCAGGTTCTGGAAAACCAGTCAGATAATAAAAATTACTATCAGATCGATAGGGGTAGCGAGTGTTGCTATTGCGGTTCTTTTCAGGGGCTGTGGGTAAAATAGCCATACTGCCTTTGCCCATGAGTTCTAGGAGTCGTTGCCGACGCCGTTTAAATTCGTTGGTGTCCATGATGGTGTGTTGATTTGAAAGTGTGCAATTTTTTAGTTGTCAGTTTTATTATAGAGGGAGTTAAATATGTTGTCAATAGTGCTATCGAAACTACCGGACTAGAGGCTTCAGTTGCAATGCCATTAAGTTAAAGAGTTAAAGTGGCCAAAAAATTAAAATGATGGTGGACTAGAGGCTTCAGCCGGAGGGGGGGCACGGTGATTTTAATATCTGCTCTGCACCTTACGGCTAAAGCCTCTAGTCCACCTGGCGATTCATTTCGGGGTGACCTTTTTCCTTCGATTGAAAGAATGAGGATTGCTACCGGCTGAAGCCTCTAGTCCCGCAGTATGAATGTTCACCGGCTGAAGCCTCCAGTCCCACAGTATGAATGTCCACCGGCTGAAGCCTCCAGTCCCGTGGTGCTACAAAACATTTCAAATTTCTTGTGTACAAATTTTTCGGAATATTAGCACGTCACCCTTATCAAACTTTACGTTTGAGGTAAATCCCCAGTGTGATTCCCATGATGAGTACCACCCAAAAGGTTAGGAAACTGTCAAAGTAACTCATCGTTTGCGGAAAGTTCATCCCGAATACCGTGGCCAGGGTGGTCAGGGGGAGGAAGAAACTGGCTAGTAATTGGAGACGGTTATTGAACTTGGCAATTTGTTCAGCATGTTGGGTTTGTTCTTCGCTGTGTTGCGCAATGGTGAAATCCAGTGCATATCGGGCTTCGGTATGGAGTAATTCTAAGGTGCGTTCCAATTGATAGGCTTGGTCACGACAGAGAATCAGTTCTCGAACTTCTGGAAAAGTCTCGCGGGCTTGTCGTAACGTATGGTGCATGTGTCTTACAGATCGTAGCAAGGGAGTTGCGGTGCGCAAGATTTGAAAGAAGTCTTGGGCTTGTTTAGCAGAATCGAGTTGTTTTTCTAACTTTTCAATGACATATAGATATTTATGAAGATATTGTTGAAGAGCTTTTAAGCCGTTCTCTGAGGTATCTGACACTTTCCAGATGCCTTGAGGGTTACGCCAAAACACCTTGGCTTGACGTTCGCTAACGTTGGGTGCCGGTGGTTCATGTAAGACAAGAAGCAGATGACCGGCATTTGCCATCATGCGTTGGTGGCCCGCTTGTTCCCCAAAGCGGGCCCGAAGGGGTGGAGGAACTTCCCAATCGGTGGGAAGTATTTTAGTATGAGTCATGGCGTGTTATCCTTATTTAGTTTAAATTTAAATACAGGAGTTCAAAGCGTAGCTTTGCGCTCCCGTCTATTTATGCTTTTTCCAATAAAAAATCAAGCCCATGATACCAAAAATATAGCCAATACCTCCTAAGATGTCGTGTAGGCGTATTTGTTCTTGATAATTTTCTAGTTGTTCACGTAATGGACGGATATGTCTGTTGAGGGTCTTTTCCAAGAGTGGTTCTAATTCTTGTGGAGAAATAGAAAGCGGTGTGGCTGGTGGGGAAGTGTGTTCAATGAGAGTCGTCTTGTCAGGACTATTGGAATGAGGTGAAGGTAACGTATCACTTAATTCTTCCGCACTGATGGTATAAGTGGCAAAGTGTCCATCAGTGGTATTTAAGGTGAAGGTGTGAACCATGCGAGAGGTGGCGGTGTAAGTAAATTCACCTTGGTCATTGGTTGTCGTTTCCCCAAGCGAAAGTCCTTCGGGACCAGACACTTGAATGGTTGTATTGCTGATCTTACCGCCGCCCGGATAGTAGGCATAGCCGGTGATGAGATTGCTTTGGGCAGTGGCAAAGAGTTTGATTTTATGGGCATGGGCTTGGGGTAGCCAAAGGAAGCTGAAGGCGAAAATGAGGGGAGGTAAATAGGAGTGAAAATGAGGCATGAAAAGGTTCTATCGGGAAAATGTGGCGGATGAGAAACTAAGTTTTTTGAAAAAACTTAGTTTCTTTGGATGTGGTTACGCAAGCTGACTAAGTAATTCGGGCCGAACTTGCCGCAGAAAAGTGACAATGGTGCCGGTAATCAATCCTTCTGTCACCATGAGGGGAAGATGGGCAATGAAGATGAGTTGAGTCAATTGCTGATAGGCTTGACCAGATGCCCAAAGTGAGAAGGTTAACAGAAAACTACTCAGTAAAATAGTCAAGGCCCCGGCAACGAAACTGGTGCAGAAAAGAGTCGTTTGAGTTTGAGTGGGTTTGGCAATCAGAGGCCCGAATAAGTAAAAACAGAGAAGGGCTGGGAAAGCCATATTGAAGGTATTGATGCCCAACACGGTAAGACCACCAAAGCCAAACAGCATCATTTGGAGGAAGAGTGCAATGAGAATGGCGGGAAAAGTGGCCCAACCTAAGAGGAGACCAATGAGACCATTTAGAACGAGATGGATGCTGGCAGGTCCCAGGGGGAGATGAATAAGTGAGGCGACAAAAAAAGTGGAGGTGAGAAGGGCCACTTGGGGGATACGTTCCTCTTGTAATTTTTTTAAACCGATGGTTATGCCGACGACAGACAGAGTGGCGCCGGTGAGTAACATAGGAGTAGATAAAATGCCGTCAGCGAGGTGCATAATAAATGAAGTTTTCGAAGTGAATGTAATTGATTCAGAAATGGTTGGCAAACAGAAACTAAGTTTCTGTTAGAAACTTAGTTTCTTCCTATTCCATGTCAACTGTTCGCACCCAAATCAGTGCGCCCAGTTCGACTGGAACGGGTTCGCCTTTGGGATTAGGCAAAGTGTCATCTCCGTCGAGAAGCGCGGCAAATCCCCACCAGCCGGCTTTGGGCATCGTGTAGGTGAAAACGCCGTTGGCGTCGGTTTTTATCACTTGAGTGATAAAGGGGTCAGCAGGAATTTTGATTTTTTTACCCACGTTGAAATATTCAACTTCAACTTGGGCGAAGGACACAGGTTTGCCATCCTTTTTGACAAGACCAGAAAAAGCGTTGCCCGTCCACAGTCCATAAGGACGCACAAGGGGTTCAATTTCCACGGGGAACCCGACCAACTTGTCCCAACCCGCTTGGGCATCAAAGGCATCAACAACCACTTTGGTGTAGTGAATAATCAATTTGCCTTCGGCAGGTTCCCAATAAGGTGCAGGTTCTATAAAGAAAATATAGTCTGCCGGTGTTTTCAACGAATAGGAGATGGAGAAGAAGGTTTTGCCATCCTGCAATTTAGGTTGCAAAGTGGTCAATAAATCTTCTTTGTGGCCGTTGACCAGAACCCCAAATTGTTTAGGTGGTGCCATTTCCATCATGGGACCTTGTTCCATGGGATGAGTGAACATAGCGGTGATTTCAACAGTTTTGGAATCTGTCGCGTTGATGATGTTAGAAGAAGGGAGTAGCACTTGAAAATGGGCCGCAGACGAAGTAGTAAAGAGGAGTAAAAATAAGAGTGTGTAAAGCGTATGAATGTTCATTTTTATAATAAAAACATATATTGATGTATTGTGAAAAAGAAGATTGTAATATTTTTTTGAGAAAAGTAATACTAAAAATTTATAATAAATATGTTCATTAATTTGTTAAATTGAAAATGGAGTTATGAATAAATAAATATCATAATATTCATTATGGTTGGTTGTTTTATCAAACTTCGTCTATAAATAGTTATGAACTAAATTCTTAATTCCGTTTTGTAGAGTTGATAAAATCAAAAATAGCACCATCTTTATAGACGGGTGTAAAATAATATTTTGTGGGAATTTACATAACATAGCAAATTTCCTAGATACTTATGGTTTGGAAGGGTAAATGGATGTACACAATCTGCCAATATACATATAAAATTTTCACAGAAACTGTTGCGTAAATTCTTGAATTTGATTCAAAATATTGTTATCCAATATATCAAATATGGTAAGCCTTATATAGGCGGTGACACTGATATATCACGGGAAACCAAAATAATTTTCCGAAAAATGCTTGATAGATTGAAAACGCCCCCTATTATATGGAACTCGTTAGAGTTGGAAACATACATTCTTTAATGAGAGGAATTACTCGGAGATTTTTAAAATCTTTTCAGACTACCCCTTGTATATCTTGGAAAGTGTCCATATAATTAGGAACTCGTTGCTGGGACATATGAACGGCAATGTTAAGTTTTCAGAAAATAGTTTCTAAAGACTACTTGA
This sequence comes from Thiotrichaceae bacterium, assembly GCA_011391085.1. GTDB lineage: Bacteria > Pseudomonadota > Gammaproteobacteria > Beggiatoales > Beggiatoaceae > JAABRD01. The sequence goes on along the minus strand of JAABRD010000002.1, from coordinate 102,840 downwards.
TATACTTGGAGAGCGCCTCCATAATTGGTTACATCGTTGAGATGTCCTTCAAGATATTTATAGAGGGACTCCAGTTAGGTTAAAGCGAAAATAGTTTTGAAAATAGTTTTGAAAAGCTACTTGACATAATTGAAGAGTGCCCTTATAATAGGAAACTCGTTGCTGATAGTGTGATGGCAATGTTGGAAACGTGAACATTTAGATATTTGGTGTTCATGCGCAATTAGGGTTTTGAAGGTGACTTCCTTAGATTAAGCAGTATGCTTGATGAGGTAGCACCCAAGTAGTAATGACTCAGTTCGAAGAGGAAAAAAGTTTTAGATTGCCTCTTGATTAGTATTTGGGTTGTCCCCATAATAGGGGAGCTTAGTTGTGATTATTTATTGAGTGCATACCATATTAGTAAGTGTGTATGTGAGATGTTGAATTTTTTATCCTTTGTGTTGATAATAACAACGAGGGATTATCAAGGCCATATCCTATATTCATAATCGGGTTATGGCCGGTATTGCTCTTTAAAAAAGTGGATCAAGTAATTTGTGTGGGTACTTGCATTGAAAGATTGAATCTAATGTTTTAAAGATTTTTCAAAGTAAGTAACCTCAATTTAAGATTTGAGTACGTGCTTGCGTTTGAGTCCAGAATTGCATTTTATGCAAAAAAGTTAAAATTGAAGAGTTTGATCATGGCTCAGATTGAACGCTGGCGGCATGCTTAATACATGCAAGTCGAACGGTAACAGGCCCGCAAGGGTGCTGACGAGTGGCGGACGGGTGCGTAATACATAGGAATCTGCCTAATAGTGGGGGACAACTTAGGGAAACTTAAGCTAATACCGCATACGCCCTACGGGGGAAAGCGGGGGATCGTAAGACCTCGCGCTAATAGATGAGCCTATGTCCGATTAGCTTGTTGGTGGGGTAATAGCCTACCAAGGCGACGATCGGTAGCTGGTCTGAGAGGACGACCAGCCACACTGGGACTGAGACACGGCCCAGACTCCTACGGGAGGCAGCAGTGGGGAATATTGGACAATGGGCGAAAGCCTGATCCAGCAATGCCGCGTGTGTGAAGAAGGCCTGCGGGTTGTAAAGCACTTTCGGTTGGGAAGAAAAGCTGATAGCTAATACCTGTCAGTATTGACGTTACCAAAATAAGAAGCACCGGCTAACTCTGTGCCAGCAGCCGCGGTAATACAGAGGGTGCAAGCGTTAATCGGAATTACTGGGCGTAAAGCGTGCGTAGGCGGCTAAGTCAGTCGGATGTGAAAGCCCCAGGCTTAACCTGGGAACTGCATTCGATACTACTTGGCTAGAGTATAGGAGAGGGCAACGGAATTCCATGTGTAGCGGTGAAATGCGTAGATATATGGAGGAACATCAGTGGCGAAGGCGGTTGCCTGGCCTGATACTGACGCTGAGGTACGAAAGCGTGGGGAGCAAACAGGATTAGATACCCTGGTAGTCCACGCCCTAAACGATGAGAACTAGATGTTGGGGGAGTCAATCCCTCAGTATCGTAGCTAACGCGATAAGTTCTCCGCCTGGGGAGTACGGCCGCAAGGTTAAAACTCAAATGAATTGACGGGGGCCCGCACAAGCGGTGGAGCATGTGGTTTAATTCGATGCAACGCGAAGAACCTTACCTCCCCTTGACATCCTCAGAACTTGTCAGAAATGACTCGGTGCCTTCGGGAACTGAGAGACAGGTGCTGCATGGCTGTCGTCAGCTCGTGTCGTGAGATGTTGGGTTAAGTCCCGCAACGAGCGCAACCCTTGTCCCTAGTTGCCAGCGATTCGGTCGGGAACTCTAGGGAGACTGCCGGTGACAAACCGGAGGAAGGTGGGGATGACGTCAAGTCATCATGGCCCTTACGGGGAGGGCTACACACGTGCTACAATGGACAGTACAGAGGGTCGCAAACCCGCGAGGGGGAGCCAATCTCACAAAACTGTTCGTAGTCCGGATTGGAGTCTGCAACTCGACTCCATGAAGTCGGAATCGCTAGTAATCGCGGATCAGCACGCCGCGGTGAATACGTTCCCGGGCCTTGTACACACCGCCCGTCACACCATGGGAGTGGGTTGTACCAGAAGTAGGTAGTCTAACCGCAAGGAGGACGCTTACCACGGTATGGTTCATGACTGGGGTGAAGTCGTAACAAGGTAGCCGTAGGGGAACCTGCGGCTGGATCACCTCCTTTAAAGAAACGGATTCAGTCTCTAAATGTAAGTGTCCACACAAATTACTTGATCTAGTAACAAAGCATTGCGGGTCTGTAGCTCAGGTGGTGAGAGCGCACCCCTGATAAGGGTGAGGTCGGTGGTTCGAGTCCACCTAGACCCACCAAGATAGCTGGGGCTATAGCTCAGCTGGGAGAGCGCCTGTTTTGCACGCAGGAGGCCGGCGGTTCAATCCCGCCTAGCTCCACCAATACTGATTTTTAGTGGTAAGCGTTGATTTGTCAATGCTTACCACTAAACGTTAGAATTTAGTAAATGCTTTAGTAAATGCTCTTTAACAATTTAGGAAGCTGAAGTAAAAGAAAAATGTTCAATTATTATTTATCTTAGTTCAGATAAGTGATATGTTGGGTATATTGCAGTTGTAACAAAATTCAATGAAAATCGAGTTATTAAATAACATCTGACTCCAGAATTTTTGGGGTTATATGGTCAAGTGAATAAGCGCATATGGTGGATGCCTTGGCGATAACAGGCGATGAAGGACGTGGTAGCCTGCGAAAAGCTTCGGGGAGTCGGCAAACAGACATCGATCCGGAGATATCCGAATGGGGGAACCCACCTCGTAAGAGGTATCTATTTCTGAATACATAGGGAATAGAAGCGAACCTAGGGAACTGAAACATCTAAGTACCTAGAGGAACAGAAATCAACCGAGATTCCGTAAGTAGTGGCGAGCGAACGCGGAACAGCCAGCACTCTTTAGCACATCATTTAGTCAAATGGTCTGGAAAGTCCAACGATACAGGGTGATAGTCCCGTAGGTGAAAGGTGATGTGTGGAACTAAGTGTGCAATAAGTAGGGCGGGACACGTGAAATCCTGTCTGAAGATGGGGGGACCATCCTCCAAGGCTAAATACTCGTTATCGACCGATAGTGAACAAGTACCATGAGGGAAAGGTGAAAAGAACCCCTGATAGGGGAGTGAAATAGAACCTGAAACCGTATGCGTACAAGCAGTGGAAGCCTCATTAAGTGAGGTGACTGCGTACCTTTTGTATAATGGGTCAGCGAGTTATTTTCAGTGGCAAGCTTAACCGAATAGGGGAGGCGTAGGGAAACCGAGTCTGAATAGGGCGTTAAGTCTCTGGAAATAGACCCGAAGCCGGGCGATCTATCCATGCCCAGGGTGAAGATGGGGTAATTCCCATTGGAGGCCCGAACCCACTCCCGTTGAAAAGGTAGGGGATGAGGTGTGGATAGGAGTGAAAGGCTAATCAAGCTCGGAGATAGCTGGTTCTCCTCGAAAGCTATTTAGGTAGCGCCTCGTGTATCACTCTCGGGGGTAGAGCACTGTTACGGCTAGGGGGACATCTAGTCTTACCAAACCGTTGCAAACTCCGAATACCGAGAAGTGCAATCACGGGAGACACACGGCGGGTGCTAACATCCGTCGTGAAGAGGGAAAAAACCCAGACCACCAGTTAAGGTCCCAAAATTCTAGCTTAGTTGGAAACGATGTGGGAAGGCATAGACAGCCAGGAGGTTGGCTTAGAAGCAGCCATCCTTTAAAGAAAGCGTAATAGCTCACTGGTCGAGTCGGCCTGCGCGGAAGATTTAGCGGGGATCAAGCTAGATACCGAAGCTGTGGATACGTAGTAATACGTGTGGTAGAGGAGCGTTCTGTAAGCCTGTGAAGGCAGATTGAGAAGTCTGCTGGAGGTATCAGAAGTGCGAATGCTGACATGAGTAGCGATAATGCAAGAAAGAACTTGCACGCCGGAAGTCCAAGGGTTCCTGCGCAACGTTAAACGACGCAGGGTGAGTCGGCCCCTAAGGCGAGGCAGAGATGCGTAGTCGATGGGAAACAGGTTAATATTCCTGTACTTTGTATTATTGCGATGGGGGGACGGAGAAAGCTAAACCATCCGGCGGTTGGTTGTGCCGGTTTAAGGTTGTAGGTAGAGATTCTAGGCAAATCCGGAATCTCAATACCAAGAACTGATGACGAAGTTTCTTCGGAAACTGAAGTGGTTCATGCTACGCTTCCAGGAAAAGCCTCTAAGCTTCAGATAATATGAAACCGTACTCCAAACCGACACAGGTGGACAAGTAGAGAATACTCAGGCGCTTGAGAGAACTCGGGTGAAGGAACTAGGCAAACTAACACCGTAACTTCGGGAGAAGGTGTGCCTTTGAAGGTGAGAAGACTTGCTCTTGGAGCCTTCAGAGGTCGCAGAGGCCAGGGGGTTGCGACTGTTTATTAAAAACACAGCACTCTGCAAACTCGAAAGAGGACGTATAGGGTGTGACGCCTGCCCGGTGCCGGAAGGTTAATTGATGGGGTTAGCGTAAGCGAAGCTCTTGATCGAAGCCCCGGTAAACGGCGGCCGTAACTATAACGGTCCTAAGGTAGCGAAATTCCTTGTCGGGTAAGTTCCGACCTGCACGAATGGCGTAACGATAGCCCCACTGTCTCCATCCGAGACTCAGCGAAATTGAATTTGCTGTGAAGATGCAGTATACCCGCGGCAAGACGGAAAGACCCCGTGAACCTTTACTATAGCTTTACACTGGACTTTGAGCATATCTGTGTAGGATAGGTGGGAGGCTTTGAAGTGCGGACGCTAGTCTGCATGGAGCCGTCCTTGAAATACCACCCTGATGTGTTCGGGGTTCTAACTTAGACCCGTCATCCGGGTTGAGGACAGTGTATGGTGGGTAGTTTGACTGGGGCGGTCTCCTCCAAAAGAGTAACGGAGGAGTGCGAAGGTACCCTCAGCACGGTCGGAAATCGTGCATTGAGTGCAAAGGCATAAGGGTGCTTAACTGTGAGACAAACAAGTCGAACAGATACGAAAGTAGGTCTTAGTGATCCGGTGGTTCTGTATGGAAGGGCCATCGCTCAACGGATAAAAGGTACTCCGGGGATAACAGGCTGATACCCCCCAAGAGTTCACATCGACGGGGGTGTTTGGCACCTCGATGTCGGCTCATCACATCCTGGGGCTGTAGTCGGTCCCAAGGGTATGGCTGTTCGCCATTTAAAGTGGTACGCGAGCTGGGTTCAGAACGTCGTGAGACAGTTCGGTCCCTATCTGCCGTGGGCGTTGGAGATTTGAGAGGAGCTGCTCCTAGTACGAGAGGACCGGAGTGGACGTACCTCTGGTGTTCCAGTTGTCATGCCAATGGCATAGCTGGGTAGCTATGTACGGACGGGATAACCGCTGAAAGCATCTAAGCGGGAAGCCTCCTTCAAGATTAGATTTCCCGAGGGTTTAACCCTCCTCAAGGGCCGTCGAAGACGACGACGTTGATAGGCAAGGTGTGGAAGCGCAGTAATGCGTGAAGCTAACTTGTACTAATTGCCCGTGAGGCTTGACCATATAACACCCAAAGGTTTTGGAGTGTTATGAGAGTTAAGTTATGATTGTAGCTTTTACTCAGCTTCCTAAAGATTTTTGTTTGTGATTTAACCAAACGCACAGGTTTTCCTGGCGGCCATAGCAAGTGTGAACCACCCGATACCATCCCGAACTCGGTAGTGAAGCCACTTAGCACCGATGATAGTGTGGGGTCTCCCCATGTGAAAGTAGGACACTGCCAGGATTTTGATTTTTTAACCCTCAAGGGTCTTGACCTTTGAGGGTTTTTTATTGTCTGTCTCTGTCAACATCAACATTATTGTCAACTGTCAAAGAAAAAAAAGACCAGCAGTCCTTCCTTTAAGGACTGCCGGTCCTGACTCTCTTCCGCTGTGTTGCTAATTATCACCCGTTTTTTTGTCAGTGCCACTGTCCGTAGTAGTGCTACTGTCCGTAGTACTGTTATTCGTGGTAGCGTTATCCGTCTTATTAGCCTCTGTCTTATTGCAATTGGTCTTACAACTATCCGTGTTGTCACCAGCGGTTGGGGCTTGAGTCGTTGCGGCATCGGTTGCCACACTAGGGTCTGAAATAACGATCCTGTGTTTGTTTTTTTCAATCGTTTTAGGGCCAATCCCAGAAATTTGTTCCAAATCATAGACCGTCTTAAACGATCCATGTTTCTCGCGCCAGTCAACAATCGCTTGCGCCTTTTTCTCGCCAATTCCATCTAATACACGATCCAACGTGGCCACATCCGCAGTATTAATGTCCACCGTCTCAACCGCCGGCACGGCAGGCACCGTAGCTGTCGTCTCTTGTGCCGTAGTAACCACTGGTAAACACAACGTGGCAAATAAGATGAATATGAGGGGGGGACGAATAATAGTCATCATAAGGTCTCCTACTCAGTTAAAATAGAAAATTAAAGAACCACTTTATGCAAAAAGTAATTTGTATAAGGTGAGTATTTAAGAATATTTACTTCTCAAATTAGTCTATATCATTTCAATTAGAGTGTCAAGAAAAATAAATCGGTGCGGATGTCCATCAGAGAACTGAACTGATGCCGAAAAAGTGGCCTTATCCGTGACAAGGATTTGTTCCATGGCTAATACAAGCAATAAATGCCCGCTTAAAAGGGATTTTTAGGGGTGCCACCTTCATCCACGCAAATTCACTTTGAAACAAATCTGGGAACGAGGCAACCTCTTGACATAAGGCTTCAATGTCCAATTTGCGACGAATTGACATTCTCTTTCTGTCAGACAGATACTTATCTGTTTCTTTGCAATAAGAATTATTGCACAATCGCAAAGTACAATAATTCTTAATTTCACCCCAGTAGAATAGTATCTACATTTCATCACGCCCCATTCTTCATTATCACTTTCCATTCATCCATTTTCTTTACTTCCTAATGCGCCGTCGCATCTCCCACCTCGGCACGAATTTGCCAAAGAAAGTCCTGTTGCGAAAACTCCGATTTATGAAAAATCGTTTTGACTAGCCGATTTAAATTGGCCTGTTCGACCTCTGTAAGATGTCTGGAAGTGAGGATAACCACTGGGATAGAACGCCAAGTGTCGTGCTTCTGTAAGCGTTCCAGCAATTCAAAGCCATTCATCACCGGCATATTTAAATCAAGGAGAATCAAGGCCGGTTGAACTTGTTCCAGATGGGTTAAAACCTCTTGTCCATTTTCGAGAGAAAGGACGGTTAACCCTTTATTTCTCAACGCTCTACTCATAAACTCGCGTTGTATTTTGTCATCCTCAACCACCATGACCACCGCATTGGTATGTTCACCAATCTGATGTTTCTTTAAAATCATTGGTAATTGGCTATGTAGCACGGTCTTGTCCAAGCAATCGAGGGCGCCTCTGGCATACCCTGCTTGTGTATCAATGTTCATGGACATCATAATCACTGGTATGGTGGCCAAGGCGGAATCATTTTTGAGGGTCGTGAGAACCTGCCAACCGTCTTGTCCTGGCATATTTACATCTAGTAAAATGCAATCGGGCTTGAGTTTGCGAACCAGTTCAAGACCTTCTTGACCATTGGAGGCAACCGCCACCGCATAACCGAGTGTACTTAAATCTTCTTGGAGTAATTCCAAAATAATTTCATCATCATCAATGACGAGAATGATACCCTCTCCCTGTAACGCGGTCTCTGACTCCTCTTCAATGGGGGTGATAGCAGGAATTTTGGCCTCTATCGGTAAAGACAGGACAAAGGTGCAACCTCGCCCAAATTCACTCTCAACCCAAAGGGTCCCACCCACCATTTGGGCAAATTTTTGGGTAATCGCTAACCCTAAGCCAGTTCCACCATAACGACGAGTCATGGTGGAATCCCCTTGTGTAAAGGGTTCAAACAACTTCTTCTGCTGTTCATGGGTCATGCCGATGCCATTGTCCGTAACACAGAAATTGAACCAGTCGAGGTCGCGCTTGACGGCTAAATGAATCTGCCCTTGTTCCGTAAATTTAGCGGCATTACTCATTAAATTTAACAACATCTGACGCAATTTGGTGAAGTCAGTGTGCATGTTGCCTAAGTTCTTTTCAATGGCGATAGTTAAGGTATTCGCTTTCTTTGCCACCAAAGGTTGCACCGTAGTAACGATTTCCATCAGAATCGGTTGTAGTTCCAACGTTTCCAAAAATACGTCCATTTTGCCAGCTTCAATTTTGGATAAATCTAATACGTCGTTAATCAGACTAAGTAAATGCTTACCTGCACCCTGAATTTTTTGCAAATCAGGAACAAACTCATCACCTTGTTGTAAATCTTCCGCCGTTTCCTGTAGAATTTCACTATAACCAATAATTGCATTTAAGGGAGTCCGTAACTCGTGACTCATGTTGGCTAAAAAGCGACTTTTCGCTTGATTCGCCAGTTCGGCTTCGTGACGTGCTTGTTCGGCTTCAACTAACAAATTTAACGTCTTCTGATTCGCTTCCTTCAAGTCCAAATACAGTTGGAGATTTTCCAAGGCACTCGCACATTGTTGCGTCATAATTTGAATCAAATCTAAATCCGCTTGACTCAGGTGTTTGGCATTTTCCAGATAGACAAAACCAGTCAGTCTTTGGTTCATTTCGAGTGGAATCAGCAACGCCCCTGATGGTAATTCCGGAGTGGTGGTCTCACCTAAAATCTGGGCCAAACAAATTTTCCGAATTTTATCCACTTCCTCTGGTTCTTGATGGCTGGGTGCAAACCGACCCGTACCAGATTGAACCACGACATGATGATTTTCGGCTGTGATGACCAAGCCGCTGTCAATGGTATAGATGAGGCTATGTGTACCCAGATTGCATAATCCAATTAATTGGGTCAGGATGCCATTGAAAAAATGGGTGAGGGATTGGGCATGATGAAATTCGGGCACGGCTTCCAGAATTTTGCGTAACGCTTTGCGGTTGGAATCCAAGGTAACGAGGTCGCGGTAGGATTTTAAGGCTACGCGCATCGTGGTATAGAGTTTGTCCGCCCGCAATTCGGTTTTACTCTTGTAATCATCAATGTCATAACGTTCTATCACCTCTCGTTCCGGCGCCATCCCTGGTTGACCGGTGCGAATAATCAGGCGGATGAGAGAGTATTGAAGTTCATTGCGAATAAAGTTGATTAAGCGTAAGCCTGCATCATCAGTTTCCATGACCACATCAACGAGGGCCACCGCAATATCGGGTTCTGCTTTCAAAATCTCTTGGGCTTCCTTGCCAGACAGGGCTTGCAAGAAGTGCAACGGTCGGTCTGCAAATTGAAAATCCTTTAGACCCAATTGAGTCATGGCATGAATATCCTTTTCATCGTCCACAATGAGTATTTTCCAAGGGGGTAATTCCACCTTGGGTTTTTTTTCGATAGTTTTTAGTTCGGCAGTGCTACCGTCTTGTTGTTTTTTGACCAATTTCATGGTAATTATCTCCTAAGTAGTGAAGCAGAAATTTTCTGGTATAATGACGCCCTTACCCTCACCCCCGGCCCCTCTCCCTACGGGCGTGGGGAGAAAACCACTGGTGTTGCCTGTCTCCCCTCTCCCTCTGGGAGAGGGGACGGGGGTGAGGGCGACGATTGAAAATACGGTAAAATTTCTGCTTTGGTACTTATATATCCAAACCAAATATGCCCACTCTGAACCTCAAACCCACTCATCCAGCTATACAAACCTATTATCGCGTAGTTCAAGAACTGACCACTGCTGGCAAACATCACGAAGGGGCACTTGCCCCCATTTTTGCTAACCTGTTAAGACATTGCGCTAGGCAAATGAAATTGCGTTTCGTCGAACAAGAAACTCTCCATCGCGGCAACCGTCTCATTCGCCCCGACGGTATCCTTCTTGATGAACTAGAATTACGTCATGGTCTTTGGGAAGCCAAAGACAGTCAGGAGGCTTTAGAAAAGGAGATTTTAGCTAAATTTCAACAAGGTTATCCCAATGATAATATTCTCTTCCAGTCACCCGACCGCTTGGTGATTTATCAAGGTGCCGACACCCCCGTATTTGATGCTAACATTGCCGATTCCCCACCGACTCTGGTGGCAGGTTTAAAAATCTTCTTTGAATATCAAAAGCCTGCGATTGCCGAATGGCAACAGGTGACGTTGGAGTTTCAAGGCAAGATGGCAGACCTGGGGAAACAATTGGTCACGGTTCTCAAACACGAGTATCAAACCAATCAAACGTTTCAAGAGGCTTTTGATAAGTTCATGCAACTGTGTCAAACAGCCATCAATCCTCATCTTAGCAGGGCCGCTTTGGAAGAAATGCTGATTCAACACTTGTTGACTGAACGCATTTTTACCACGGTGTTTAATAATCCGGAGTTTGTCGAACATAACGTCATTGCTAAAGAAATCAACAAGGTTATTCACGCCCTCACTTCCAAAGCCTTCAATCGCGCTGAATTTATCAAGCAGAATCAACTGGCCAGATTTTACACTGCCCTGGAGAGAACCGCGGCAACCATCGATGACTATACCGAACAGCAACCCTTTTTAAACGCCGTCTATGAACGTTTTTTCCAAGGCTTTGCCGTTAAGGTGGCCGACACTCATGGCATTGTGTACACCCCTCAACCGATTGTCGATTTCATGGTGACGGCGGTACAAGACCTATTACAACAAGAATTTGGGCGTTCCTTGGCCGATTCCGAAGTGCAGATTATCGACCCGTTTGTTGGCACGGGGAACTTTATGATTCGCCTCCTGAAAGAGATTTATGCCCAACGTCCGTTGCAACTGGAACATAAATATTTGCGGGAGTTGCATTGCAATGAAGTGATGCTGTTGCCCTATTACATTGCCAGCATGAACATTGAACACGAATTTTATGAACTGGCAGGAAGCTATTCGCCTTATGAAGGGATATGCTTAACCGACACTTTTGAATTGGTGGAGGAGAAGCAACGGGACATTTTTGTTTCGGAAAACACTCAACGGGTGTTAAGACAAACTGGTACATCGATTTTTGTCATCATTGGCAACCCGCCGTATAACGTGGGTCAACAAAATGAGAATGACAATAACAAGAATCGTCACTACCCAGCGTTGGACAACTTGGTTGCGGAACGTTATGCCAAAGGTTCTAAAGCAACCAGTGTCAGCAAATTGAATGACCCTTATGTCAAAGCCTTTCAATGGGCAACCTGGCGTTTACAAGACCAGCGGGAAGGAATCGTGGCATTTGTCAGTAACAACGGTTTCCTAGATAACATTGCATTTGACGGAATGCGTAAACGGTTAGCCCAAGATTTTGACAAAATTTATTGTCTCGACTTAGGTGGCAACATTCGGAAAACGCCGGGGGTGCAGAACGTCTTTGACATCAAAGTGGGTGTCAGTATCAACTTCCTAATCAAACGGGAAGGACAACGAACGGGCATCTTCTATGCCCATATTGGTGACCATCTGAAGAAGCCAGAGAAATTGGATTATCTAGCCGTCCGGCGGATTGCGAATATTGACTGGCAACCGCTTCAACCCGATGTCAACCACACTTGGCTGACTGCTGGTCTGCACCCAGAATTTGCTGAATTCATTCCTCTGGGAACAAAAGTTGGCAAAGCGACTAAAGGGGAGGGTGACGGGGTTATCTTCAAAACGTACAGCATTGGTGCAAACACCAGTCGGGATGCGTGGGTGTACCACTTTGATAAACGGGCCCTGTTAGAGAACATCGCTAAGTTCATTGAGACCTATAATACCGAGGTGGATAGATGGCAAAATCGCGTCAATCAAACTGTGTTATTGGATGATTTTGTCATTGCCGATGAACATCAAATCAAGTGGAGTAGCCATCTGAAAGAATGCTTAGTGAGGAGGCAAAAGGCAACTTTTTCGACAAATAAGATTCGCTTCTCCCTGTACCGTCCTTTCTGCGTACAGTATCTGTTTTTCGACTCTGTTTTAACTCATCGGCAAGGCCGGTTTTCAATCATCTTCCCAACTCCTGCGACAGAAGCGGAGAATCGAGTTATCAGTACTACTGGAATTGGTTCTGAAAAACCGTTCGCGGTATTCATTTCCAACTTGATTAGCGACCTCAATATGCTTAATCCAGGTGCCGGCGGGACTCAATGCTTTCCCTTTTATACCTACTCTGAAGATGGCACGAATCGCCAGGAAAACATCACCCACTGGAGTCTTGACTACTTCCGAACCCATTATCAAGACCGTCGCCTCTCCAAATGGGACATTTTCTACTACGTCTATGGGTTGTTACATCATCCCAGGTACCGCGAGACATACGCGGCCAACCTCAAACGAGAACGGCCCAGAATACCTTTGTTAAAAGAGTTTAAAAAAATCAGCAAAGTTGGGAAACAATTGGCTGATTTGCACCTGCACTATGAACAACAACCCGAATATCCATTGCAAGCTGTCGTCACCCCTGGCATGAAACTGCATTACCGGGTGGACAAAATGCGTTTGTCCAAAGATAAAGAGAGTCTCATGTATAATGAAGCACTGACTTTGAAAGGTATCCCACCTGATGTTTTCGCATATCGTCTGGGCTTGCGTTCGGCCTTGGAATGGGTGCTTGACCAATACCAAGTGACCATTGATGGACACAGTGGCAACCGCGACAAACTGGAGTGGCTAACTCCTTATCAAGCGAAGACTGCTAAGGACAGTGGTATTCTGAATGATCCCAATCGTCGGGAAGAGGAACGCTACATTTTGCGGCTAGTGGGTCAGGTGATAACGGTCAGTATGGAGACGGTGAAGATGGTGAACAAATTGCGGGAATCCGTGCCCCTATCTACTTAAATTGAAAAGGGGGGATTGACAGAAAGAGGGGATTGGATTAGTCTGAGAAAATGTTCATGCCATTTAGAATTTTCTTGAGGTGACCTATGTTAAAACAACAAGATTTGACACAAATTCGTAATTATGTCATTCAAGTCTTACCGCAACTACTGCGCCAAGAACCTGAGATTGTTGCCACCATTGAAGGCATTATAGCCGTTCAGTTTCCACGTCGGGATGAGTTCACAAGGTTGCTTGATGAACTCAAATTGCTACGTGAACAGACGGACGTGCAATTGACGTTGCAACGCGAGGAAATTAAAGAGGTGCGCGAGAACATGGAACGTCGCTTCGCCCAGGTGGACCAGCAATTGGCGTTACAGCGCGAGGAAATCAAGGCGGTGCGCGAGGAAGTTAACGTCCTGCGCGAGGAAGTTAACGTCTTGCGCGAGGAAGTTAAAGCCCTGCGCGAGGAAGTTAAAGCCCTGCGCGAGGACATGGAACGTCGGTTCGTGCAAGTGGACCAACAATTGGCGTTACAGCGCGAGGAAATTAAAATGTTGCGCGAGGACATGGAACGCCGGTTCGTGCAAGTGGACCAACAGTTCGCGTTACAGCGCGAGGAAATTCGGGGCTTGCGTGAGAACATGGAACGTCGTTTCGCACAGGCGGATTTGCAACGTGCCGAGGACCGTCAGGAAATCCTCAAATTGAAACGGGGTCAACTCAAATTACAAGCGGGTCAAGACCACATTCTCAAACGCATGGATGGACTGGAGAACTGGTTAAGATTCACGGTGGGCGAATTGCGCAATGAGAAGGGAAAGTCTCTTGAAGACATGGTTGCCGCCGCATTACGCTACGGGTTAAAAAATCCCCATATCGCACCTGAAACCATTCATCTGCGTCAAATTCTGGAAGATCCTGGCCGGATTTTTTTCCCAGGTTTTGCCACCGAAATTGATTTAATCGCCGAAAATGACAAACTCACCGTGTTTGAAGTGAAAGCCACCTCTAAAACCAGTGACGTTGACTTATTCGCCATGAAATTGAAACTGGTTGCACTTCAAAATCCAACCCAGCAAGTCCACGGCATTTTCATTTGTCTAGCCCCTTCTGAAGACATTCAGCAACGCTGTGTACAACTTGGAATAGAATTAGTAAGTTAAACGAACTATCTTGGCGCTGCTGTGTACCTATAGTCATATTCCTTCGGGAGCGCAATAAGAATTATTGCGCCGTTGCGACGCTTCGCAGGGGGCAATAATTCTTATTGCGATCCAGAGGAAATCGTATCGTTTTACAGGAATTTTACTATACATTAGATTTTAACACTAACCGGAAAGACAATATTATGCCACACCACCCCCATTTCCACACCTTCACCACCCTCTTAAACCAACGCATCTTGATTTTAGACGGTGCGATGGGCACCATGATTCAAAAATATCATCTGCAAGAAGCCGACTACCGAGGGACGCGCTTTCAACACTGGCAATCCGACCTGAAAGGTAACAATGACCTACTGGTTCTCACCAAACCCGAAGTCATTCGGGAGATTTATACCCAATATTTGGAAGCCGGCGCCGACATCATTGAGACCAACACCTTTAGCAGTAATCGCATCTCCATGCGGGATTACCAAATGGAAGACTTGGCGTATGAACTCAATGTGGCTGCCGCTAAATTGGCCCGCGGTGTGGCCGACCAAATGACGGCCAAGACCCCTGATAAACCGCGCTTTGTAGCAGGTTCATTGGGGCCTACGAATCGCACCGCTTCACTTTCCCCTGACGTGAATAATCCAGCGGCCCGCAATGTCACCTTTGATGAATTGGTAGAAGCGTATTATGAAGCCATTCATGGACTGGTGGAGGGAGGCGTGGACTTGCTGTTGATTGAAACGATTTTTGATACCCTGAATGCCAAAGCGGCGATATTTGCCACGCAAAAGTATTTTGATGACCATCAATTACAACTGCCCATCATGATTTCTGGAACCATTACGGATGCCTCTGGGCGCACTCTGTCTGGGCAAACCACGGAAGCCTTTTGGAACTCCTTACGTCATGCCCAACCACTGTTATCCATTGGACTCAATTGTGCCTTGGGGGCCAAAGAATTGCGTCCCTATTTACAAGAACTGTCCAACCTAGCAGACGTGTATATATCCGTCTATCCCAATGCGGGCCTACCCAACGAATTTGGCGAATTTGACGACACTCCCGAAGCCATGGCCAAAGAAGTGGCCGACTGGGCCCAACAAGGATTCTTAAATATTCTAGGCGGCTGTTGCGGCACCACCCCTGCCCATATTTCAGCCATGGCGGCAGCCGTTGCCAACTATCCACCTCGTCCAATCCCCACTCGTCCGAAAGCCTGTCGTCTGGCGGGCTTAGAACCCTATAATATCACCGAAGACTCCCTCTTTGTCAACGTCGGCGAACGGACTAACGTCACTGGATCAGCCAAATTCAAACGCTTAATCAAGGAAGAAAAATATGAAGAGGCTTTGGACATTGCCCGTGACCAAGTCCAAAATGGGGCACAAGTGATTGACATTAACATGGACGAGGGCCTACTTGACTCCAAAGCCGTGATGACTCGGTTTTTAAACCTCGTGGCCACAGAACCCGATATTGCCCGCGTCCCCATTATGATTGACTCCTCCAAATGGGAAGTGTTGGAAGCCGGACTGAAATGTATTCAAGGCAAACCCATTGTCAACTCCATCAGTCTCAAAGAAGGTGAAGAGAAGTTTATCGAACAAGCCAAATTACTGAGACGCTATGGCGCCGCGGTGATTGTCATGGCCTTTGATGAGAAGGGACAGGCGGATACCAAACAACGCAAGGTGGAAATTTGCCAACGGTGTTATCGAATATTGACCGAACAAGTCCAATTCCCAGCCGAAGACATCATCTTTGATCCCAACATCTTTGCCGTCGCCACAGGCATTGAGGAACATAATAATTACGCTGTGGACTTTATACAAGCCACTCGCGAGATTAAACAGACACTCCCTCATACCCTCATCTCAGGAGGCGCCTCCAACGTCTCCTTCTCCTTCCGCGGCAACAATCCCGTGCGAGAAGCGATTCACTCCGTGTTCCTCTACTATGCCATCCAAGCGGGTATGGATATGGGCATTGTCAATGCGGGACAACTCGCCATTTATGCTGACTTACCTGCCGAGTTGCGCGAACGAGTGGAAGACGTGATTCTCAATCGCCGGGCGGATGCCACCGAACGCTTGTTAGAAATTGCCGGCAAATATAAGGAAGGAGGTGAGATTGCTGAGAGTAAGCAAGACCTCACTTGGCGAACCGCGCCTGTGGGCAAGCGGTTAGAATATGCCCTGGTCAAAGGCATTACCGAATATATTGAAGAAGACACCGAAGCCGCACGACTGCAATCGGAACGCCCCTTGCATGTCATTGAAGGCCCCCTCATGGCAGGCATGAACGTCGTAGGCGACCTCTTCGGCGTGGGGAAAATGTTTCTACCCCAAGTCGTCAAATCGGCCCGCGTGATGAAAAAAGCCGTCGCCTACCTCCTCCCCTATATTGAAGCTGATAAACAGAGTCAAGGTGGTCTCAGTCATCAAGGCAAAATCCTATTGGCCACGGTGAAAGGCGATGTACATGACATTGGCAAAAACATCGTCGGCGTCGTCTTGCAATGTAACAACTTTGAAGTGATTGACTTAGGCGTCATGGTGTCTACCGAAACCATCCTAAAACGGGCACAAGAAGAACACTGCGATATGATTGGTCTGTCAGGTCTTATTACTCCCTCGTTAGATGAGATGGTTCATGTCGCCAAAGAAATGGAAAGACAAGGCTTCACCCTCCCCCTACTGATTGGCGGTGCCACCACTTCCAAAATTCATACCGCGGTCAAAATTGCCCCATGTTATAGTCACCCCGTCGTCTATGTCCCCGATGCCTCCCGTGCCGTTGGGGTCGCCCAACATTTAATTTCAACCACCAGCAAAACCACCTTTGCCACACAACTCAGTGAAGAGTATGCCCAACTGCGGGAACGGCGGGCCAGTCAACAGACGCAACGCCAACAACGGACGTTGATCGAAGCACGGGCGAATAAATTGGCCATTGCCTGGGGACCAGACGGTTACTTGCCACCCGTTCCCAATTTTTTAGGGTTGCGCGTGTTTCCTGATTATCCATTGGCAGAGTTACGTGACAAGATTGACTGGGCGCCGTTTTTTAAAGTGTGGGACTTACCGGGACGGTATCCACAGATATTGGAAGACGAGAAGGTGGGGCAAGAAGCGCGTACACTGTATCAAGATGCCCAAGAGATGTTGGATAAGATAATACAAGAACACTGGATTCAAGCCAATGCCGTCATAGGTTTCTTCCCAGCCAACACCGTGGGGGAGGATGACATAGAGATTTATACCGATGACACACGCCAGTCTGTCAGAACCGTTCTCCATCATCTACGGCAACAAATGTATAAAACGCAGGGACCCAATTTATGTTTAGCCGATTTTGTGGCACCCAAGGAGACGGGGTTAACGGATTATATTGGCGCCTTTGCAGTGGCCACGGGAGAGGGGTTAGCAGAACGAGTGGCTAGATTTGAAGCGGCGCATGATGATTACAGCAGCATCCTACTCAAAGCGTTGGCGGATCGATTAGCCGAAGCGTTTGCCGAACGGATGCACGAACGGGTGCGGAAGGAATTTTGGGGGTATATAGCACAGGAGAATTTCACTAATCAGGAATTGATTGAGGAACGATACCGCGGGATACGTCCTGCGCCTGGGTATCCAGCCTGTCCGGATCATACCGAGAAGGCCACGTTATGGAGGTTATTGCAACCTGATGAGAATGCTGGTATGGGACTCACCGAGAGTTATGCCATGACGCCTGCGGCGGCGGTGTCAGGGTGGTATTTCTCACATGTGCAAGCGAGTTATTTTGGATTGGGACGGATTGGAAAAGATCAGGTGATGGAGTATGCCAACAGGAAAGGGGAGGCGGTGGGGGAGATGGAAAGGTGGTTGGCGCCGGTGTTGGGGTATGAAATATGAGGAGGGGAAGATGTCACCTATCTGTTGGATAGTAGGAAAGACGCATAATTCCCAATCGTGGCTAATCTAGTTGTTGAGGAGACGGCTGGAATCGCGATTTATGGAAAATGTGACTAGCCCGGTGGAGTGGAGGCTTTAGCCGCAATGCCATTAAGTTAAGGAAAACAGTCCCCCGAAATTGAAATATAGGTGGACTAGAGGCTTCCGCCGGAGGGGGGTGGAACATAATTAAAATGCGGGGTACAGCCTCCGGCTAAAGCCTCTAGTCCACCACAGCCTCTAGTCCACCACTATTTTAATGTTTCCGCCACTTCAATTCCTTAACTTAATGGCATTGAGGCTTTAGCCGGCTGGCAGTAGGCATAAAGTGGGGCGCCTATGGTCAGCCGGCTAAAGCCACCACACCACCACTGTTTTTCTTGTTTTAATCCAGTCTCGTGTCAACCCCCGCCAGTTGCGGTTGCCACCCCAATACCTGGTTGGATATAGGTGTTGGATATAGGTGTTGCACACAAGGTAGAGGTAGGAGTTGCACACAAGGAATACTGCATAGCTTGACAACTTGAGTTTGGTTCGCGGCAAGGGATAACACCCCGGACAGGGGTGTTATCCCTACTCAAAGTTCAAATTGTGAATGATTCTATTGAGGTCACTATTCCTAAATGATTTTTGTAAAATTAGCATGGTATTCTTTTATGATATGAAATGTCATCACATGACATTTTGTCATACATAAAAATATTTATTAAATCAATATTTTATACTCCAAGCACAGGATTTTACATGCCATAATGACATGAAAGTCAATAATTAAATGCACTTACAAAATGCGCATGATAATTAAAAATTATTATATAAATCATATTGTAAGAATGATTTTCAAAAGATTGGTATGCCTCTTGCCTTACCTTGTGAGTGTGCCTGAAGGCTACCCACTCAAGAATTTGGGTGGATGCTGTGATGCTCTTCATTAGGGATGTGAAGAAGTGGGCATGCTATTTAGCGATGGATTGCAATCCAAACAACATATATGTAACCAACCACAACTTAAATCCAAATCTTGGAGGATTATTGAATGCAACTTATGCGTAACCTGAATAAAGCCATTGGTCTTGTCGCAGTCGTCGGAACCTTAGCAGCAGCTCCTATTGCAAACGCAATGTATAACATGTACGGCATGGGCAACATGTACGGCATGAACAACATGTACGGCATGGGCATGGGCGGCATGGGCATGGGCGGCATGGGCATGTACCCAATGTACGGCATGAACAACATGTACGGCATGGGCATGGGCGGCATGGGCAACATGTACGGCATGGGCATGGGCGGCATGGGCATGGGCGGCATGGGCATGGGTGGCATGGGCTGGGGTTACTAAGCTATATCATCCAACCAAACAAAGGCAAAACAATAGGTTTACCAAAAGAATAGCCATTGTTGTTGTTAAATTGGGTGCAAGGATGCACCCTTTTTATTTTTTAGCCTTCCCATAAATGTGAGGTAGAAAAATATGAAAAAAACTGGTAACAAGTTTGCCAGCGTGTGTGGTGTCGCCATTTTTTTCTGGGGTACGATGGCAGTTGCGGCTGAAGCGCAACCACAGCAGTCGGGCGCTTCATCTGTTCAACTGCAACCTTCCTTAGCTACGGGTCTCGATTATGAACGTGCCCGCTGGCATCCCCTTCATTTCAAACCGGCGATTGACACCGCCACCAATGAACAGTGTTTATCCTGTCACCAAGAAGTTTTAGAACCTTCCGTTAAAGCGCAATCTCCCGCCGGGGTGAAAGCTGCTGACTCTTTGGCGTGGTATCAGACGCTAGAGGTTTATGCGGGGGAACAAGAAACTTTCCATCGTCGTCACCTGGCCACTCCACTGGCCCAACGGGTGATGGACCTTAAATGTAATTTCTGTCACCAAGGCAATAGTCTTCGTGAAGAAGCACCTATTCCTCCCACCAATACCACGAAAGAAGCAGGTTTCACCCTACGGAAGATGGTTGATCCGCAAGAAACTTGTTTGAGATGTCATGGTACTCATCCCTATGAGATCATGGGTCTACCTGGCCCTTGGGAAGAAAACCGTGAGTCGTTGGGTAATAGTTGCACCAGTGCTTGTCACGTTGCGATTCGTACCAGCCGTCACCAAGTTAACTACTTGAAGGCAGACGAGATTGAAAAGGCAGGGCAAGAAAATAATGATACGTGCTATGGTTGTCATGGCGGTCGGCAATGGTACCGTATCAGCTATGCTTATCCACGTCATGCGTGGCCAGGAATGCCTGACACTGCCCCAGACTGGGCCAAAGACCGTCCTACGGAATCGGACCCACGTTTTCGTTTAGATACTCCTGTCGCTGCTTCCGCAAAGGATAGCACGACTTCTACTGAACCCGCTAAATCTGAACCCGCTAAATCTGGAGATGCGAAGCCATGAGAGTTCCTCAAGAGAGTTTAAAATTATTGGAGTCGAGTTTAAACCTGACCCGTCGTAACTTCCTCAAAACGACGGCAGCTGGAACGGCGTTGGCAGGTTTAGTGAGTACGAAAGACGCGAAAGCGTTTGCGTATGAACCTTATCCGCGTGATGATGAATTAACCACCGTGGTCACCAGTTGTGACCATAACTGCGGTTCTCGTCACATGTTAGTCGCCCATAAAAAAGGTGACGTGATTGTGCGTCTCTCCACCGACGATGGCCGTTACCAAAAAGATGGTTTCTTTGGTAAGGACACCGAAGCGGAACCCCAAGTACGTGCTTGCTTACGGGGACGTTCCTATCGCGCCCGGTTGTACTCGCAAGAACGTCTGTTGTTCCCCATGATTCGCGTCGGTGCGCGGGGAGAAGGAAAGTTCAAACGCGCTTCTTGGGATGAAGCACTCGGTCTCATTGCCGAGAAGATGATGTATATTAAGTACAATTATGGTCCCACCGCCATTCTTGACCAAGCCTACGCTGGTGCTTCCTGGTGTGCTTTCCATAAATCAGACCAAATTTCTGGTCTCCTCTCCCGTTTCCTGGGTATTTTTGGATGTCGCACAGTCTCTTGGTCAGTCCCCTCCTATCAAGGCACCGTGTTTAGTTCAACGGTGACCTATGGCGATACCATGGATGGCTGTGAAGATGATGCCCTTTCGTATGCGAAACTCATCATCATGTGGGGTTGGAACCCAGCTTACACCTTCCACGGTGGTAACACGTTCTATTACATGCGGTTGGCCAAGCAACGGGGCTGCAAGTTTATCGTAATCGACCCTCAACACACGGATGCCGCGTCAACCTATGACGCCCAATGGATTCCCATTCGGCCTAATACTGACGCCGCCATGATGGCAGGGATGGCCTACCACATCTTTGTGAACAATTGGCAAGACCAATACTTCATCAATCGTTTCACCCAAGGCGTGGACCAAGGGACGATGCCAATGTGGGCAAGAGGTGGAGAAAGTTTCAAAGATTACATCATGGGCTTCTCTGATGGCATCCCGAAAACACCTGAATGGGCATCACAAATTTGTGGCGTCCCAGCCGAGACGATTAAGACACTGGCCCAAACCTATGCCCTGACCAAACCGGCGGCCATGAAAGCCTCCTGGGCCCCAGGCCGCACCTCCTACGGTGAACAATACAGCCGCATGGCCATTGCATTGCAATCCATCACCGGCAACATTGGCAAACTCGGTGGCAGTAGCGAAGGCATCGGTAAAGGTTGGCACATTGAAGGTTCTGCCGTGCCGACGGACCGTTGGTCTTCGGGTGAATATGCGGCTGGTATCAAGTCTGATAAGTGGGCCCATTGTGTCCTCAACTATCCGAATGTCAGTCGTGAAGAAGTCGGTCTCTGGCCCAAATTTGACGGCACCGACGGCCAAATTCCTAACATTCGCGCTATCTTCTGGCAAGGGTCGAACTGGTTTAACCAATTGACCAACATCAACAAAGAACGCGAAGCGATTAAGAAATTAGACTTAGTCGTGTGTATGGATGCCACCATCACGCCTTCTGGCGCCTTTGCGGATGTCTGCTTACCGAGTGCCACGCACTTTGAACGGCATGACGTGGGTTTGCCTTGGTATAAAGGTCACTACTATATCCACCGTCCCAAAGTCATTGAACCGATGGGCGAAAGTAAGACCGACTGGCAAATCTTTACGGAACTGGCTTATCGCTTAGGCTATGGACCCGTGTTTAATCCGAAGGCGACTCGTGACTACTTCTTCTACAACGATGCCGTGGACGAAGCGTATTTGGGTGAATGGTGGGAGACCAAGGTACGTCATCATCACCATATTGAAATGCCTTGGGAAGAATTTAAAGCCCGTGGCGTCTATAAATTCATCCTGCCCCGTCCCCATGTTGCCTATCAAGACAACGTAGAAAAAGGCGTGCCTTGGAATACGCCGTCTGGCAAGATTGAGATTTTCTCGACCCAGTTGGCCACCACGCCGGACTTCAGAAAGACGCAATATGGGTATTACATTCCACCCATTCCCAAATGGATTGAACCGTTTGAATGGCTGGGACATCCTTTGGCGAACAAGTTGCCATTCCACATGATTACTCCCCATCCAAGGTGGCGGACGCATACCATTTTCAACAACATTCCCTGGTTACGTGAAACCTACGAACAGGAAATCACCATCAATGCCAGTGATGCGGCAAAGAAGGGGATTAAGACCGGTGACACCATAGAAGCTTGGAATGACCGTGGGAAGATTGTCTTACCTGCGTATGTCACCGAACGTTGTATGCCAGGGGTAGTGGTCGTTCATGAAGGCGTCTGGTTGGATTTTGACGAGAATGGAGTGGACCGCGCTGGTAATCCAGATTTCTTAACCCTGGATAATCCATCGCCGTCTGGTGCATTTGCCTATAACACCATCTTGGTGGATTTCAAGAAATCTGACCTTGAACATCGGCCGGGCTGGGATAAGTTGGCAACGGCACGCAGCCACGTTTATCGTCGTAACAGTACCTAACGTCGTCCGATTTGAGGAGAACCCATCATGGCTGAAAATGCAACTGCCACTAAAGATTTGAGTAAGATTAAGGAAGCTGTTAAGCGTCGGAAACGGGAGGTGTATAAGCCTGTCGTACCCGATTTGCAACTGGGCTTCGTACATAACAACGTTGACTGCATCGGTTGTCGCGCTTGCGAAATCGCTTGTAAAGATAAGAATGGATTACCCGCCGGGCCGCGGTTCCGCCGCGTTCAGTATATTGAAGGCGGGACGTATCCTGAAGTCTTTGCGTACAAGGTCAACATGTCCTGCAACCACTGCGCCGAACCTGCGTGCTTGCCAACATGTCCCACTGGGGCGATTTGGAAGCGTAAAGAAAATGGCGTGGTGGATATTGACTCCACGTTGTGCATTGGGTGTCGGCGCTGTGAAGCGGCGTGTCCCTTTGGGGCGCCCCAATTTGACCCGTCGGATGGACTGGTTAAGAAGTGCAATTTGTGTGTGGATGAATTACAATCAGGTCGCAAGCCCTATTGTGTCATGGCGTGCATGATGCGCGTGTTAGACATTGGACCGATTGATAAGATTCGGGACGGGACCTTTGAGACCAAGGCCGTAGGGCCTGGAGAAACGACGGTGCGGGCCATCAAGAATATGGCCAATCCAGAGTTGACCAACCCATCGATTGCCTTTGTTCCACATTCGAAAGGGAAGCTGGGGGCATGAGTCAGTCTGTCCCACTTGATGGAAGTGCGTTAATCGCGCACTTCCGTCACGCAACTGCCGAGGATGTTCGGGGGTTGGCGTTTCTGCAAGACCGTGAACTCACCTTAGAGGTGTGTACACAGTTGAAAGAAATCCAATTTCCTGACAGCCTCGGTTTGCGTTTACAATCCGAAGCAGGTAAGCAAGCGTGTGACCTCTTGCGTAAAGGCCTGGCAGAAATTGCGCTGCCCCTTGACCAAGCGGTGTTAGATGATTTAGCGGCCGATTTTGCTGGCATTTATTTGAATAGTCGTTATCATGTCACCCCCTACGAATCTCCCTGGTGTACTGATGAGGGGCTGATGCGGCAGGCGTCGATGATTCAAGTGCGTCAGTGGTATCAGAAGTATGAATTATTGGCCAAGGATTGGAAGCAGCGACCGGATGATTATATTGCCTTGGAATTGGAAATGGTCGCCCATTTGCTGGGTTTGGATGATAAGGTGGAGACCTTATCGGATGTAGCCCAGTTTTTAGATGAACATCTGTTACGGTGGGTCAAGCCATTTGCCACGGAAGTGGCGGTGCGCTGTACCACCCGATTTTATGCCGGGCTGGTGGGCTTGACCGCGGCGTATTTGGAGGAGGTGCGGGACTTGTTGGCGCAGATTTTACAGGTGCCGCGGCCATCACCGGCGGAAGTGGAAAAGCGGATGCGGGATTTGAATCGGCCGGTGGGGATGATTTGTACACCGGTGGCGGAATTGGTGGCGGAAGAAAGAGAAAAGATGACTAATTAAGCATTCTCTGTTGCCATGAATCCAAGGTAAAGCAGTTATTGGGGGGAGTCCAATGCGTAGCAATTGTTAGGAATCCAAAGCGAGGCTGTATCAGATAAGGCTACGCTTTGGACTTCTGCACCCATCTCTATATAGGAATTATTTTATCTATGCTACAAAGACTCTACATACACAACTTCAGATGTTTCGAAAACTTTGAATTAATTCTCAAAGACATGCCCTCTGCGCTACTGATTGGCAAAAACGGCGCAGGCAAATCTACAGTGGGCGTGGCACTAGAGGTATTGCAAGAGGTTGGGCGCGGCAATAACCGGATTAGAGACCTATTCAAGCTGAAGAATCTCTCTTATGGCCGGCCTGACGTGCCAATGCGGTTTGAAATAGAAGTCTTGCTTGACCAAAAATTGTATCAGTATGTGCTGGCCTTCGAATTGCCAACGGGGTTTAAAGAATCACGGATTTTCGAGGAACAACTGCTGCTTAATAGTGAACCGATTTACTCTCGAAAAGAAGCCCAAATTACTCTTTATCGTCATGACGTGCAGTCGGTGTTTGTGATAGATTGGCATCTAGTGGCCCTGCCCATCATTCAAGTGTCCTCTGAAACGGATCCACTTCAGATTTTTAGAACCTGGTTGGCCCGCATGATTATTCTAGCCCCCATCCCAACCTCTATGAACGGTGATTCGATCCGCGAAACGTTGGAACCCATGAGAGACTGTTTTAACTTTGGGGAATGGTTTTCTGGGTTGATCAGTCGCTATCCTGCTGCCTACAGTCTGGTTGATAAATATCTCCACGAAGTCGTGCCTGATATTAAGGATATTGAGAATAAACTGATCGGTGGAGATTCTAAAAGGATGACGGTTCGGTTTGAGGCCAATGGGACAACCCTGACCCTTAATTTTAATGACCTCTCTGACGGCGAGAAATATTTTTGTGTGTGTGCGGTCGTCTTGGGTGCCAATAAATCTTATGGACCCCTGTTTTGCTTCTGGGATGAACCAGATAACTATCTCTCCATTTCAGAAGTTGGACATTTTGTAACCTCACTGCGACGCGCATTTCGGAATGGCAGTCAAATTTTAGTGACCTCTCATCATCCGGAAGCAGTCGGCAGATTTTCGAATGAAAATACCTTTGTACTTGGTCGAAAAAACCACTTGGACCCAACTCGGGTCAAGTTGCTTGCCGATATATCTGTGACCGGCGACCTGATAGATGCCTTGATTTGCGGGGATATAGAACCATGATAAATAGGGAGAAACCACACCTTCTGATGTTGCCTGAAGATTTAGCTGTTCGCCGAATTGCCAACGGATTTCTTTTGTATCCAAGCCTTAACCTCCATGCTATTCAACTCCTGCCAAATGCTGGTGGTAAGGGAAAAGTGACTAAGGACGAATTCAAAAAACAAGTCCCTGACATGGTGAGTTATCCAGAAAGAAGGATAGTTTTACTGTTTGATTTCGATGTCAAGGGGCCCAACAAGACACGGTGGTGTTATGAGGAGAAGTTGAAGTATGTCGATGGCCAAAAGAGTAAAATTCAAATTCCAGATGATCTAAAAAGCAGAGTTTTCGTGCTTGGCGTACTCTCTGAACCAGAAGAGTTAAGGAGTGACCTTAACCTGTCGCTTGAGAAAATTGGCGAAACGCTTGCAAAAGAATGTGCCGACAACAGGAATGAGTTATGGGAACATGAACTTATCAAACACAACCAACCTGAATTAGAAAGGATGATTTCCTCTGTCAAACCGTTTCTGTTTAGTAGTTTGTAGGGAGAAGTTCACTGCGCGTTTTCACTAGAAGCCTGTGTCGATTCCAGTTCGCATCTGCGAACACCAACCTTGTTGAAGTGTTGCCACCTGTGGATTTGGGTGGATCAAGGAAAAACCTGTCGCGTCCTCCCTACCTGGTTGTATGTGGACGCCTGGAGGTCGCGTGTAGGACTCTGCCACTCACACTCTGTTGAAGTGTTGCCACCTGTGGATTTGGGTGGATCAAGAAAAAACCTGTCGCGTCCTCCCTACCTGGTTGTATGTGGACGCCTGGAGGTCGCGTGTAGGACTCTGCCACTCACACTCTTCGTCCAGGGGCCAAATGAACACGTATCAATTAACTGTTTTATTTCCCTCATTCTCACACGCCAACATGGGAACGCCCTTATACACACAATAGCAAGAACTTTTGCCACAAGAACAAAAATAGTCTATTAGAAATTTCTTATTTTGTGTTAAGATAAACAGGTCCGTCAAAACGGAACATAAGCCAGTTTGACAACAACCCTGTTTTTCAACAACTCACTTAAAGGAGGTCTAAATCTCTATGGATAAAAACTATTATGAAGCGGTCACACAAATGGAAAAAATGCAAGTGAACCGCGAATATGTTATTGGTTGGATGGGTGGCTATATGCAAAACCCAATGCGTGAGGAACAACGAGTGACCGAGGCTTACGAGGCCGGTCATGCGGATGGGGCCAAACAGAACAAAAGTAATTTTGCTAACTGGGTGAAAAAATAAGCCTTAATTGGGGGGGTTCAAAGCGACGCTTTGGACTCCTAAATTCTGACACTAGGAGTCATCAATATGCCTGCTGTTCGTATGTATAGCACCCAAGTTTGTCCCTATTGCATGAGGGCCGAACGCTTGTTAAACCAAAAAGGAGTACAGGTTGACAAGATTCTCGTGGATAAAAATCCTGAAGAAATGCAAAAGATGATTGAAATCACAGGCCGACGCACAGTCCCCCAAATTTTTATCGGAGAAAGACACGTAGGCGGCTGTGATGATTTGATGGAACTTGACCGCAAAGGGGAACTTGACCCGCTATTGCAAACACCTTGACATCAAAACTGGCTTTCCTAAACCTTAATGATTTAGGAAAGCTAATTGATGCCCCCTTCCCTTAAAATTATCCATTATTCACACTAGACACTAGACTGGCAATTGTTCACTATTCACTATTCACTATGTTATATTATGGAAAATAGACTTGAACCTGTAAAGGCTTGTTGTTAAAATTTCACTTGTTGTAATATTCACGGTTACTGTCGCAAATAAACGAATGCAACAAGCAATTGTTTATAACACAGTGATTTTTTATCTGAATCAGGATTCTCAAAATTTTCGGATGAACAGACTGATGGCCTGAAAAACATACCTATTTATCCTAAAATTCTGTCAACTTTGATTTAAAGATTAATGAACATTGTTGTAAAAAAGACACACTCACCTTTAGTATAAGGGAGTGGAATTTAAAACCATGCACCACAGTGATATATCCATTATAATAGGTGTCCATACCACCCTTTAACTACCAATGGTGTTCAATGGTTCAACTCAAGTTTTCAAAAAAATCTGTCATCTCATCACAGTAAAAGGAACATACCCATGTTTTATAACTCCTCTGGACGCAAAATCTTCATTGGGGTGGTCACAGGCACCCTGCTTTCCACTGCCATTAATTCAGCTTTAGCCGCAAACGAGAAACAAACAAACCATCTCCTGGACAATGAGGGGAAACCTGTCTTTACTCAATTTAACGAATGCGTGCAAACGCCAGCGACACCTAATCAGCCACCTAAACTTTTTAAAGAGTGTGGCGATATTGGAGATAAAGATGTTGATGGTGTTCCCGATGACGAAGACCAATGTCCCGACAACACCGCAGAAGAAATTTCCAAGGGCGTTTATGATGACAAAGATCCGCCCAGAAGTCCTAACGATAAACCGTCTAACAATAAACCGCCTCAACGTCCTTGTGACAAGGTGGGTTGTCCAATCGACACCGACGGCGATGGTGTACCTGATTACGGCGACGATTGTCCCGACACCGCTGCCGAATATGTCGTCTCGGCCCCTGCTTGCACAAAACATGAATGCGTCAATGAACGTGGTTGCGTAGTCGATAGCGACAACGACGGTATCATTGATTGCCTAGACAAATGCCCTGACACTCCACCTGAAGCCAGACCAGTGGATGGAGAAGGGTGTTCGGTCACCAAGAAAGAAGAACTCAGCGGCACCTTTGCAGCCTCTGCCCTATTTGACTTTGATAAAGCCGTTCTCAAAGCCGAAGGTCAACAAGCACTTAGCGACCTAGCTGCCAAAATCCTCGCCAGTGCCGCACTACAAAAAGTAGAAGTCATTGGTCATACTGACCCCGTCGGTAAAGACGCCTACAACCAGAAACTCTCTGAAAAACGGGCGAAAGCAGTCTCTGACTACCTCATTTCTCAAGGCGTCCCACCTGAAAAGATTTCCTCTGAAGGACGCGGCGAAAGTGAATTGATACCACAAGAACCCGGTGAAGCCAAAAAGTCTTGGCACGCCAGATGTCGTCGAGTTCAAGTGGATTCTTATGTGAAACAATAAGAACAACTGGAATTTGACGACGTCAAGATTTGACAACTTTTCAAAAGTTGTCAAATCTGGACTATGATATAGTGATATTCACACCATACACATTTACTGGAACGCCATAGCGGATATGCTTTATAATAATATCCCTCATCACTTGTACCCCCCCCTGCCCCCCGCACGCGGGGGGGAGTCACTCCCCCCGTGTACGGGGGGCTGGGGGTATAAATGAGAAGGAATATTTAGCATACCAAAGTCACCTCCATCGTTCACTTACCAATCAATCGGCGTCTTCCCCACCTTTATCAAATAGTCATTAGTCTGACTAAAATGCCGACACCCAAAGAATTTTTTGACCGATAAGGGCGACGGATGGGCCGCCTTCAAAACCAGATGTTTACGCCCGTCCACCACCTTTCCCTGGTCTTGGGCATACTTTCCCCACAGCAAAAAAACCACGTTCTCCTTTTCGTCGGCAATCAACTTGATAACCGCATCCGTGAACCTTTCCCACCCCTTATTTTGATGAGAAGTCGGATGATGATCACGAACCGTCAAGATCGCATTCAACAACAACACCCCTTGAACCGCCCACCGTTCCAAATTACCAGAAGAAGGGATCGGCTTCCCCAAATCGTTATAAATCTCCTGAAAGATATTTTTCAAAGAAGGTGGCAAGGACACCCCATCATTGACCGAAAAGCACAACCCATGTGCCTGCCCAGGTCCATGATAAGGGTCTTGACCGAGAATAACGACCTTGACTTCCTCAAAGCTACATTTCTCAAACGCATTAAAGATTAACTTACCAGGCGGATAAACCACTTGAGTTTGATACTCCTCGCGAACAAAGTCCGCCAACGTTTTAAAATAAGGCTGGTCAAATTCCAAAGCCAATTTAGTTTTCCAAGAAGAAGCGATTTTTACGTCCATAACAATGAGTTGTCTGCGAAATGTAAATGAAACAAGATAACTATATCATATTCCAATAAACTTGTACATAATCCGCTAGTGCCCCACCCACTGGAACGCAATAAGAATTATTGCGCCACCCGCTGGAACGCAATAAGAATTATTGCGCAATAATTCTTATTGCACGTAAGAAGGAATCGTACCAATCTTGGATAGTGATGCAATCTGGGTGAAATATCGTGCGGTTTCTCTTCGGTCTTGAACTCTGATTTAAATGATTAAATGAGGGCTATGACAGGAGGCTTGACGAATCATAGTCCATCTGAAAATCATTCTAATCATAGTTCAGACCGTGAACCCACATTGCATCACTACCCAATCTTGAATGATGTCGGATTTCTGAATAAACCGCGTGCTGGACTACTTAACTCTCCGCAACCGCAAACTATTCAGCACCACCGACACACTACTAAACGCCATTGCCCCCGCTGCCAACGCAGGATGTAGAGAACGAAACAGCATGGGCACCGCAGTGAACGGATATAACACCCCCATCGCAATCGGCACCAATAACACATTATAACCAAACGCCCACATCAAATTCTGACGAATCGTCCTCATCGTCGCCTGACTCAACCCAATCGCTTGCGAAATCATTCGTAAATCCCCGCGCATCAAAGTAATGTCCGCCGTTTCCATTGCCACATCCGTACCCGTTCCCAACGCCATTCCCACATCCGCCTGGGCCAACGCAGGGGCATCATTGATACCATCACCTACCATCCCCACCAACCCCCTCGTCTCCTCCTGCAACCGCCGAATCGCCTGCGCCTTCCCTTCAGGTAACACCTCGGCTAACACCTGATCAATTCCTACCTCCATAGCAATCGCCTGCGCCGTGGCTTGATTATCCCCCGTTATCATCAACACGCGCAACCCTAACCGATGCAACTCCGCCACCGCCTCTGTCGCCCCCTCTTTCAACGTATCAGCAATAGCAATCAGCCCCGCTAATTGACTATCAATGACGACCCCGATCACCGTTTTAGCCGCTTGTTGCAAACGCTTCCTTTCCGTCTCCAAAAAGGTGGAATCGGTGGACGTTGCAGTCGCTAAGAAACGCAGACTCCCCACCGCCACCCGCCGCCCCCCCACCGTGGCCACAATCCCTTGCCCACTGATAGCCTCAAACTCCTGCGGAATCTCTAACCACAATTGACGAGAATTAGCCAACTTCACAATCGCCTCCCCCAACGGATGTTCACTCCCCCGTTCCGCACAGGCGGCCAATCGTAATACCTCCGCTTCCGTGAACAAAGACGTGCCTACCACAATATCCGTGACAACAG
This sequence comes from Thiotrichaceae bacterium, assembly GCA_011391085.1. Lineage (GTDB taxonomy): Bacteria > Pseudomonadota > Gammaproteobacteria > Beggiatoales > Beggiatoaceae > JAABRD01. The sequence continues at coordinate 71,862 of JAABRD010000002.1, read as the reverse complement.
GAGTACCCGTGGTCAACGTACCCGTCTTATCCAACACGATCACCTGAAGACGATGCGCCTGTTCCAACGCTTCACTGTTTCTAAATAAAATCCCCCGTTCCGCCCCTTTGCCAGTCCCAACCATAATAGCCGTCGGCGTCGCCAACCCCAACGCACAAGGACAAGCAATCACTAGCACCGCTACCATTCTGATCATCCCTTCCGTGAAACCAGCACCGATAATCAGCCACCACATCAACAAAGTGAGAAGGGCAAGGAGAACGATGGTGGGGACAAAAATATTAGACACCTGATCCGCAACCTGTTGAATCGGGGCTTTACTACCTTGCGCCTGTTGCACCAGACGAATAATCTGGGCCAACGTCGTCTCCGCCCCCACCTTCGTCGCCTGAATCTTGAGAAGACCCAACTTGTTAAGAGACGCCCCAAACACCGTATCACCCACTTGTTTAGACACCGGCAAACTCTCACCCGTCAACATACTTTCATCAATGGCCGACTGCCCTTCCCAAACGACCCCATCCACCGGCACCTTTTCACCTGGACGAATGAGGAGGAGGTCACCTACCAAAACCGACTCAATGGAAATATCACTCTCCACCCCCTCACGAATCACCCTAGCCGTTTTCGGTTGCAAACCTATCAACGTTTTGATTGCCGCACTGGTATGACTTTTCGCTTTGGCTTCTAAGAGTTTGCCTAACTTAACCAACGTGATAATCATCGCCGCCGTTTCAAAATACAGATGATGACCTAACGAGGGCCTGAACAAGACCGTGAGACTGTAACAGAATGCCACTGAAGAACCCAGGGCGACCAGGACATCCATATTGGCAGTTCCATTTTTCAGCGACTTCCAAGCACCGACATAGTAATCTCCTCCAACATAGAATTGGACAGGCAAGGTGAGTATCAACATGCACCAGTTGACCCACAGATGATGCGACCAGTCTCCCCAGATGCCCAAATCTCTTCCCATACTGAGTAAAAAGAGTGGTACGGTAAAAGTGACGCCTATCCAAAATTTACGCACCTGGTCTTGCAAATGCGTTTGCAAAAAGTCTGGTGGCGGCGCCTGCACCGCACCGTACCCTACCCGTTGAATACTCGCAATAATCTGGACGGGAGACGTTTGAGGAGATGAATATTCAATCGTGGCCTTCTCGGTAGCGAAGTTGACGTTCGCAGAAAGGACACCAGGCGTTTTCTTCAATAAAGTACGTTCAACTGCACGGACACAGTTGGCGCAGGTCATACCAGTGATAGTTAATTCAAGTTTGCAGGTGGCAGGAGTCATGGGGGGTAATGAATAATGGAGAATGGAGAATGAATGAAACCAGTTAATTGGAGTAGAGGCTTTAGCCGGAACTGCTGGAGTAGAGGCTTTAGCCGGCCTTCGGTAGGCACCTCGCAATTTGAGTGGGGGGGTGATGCCTACGGCCGGCCGGCTAAAGCCTCCACTCCAACGGAACAGAACGGTGGAGTAGAGGCTTCAGCCGGCTAAAGCCGTAAGTCCAACGGAACAGAACGGTGGAGTGGAGGCTTCAGCCGGCTAAAGCCGTAAGTCCAACGGAACAGAACGGTGGAGTAGAGGCTTCAGCCGGTTAAAGTCCCCAGTCCAACGGAACAGAACGGTGGACTGGAGGCTTCAGCCGGGGGCCGTTCCCGGTGATTTGATGCCGTTCTGCGCCCTTCCTGCTTCCGCCTCTAGTCCAACATATTTCCCCTGCGAAGGCGTGGGAACAAGATAATTTTAATAAAGTTAAATAGGAACTGTCAAATGGTTATAAACAAAGTAATAGAATGTATTAAAGACACATTATATTACCCCCCCTCTTTAAACTCATGCCGAGTATCGATTCGACTCAGCCCGTGACCCGACTTGGGTCAGCCCGTGACCCGACTTGGGTCAGCCCGTGACTCGAGTTGGGTCAGCCCGTGACCCAAATCGCCTCCAAGCGTACCCCGTCACCAATGAGGATTCATCAGGGTTTTCGACTTTGGCCTTAATGAAGAATTATTGAGGCTTAAAGACCTTGGTAAAACCTATTTAAATTCTGCGTTTTACACCAGTTTTTAATGAAAGAACGGTAGTGATACATAAGGTAGTGATTTAAACCTGACAGATCTCAAAGACCAGAAGGCTTTGGTGAGGATTACCACGGTCCTGTGACTCACTACCTAGAAATAGTTTGACTAGACGAGACCACCGCGATGGGTAACGGTTCAATGTTCGAAAATCGCACTAGCTGACGGAGAAGTTGCAGACAAATATAACTGTGATTGAGGGAAGGCATAGAGGTTTTGATTGAGTGGGGAGATGAGAAATGTAGATATTTACAAGCGAAGTCCCAAAACCGGTTTTGGGACTCCAACTCTGTTATTGCGCTGGGTAGCCAATCTCTTTCAACAAATCGGCTATTTTCTCCCAAGACGCAGGCGGTTCATTCCATTCCACCGTGACGGTTTTGCTACTGACATCGGCTTTGACAGAAGTGACTCCTGCCATTTCACTCAGTTCTCGTTCAATCGTGCCAGTGCAGTGTTTGCAATTAATTTTCGGGATTTTGACGGTTTTGCTTGCCATATTGAGTTTCTCTTGTTAAAGTAATAATCCGTGCAACTTTACTAAACCTTTCAGGTTTAGTAAAGTTACCTTTTCAACTTTTCGTCAACGGATTCCTCCAACTATGGTTACTCAACACTCTTTAAACTCTTTAAACTCTTTAAAACATTTAGAATTTCGCATGGCGAGTGCGGCGCGTGATGCCCTGTTATTCCTCCGCGGTTTGCCAGAAGTGGCGTTAGGTGACCGCGTGGTAGTGCGTGATTCGACGGGACAGAAGCGCAATGGTCAGGTGATTTTGACCAGTACCGAAATGGTCTTAGTCCAAGTCTTTGAGGGGACTCAAAATCTGAATTTGGAAGGGACGTGGGTACGTTTTTTGGAGGAACCGTTTGAGTTGCCCTTGTCACCGGACTTATTGGGGCGTATTTTCAATGGTATTGGGCAACCGCGAGATGGACGGCCACCGTTGATTTCTCAATTGAAACGCAATGTCAATGGGTCGGCTGTCAACCCCGCGGCACGGGCTTATCCACGCGAGTTTATTCAAACTGGAATCTCTACTATCGATGGTTTAAATTCCTTAGTTCGAGGTCAAAAGTTACCCATCTTTTCAGGTTCAGGATTGCCCCATAATCGGTTAGCGGCGCAAATCGTGCGACAAGCGAAGTTAATGGGGGAAGAGTCGCAGTTCTCCATTGTCTTTGCTGCCATGGGTGTCTCTTATGCCGATGCACGGTTCTTTCAGGAACAATTTGAATCCAGTGGCGTGTTAAACAACGTCGTGATGTTCTTAAACCACGCTGACGACCCGCCGATGGAACGGTTGATTTTACCGCGCACCGCCTTGACGGCGGCGGAATATTTAGCTTATGATTTGGATCGACATGTGTTGGTGGTGCTAACCGACATGACGCATTATGCGGAAGCCTTACGGGAGGTTGCCACGGCCAAGGGAGATGTGCCAGCCCGCAAGGGTTATCCGGGTTACTTATATTCGGATTTGGCAGAAATTTATGAACGGGCAGGACGGATTAAGAATCGCCACGGTTCTATCACCATGGTGCCCGTCGTCAGTATGCCCAGCGATGATATTACGCATCCCATTCCAGATTTGACGGGTTATATTACCGAAGGGCAAATTGTCCTCAGCCGTGAATTGCATAACCAGGGAATTTATCCCCCCGTCCATGTCCCCCCGTCGTTATCTCGTCTGATGAAAGATGGAATTGGCAAGGATCACACTCGTGAAGATCATGGAAGGGTAGCCAATCAAGTGTATGCGGCTTATACTCGTGCCTTGGACGCCCGCAATTTGGCTTCCATTATTGGGGCGGAAGAGTTATCGGAACGGGATCGCAGTTATCTGACATTTGCGGAAGCCTTTGAAAAGCGGTTTGTGGGTCAAGGGGAGAAGATGGATCGGAGTATTTTGGAAACGTTGGAACTGAGTTGGGAACTGTTATCGTTGTTACCCAAAGATGCGTTGACGCGGGTGAAGGAGGAGGATATTGGGAAGTATTATCGGGAGGCAGAGTTGAATGCGGGCTAACGGGAGAACTTCGGTGGTTATGACAATGCGCGGCCGCCACGCAGGCGCACGGCGCAATCATTCTTATTGCGTTCCAGCGGGAAACGTACAGATTTGAACGAATATTACTATACCTCTTGTCCACTACTCATCACCTTAAATATGTCCACTCACTTTGACAATACTTGGCAAGCCCTTTTGCAACCCGGTGTAGCCACTGAATATTTCAATATTGCTTATCCTTCTATACAACTGACGACTGCCTATAGTCCTGTCAATGCGTTATGGATGGCCGAAGTATGTCGTCTGCTGTACCGAACTTATGCGATGAAAGAACATCACAAAAAAGGCGAACTGACGAGAGACCAAGTGTTAAATCGGGTCGGTTTGCGGGAAACTCATTTTATTGACCATGCGTATGCACAATGTGCCATCACACAAACACAATCTGGCCTTGCCCCTGCTTGTGCCATCCTAGTCTTTCGTGGGTCTCATCAACTTCAAGATTGGCTATCTAATTTGAAAACGTATCCGACTCCGTGGTCCTCTGGCGGAAAGGTACATAAGGGATTTAAGGATGCGTTGGAACAGGTTTGGGTGGAATTGGAACAAGTTCTCACCTCGTTGACCGTACCCGTTTTTTACACAGGTCACAGTTTAGGTGGCGCGTTGGCTACCTTAACGGCCTCTTTAAAACCTCCTCTGGCACTTTACACTTTTGGTTCTCCACGGGTCGGCGATAGCCAATTTGCTAAGACGTGTGAATGGATACAGGCTTATCGAGTGGTCAATAATCGTGACTTAGTTACCACCGTCCCACCTTCGCAACTGCTTTGGAAGTTTTGTCACGTTGGGGAGTTGCATTACATCACTCATGACAATCAGATGTGGGTAAATCCCAGTGATGAACAGGTGTCAGCAGACCGGGGTAAAATGGATGTCTCTTTGTGGGAGAGGATGAATTATCGGCAATGGTTTTATCCACCAAAATATTTGGCAGACCATGCGCCGGTGAACTATGTGGCGCACTTGGAGAGGTTTGTTTTTGTTAATGAATAATGAAAAAACTAAACCATGTAGGGTGGATTAAGCGTCAGCGTATCCACCATCCCCGAAACTGGTGGATACTAAACCATGTAGGGTGGATTAAGCGTCAGCGTATCCACCATCCCCGAAACTGGTGGATACTAAACCATGTAGGGTGGATTAAGCGTCAGCGTATCCACCATCCCCGAAACTGGTGGATACTAAACCATGTAGGGTGGATTAAGCGTCAGCGTATCCACCATCCCCGAAACTGGTGGATACGCTAACGCTTAATCCACCCTACCTTAACTTAATGGCATTGCGGCTAAAGCCTCTAGTCCGGCACAATTTATTCTTCACTATCCACTAAAACCACTATCCACTATGTCCCGCACTCGTGTCAAAATCTGTGGCATCACCCGTCCACAAGATGCCCTGTTCGCTGCCTCTTTAGGTGTCGATGCCATTGGTCTCGTCTTTTATGAAAACAGTCCGCGTGCTGTGTCGGTTAAACAGGCACAAGAAATCATTCGACAACTGCCGCCGTTTGTCACCACCGTAGGGTTGTTTGTCAATGCTGAACCGGATTGGGTTCAGAAAGTGTTGACTCACGTTTCCTTAGATGTGTTACAATTTCATGGTGAAGAACCGCCCGATTATTGTGACCGTTTTGGCAAACCTTATATTAAGGCTTTGTCAATGCGTCCGGGCGTGGATGTGCAAGCCTTTGTGCAACGTTATTCACTCGCCCAAGCGATTCTCTTAGATACTTATCTGCCAGGTGTCAAGGGCGGGACGGGTGTCACGTTTGATTGGCAACAAGTTCCTAAACAGTTTTCCACGCCTTTGATTTTGGCAGGTGGTCTCTCCGAAAGTAACGTCGGTCAAGCGATTGTCACATTACGACCTTATGCTGTCGATGTCAGTGGGGGAGTGGAATCTGCCAAAGGTATCAAAGATGGGCAGAAAATGACTTTATTTATGCAAGCAGTCTCTCAGGCTATGACTCAATTGAATACAACTACTCATCACTTATCTCATTTACCCGATGCCACCGGCCATTTTGGTCGTTATGGAGGACGTTTTGTGGCAGAAACGCTTATGCAACCGTTGGAAGAGTTGCGGGAGGCTTATGAATATTATCTGACTGATGCCCAGTTTTTGGCGGAACTGAACGATGATTTGCATCACTATGTGGGTCGTCCTTCGCCGCTGTATCATGCTAAACGGTGGTCACAGTTGTTAGGTGGTGCCCAAATTTATTTGAAACGGGAAGACTTGAATCATACGGGTGCGCATAAAATTAACAATACCGTCGGTCAAGCCTTGTTAGCGAAACGGATGGGGAAGACGCGCTTGATTGCAGAAACGGGGGCGGGGCAACATGGGGTAGCCACTGCTACCGTCGCAGCCCGTTATGGGATGCAGTGTGTCGTTTATATGGGGTCGGAAGATATGGAACGGCAAGCCTTGAATGTTTATCGGATGCGCTTATTGGGTGCCGAAGTGCGGGCGGTGCATTCAGGGTCAAAAACGTTGAAAGATGCTTTGAATGAAGCGATGCGCGATTGGGTTGCGCAGGTGGATGATACCTTTTATGTGATTGGCACGGTTGCAGGTCCACATCCCTATCCCGTCATGGTGAGAGATTTTCAAGCTGTGATTGGTCGAGAAGCCCGTGAACAGATTCAAACTCAGGCTGGACGGTTGCCTGACGCCTTGATTGCTTGTGTGGGAGGAGGTTCAAATGCGATGGGTCTCTTTTATCCATTTTTAGAGGATAGTCAGGTGTCCCTTTATGGCGTGGAAGCCGCTGGCGATGGTTTAGATACCAATCGTCATGCGGCTTCTCTGTGTGCTGGTAGAGTGGGCGTTCTGCATGGCAATCGGACGTATCTTCTCACCGATGATAACGGTCAGATTATTGAGACGCATTCCATTTCGGCAGGCTTAGATTATCCTGGGGTGGGACCTGAACATGCGTGGTTAAAGGACACGGGAAGGGCGCAATATGTTACAATTACGGATAGGGAGGCATTGGCAGTGTTCCATGAGTTGACGCAAATTGAAGGCATTCTGCCGGCTTTGGAATCGAGTCACGCTTTGGCTTTTTGTAAGAAGTTGGCGTCGTCGTTGGATAAGGGAGAGATTATTATTGTGAATTTGTCGGGACGGGGGGATAAGGATATTCATACGGTGGCCAGTCTGGGCCATATTCTCCAGGACCATACCATCCAGGAGTCCAAAGCGTAGCTTTGTCTGTACAAGGTTCTCGCATTCCCACGCAGGCGCGTGGGAATGAGAAAAACTTTATGTTAGCTTAGATTTCTCATTTAATTTCATCAAAACTCACTCGAATTTCACCATCCTTGAAACCCTTGGCATAAAATTGAATGGGAATATTTTTACCATCCTCTAATATGGTAGTACATTCTAGTGAACCTGTCTGTTGATTCTGTTTATCTTTAAAAATTCGATGAATCTTGTCATCTTCATCAAAACTGGCTTCTTCGCCATTATAAAATATCACTCCCTTAAAAGAAACTGTCAAATTTTGGAACTGTTTATGGTCGTTGAGAAGTAGTAAAAAATAAAATCTATTGATACTATCTTCCAACTTTTCGACAGTTGTAAGTAAGTTGCTGTCATTTATCTTACTTTTTAATTCAATTAAATAGACCTGCAAAATCCCGTTGTCTATCAGTGCCAGGACCGAATCAACAGTTTTACTACCCTCTATAGGAGATAACCCTGACACGTTTTTTTCCACGTTAATTTGCCAGATAAAATCTAAAGCAGGAATACCGTGAATGATTACTCTACCTAAGGTACCCTTGCGGTTCTTGCCTTGATTTTTAGACTCAATTATCTCAATCTCATCACCATCAACTTTAACCACAAACTCATAAGGCGCCCCCACCTAACTTCTTTAACAATGTCTGGCGAAGGTTTTTCACTTTCACAAAATTACTCCTCTTTATTTAGCAAATGATAAATTTGTTCGGTTAAGAGATTGCTGATCTTTTTTACTCTTCTCTGTTCAAATGCAAAGTCATCAAAGAGTACCCCATACCTTCCCATTTCATAAGGACGAATTTCCTGCTTCACATCATCAAAGAAATAAATCCCCATTTCCTCTACGTTGAGATTGATTTCTTGCTTCAATGATGGATAAGATTCTATCAGATGACTGATAGGCACATTGTTGGCTTTTAAAAAAGCCAGGCAATGATAATTACTGATCATATCAGCCATGAGGGGACTATGAGTCGCTATCAATACTCGATTATCATTGTGATTAGCAAATTCGAGTAACAGATTCAATAACTCAATTTGTAGCCGCGGATGCAAATTCTCTTCTGGTTCGTCAATCATCAAAAAGTTGTTTTCCGCTTTAGCCCAATGTTGGAAGTAAAGATACAAGGACCCCAATTGGTTAACCGCCGAAGAAGATAAATACATGGGCAACAAGCGTTCCTCGCCTTTTTTATTCATCTTGAGATAAAATTCCACAGGTGCGATACCCTCCGCCCGTCTCATGATAAATTCTCCTCCCATCATCTTGGTTAACTGGGCTACCAAGTCCTGATAGGGCTGATTAACACTCGCTGTTGCAAGATTGAATTGGTAGATTTTGTCAAACAGAAAATCCATCGGAACGGTGTAAGCACTGTTAAAACGAGTCATGGCTAAATCTAAAGAATTTAACCGAATAGGAAGTTCGCCACCTTTAGCGGTTGCCACCAACTCATGTAACATTTCCTTTAACTGAGTGGTCATGGCTTCCCGTTTCTCTTTTTCTACTCGATAGATGTAGCTATAAAAGCTTGGGTAAAAAATTCGACTGGCAGGTAGAAAAACTGGATTTGGAGTGCTTCGCAACAGAACGTCTAAGATAAACTTGACCGTGGTGACACGAACCGAAGATGCTGTCTTCTCTTCCACTAACTGCTTGGGAAAATTATCCCGCATCTCACTAGGTAGGTTTGTCTCTGCCATTCGGATCATGAGAGAACCTGGTTCTTTTACGAGAGTGAACAGTTCCACTTCGCTGGTGTGTGCCGGTTTTGGAACTTTCCCTAAGACCAAAGTAGCCGTACCAGATGAGTTAACCCATTCATTCCTGTCAAAGTCAAAGTCCAAAGACAGCCCGTCTATGATGAAATGGTCGGTCGGAACATTGAAAATGTGAGGAATCGTTACCTCTGTTAGGAAGCGGGAGAATTTATTTAAAATCTGCCTAACTAAATTCTCGGTAATTTCAAAAGAGTTCGCGTTCGCTGCGTCCCCAACCTCTAATTCATCAACATGTAGGGTTTCGGAGAATTTCTGCAACGTTTTCGTGTTGAAAATGGCCCACAGTAGTTGTGAAACATAAGTTTTACCAGTGTTGTTATAGCCTACAAACACGTAGAATCTTTTTGATAAATCCAGTTTACCTTGTTTAATTGGGCCAAAGTTTTTGATGGTTAAGTGCATTTGGTAGTCCTTAGTGGTTTGTCAAGATTTTAAGATATACCACAATATGAGTAGAATGGGCAACTTAATTTCTCAATTGATTGCCACTCACCAACAAGTGTTAATTGGCTTTTGAAGTCTGGCATTCATTCCGTGTCGTTGGAGTACGGAATTGATTCCGTGTCGTTGGAGTCCGGAATTCATTCCGTGTCGTTGGAGTACGGAATTCATTCCGTCCCATGCGGAATAAATTCCGTACTCCAAAACCACTATACCTTTAATTGCCCACCCCGCCCCATACACGTAATAATTTTACTGAGTAATTTACTTAATCTAATCCTCCCTTCTTGACTTTTTAATGTTCAAATGCTATCCTATCAAGATAGTATGACATGTCTTTAAGTCCTACTCTTTAGGCATGTTCATGTTCTCTTAAATCATGTCAAACACACGGAACGATTAACCCGTCTGGGATTTCCCGAACTGGCTGGTGTCTCTTCCCGACCTCCCCCTCTAGGTTGACCATTCTCTCTAGCTTATCAGACTAATCTAGCTTTATAGGATAATTTATATGTATTATCAAGAAGATATAACAGACAGACAGACAGACAGAGCGAAATTCGTGCCAAGTCTCCCTGCGGTCGACCACGTTCCGTCTTTGGCCACTTGCTTTGGTCGGTAGTCTGTTGATGCCAGTCTGGCACACTCCCGCAATTGCGGCGGACGGCGATTTGGATACTGCCTTTGGCACGGGTGGCAAGGTCACCACCGCCATTGGCAGTAGCGATGACAGGGGTTATTCCGTCGCCCTTCAATCAGACGGTAAGGTGGTCGTAGCAGGAGACTCATGGAACGGTAGCAATAATGATGTTGCCGTGGTGCGTTATCACAGCGATGGGACCTTAGACACCACCTTTGGCACGGGTGGCAAGGTCACCACCGCCATTGGCAGTAGCAATGACTCTGGTTATTCCGTCACCCTTCAATCCGACGGCAAGGTGGTCGTGGCAGGAGACTTTGACGGTAGCAATCCTGATGTTGCCGTGGTGCGTTATAACAGCAATGGGACCTTAGACACCACCTTTGGCACGGGTGGCAAGGTCACCACCGCCATTGGCAGTGGCAATGATTCTAGTTATTCCGTCGCCCTTCAATCCGACGGCAAGGTGGTCGTGGCAGGATACTCATCTAACGGTAGCAATAATGATGTTGCCGTGGTGCGTTATAACAGCAATGGGACCTTAGACACCACCTTTGGCACGGGTGGCAAGGTCACCACCGCCATTGGCAGTAACACTGACTTTGGTTATTCCGTCGCCCTTCAATCAGACGGCAAGGTGATCGTGGCAGGAGACTCATGGAACGGTAGCAATAATGATGTTGCCGTGGTGCGTTATCACAGCGATGGGACCTTAGACACCACCTTTGGCACGGGTGGCAAGGTCACCACCGCCATTGGCAGTAGCGATGACTCTGGTTATTCCGTCGCCCTTCAATCAGACGGCAAGGTGGTCGTGGCAGGATACTCATCTAACGGTAGCAATTATGATGTTGCCGTAGTAAGATATTTGGTCACCCTCAACAGTGCCCCAGTGGCCACGGCTGACAGTTACAACACCACGAAAAACACGACGTTAACGGTAGTAGCAGCGACGGGAGTGTTGGCCAATGATACCGATGCTGACAACGACCCTCTCACGGCTAATTTGGGAACGGCGGTTTCCCACGGCACTTTGACTTTAAATGCGGATGGTTCATTGGTTTACACCCCGACAGCTAATTGGAGTGGCACGGACAGCTTTACTTACTACGCCAATGATGGCACCGTCAATTCCACGGCCGCAACTACGGTGACAATTACGGTGAATGCAACGAATAGTGCCCCAGTGGCCACCGCCGACACTTACAACACCACGGAAAACACGACGTTAAGGGTAGCGGCGACGGGCGTGTTGGCCAATGACACCGATGCCGACAACGACCCTCTCACGGCCACTTGGGGAACGGCGGTTTCTCACGGCACTTTGACTTTAAATGCGGATGGTTCATTGGTTTATACCCCGACGGCGAATTGGAGTGGCATGGATAGCTTTACTTATTTTGCCAATGATGGCACCGTCAATTCCACGGCCGCAGTCACGGTGACGATTACGGTGAATGCAGTGAATGCAGTGAATCAGGCACCCACCCTGACGACCATTCCCAATCAAACCCTCCGTCCAAACACAGCGACCGCGGCACTGGCTATCACGGTGGCCGATGTAGAAACGGCGGTGGCCTTGCTGACCCTGTCAGGCAGTTCCTCAAATACGACCCTGGTGCCAAATGAGAATCTCCTCTTCGGCGGTTTCGGTGCCAACCGAACCATTACGGTCACCCCGGCGGCCAATCAAACTGGAACTGCAACTATCACGGTGACGGTGAGTGATGGTAATCTAAGTACTCCAACCACTTTCACAGTTACCGTGACTCCTGCCGAGGAGACCGCCACCCAGACCAGTACCCAGGCGAGTACGCCACCCCTCCCAGAAAACTTGGGTCTGTTTGTCCAAGTCGATGGCAATGGTCATGGCCGCGTGTCTACCGATACAGGGATGATTTGCCAGTCCAGCGATTGTCAAGTCAATCCAGCAGGCGAGTTCGATTGCAACCCACAAGTCTGCACCCAACTGGAGGATACGGGGACCTACGTCACCCTCACCCCCCAAGCGGACTCCGATTCAGTCTTTAGCAGTTGGGGAGGAAGTGAAGATTGTGTCGATGGGAAAGTCTTTATGAACAGTAGTCACTGGTGCATCGCCTATTTCCATCGCACCTATCAACTCACCGTGACCCTCCAAGGTCAAGGTCAAGTGACGGGTTATGGAAGGGACCAGCAACCGATGGGCATCGTGTGTGGCACCCAATGTCGTGATTCCTATAGTTCTGGCACCACGGTCTATTTATACGCCACGCCTGACGAAGGCATGACCTTTGGTGGCTGGAATGGAGATTGCCAGGGAACTCAAAACCCCTTAGCGGTGACGGTCACGACGGACCTGAATTGTCAAGCGACTTTTCTCTCCCCCGTGCCTCCACCACCCGTCACAACCTCACTGACGACGCCCGTGCCTCCTCCAGAAACCACCGTTTCTGTGGAGACCACGACGCCCGTGATTGACTCGCCGGTATCTGAAGTTCCCACGTTACCACCCGTAACGTTGCCTGTGACCACGGCGCCAGTGTTGACCACGCCACCGGTGGAAACGTCACTACCTATCGTAGCCACCACGCCAACCGTGGTGACGACGCCCGTGATTGAGACCACATTACCAGTGGAAACGATTCCACCACCAGTCGCGCCGACACCATCTACACCAACGCCCGTCACGGTTGCGCCACCTGATGTGGCACTACCCGCGACGCCCGTGGTCACGCCTTCACCCATGATAACCGCCACCAATTTCTCCTGCCCGACGACAGGTCAAATCAGTGACATTTGCAACTATGGTGGTCGGGAAGTCACGCACTTAGAGGTTCTCGAACGTGGTATGGTCTCCAATGGTGTCTTAAAGACCACCCTCGTCAATCACGGTTGGGTCTCCAACTTCACCATTACCGCCACTGGCAAATTAAGTGGTGGCGTGGTCACTGGTTACCTCAAAAATGACGGTATGATGCGGGACTTTGAATTTCGTGGCGCCTCCATTATTGGGGGGACGTTAGGCGGGACGATTCGTAACACCAGTTCCATCGGCGGTTACTTCCAAGATGTCACCTTCTTGGCCGATACCAAGGTGATTGGTGGGATTCTCAAGGGGAGGATTAAAGGAGAGAAGAACTCTCCTGCGGTGTTGGAAAAGGTGCGGGTGAGGACAGGGAGTCACTTATCTGGAGTGAAGCTAGGGAAGGACGTGAAATTGGAGAAGGGAGTTATCGTCGAAGAGTAAGATGGTCGCTGCTAAGAAACTCAGTTTCGGAAAGCAAACTGAGTTTCTGACGGACTAACGGACTAGAGGCTTTAGAGATAAATGGTGGGCAACCAAAAGACGTTGCCCACCCTACCCTACTAAACCAGAATCAATAGTAGTCAACACCACCTTAGCCGGGGTAGTGTTGCAAAGGTAATGGTTATGGCTTTTGGAGTCCGTAATTGATTCCGTGCCGTTGGAGTACGGAATTAATTCCGTGCCGTTGGAGTACGGAATTAATTCCGTGTCGTTGGAGTACGGAATTAATTCCGTGTCGTTGGAGTACGGAATTGATTCCGTGCCGTTGGAGTACGGAATTAATTCCGTGCCGTTGGAGTACGGAATTGATTCCGCATCGTTGGAGTACGGAATTAATTCCGTGTCGTTGGAGTACGGAATTGATTCCGTGCCGTTGGAGTACGGAATTAATTCCGTGTCGTTGGAGTACGGAATTAATTCCGTGCCGTTGGAGTACGGAATTGATTCCGTGTCGTTGGAGTACGGAATTGATTCCGCATCGTTGGAGTACGGAATTTATTCCGCATGGGACGGAATCAATTCCGTACTCCAAAACCGCTATACCATTACCTCTGCAACACCACCAGAAAAACCACCGGCTGAAGCCTCTAGTCCCGCGGGGGCCCCCACCGGAGTAGAGGCTTTCGCCGGTGGGGGGTTAAATATCTCGCAACAATTCATTCAATCCGACTTTACCGCGTGTTTTCTGATCCACTTGTTTGACGATAACGGCGCAGTAGAGACTATATTTTCCATCGGCAGACGGTAAGTTGCCAGATACGACGACGGACCCAGGCGGGATATAACCATACGTGATTTCTCCTGTGGCACGATTATAAATCCGAGTGCTTTGGCCAAGATAGACGCCCATGGAGATGACTGACCCTTGGCCCACGATAACGCCTTCTACAACTTCAGAACGGGCGCCAATGAAACAGTCGTCTTCAATAATGGTGGGGGAGGCTTGGACTGGTTCTAAGACGCCACCAATGCCGACGCCACCGGAGAGGTGGACGTTTTTACCAATTTGGGCGCAAGAACCGACGGTGGCCCAAGTGTCCACCATGGTGTTGCTGTCCACATAGGCACCGATATTAACATAAGAGGGCATGAGAACGACGCCAGGGGCAACGTAAGCACCTCTTCGTACGGTGGCCGGTGGGACTACTCGGACGCCTTGCCGAAGGAAATCTTTGGTACTAAATTCGGTAAATTTACTAGGTACCTTGTCATAGTAATTGGTGAACCCGCCTCTGACAAAAATGTTTTCGGAAATCCGAAAAGACAGGAGAACAGCTTTTTTGACCCATTGGTTGACAACCCACTGACCTTGCTGTTTTTCAGCGACTCGTAAGGTGCCTTGGTCGAGTAGGTCAAGTGTGAGGGCAACGGCTTCTTGAACTTCACGGCTGACGTTACGAGGAGTCAGGGTGGCACGGGTGTCAAAGGCTGGTTCGATGATATTTTTAAGTTCGTTCATAGTTGAGTTAATAAAGGTAAGAGGTGAGAAACTACCGGCTAAAGCCTCTAGTCCAACGTGCGGTCTTCCACAAATTGTCGAATCCGTTGTGCCGCTTCGACACATTCTTCTAAAGATGCCACTAATGCTATTCGCACACGATTCTGACCTGGATTGATGCCATCTGCAAGGCGCGACAAGAAAGACCCAGGTAAGACCGTGAGATGTTGTTGGGCAAACAATTCACGGGCAAATAATTCATCACCCATCGGTACTTTAGGCCATAAGTAAAAACTGGCGGGGGGACGGGTGATATCCATCACAGGTCCCAGAATGTTCAAAACGGCATCAAATTTTTGGCGATACACTTGACGATTGGCTTGGACATGGGTTTCATCTTGCCAGGCCGCAATGCTGGCCGCTTGCACTGCTAATGACATGGCGCAACCATGATAAGTGCGGTACAATAAAAATTGTCGTATCAAATCTGCATCTCCCGCCACAAATCCAGATCGTAAGCCTGGTGCATTGGAACGTTTTGAGAGGCTGTGAAAGACCATACACCGTTTAAAATCATGCCTACCTAAAGCCGTACAGGCTTGCAACAATCCAACAGGCGGTTGACTTTCATCGGCATAGAGTTCTGAATAACATTCATCTGCGGCAATGACAAAATTGTATTCATCTGCCTTGGCAATCAAATTTTGCAACGTAGGCATGTCAATCATGGTACCACTAGGGTTATTGGGCGAACAAATATACAGTAATTGACAACGCGCCCAAATATTTTCTGATACACTAGCAAAGTCAGGTTGAAATTGGGTATCTTCCACACAATTTATAAAATACGGTTGTGCCCCTGCTAACAAGGTTGCCCCTTCATAAATCTGATAAAACGGATTAGGCATGAGTATCAGCGGTTGATAAGGGACCTGCCGATTGACTACACATTGTGCAAATGCAAACAGGGCCTCGCGTGTACCATTCACTGGCAAAACATGCCGTTTGGCGTCTAAAATGTCAGCGGGTAATTGAAAACGCCGTATGCACCATTGTGCTATACTCGCCCGTAACGCTTCACTCCCTTGAGTGGTAGGGTATTTGCCTAGCCCTTGCGCTAAAGACGTAGTCAGTGCCTGAATGATCAAATCAGGGGTAGGATGTTGAGGTTCACCAATGTGCAGATGGATGCCCCTTAAATGTGGTGGTGGTTCACAATTAGCTTTAAGTTTGGCTAATTTTTCAAATGGATACGGTTGTAACAATGTAAGGTCTGGATTCATTTCAGGAAAAAAATAGTTTTTTTGAACAGTTGCGATTCATATATAAAATACTTTACTATGTTGCACACATAAGTTGCACACACAGTAATTTTCAGGTATAGTAACATTCCTTTTCATTTGTACCCCCCCAGCCCCCCGCACGCGGGGGGAGTCATTCCCCCCCGTGTACGGGGGGGCTGGAGGGGGGTACAAGTGATGAGGAATATTACTATAACATCCCACTAAATACTACAATTGATATATATTATTCTGGCGCTTGCGTCCAAATTTTTCAAAATTGGAAACCTCACCGTATAATATAAAAAATTTACATGAACATACAAATGAAATAAACCAGTTTACCTATTTTGAGAATTGAAAATCTTGCATTTTCAATTTCCCATTGATTTTTAGGGAGTGGGCTGTGTGCCCATTTTTTATTTCTTAAACGAGGACAAAAATTTTGTTAGATGTCACTTTACAACGACTACTCGCCCCCGCTATTACCGCGTTAGGTTATGAACTTTTTGCCGTCGAACGTCTTGCCCAAGGTCGGCATTCCTCAATCCTGCGCGTCTATATTGACAGCCCAGATGGCATTACCATAGACGACTGTGAACGAGTCAGTTACCAGGTCAGCGGCATTTTAGATGTAGAAGACCCGATTCGAGGTTCTTATACCCTCGAAGTCTCCTCCCCTGGCCTTGACCGACCGCTGTTCACTTTAGACCATTTTCTGCGCTTTGTGGGTCGCAAAATCCATGTCAAATTAACCCAACCTTTAGATTCACGACGCCATTTTATGGGCATATTACAGCGCGTCGATGGTCAAAACGTGATACTCCAAACGGAGGACACCGAATACAACTTACCTTATCCTCACATAGACAAGGCACGACTGGTGCTAGATGACCAGTTACTGAACTCAAAATCACAAACGATGCGATAAGGAGGTACAATTATGAATAAAGAAATTCTTCACGTAGTAGATGCCGTATCAAACGAAAAAAGCGTCAGTAAGTCGATCATTTTCAGCGCCTTAGAATGTGCGTTGGCGATGGCTACGAAAAAACGTCATGGCAGTGAAATTGAGGTACGAGTCTCAATTAATCAACGAACCGGTGATTATGAGGCCTTTCGGCGTTGGCAAGTGGTGGATGAACACGAAATTGAATTTCCTCTTCACCAAATTAGCCTGGCACAAGCACGCCAACAGAAATCTGATATTCAACTCAATGATTATCTTGAGGAACCTATAGAATCCGAAGGCTTTAACCGGATTGGCGCCCAAACGGCAAAACAGGTCATGGTCCAAAAGATTCGAGAAGCTGAACGCGCCCAAATTGTCGAAGCCTACAAAAGCCGTCAAGGCGAACTGATCAGCGGCGTCGTCAAACGTGTCGAACGTGGCAACATCGTCCTTGATTTAGGTGGTAATGTAGAAGCCATGATCCCCAAGGATGACATGATACCGCGGGAAACTGTGCGCATAGGAGATCGCCTCCGGGGTTATTTGCGCCAAGTGCGTTCCGAGGCACGTGGTCCCCAACTGTTTGTCAGTCGCACGACCCCTGATTTGCTGATTACTTTGTTCAAACTGGAGGTCCCTGAAATTGGAGAAAACTTAATTGAAATCATGGGGGCCGCCCGTGACCCTGGCTTACGCGCCAAAATCTCCGTGAAAACTTTGGATTCCAGACTGGACCCGGTAGGTGCCTGTGTGGGAATGCGCGGGTCCCGCATTCAAGCAATTTCCAATGAACTGGCCGGTGAACGAGTGGACATCATCCTGTGGGACGAGAATCCAGCGCAATACGTCATCAATGCCATGTCACCGGCTGAAGTCGTCTCCATCATGGTTGACGAAGAGGATCATAGTATGGACGTTGCAGTCCATGAAGAACAGCTTTCTCAGGCCATTGGACGCAACGGCCAAAACGTGCGGTTGGCCAGTCAATTGACCGGCTGGTCTTTAAACATTATGACCGAATCGCAGGCCAATCAAAAGAACGAAGCTGAAGCCCAAGCCTCACAACAACTGTTTATGACCACCCTGGAAGTGGACGAAAAAATTGCCCAGATTCTTATCCAGGAAGGATTTTCCAGTGTTGAGGAAATTGCTTATGTGCCGTTCCAAGAATTGACCAAAATTCCAGAAATTGACGAAAGTCTGGGGAAAAAATTACGTGAACGCGCTAAAGAGGTCCTGCTAAACCGGGCAATTGCCAAAGAAGAACAGATAGATAGCGAAAAGAAACCCGCCGAGGCATTACATACGTTGGCAGGCATGACCGACAAACTCGCCCTCCTGTTGGCCAAGCGAAACATCCTTAGCGTGGACGATTTGGCCGAACAATCTGTAGGTGACTTGCTTGACATCCCTGGCATCGATGAAACTCAGGCGGCTAATTTAATCATGGCGGCCCGGGCCCGCTGGTTTAATGAGTAAACCATCACCTCAGTCCAGAAGTCCAAAGCACCTCAGTCAAGGAGAGAAGTTGGAGTCCCAAAACCCATTTTGGAATTCTATTGTTAAGAACCAAATGTAGGTTGGACTGGACGCCAGCGTCCAACCCCTGGTTTGCCAGAGAATGGTTAGACTTCGCTGGTGCCCAGTCCAACCTACATTTAAATTGTCACGCTACACAGTATAATAACTGACAACCAAATAACCGAATAACTCATTATGACAGAAGTAACGATAAAACAATTTGCCACCGTCGTAGGCATTCCCATTGAACGCCTACTCAATCAACTCGGTGAAGCTGGTGTATCTGCCAAACAAGCAGAAGATCAGATTGGTGACCGAGAAAAATTACAATTATTGACATACCTGCGTCAGCTTCACCAAGGTAAGGTGCCTGCGGCAACTGCCGTGGCGCCGGTCACCACCATAACATCCACTACGCCACCTACCACGGCCACCACAGAACCGGATAAAATCACTCTCAAGCGTAAAACGCTAAGTGAAATTCGAGTCCCAGGTGGCACACAAGGACAATCTAAAATGGTGCCCGTGGAAGTGCGCAAGAAGCATACTTATGTCAAGCGCGAGTTAGTCGCTTCTAAGGAAGAAAACCAACGTTTGAGTAAGGATCAAGAACACCTGTCGGGCATGACGATGGAGGGAGAAGGACCCCAACGTGTACCATTACGCGGTCCCCAGGGTGAAGGAACGCAAGGGGGAGGCGAATCCCTGAAAGGGGCCACCAATCAGCAAACCAGTGTGTCTATCGCTGGAACGACAGCGTCATCTGGCCATGCCACGCGAGATTTCAAAACTCATCCTGGCGAAGCCAGAACGCGGACTAATCTATCTGGTCCCTCCCATACCGGTTACTCAGACCGGACGGGTGTCAGAAAACGCACGTCTCCCACCACTTCCGAGACGGTTTCAGCGGGGCCTACGACTCACCCCAGAAGTAACGAGCCTTCTCGTTTTAGGACGGAACCGCGGGACTTTCGAAGCAGAACTGCTTCACCTACTTCTTCACCATCCACTGCCAGACCAGAAACTAAAGCAAAAGATACGAGGGATAGAAGTCAGCATACCCAACCAACTAGACGCAAGCCGGCGCCGTCAGATACTAGGCATAAGGTAACCACTCATGAACCCAAACGTAAAGTTTCCACTTCCACGCTGGCGGTGTCTGAAGACCTTGTAGATGACATTATAACAAATGACTTAGAACTTGTTAGTAATGACCAGCGCCCGGTTGAGAAGAGTTTAACAGTCACTAGCAAACCCAAGAGAAGTAGCCCATCGACTGGTCGTGCCAAAGACAGTAAGACCACCGAACGCAAGAAAGAGAAAGGTCGGGACGAGAAACACCTCAAACCACCCGTTCTCCAAGAAGATGAAGAGGAAACCAAAAAATCGAGAAGAAGGCCAGGGAAACGGGTAGGTGCGAAACCTTTAGAACCACTCCACGGTTTTACTAGGCCCACCGCCCCAATGGTTCGAGAGGTTTCTCTGCCTGAGTCTCTCACAGTTGCTGAACTTGCTCAAAAAATGTCAGTTAAAGCCGCGGAAGTCATCAAGACCTTTATGAAAATGGGTACCTTGGTGACGATCAATCAAGTGGTTGATCAAGAAACGGCGGCGATTGTGGTAGATGAAATGGGACACATCCCTAAACTGCTGAAAGAAAATGCGATTGAAGAGGAACTCACTCTGCCTCAACAAGTTGGCGAAGCCGTCTATCGTCCTCCCGTCGTTACCATTATGGGGCACGTTGACCATGGTAAAACGTCACTGCTTGACTACATTCGGGCGACTAAAGTGGCGGCTGGGGAAGCCGGTGGAATTACTCAACATATTGGTGCTTATCATGTCGAGACGACTAAGGGTACCATTTGTTTCCTAGACACTCCTGGCCATGCAGCATTTACCCAAATGCGGGCCCGCGGGGCGAAGGTCACTGACATTGTTGTATTGGTAGTAGCCGCAGATGATGGTGTCATGCCTCAAACCATAGAAGCCATTCAACATGCCAGGGCCGCTAAAGTTCATATTGTGGTAGCCATTAATAAAATTGACAAGCCTCAAGCTGACCCAGAACGGGTCAAACAAGAATTGGTTGGTCACGGTGTCATTCCAGAAGAGTGGGGAGGGGACGCCATGTTTGTTCACGTCTCCGCGAAAACTGGCAAAGGGATTGATGAACTCCTCGTCGCCATCTTGTTACAGGCAGAAGTCTTAGAACTAACCACTGTGGTAGAAGGTCGGGCCAAAGGCGTTGTCATTGAATCCCGTCTCGATAAAGGTCGAGGTGCCGTCGCCACTCTCCTCGTTCAAAGCGGCACTTTGAAAAAAGGAGACATCTTGTTGGCAGGTCATGAATTTGGTCGAATTCGCGCTATGTTGAATGAACATGGCAAGTTTTTGGACGCTGTCGGTCCTTCCATGCCCGTCGAAGTTCTGGGACTCTCTGGTATTCCCAATGCAGGTGACGAAGCCATTGTCGTGGCTGATGAACGCAAAGCCCGTGAGGTTGCCCTCTTCCGTCAAGGTAAATTCCGCGAAGTGAAACTGGCCCGCCAAAAGGCAGCCAAATTGGAAAATGTTTTCTCGCAACTGCAAACTGGTCAAGTCAACACTCTCAACATTGTCCTCAAAGCCGACGTGAATGGTTCTGCCGAAGCCCTCCATGACGCTTTGACGAAACTCTCTACTTCGGAAGTCAGAGTCAATCTCATTGCCAGTGGCGTAGGTGGCATTACGGAATCGGATGTCAATTTAGCGGTCGCTTCCAATGCCATTTTGATTGGCTTCAATGTGCGTGCTGATGCCAGTGCCAGGCGCGTGATTAGTGAGGAAAGTGTTGATTTACACTACTATAGCATCATTTACGAAGCCATTGACGAAGTGAAAAAGGCCATCAGTGGTATGTTACAACCTGAAATTCGGGAACAAATCATTGGGTTGGCAGAGGTTCGCGAAGTCTTCTTCTCCCCTAAACTGGGCGCCATTGCCGGTTGTTTGGTGGCCGATGGGGTGGTCAAACGCAACAATCGGATCCGCGTGCTTCGTAGCCATGTGGTCATTTATGAAGGAGAACTGGAGTCGTTACGCCGCTTCAAAGATGATGTCAGTGAAGTCAAGGCTGGTACGGAATGTGGCATTGGGGTAAAAAATTACAACGATGTCAAGGTGGGTGACCAGATTGAAGTGTATGAAAAGGTCACGGTGGCAAGGACGCTGTAATTTTGGTGATGGAAAAGGTAGTGTTGTACAAGTCATGGTATAGCGGTAACCCATAACCATTACCTTTGCAACACTACCGAATGTTACTCAACAGCATTTAACAGATAACAACCATGCAAAAAGAATTTAGTCGTTCCCAACGAGTCGGCGAACTGATTCAACGAGAATTGTCAGACATCATTCGCCGCGAAATTTACGACCCAGGTTTAGGAATGTTGACTATTTCCACCGTGACCGTCTCTTCCGATTTGAAATATGCAAAAGTCTATATCACCCTGCTAGGTGGCAACCGGTCCGTTGCGCAAGCGATTCAAATTCTTAACCAGGCGACAGGACTGTTGCGACATTATTTGTCTCAACGGATGGCTACACGGGTTACGCCACGTTTAGAATTTGTGCATGATGCCTCCATTGAATATGGTGTAAAGCTATCGGCTTTAATTGATTCAGCCGTGTCACCAGGACCTGAACCTGAAAAAGGGTGTCCATCACCCCCTCCAGGGTCGTGACGCAAGTTGGAGTACGGAATAAATTCCGTCCCTGGAAACGGAATAAATTCCGTACTCCAAATTCATTATTCGGTAGTGATGCAATCTGGGTGATATGTTTACCCTCACCCCCGGCCCCTCTCCCAGAGGGAGAGGGGAGAAAACCACTGGTGCCGCCGTTCCCCCCTCTCCCTCTGGGAGAGGGGCCGGGGGTGAGGGAAACTCTATGAATATCGCCCAGATTGCATCACTACCCATTATTCATTAATTCTTATGTACCAAACCCTAAAACGACGCTTCGTTAATTCCTTTCTCTGTCTCAAGCGACTCTTTGCCAATTCCAATACTGAAATCGAATGGCAGAGGCGGTTGGGCAAATATGTCAGTACATTTCCCACAGCCCAAAATGCGTTGGACATTTTTCGCGGTGATTGGGCTTCGGTTCTGCCAGCGGAAATGGAACTGAGTGCAGGCATTGTTCCCTTATTTGAAGACCCGAAGATTGTGTGGGCCGAACAAGAATTGGGTGGATTTGAAGGATGTCAAATTTTGGAATTGGGTCCCTTGGAAGGTGGGCATACTTACATGCTGGAAAAAAGAGGGGCCGCTTCCATTGTGGCGATTGAAGCGAATCAGCGGGCATACTTGAAATGTTTGATTATCAAGGATTTATTTGGTTTGACCAAGGCGCAATTTCGGTTAGGGAATTTTATGACCTACCTCAATCATGCTGAGGAGACCTTCGACATTTGTGTTGCCAGTGGGGTTCTTTATCACATGAAAAACCCCGCCCGTCTGATTCATCTGATTTCTAAACGGACGAAAAAGGTGACGATCTGGACTCACTACTATGACGCGGCCTTGTTGAAAGAGAATCCATATACCAGTCGGTTTCATTTTCAAGAAATGGAGTATGAATACCAAGGTTTCAAACATGTTCTCTATCAGCAGCGTTATCGCCAAAATTTTGGGGAGTCTTTGGGACGAACAAATTTTTTTGGAGGTGACCAGGAGTTTAGCTGTTGGATGAAACGCGAAGACATTTTGGCCTGTTTGGAGTTTTTTGGATTCCGTGGGGTAAAAATTGCATTTGAGGAATTGGATCACCCACATGGACCGTGTTTCTGTTTGGTAGGCTTTAATTTAGCGGATAGTGAACTTAGTGGATAGTGGATAACGAAAACCGAGCTGGACTAGAGGCTTTAGCCGGAAAACGGGGCACGTTTTCCGGCTAAAGCCTCTACTCCAGCATCATTATTCATTATTCATTACACCACTCGTTTTTCAATAAAAAATGAATATTATCAATGCGTAAAATCCAACACTTGATATTCTATTGTAAGTTTCTCTTTTAACCTGTTATAATTTAAACATTAATCTTTCCATCATCAAAAATAAAGTAATTCAGATGACTCAGACAATCAGAAAGAGGCCTCCCAGTGGATCACGCCCAAGCCGCAAAAATCCTACTAAGCCTAAGCCTCCTGCACCCCGTCGCCGGGCGCCTTATTTTCATTTTAAGTGGCGTTGGCTAATTTTTATTTTGGTAATGATACCCATAGGAATGTATATCAGTTGGTTAGATGTCAAAGTACGCGAACAATTTGAGGGTAAGCGTTGGGCGTTGCCTGCGCGTGTCTATGCGAGTCCCCTAGAAATTTATACGGGAATGCGGTTGACGCCGGTAGAATTGACAGAAGAATTAAATGCCATTGGTTATCAAAAATTCTCTGATCAACTCTTTGAACCAGGTGGATATATACGGCAAGGCGATGAGGTTTACATCGTAACGCGGGCTTTTAAATTTTGGGATGCCACTGATCCGTCGCGGATGGTTCGCGTCATTTTCTCCAAAGAAAATGTGCTTTCTGTGGATGAATTGCAACCGAATAATCGTCCTATCGCACTGTTGCGTTTAGAACCACGCTTAATCGGTAAAATTTATCCGACTCAACATGAGGATCGCATTTTAGTACCCTATAAAGAGGTGCCTCCGCTGTTAATAAAAGCGTTAATAGCGATGGAAGACCGCACCTTTTTTGAACACTGGGGAATCAGTTTTCGTGGCGTGGTACGTGCGTCCGTGGAAAATTTGGAAGCCGGTAAAGTCGTACAAGGTGGCAGTACCCTCACTCAGCAGTTGGTGAAAAATTTTTACCTGACTTCAGAAAAGACTTTGGAACGCAAAATCAATGAGGCCCTAATGGCCCTGTTATTAGAATGGCACTATAGCAAGGAACAGATTTTAGAGGCTTACTTGAACGAAATCTTTTTGGGACAAGATGGAAATAATGCCGTGCATGGCATGGGCATGGCGGCCTGGTTCTATTTTAATCGTCCCTTAGAAGAGTTGAAATTGCCTGAATTGGCTTTGCTTGTTAGTTTAATACGAGGGGCTTCCTATTATGATCCCCGTCGCTACCCAGACCGTGCCTCGGATCGCCGAAATCGCGTGTTAGACCTGATGGTAGAACAGGGAATGATAAAGGCTACCGAGGCGGATTTTGCGAAAACCTCGCGACTGGGAATTGTGGAAAAACCGTCTAGTATCGAATTTCCCTATCCCGCTTTTGTGGAAGTAGTACGTCACCAGTTAAAACGTGATTATCAAGAAAAAGATTTACGTTCCGAAGGACTGCAAATCTTCACTACGTTAAACCTAGTGATGCAAAGACAAGCCGAAAGAGTGTTTCTGGACGGTCTCAAGAAGTTACAGAAAAGCAACAGTCAAGCCCGTCGTCTGCAAGGCGCGATGGTCGTGACAGGTAGCGCAAATGGCGAAATAGTGGCTATGGTCAACGGCAAAACATTGCGTTTTGAAGGATTTAATCGTCCCTTAAACGCGAAACGTTCGATTGGTTCACTCATCAAGCCCGCCATTTACTTGACCGCTTTGGAAGATAGCAAACGTTATAATTTGACCACCCTGTTAGATGACAGTCCCTATCAATGGAAAGACAAGGTCACTGGGAAGATCTGGGAACCCAAAAATTACGACTTTCGTTCTCATGGCCATCTTCCCCTTGTCAGTGCCCTAGCCAACTCGTTTAATTTAGCTACCGTGCGGCTGGGGATGCAAATGGGGTTAGAGAAAGTTGGTAAGACTTTGAAACGGTTAGGCATAGAACGCGACTTTAAACTCTATCCGTCCATGTTACTGGGAAGTTTGGCATTGACACCATTGGAAGTGGCCCAAATGTATCAAACGATAGCCAGTGGCGGTTTTCGTGTCCCCTTACGGGCCATTCGGGAAGTCTTAACCCATGACGGTCAACCACTGCAACGCTATCCACTCTCGGTAGAACAAAGTTTTGATGCGGCCCCCATGTTTCTCCTCAACTATGCGTTACAACAAGTGGTACGCAAAGGTACCGGCCGGAATGTTGCCGAACGTTTGCCAGAAGACATGGTGTTGGCAGGCAAAACTGGTACGACGAATGACTACATAGACAGTTGGTTTGCCGGCTTTTGTAGCGAACTTCTCATCGTCACCTGGGTAGGCCGCGACGACAACAAACCGATGGGCCTGACAGGCGGTTCCGGGGCAATGGTCATCTGGGGAGATTTTATCCTCGCGGTACGCCCTGAATCTCTGCCCCCCACGACACCTAACCGCGTCGAATGGCGTTGGATAACGTTAGGAAATCAACCCGTGCGTATACCATTTATTCTTGGACAAGGGAGTACCATGGCAGATGGTTCTTGGTCCAGATAACACCGCGGATATTAAACCAGGAGGAAACAGCGTAGCTTTGACAAAGTTACGCTGTTTCCTCCTGGAAATGTTGTTGTAACAGAGAATGTTGTTGTAACCTTGATTTAACTCCATTTATGGTCTATCATAAAACATGGTAGAGTCACTCTTAAATCATGGAGGCCACAATATGAACTTAATCAAAGTCAACGCAAACCCTCAAGGATTATTACTCGGATTGTTGTTAATGACGCCAGTAGCCCTAGCCACAGAAAACGCATTAACCACTCCTTACCTGAAAACCGACTCGCCCTCCGCGGTGGTCTCGTTACTAGAAGAGGCTAAAAAACATTTTGAAGCAGGGGAAAATGAACAAGCTGCGGCCATTCTGGAACGGGCCTTACGGATTGAACCACAAAATGCCGTTCTCTGGCATAACTTAGCCGGCGTGCGTTTAAAACAAGGCGAATGGAAACGTGCTGCCAATTTGGCAGACAAATCTAATACCCTGGTAGGCAACAACAAAATGTTACGGGTTAGAAACTGGATGATTATTGCCTGGGCCTGCGAAGGAATGGGCGATGCACAATGTGCCGTCGAAGCCCGGCAACGGGCGGAGAAATTATTAGCCAGTTCTCCCGCTTCCAATGGATAATGGATTATGGATTATGGATTAAGGAAAACCGCCCTCGAAATTAAAATACAGGTGGACTAGAGGCTTTAGCCGGTGGGGGCCGAACAGAATTGAAATCGCAGTGCCCCCCGGCTAAAGCCTCTAGTCCACCGTTACTTTAATCCCCTCGCTACTTACATCCAACCATCATAAAGGCAACCCCCATGCAACTTCCTCAAACCAACCTCTATCGTTACTTAACCCTCTCCCTCCTACTGTGCATTGTGCAACCCACTTTGGCCGGGGAAACCACCAAAACGCCTGACAATCTCACCCTCACCTTTCTCCCCTACCTCACGGCTACCGAATTGATGCAGAAATACACTCCTTTAGCTACCTACCTTGGCAAAGCGATTGGCATCCCCGTCACTCTCAAAATCTCCAAAGACTATGTGGAACACACCCAACAGGCAGGTGAAGACCAACTAGACATTGCCTTTTTGGGCGGTATTCCTTATGTCAAAATGGTGGCAAAATACGGCAAAAAACGACTCCTCGCCCGTTATGAAATGAACGGCAACCCGACCTTTCAAGGCTTCATCATCGTAGCCAAAAACAGCCCGTTAAAAAACCTCAGTGAACTGGCCGGCAAACGAGTCGCGTTTGGTGACCCCAATTCCACTCTAAGCACCCTTGTGCCACGCTACATGCTTGCCAAAGCCGGTGTCACTTTAGACAAATTGTCTGGCTATGACTTTCTGAAAAACCAGCAAAACGTCGTTTTGGGCGTCCTCTTTGGTGACTATGCCGCAGGCGCCGTGGCCCAAGAAGTCTTTGACGAATCCAAAGCCCGCGGCCTTCGTGCCCTCGCCACCTCCCCTGACATCTCCACCCATGTCTTCATTGCCAGCAATAAATTACCAGATGACCTCGTGGCAAAATTGCAAAAAGCATTGTATGATCTAAAGACTCAATCTGACGGCAAAGCCATACTGTCTGCCATTGGCAAAGACTCGACCGGGTTTGTACCCGCACAAGATAGCAATTACGATTTGTTACGGACGATTGTCAAAGAAACACCAGCCTTGCCATCTAAGTAATTTATAGTGACATTCGTATAAATTTGTACCTTATCCTCTGGAGCGCAATAAGAATTATTGCGCCCCCTGCGCCCGCGCAGCGTCGGCGCGAAACCGCGCAATAATTCTTATTGCGCTCCAGAGAAAATCGTACAGATTCGAAGGAATATTACTATATCATTCACTATTCATTATTCATTTACCCCTATGTTAAAACACATCCCCCCCCTTCACCGCCGTCTCTTCCTCTTTTTTATCCTCATACTGCTAGGTTTCCTTACCCTCTCCAGCCTCCTCATTGTCTCTCATCAAAAAAACCTGTTACTTGCTGAAGAGAAAAAACGCACGCAACTTGAAATCGACCTTATCAGTGGCTTTATTTCAGAATCCTTTTTGAAACAAGACTATGCTGCCGTTGGCCAATTCCTGTGGGACTGGGGCAAAAAACGACAACACATCGTCACCCTGGCAGCTACCGTCAAAAATGGTTTTGAACTCACCAATTACCAACGTGACACCCCCTCCCTCAACACCATCACAGTGAAACATCGTATCCAATTTCAAACCCACAACTACCTAGACCTGCAAATCTCTACCGACCTGACCAGCGTAGAAACCATTATTCGTCAACTTAACTGGCAACTGTTTGCTATTTCGGCCGTCATCATTACGGTCATGGGCTTCATTCTCTGGCTGACCATGTTTAAAATTGCCCTCTTACCGTTGGAGAACGAAATTAACAAACGCACCGCTGAACTCCACCACGCCAATCATGCTTTACAATCCGAACGCGACTTCGTCTCCGTCGTCCTGGACACCATCAGCGCACTGGTCGTCGTCCTTGACCCTTGTGCCAAAATTCTGCGCTTTAACCATGCTGCCACACAAATCACCGGTTACAGTTTTGAAGAAGTCAAAGAACAAGATTTCAATGAACTGTTTGCCGAAGCCGAATTTAAAAAGATGCAAAGCATCTTCAAAAGTTTTGGCAACAGTCGTCCCAAAGAAAGTTGCGAAACCTCTTTAACTGTCAAACATGGTTTTTCCAAAACTATCATTTGGAACTGTGCCACCTTGACCAACCCTCAGAGAGAAATCGACTACTATGTCGTCACCGGAGTCGACATGACCCGGCGCAAACAAGCAGAAATCGCCTTGCGCGAATCTGAACAACGTTTTGACCTCGCCATGCAAGGTGCCAACGACGGCGTATGGGACTGGAATTTTGAAAATCACACCCTGTATTTCTCACCCCGCTGGAAACAAATGTTAGGTTTTGCCGACCTCGAACTGCAAAATAACTTTGAGGAATGGCGCAAACGTCTGCACCCAGAAGACGTTGACCGGGTTGTAGAAAACATGACCGCCTATCTTGATAAACGTCTCCACACCTATGAAAATCTCTATCGAATGCAACACCGCGAGGGTCACTATATCTGGATACTGGGACGTGGTTTGGCCATCTGGAATGACCAAGGTGAACCCACTCGCTTTGTTGGCACCCAGATGGACTTAACGGCCCAAAAACAAGTGGAACTGGCCTTACAACAGGCTAAAGAAGCTGCCGAACAAGCTAAACAGGAAGCCGAAATTGCCAACCATGCGAAAAGCACTTTCCTGGCCAATATGAGTCACGAATTGCGTACGCCACTCAATGGCATTTTAGGCTACGCCCAGATTTTGGGACGCGATAAAACCCTCTCGGCCAAACACCTGGCGGGTGTTAACATTATCCAACGCAGTGGAGAATACCTGCTAACCTTGGTCAACGACGTGTTAGATATTTCCAAAATTGAAGCCAATCGCATCGAACTTTACCTCACCGATTTTAACCTCATCGAGTTCCTCAAAGACCTCACCGAGTTGTTTCGGATTCGTGCCGAAAAGAAGGGACTGTCTTTCATCTATGAAACCATCTCCGCCTTGCCCATAGGCATCCGGGCTGATGAAAAACGGCTCCGCCAAGTTCTCATCAACTTACTCAGTAACGCCATCAAATTTACCGAACGGGGAGGCGTCGCCTTTAAAGTGGGCCTAGAAAATACCTCATCTCTACCCACAGGCCACCAAAAAATTCGTTTCCAACTAGAAGACACCGGTCAAGGTATTAGCCCAGAAGAACTGAGTCACATCTTTTTACCCTTCCGCCAAGGTGGCGACCCCAAATACCGTGCCGAAGGTACCGGCTTAGGCTTATCCATCACCAAGAAACTGGTAGAACTGATGGGCGGCGAAATCCATGTTGAGAGTTTAGTCGGACGTGGCAGTACCTTTTGGATAACCCTAACATTCCAAGAAGTCTCCGACCTGATGACGTTGAAAAAACCGCAACCACCTACCATTATCGGTTTTCAATTTACGCCCGACCCCTATCAAGAAAGTGCTTGTAAAATCTTAATTATTGACGACAAATGGGAAAACCGTTCGGTGCTAGTCAACCTCTTGACCCCCCTGGGTTTTGACGTGCAAGAGGCCCAGAATGGGAAGGAGGGGGTAGAAAAAGCCCGTCTCTTCCAACCCCATGTCGTGTTAACCGACCTAGTGATGCCCATCATGGACGGCTTTGAAGCCACTCGTCAAATTCGCCAATTACCTGGTTTGGAAGAGGTCGTCATTATTGCCAACTCCGCCAGCGTGTTTGATAACCGAGACCAAATCCAAAGTTTACAAGCCGGTTGCAATACCTTCATTTCTAAACCCATTCGGGCTGACGAATTGTTACATCTGTTACAAGTTCATGTGGGGTTGACCTGGATTTATGAACAACCACAGACTGACCTAACGACGACGGCCGGCGTTTCCTTCTCTCCTTCCCCCACCACTCCCCCTGACACTCAGGAAACCGTGGTATCCCAATTGGTTGGACCTTCTCCAGAATCGGCGGCGATATTATTTGACCTAGCCATGCGCGGCGACCTCCACGGCATCGTTAAGGCAGTCAATCAACTTGCCCAAGAGAACGAGAAACTCGTCTTTTTTGCTGAAAAAATTCGGCAATTAGCAAAGAATTTTGAGGAAGAACAAATTTGCAACTTGGTAGAACAATATTTGGCTTAGTGGAGAATGGAAAAACCAGGGTGGACTAGAGGCTTTAGCCGGTAGTGGTTGCGTGAGTTTCCATAAGAACTCTTCGGGTTACTCTTCCAAACAAACTGTGGCCACCACCGTTAAAATGGGATGGCTTACCATTTACTTAAAACAAAAACAACTGATCCATCGTAGGTCCCCCACGGTTCTCATAATAACTAAAAATGGTATCTAACACCTCCTTGGGTTCTTCTACCATCGTGACCAATTTTAAGTCTTCTGGATTGATGGTACGGGCTTCGAGAAGAACTTCTCGGAACCAATTGACCAGTCCTTCCCAGAAGGCTTTTTTGACCAAAATAACAGGGCGTTGTTGAGTCTTGTTGGTCTGCATGAGAGTCAGGATTTCTGACAATTCATCTAACGTTCCAAAGCCGCCGGGGAGTATCACGTAGGCTGACGCATATTTGACTAGCATCACTTTACGGGCAAAGAAGTGTCGAAAATTCAGTGACAGGTCCTGATAGGAATTTGCCCTTTGTTCATGCGGTAAGATGATATTTAAACCGATGCTGGGAGATCGACCTGCATAAGCGCCTTTATTGGCAGCTTCCATGATGCCAGGTCCGCCGCCACTGACGACGGAAAATCCGGCATCGGATAATTCTTTGGCAATTTGTTCTGCTAACAGACAATAGGGATGGTTTGGTGCAAAGCGTGCCGATCCAAAAATGCTAACGGAGGGCGCGATATTAGAGAGACGTTCAAAGCCTTCTACAAATTCAGACATGATTTGGAAGACGCGCCAGGATTCTTGGTTTAAACTGGTTTCGTTGATAGGACGGCGGAAGGGACGAATAGTTGGGGTCATAAATTTTTTATAGTGGATAGTGGTTTTAGTGGATAGTGGATAGTGGATAGTGGATAACGGATAGCGGATAGCGGAGTATAATTTGCGGGACTAGAGGCTTCAGCCGGTGACGTGCCCCGCCCTCCGGCTGAAGCCTCTAGTCCCGCATGCCTCCGGCTGAAGCCTCTAGTCCCGCATGTTTGATTATTCGTTATCCACTCTCCACTAGATCAAAAACTGCCTCCGCTACCCTTTGATTAGCCCCTTGGCGTAATTGTTGATGTAATTCCATAAAACGGTTTTGTAACTGTTCTACTTGAATGGGATGGTCTAACCAATGTAATATCGCTTTGCCTAAATTTTCAGGAGTCACTTGATGTTGTAATAATTCTGGAACCAAAGGTTGTTGGGCAAGGAGGTTTGGAAGCGAAAAATAGGGGGTTCGAACTAGCCATTTGGCTAACCAGTAAGTCGGTTCTGCCAGTCGGTAGGCAACTACCATTGGGCGTTTGAATAGCATTGCCTCTAAAGTGGCTGTGCCAGAGGCAGTGAGGATGACGTCAGCGGCCGCCATAGCCAGATGGGATTGACCTGTCAGAATGGTTAACGGGAAGTCGGCACCCATTTTGGAAACCTGTTGCATGAGTAACGGTTTTAAGTGAGGGCTGGCCAGCGGGAGAAGGAAGTGAAGTTGAGGAGACTGATTAAGTAGCCAGCGGGCCGTGTGGAGAAAGGGGAGAGTGAGTTTTCGTAATTCGGTGTGACGACTCCCTGGGAGAAGGGCAATATAGGTGCCCAGTATGGGTAAGTTGAGAGTTTTTCTGGCAACTTGTGGGTCGGTGTGTAATGGAATCTCGTCTGCAAGAGGGTGGCCAACATATTTGACGGGGATACGATGTTGTTGATAAAATTGGGCTTCAAACGGGAAGAGGGTCAGCATCAAGTCACAGGCTTGGGCAATAGTGCGAATGCGGTACTGACGCCAGGCCCAGACGGAGGGACTCACGTAATGAATGGTCGGGATACCGGCTTGTTTCAAGTTATGTTCAAGGCTCAAATTAAAGTCTGGGGAGTCTATCCCAATAAAGACGTTGGGGGGATGTTGGCGGAAATGCTGATGTAAGTGGTCCCGACACCTTTTCAGACGAGGCAGGTGTTTAAGTACTTCTACCAGTCCCATGACCGAAAGGGTTTCCAACGGATAGAGGGAATGAAGACCGGCGGCTTGCATCTGGGGGCCGCCAATCCCTTCAGAATATATCTGTGGCGAAAGATGCACAAGGGCCTGAAGGAGTCCACCACCTAAGAGATCGCCTGACAGTTCTCCAGCAACGATTCCAATTTGTGAAAAAACGCCAGTCATCGAACAATACCTCGTGTAGATTGTTGCAGAAACGTGATGAAGTGGTTCACTTCAGGATGTTTAACCGCCAGTGGTTTGAGTTGTTCAATCGCTTCTTCTACTGTTAAGCCTTGTTTGTAAATGATTTTATAGGTCTGGTGAAGCACACGAATAGTTACGTTATCAAACCCTCTGCGCTTGAGACCTTCTTTGTTAATTCCATACGCTTCGGCACGATTGCCCCACACGGTGACATAGGGTGGAACGTCTTTGAAAATCACGGAACCTGCGCCAGAGAAACTATGAATCCCCATGATACAAAATTGGTGAACGAGTGAGAAACCACCTAATGTCACGTAGTCTTCGACCCGCACATGTCCTGCGAGAGAGGCGCCGTTGGCGAAAATGGTGTGATTCCCCACTTGGCAGTCATGGGCGAAGTGAGTATAGGCCATTATCCAATTATCGTTGCCAATGCGAGTGACTCCTCCACCTTGGTGGGTGCCACGGTTCATGGTGCAATATTCTCGAATGACGTTATTGTCTCCAATTTCTAAGCGGGTGTTAGGTTCGCCTCCATATTTTTTGTCTTGCGGGTCATCACCCAACGAAGAAAATTGATGAATTTTGTTGTCCCGTCCAATACGGGTGGGACCTTTGATGATGACATGAGGGCCAATTTGTGTGCCTGTTCCAATCGAAACGTTGGCATCGATGACTGAATAGGGGCCTATTTGAACATTGAAGTCCAATTCGGCTTGAGGATGAATGATGGCGGTGGGATGTATCACTGGATAATCTCTCTCTTCATGCACATAAGTTCGGCGCTGGCAGCTAACTTGCCATCCACTTTGGAAGTGGCTTCATACATCCACACACCACGCAGGATGCGAATCAGTTTCACTTCAATTAGAAGTTGGTCTCCAGGTTCCACCGGCTGTTTAAAACGGGCTTTGTCGACGCCCACCAAATAGTATAGAGAACCGTTTTCAGGTTTCGCTTGGCCGGATTTGAAAGCGAGGACGCCGGTAGCTTGTGCCATTGCTTCTAGGATTAACACGCCAGGCATGATGGGGCGATGTGGGAAGTGTCCTTGGAAGAACGGTTCGTTGATGGTCACGTTTTTAATCGCGACCAGAGATTGTCCTTCCACGCAGTCGAGAACGCGGTCTATAAGGAGAAACGGGTAACGGTGAGGAAGGTGTTGAAAAATCTGGTGGATGTCCATGGTGTTGTGCATAATTTGTCTTTATTCCAAAGGGTTACGAATTTGTCGAGGCGACCGATTTGACTTTAAATTTGTCAAATTTCATTCAATTCTCTTTCACTGCTTGGACTCCAAGAGTTGTTCTAAGGTGTACACTCGACGGGTCAGTTCATCCAGTTGTTTAAAACGGTGATAGTTTCTTTGCCAACGTGGTGTCAACTGCAACGGTGTACCTGAAGAATAGACGCCAGGTTCAGGGATAGATTGAAGAACAATAGAACCACCGGTGATCTGGACGCGATCGGCAATTTCAATGTGTCCCACAATGCCTACCCCTCCTCCAATCATGCAGTAACGTCCAATGCGAGTGCTACCGGCAATGCCGACGCAACCGGCTATCGCGGTATGTTCGCCAATTTCGACATTGTGACCAATTTGAATTTGGTTGTCTAGTTTCACACCGCGATGGATGATCGTGTTGCCCAGTGAACCTTTGTCAATGGTAGTGTTGGCCCCAATTTCTACTTCATCTCCGACGTCGACGCCTCCCAGTTGGGGAATTTTTACCCACTGACCTTTGTCATTGGCCAGTCCAAAACCGTCCGATCCAATGACGGCGCCGGGATGAATCAGAACTCGCATCCCTAATTGGGTGCCTTTGCAGAGAGTCACATTGGCGCGTAGATGAGTCTCTTCGCCAATGCGAACGCCTGATTCTATGACACAGCCTGGACCAATGATGACGTGCCGACCGATGATAGCACCAGCTTCTATAACCGCTTGGGCACCTACAAATACTGTTGCCTCTATCATAGCGTGTGGACTGACCCAGGCCGTGGGATGAATGCCTGGGGGAGGCGGCACGGCGGAGTTGTCAAATAAGGCGGCGGCCCGTGCATAACCAAGGTAAGGATTTTCCATCAACAGAACCGGCACTTTGGACAAATGCTGGTCTTTCGGGGCCAAGATGACGGCCGCCGCGTCCGTGTGGGCCAGTTCTTCACGGTAGAGGGTATTGGTGAAGAAACTGATTTCTTGGGGGCCAGCACGGGTCAACGTGGCGATTCCTGTCACCATTACGTTTGAGGCGGTGCCTTGTAATTGTGCCCCAATTTGAGTAGCCAGTTCTGACAGGGTCATTTTTGCAAGTTGAGACGTTTCAATACTTGGTCGGTAATATCCACTTTGGGACTGGCCCACACCACGCCTTCACTGAGAATGAGGTCGTAGCCTTGTTCTTTCGCAATGGTTTGAATGACTTCAATGATCCGTTTTTGCAATTTGTCCAGTTCCTCGTTGCGACGGATATTGTAATCTTCCCGAAATTCATCCTGTTGACGCTTGAGGTCCCGCCGTTTTTCGCGGATATCACGACTGATGTTATCAGCTTCTGCCTCACCCATGATATTGCCTTCTTTGGTCAGACGTTCTTCGAGTCTCTTTACTTCTTGTTGGGCCCCCACCAATTTGCGTTGGCGAGGTGCAAACTCTTGTTCTAAACGTTTGTTGGCAGCTTCCACCTGGGGGGCATTGTCCATGACTTTGAGAGAGTTCACAAACCCAATTTTGAGTTCTGCGGCAACGTCGGTAGAGATAACCGTACACAGCAGATAAATGCCTAAGTAAAAATAGCGTCTTTTCATATTTCGGTTGTCAGTTGAAAATGTAAATTTATGATAGTGCCAGGTGACTTCAGGAGTCCAAACATAGCTTTGCCATGGCGCCAGCCAAAGCTACGCTGTTTCCTCCTGGAGGTAACACACCATCACTTTTAAAAATGCGTACCAATGGTGAATTGAAACATCTGTATTTGGTCGCCTGGTTTTTCATTAAGTGGTTTAGCCAAACTAAAACTTAATATTCCTATGGGTGCTAACCAAATGGCAGATAGGCCAGTGGAATAGCGCAACTGGGCGGCATCAAATTCTTCATGGACGCCATACGTGTTGCCCACATCCACAAAGCTAGATAGTCTAAATGAATTTACGTTAGTGGTAAAGGGGATGGGTAAAATAAGTTCCAAATTGCCCACCACTCTTAAATTGCCACCTAAAGGCCTGCGGTTAGAATCCAGTGGGCCTAACGTGTTGTCTCGAAAGCCTCGCACAGTACGGGGTCCGCCGGCGGTGTAATTTTCAAAAAATGGCAATTCCTTAGTATCGCCATATCCATCTCCATAGTCAACTCGCCCTTCCAGTGACAAAGTGTAGTCTTTGTTGAAGGGATATAACCATTGTTGATGGTAGCCTACCTTATAATAATTAATGTCACTAAAGGGGAGTACAAGTTCTAAATTGACCGATTGTAACATGCCTTGGTTGGCCAGTAAAGAAGTGCGGTTTCGAGTGTCATATACCCAACTGGCATTCAGACTGTAACTATTATAATGTCCACCATATTTGGAAGTAAAGTCATACACTTCCTGGGCACTATAATAAGTGGTCTTTAACACCGTATCATCCCAGCCAGCACCGATTCGCAAATGGTTAAATTCGCTGAAAGGCAGTCCATAGTTGAGGGTAGTACCATAAGAATCCGTGGTATAGCGGCTAAGATTAGCCTGTTCGGCATCCGTGGTGCGGTAAAACACCCGGAAACTGCGACTGATGCCATCAATGGTCGTGTACGGATTGAAATAGGAAAAATCATACACCGTGTTCACTTGACTATTGTTAAATGCCGCACTGACACGATTGCCCGTGCCCAAGAAATTATCTTGAGAAATACTGGCATTGAAGAGAAATCCTTCCAATTGGGCGTAACCTACCCCCGCCAAAATTTCACCAGAGGGTTTTTCTATGACATTGAAATTGACATCCACTTGGTCTGTGGTGTCAGACACCTGCGGGGTCTCCATTTTTATTTCGTCAAAATAATTGAGACGTTCCAAACGAGTCAGCGAACGTTTCAGATTTCTTGTGGAGTACCACGCGCTTTCCATTTGCCGCAACTCCCGACGTAACACTTCATCACGAGTCTTCGTATTTCCACGAAAGGCAATCCGTCGCACATAAATGCGTTTGCCTGGGTCAATGAAGATATTTAAGGAGACGGTTTTCTTTTGTGCATCAATATTGGGGACCACATTGATATTGGCAAACGCATACCCCTCATCACCCAGTCGTTCCATAATCGCTTCTTGACTCTTGCTAAGTTCTTTGCGAGAGTAAGAATCGCCCGACTTGAGAGTGAGTTTATCACGTAATTCCGCTTCTTTAACAATTAAGTTCCCCCCCAATTTAAGTTCCGAAACGGTGAACTTATCCCCTTCCGTGAGATTGACGGTGATATAAACATCCTGCTTATCTGGAGTAATCGAGACTTGGGCGGAATCCATGGAGAAATTAATATAGCCGCGGTCCAAATAGTAAGAACCAATGGCCTCCAAATCGGCTGCCAGTTTTTGTTTAGAATATTGGTCATCTTTCGTAAAGAAGGAGAACCACCCACCTGCACTCAGTGCCATTTGACCGCGCAAAGTCGCATCGTCAATGGTTTGATTCCCAATGAAAGTGATTTGATTAATCCGGGCCACGGTGCCTTCTGAAATATCAATTTGAATACTGATACGATTATGTTCCATCGGCGTGGTGGTGGACTTGACGCGCACCGCATACTTGCCTAAATTAAAATATTGGCGTTGAATTTCCAATTCTACTTTGTCCAGGAGAGAACGATTATAGACTTGACCTTCGGCAAAGCCAACCCCTTTGAGGGCTTTAGTGAGGTCTTCGGTGTTAATATCTTTGTTTCCGACTAAAGTGATTTTAGAAATAGCAGGACGTTCGTCTAGCCGGATAATCAACGTTTGGCCTTCTCGTTCGATGCGAATATCTTTGAATAGCCCCGTTTTGAACAAAGCCGTCATAGCCACATCAGCCGTATCTTGGTCAAAGCGGTCACCCACTTTGAGGGGAAGATAATTGAAAACTGTGCCCGCAGAGATTCGGCGCAATCCTTCTAAACGAATGTCCTTGATAGTAAAAGCCTCAAACGCCACGGCGTTGAAGCTACAAAGTAGCATCACGAGAACCAGATAGGTCCTGCGAAAATTGAAAATGGTTGTCATTCTATTAATCGGAAATTCAGTGCCTATTACATTATAAGAAGACCTGACAGGTTTTCAAAACCTGTCAGGTCTGGTTTCACACACGGAGTCCAACACACGTTTTGGACGATTTGCACTCACGGAGTCCAACACACGTTTTGGACGATTCTCCACTCAAAACGTGTGTTGGGACTTCGACTATAATTAACTCCCAAACAGTCGTCCCAAGTCATTGAAAATGGCCAACCCCATCAAACTTAACAGGAGGGCAAAACCCAGCTGTTGTAAAACGTTCTCGGTGCCTTCTGTCAGTGGGCTACCTTTAACAAATTCAATCACATAAGTCAACAAATGTCCGCCATCCAATAATGGTACCGGCATCAAATTAATCACGGCCAGACTGACGCTAACTAGCCCCAAAAAATTCAGAAATATCGCAATTCCCAGAGAAGCCGTTTTCCCTGCATATTCAGCAATACTCAAGGGCCCACTGATATTTTTGGGAGATACTTGCAAAGTTAACATCTTGGCCATCACCCGTAAAGTCAACACACTCATATCCCAAGTGCGTATAAACCCCAAAACAACAGATTTCCATGGAGAATAACTTTCGGTGACAAAATATTCATTCTGGTGAGTCACCCCCATTCTCCCTTGACCTTGATAATTATCTGGGCGAATGGTTAACTCCATGACTTGATGGTTTCGTTCGATTTTAGCCTGTATCTCCGTTTCAGGACGTTTTGAAATATACTCCGCCCATTGTATCCAGTCTTTAACCTCCTGACCATCCACCGCGACAATTTTATCACCCGGTTGTAATCCCGCCCGGTGGGCCGCGCTGTCTGGTAACACCTCGCTGATGACGGCAGACAGGGGGGCTGAACGTTGGAGAGGAGACATTCCCACTTTTTCCAAAAAATCCTGTTTGGCAATGTCATCAATGGTAAAGCCTTGCAAATTCAAAGTCAAGTCATATTGATGACCTTCCGGATTTTGCACCGTGTAAGTTATCTGGGTATTTTCATCTAACAACTGTTCCAAAGTGGATTGTATCACACTATCCCAACGCAGGGCCGACTGTCCTTGGACGGCAACAATTTGCTGGCCATTTCGAAACCCTGCAAGGTCCGCCACACTTTGGGGCGTGACTTCACCCACCATGGCTTTCATGCCCGTGACCCCGATCATATATACCAGACTATAGGCGAGGATGGCAAACAAATAGTTGAACAGGGGGCCTGCTACAACGATGGCGGTGCGCACCTTTAACGGCTGGCGATTAAACGCCCTGGGTAATTCTTCAGGGGCCACTTCGTCTTCTCGTTCATCTAACATTTTCACGTAACCGCCTAACGGTACGGCGGCAATGACAAATTCGGTGCGGTCTTTGCCATAATGACCTTTCCATAAGGCTGGTCCAAAGCCAATGGAGAAACGTAAGACTTTGACGCCGAGACGGTGGGCCACCCAGGCATGGCCAGATTCGTGGACCGCAACTAGGATGCTGATGAGGAGGATAAAGGCAAATATGAATGTGAGTATGGTAACCATTGTTAAAGGATAGTGGATAATGAATAATGAATAATGACAATCGTGCGGGTCCGGAAGTCGTGCGAGACTGGATGAAGTTAAACAGAGGCCCTGCCACGACAATAGCCGTCCGGACTTTTATAGATTGGCGATTAAACGCTCTAGGCAATTCCTCAGCCGTTACCTCCCCTTCCCGTTGATCCTGCATTTTTACATATCCGCCAACGGGTATGGTTGCAATGACCAGTTCGATGTTATCCTTGCCATAGTGGCGCATCCAGAGGGCCGGTCCAAATCCAATGGAGAAGCGAAGTACTTTTACGCCTAATCGGTGCGCTACCCAAGCGTGTCCGAACTCATGGACCGTCACTTAGGATGCCAATGAGGACCAGATTAGCCGGAAAACAGCCCGCCCAAGTCATTAAATACAGCCAATCCCAATAGACTAAAGAGAAAAACGGTTAGAAGGAAAAGAACTAGTCGTAACCCAAATTCAGTTCTTTCCGTCTGTGGCTTACCTTTAATAAATTCAATCAGATAAAATAGCAGATAGCCACCACTGAGGGAAGGTATAGGCAATAGATGGAGGACTGCTAAACTGACACTCACGAATCCTAAGAAGGTCAAAAACGTGACTATTCCCCCCTGTGTTGATTTGCCTACATACTTAGCAATGCTGATGTTCTTAGGAGATACCTGCAAAGTCAACAGGTTACCCAGGATTCGTAAAGTCAAGAGACTCATTTCCCCAGTTTGTGCCAAGCCCTCGCGCAAGGCTCTCCAGAAACCATACTGTTCCGTAATCAACTGGTCGTTGGTGATGAAACAGTTCTGCGTCCCACGACCCTGCCCGTCAGTTTGTGCAGGACTGCCAGGGAGAATCTCGCTAATCAGCGCCGACGGTGGCGGGCAGAGAGGATACATACCGACTTTACCTAAAAAATCTTTTTTGGCCACCTCATCAATGGTGATACTTTGTAGATTCAAAGAAAGGTTCTGGTAATTCCTCACCTCTTCTCCCTGCTTACGTGGAGAATTAAGGGGAGGTAACACCGAGAAAGTTAATTGTTTCTTATCATGTACTAAGTTTTCCACCGTCGCTTGAATGACACTGTCCCAGCTAGCGGTAGGTTCACCGTTAACGGCGAAAATTTGAGAGCCTGCCCGAAAGCCAGCTTGGTCGGCGAGGCTATGAGGAGTGACTTCACCAATAAGCGCTTTCATGCCCGTGATACCAATCATATAATATATCATGGTATAAACCAAGATAGCAAATAAGAAATTAAAGAGCGGGCCTGCTATCACAATGGCAGTACGTACTTTTAAAGATTGCCGATTAAAAACTCGAGGTAACTCCTCGGTAGCCACTTCTCCCTCACGTTCATCAAGCATCTTGACATAGCCACCGGTAGGTATCGCCGCCATGGCAAATTCCGTTTTATCTTTACCATAGTGGCGCAACCAAAGGGTTGGCCCAAAGCCGATGGAGACGCGGAGGACTTTTACGCCTAATCGGTGTGCTACCCAGGCACATCCAAACACATGGACCGTCACGAGGACACCAAGGATAAGAACAGCGAGTAGGTAGGTGATTACCAATGTTACCATATTTATATTCAACTATTGTATATTTCCGTTTTCATAAGTTACCGGCTAAAGCCTCCAGTCCAGCACCATTTACCGGTTTTACCGGTTTTACCGGACTAGAGGCTTTAGCCGGTAAAGTTGCTAGCTACTTCACGAGCATGAGCATCATCTTCCAATATCATCCC
The DNA here is from genome assembly GCA_011391085.1 of Thiotrichaceae bacterium. Taxonomy (GTDB): domain Bacteria; phylum Pseudomonadota; class Gammaproteobacteria; order Beggiatoales; family Beggiatoaceae; genus JAABRD01. The sequence continues at coordinate 30,232 of JAABRD010000002.1, read as the reverse complement.
CAAATGAGAAGCATGACGGCCCGTTACAGCCGACAAAGTTTTTTCAATAACTTCAGGTATCGCGGTAAACTGCAACCGTTTTTCCAAAAAAGCCTGCACCGCAATTTCATTGGCCGCATTCAATATTGCAGTGGCAGTTCCACCAGCTTGCATAGCTTGATAAGCCAGTCGCAAACAAGGAAATCTAGTCATGTCTATTGGTTCAAATTCTAACTTAGCAATTTGTGTCAAGTCTAAACTAGGCACCCCAGACGTGATACGTTTGGGCCAAGCCAAAGCGTGGGCAATCGGGGTTCGCATATCGGGATTGCCCAATTGTGCCAACACGGAACCGTCTAAATATTCTACCATCGAATGAATAATACTTTGAGGATGAATGACCACTTCTACCTGATTGGGAGTCGTAGCAAATAACCAACAGGCTTCAATCACCTCTAAACCTTTATTCATCATGGTCGCCGAGTCCACCGAAATCTTTCGCCCCATTTTCCAATTGGGATGGGCCACCGCTTGTTCTGGCGTAACACTCTCCAATTTTGCCAATGGATAGGTACGAAAAGGTCCGCCTGACGCCGTTAATAAAATGCGCTTGACTCCCACCTCCTCCAATCCCTGCGTCCGTCGAAACGTCAACGGTAAACATTGAAAGATGGCATTGTGTTCACTGTCAATTGGCAATAATTCCGCGCCACTTTGATGGATGGCATCCATGAACAATTGCCCAGACATCACCAATGCTTCTTTATTTGCCAATAAAATCCGTTTGCCCACCGTCGCCGCCGCTAAAGTCGGCAAGAGTCCTGCGCTACCAACGATAGCTGCCATGACGGCTTGAACTTCTGGCAAGGTCGCGACTTGCATCAAACCTTCCACGCCAGTCAACACTTGCACTGACGAATGGGCTTGTTGCAAAGCCAGTTCCAATTGTTGCGCCGCGTGCGGATTGACCATGACCGCATACCGTGGTGACCATTCCAAACATTGGGCAAGTAAGCCGTCGACATTATTATGGGCGGTTAGGGCGATGACGTCAAATTTTTCTCGATGTTGACTAATAACATTGAGGGTATTAAGTCCAATCGTGCCCGTGGCGCCTAGTATAGTGATTCCAGTCAAGGTGTTGTTCTCGTTATTATAGTTGTTAAATACAGGAGTTCAAAGCGTCGCTTTGAAAAAGGTCAATTGGTTGAGATATGAAATTTTCAAAACTCTGTGGATTTGATCTCTTGTCAAAATGTGTTTTAACACGAAAAGTCTTTATTCAAAAAGGGGTAGTGATGCAATGTGGGTGATATTCATAAGAGTTGCCCTCACCCCCGGCCCCTCTCCCTACGGGCGTGGGGAGAAAACCACTGGTGCCGCCGTTCCCCCCACGCCCGTAGGGAGAGGGGCCGGGGGTGAGGGTAAACATATCACCCACATTGCATCACTACCCAAAAAGCTAAACAATCGTTGTGCATGTCGTGACATCCGCCCCACTTTCTTAGGGTCAAACCGTTCCAAAAGGGCAAAACCATGTTTCGTTTTATGATATTCCCCTTTCGTTTTAGACAGCCGTGTGGGGCCACTTTGAATGCCTCAAACCCCTCTCAGATTGATTACTAGGCCAGAAACAACCGATAGTTGACCTTAAACACCTTGGCCAATTTTTTGGCGAGTTCCTGCTGGATAGATTGTTTTCCGTTTTCTAGTGCTGAAATTTGGGAACGTGACACGCCCACTTGGTTGGCCAATTGCTGTTGAGTTAACCCCGCCAGTTGCCGTGTGCCTTTGAGAGTAAACCCAGGTAAGAGGTCATCGGTTACCTCTGGAAAAGCCTTTCGCCATGGAATGGCAATCTCTTCATGGTCTCGTCGAGACTGGGGGCGATCTACTGAATTTATAAAACTCAATGCCATCAATTTGTCACTTGGTTCTCTTCTGCTATCCATAATGGTTCACCTGATGCGTTTCTTAAAACTTTCTAGTAGGGTGCCTTCTCGTGAGTACCAATATACTCTATTTCAATAATTTTGTTGTTCTGATCAATCACCTTCCAAACTACCACATAGGTTGGTCGTCCCTTTTTTAAATGACCATGGTGCCTGTCTTTTCCTAATTTGCTATAATTAGGCAAGTTTCCTCTGACTGGCCCAAATTCTTCCAATTGTCGAATGAGGGCGATTAATCTGGGCTTGAGATTATTAGGCAATCCTTGAATGACTTTGGAATTTTTGAATTTAACCGTCCAGTTTGCCATATCTGTTTGGTTTCTCTTGTTTCTTTTGCTATGAATGGTCTTTGAAACAATACCATCCAACAGTTATTTAGGTTTAACATACAAAATTCCGATTTAAAAATGGAAATAAACGCTTTGCCTGCGGGGAAGCACGCCCCACTTTCTTCGGGTCAAGCCGTTCCAAAAGGGCAAAACCAGGTTTCGTTTTATGATATTCCCCTTTCGTCTTGGATTGCCGGGTGGCCGCTAGGGTCCTATTCTCGTCCCCCCACCTTTCACATAAATATGTATACTCACCAGCGATTACCTCCAATTTCACCACTGCGCCACAAATGTCCAAGTGAATAGTCTTTTAACCACACCTCGAGTTCTGCTTTTACTAAGCGTTTCAGTTGTGTCCCTTGTTCACTATCCTTTTCACAAACAATGACCGCCTCTGGCATGTCAGTAAGGACATCCACGATAATTTCAGAATGGGTGGTAACAATGAGTTGTGTACGTTCCGCACATTCCTGAAGCAACTCAGCTATCGTTGGTAGAATATCAGGATGTATTCCCAATTCGGGTTCTTCCAAACAAATCAGAGGTGGCGGCGTCGGATGACACAAAATAGTTAACAAACACAGATAGCGTAGGGTGCCATCTGATAATCTAGTCGCAGGAACGGGTTCCCGCAAACCGGTTTCATGAAAGAAGACTTGAATAGTATTTCCCTGTGTTTGAGTTATTATATCTTCTACGCCACCATAAAATTTTTGGAGTAATTCCAATAACCGTTTCTTAGTCGCTGGGCGGTTGCGCAAATTATTCACGACCAAGCCTAAATTGCCGGCACTTTCCAGTAGAAAATCGTCCGGTAAATCAGCCCGTTGAGGTAGGCGGGGTGCTGTCCTGAATGGGCGCCAATAAGTCCCTGGGCGCCGCGGCCAACAAGGAGATAGCTTCAATCAAGTTAGATTTGCCAGACGCATTAGGTCCAATGAGGACGTTTAAGGGCCCCAACTCTAGGCGTTCCATGCCGGTGGCATAGGATAAGAGGTTTTCTAGGTAAATACTTTTTAACAACATTTGTTTGTTTTTCCATTAAGTGAGTTTAACACGAGAACATCATTTTGGGAAGAGGTAAGGCACTACCCTATATTCTCTAACTACCAAGATATAAATTCCGAATGATAAGTAGTTTGTTTTTGAGTAACAACTTGTTTGGTTAATTCCAAATTGGCCAGCGGATTGAATACCACTGTCATTTTAGGAAGCTGTATCAGATTGCTGACCACCACCAAACTGTACTCATCTTGATACTCACTGGCTTTTAAAAATTCATTTTCTGTCAGTCTGATTTTTCCTAACAGTCCGCGAACACCTTTTATTTCAACTAAAAAATACTTTTCAGAGACTTGAACTTGAAAATCATAGCCATCTCCATATAATCTTGCGTCATCAAGTACACCATTGGAAAAAGTTTCGATATTTTGGTAATTATTCAAAAAATAAAGTTCGGCTTCTTGTCCAGTCATTTGGAGTTGCTTAAATCGGCTTTTCATCAGCGGACTGATGACGATATGTTTTTCCTCTTCCCCTAATTGACTGTCAAGGTGGACTTTGATCATTCCAGCGAATTGCAGCACGTCCAAATTGCCAAATAGTGAGTCAATCAAGATTTTTCTATGAATATAGGCGTTGCCTTTTTGCCACCAACCTTTTCTGCCGTTATTAAAGAATGGGTCAAACAGGTCTTGGCGATTTTTCACTGTTCCTGTGGTTCCCGCAATTCTTGATTCTACCAAATATTGGTAAAAGGCTGTTTTTGTTTTAAACTTAAACTCTCTGACAAAAGTCATTCCGAATTTTGCTAATCCGTAGCCAATCAAATTCAGTAATTCATAGTTTTCATGTTTGTTGTCGTTCATTATTGGCGTTGCAATATATCTTTTGATAATACTAATTTTTCAAACTCCCATAAACGCATCAATCTGTTTGATCAACTCGGTCAATTGTGTCAATTTAGGATTCAAGTATATCTCCGCATAATCAAGACATTCCACGGTCCTTTGTACCTGTTTTTTCTCCTTTTTATAAGCTTTACCGACGAGATGATAAATATCATCTAAATCTTGGGACGGATGTCGTCTTAGAGTCATGTCCTCAACATCTGGATTAAAACCTAATCGTGACGTAATGAGTGATGGCGACAAATTCGCATCGATGCAACTGTAATGATGACACTCTGCTAAAAACCACGCTTCTATTTCCATGACTGCTACAATAATGTCATGCGGAAGTGGCAGTGGTTGATAGTGAGGTGGAATAAATTTTAAACCTCTTTCCAGCCTAGTCAATTCCGTGCGTAACAGTGGAAATAAATCTCTAATCCCTAAAATTCTGCTATATCCCTGCGCTTTCAAACTGGGACCTTCTTCTAAAATATCAGATTTTACTTTCTCATCATTACCACAATCATAAATTAACACCGCATGGGTAGCTATTGGTGATTGCGAGGAATATAGGCTGTTTGAGACCGGTATTTGCTGTTTTGGAGATTTACTACCTCCACGTAGCTGATATAAAGTAACCGAAATATTTTTCTGCCCGGCAATTTCTTGTAACAGTTTACTTACAAAAAATTGTTCAGTCTGTCCTTCTACAAAAAGGGCTATCTTTTTCATAGTGAGTCTTTGAACTTAAATTCTCGGTCTCAATCAGTCGTCTGAAATCCACTCCGATAAAATTCGGAAGCAAAAAAATCAAAATTATTTAAACCCGTGTATTGAAATTCATCAAACACGTCCTTGGCATTTCGATAATTGTAAAACAGAGAACGTTGCTTTTCCCTGGTTATCACGGACCAATATGCTAACGGAATCTTGTTCATCACAAAGCGGTCCTTGGTGGTCATGAAGATTTGTACAGAAGACTCCTCAGCCTTACGAATGAGTAAATCAATCAAGCGTTTAGAACGTTCATAGTCCAGTCCTTCACCAATGTCATCGATGAGGATACCACTGGTCGCCTTCGCCAGTAGTGAGTAATTTAGTTGAATAATCAATGACAAAGCCCTGAACATGCCTTGTGACAGTTCTGCTTGGTCAGTTCTGCCATTGAGATCGTGTTCCTTGACAGATAATCCCATAGGCATCTCTTTCCCGAAAGCTGTTATCCTCCGTACCATCGCTTTCAAGGGACCCGTGCCAACTTCCTCAATTTCGTAGTCAATGGTCTTCATATCCTCCTTAATCATATCCAGAAAACGTTCTCCAAACTCGGCTTTGCCTTTTTCAAAAGCTGGAATGGCCATAGAGGAATTTTTGAGGTTGAAATCCTCTTTGGGGTTGATAATTCTAGCCAACTGATTTTTGCCTAAATAACCACCAAATTGATAATAATTAAGTGATTTGCCCCATTGATATAAATCATCTAGAAAAGGATGTTGCACGTTATCCCCTCGTCTCAGAAACGCCACGATTTGGTCGTTAGGCACCTGAAATTTCACTTCCTGTTCCATCGCCTTATGATAGAGTTCCCCTATTCCATTCTCTCCTCTTTTTAGTAGCACTTTGCCATCGATGAGGAGACTTTCAGAGAATACGTTGGTTTCGCGAAATTGTAAAGTATACAGAATCGTTGAATGTTGGCTGTTGGAAAATTGCACTTGATAGTCACCAGTGGGATAGCGCATTTCGGATAATTCATCATCTCCAGCTAACAAATCTGCAAGATCACGAACCACCTCCAGCGTTTTGGTTTTGCCGGTAGCATTTTTGCCGACCATCAGGTTGATGTCACCAAAGGTACACCATTGGCCATATTCATTTTCAATGGGTTTGCCTTCCATGCGCCATTCATCTGGTTCATCGGCAAACCGGGAATATTTGATAGCTTCTAATTTCATAGTTTAAGTTGTTCTGTAACGGTGTGACAGTGTTGTACAGGTATGTGACATTGCTTTATCCTCTCTGATTCACCATACTTGTCATTTCAGTTTAACTCGTACTAATAATCACCATAAAATACAGTGCAGCCTCCGACACCGGCGCCGCCGCTGTTAAACTATCAATACGGTCTAACATGCCCCCATGTCCTGGCAACAGTTGACCACTGTCTTTTAACCCCATTTGACGTTTAAATAAACTCTCTGACAAATCTCCTAAAATGGAGGCTACTACTGTTATTAGGATGATTGCCAAAAAAACTGCCCACTCGATAAAATTTGTTGGAAAACTCCAAAGTAATCCGTAGCCTATCGCTACGAGTAATCCTCCCAACAACCCACCTATCGCACCTTCCCAGGTTTTGCCTGGACTGACTTTATCTGCCAACTTGTGGCGTCCCCAGCGTCGGCCCACAAAGTAGGCAAAGGAGTCAGCCGTCCAAATGAGTGCAAGAAGAAAAATCAGTGACCCTCGTCCTCCCCCCGGAAGAGGCGTGGCGAGAGTAAATAAGGTTCCCCAGGTTGGCAGTAAAATGAAGAATCCTATCACACCTTTAATCCAAGACCGAACAGGTAACTCATCATAGCCACGTTGATAACTCCAGACCCAATATCCTGCGAGTAACCACCATAGGCAAGCACTTGTCAGTAGGCCCAACAGGTAGTACAAGCCAATGGGCGGTTGACCGGGCCAACGAGACCCCTGACTGAAGTGTTGTAACAACAAGTAGCTGATGATTATACCAAGTCCCATAAGAACCGTGTAACCCAACCGCGCCAACTTCCCTTGCCAACCACACAGTCCAGCCCATTCCCAAGCCCCGATTAAGATTACGGTGCTGATGATAATGGCCAACCATTCTGTGGCAAGGGTAAGGATAGCCCAGATGACTAGGGGTATCAGGAGGACAGCAGTGAGGATGCGATGTTTAAGCATTTGATAGCCCTAAATCTATGTGATTTTTCAAAGGTTTGCCTCCGCCTTCGAGGCGGAGGCAAACCTCTTTCGGTCCCTCTGGACTTCCCCGTTTTTCAACTTCTTCCACTTGGTCCCCGGTTCGTCCAAAGCGTCTCTGCCGAGAGGCAAATGATTCCATGGCCAGCATAAATTGTTCTTTGTTGAAATCCGGCCAGAGGGTATCGGTAAAATACATTTCGGTATAAGCCAGTTGCCAGAGTAAAAAGTTACTTACTCGCTTCTCGCCACCGGTGCGAATAAACAAATCGGGTTCAGGTAAATCGGCTAAACTCATTTGAGAAGCAAATAGGGATTCTGTAATGTCTTCACTGTTGAGTTGACCTTGTTCGATTTGCCAGGCGAGGTGTTTAGCCGTTTTAACAATATCCCAACGTCCCCCATAATTGGCTGCAATGACCAGGGTCAGTCCCGTATTGTTCCGTGTTAATTCTTCCGACTGGACAATCAGTTCTTGTAACTTAGTGGGAAATGCACTGCGGTCTCCAATGATTCGTAACTGTACCTGATTTTTATGCAATTTGTTGATTTCTCGTTGCAGTGCGGTGATAAACAGTTCCATTAACCAACTGACTTCTTGGGCGGGACGACGCCAGTTTTCACTGCTGAAGGCAAATAGAGTTAACACTTCGACGCCCTGTTGGGTGCAGTGACTCACCACTTGGCGCACAGTCTCTACCCCTGCATGGTGTCCTGCGTAGCGAGGTAGCATTCGTTGTTTGGCCCAGCGGCCATTGCCATCCATGATAATGGCGATATGGCGGGGGATGCGAGGAGTTGTCATGTTAGTTCAGGAGAAAAAGCAGGCACACCAAAACAGGTTAAGATCGGCAAGAAATAGGCAGCACAGGTCCGACGGGCACTTTAGTTGAAACCGCCGGTCCTGCTGAACTGCCGGGTCTCACCATAAGGGTTACACTTCCATCAGTTCCGCTTCTTTTTCTTTCAATAAAGCGTCCACTTTGGCAATGTAATCATTGGTTAATTTTTGCATTTTCTCCTCAGCACGCCGTTCGTCGTCTTCAGAAATTTTCTTATCTTTTTCTAAGACTTTGAGTTCGTGATTGGCATCGCGACGTAGATTACGAATGGCCACTCGTGCGGTTTCGGTTTCATGGCGTACCACTTTGATGAGGTCACGCCGACGTTCTTCGGTCATGGGAGGTAAGGGCACTCGTAACAGGTTGCCCGCATTGGTAGGATTGAGTCCCAAATCAGAGTCACGAATGGCTTTTTCGACAACTGACACTAAATTTTTTTCCCATGGTGCAACACCTAAAGTGCGTGGGTCTAGCACGGTGACGTTGGCGACTTGTTTGAGGGGAACATTGTTGCCATAGTAGGGAACGACAAGGTGGTCAAGTAAACTCGTATGGGCGCGGCCCGTGCGAATTTTGATGAACCCTTCTTTCAGTGCCTCGATGCTTTTGCGCATGTGGTCTTCGGCATTTTTTCTGATTTTTTCAACTGTGTCACTCATAGTTTTTAATTCCTTTACTAAAATTTTAAGAAACTAAGTTTTTGGATTTGGATCCAGGAGTCCAAAGCGTAGCTTTGTCTGATGACGGACAAAACTACGCTTTGGACTCCTGTTTAAGGTTTACGAGTCTTCACTCATTTGCAATGAGAGTACCTTCTTCATGCCCTGTTATCGCACGTAGTAACGAGTCTGGTTTGCCAATATCGAGGACTCGTAAGGGCAGATTATGGTCACGACAGAGAACGACGGCAGTGGTATCCATCACGCCCAAACGACGTTCGATGACTTCGTCATAGGTGAGTTGTGTGAACCGCTGGGCATTCGGATTGGTTACAGGGTCGGCTGTATAGACTCCATCTACCTTGGTCGCTTTAATCAATAAGTCTGCCCCAATTTCAATGGCGCGTAAGCTGGCGGCGGTGTCCGTCGTGAAAAAGGGGTTGCCAGTGCCGGCGGCAAAGATAACCACTCGACCTTTTTGTAAATGATTCATGGCGCGTTGACATGAATAGTCTTCACAGACGGCGTCGATGCGAAGGGCCGACATGACACGGGTTTCGACTTGGACCTTTTGTAAAGCATCTTGCATGGCTAGGCTGTTCATCAAAGTGGCAAGCATTCCCATGTAGTCGCCCGTGACTCGGTCAATGCCGCTTTTGGTTAGGCCGACGCCTCGAAAAATGTTGCCACCGCCAATGACCAAGCCGAGTTGTATTCCCAGTTGCACAAGCCCTCGCACTTGATCGGCGAGACGGTGCAGGATTTGGGGGTCTATGCCAAAGTCGGTGTCTCCCATGAGGGCTTCGCCGCTGAGTTTTAGTAGTACCCGGCGGTAGGGAGGGGTTACGTCGTCATTCATAAGTTTTCTGTTTTGTGTACAAAGCTACGCTTTGGACTCCTGGGGGAGGTTATGGAGTTTCGGTTGGTATCGTTTTGAGAAAATTTTACTGAGAGGTAAGCGAATCTCTAATATCTGGTCAAATACATCTTCTTGTGTCACAAACGTTTTTGATTCTTTGGGGGAAGAATAAACTTGAATTAATTTTAGGTTGGGGTCCACATACCAACAGGATTTGACTCCCAGGGCAAAGTAGGCCCGAAATTTGGGGAGGATGTCTTGGCTAGTTTGCGTGGGTGATACAATTTCTACGCATAATAGAGGCATTTGTTCTACCCTTACCACGTCCAAATCTTCAGTAGGGTCAATGTAATCAAAGTCTTTGGCATAGTAAAGAACGATGTCAGGTCTTAATTCACGGTCAGCTTTGACTTTGCATTGACTAAGAATTTGTTGACGTTCAGAGGAGGAAACGTCCAGGCTTAATTCCGTAGCAGCGCTGTACTGGTCACTGAGGTGGAGTAGTTCGGCACCAATTCGCAATTGGGTTAAGCCATGATTTTGGGATGACACGGTGTTCTCCTCTTCTTGCTGGTAATTGGGATTGTCTCTCGTCATAGAATCGAACCTGTTCTAAATTCTCGCCTTTATTCACTATGCCTTAGGAAATAGCCAGCACCGGTTTTAGTAGGGTGCGTCCTACGCACCATCTTGAAAATCGCATCATTTTCCAAACTATGGTGCGTAGGACGCACCCTACCTGCTGGTTTTTTTAATGGCATTGAGACTTCAGCCGTGGTCGGCACACCCGCGAAAATAGGGGCAACCCTCCGGCTAAAGCCTCTAGTCCACCGGTGTTTTTCTTTCCCAAGGTCACCCGTTCCTGAATCTAATTCCCACGTACCTGTTGCATCACTTCTTCAGCAAAGTTGGCGGTCTTCTTTTCAATGCCTTCGCCGACTTCAAAGCGTTCAAAACCAAGGACCTCGGCGGATTTGGATTTTAGTAATTTTTCTATAGTCAGGTCCGGGTCCTTGACAAAAGGTTGCCCCAGTAGGGACATTTCACCGAGGAATTTTTTGATGCGTCCTTCTACCATTTTTTCCACAATATTGGCTGGTTTGCCACTGTCCGCCGCTTGGGCTGTGTATATTTCTTTTTCTTTGGCAACCTGGTCCGCTGGAACTTGATCTGGGGTGACGCACAAGGGGCGGCTGGCCGCAATGTGCATGGCGATGTCTTTGGCTAATTCGGGATTGGCATTGCGCATTTTGACGATGACGCCAATGCGAGTGCCGTGGAGATAGACATTTAACATGCCGCCGGCGGCATCCATCACGGAAAAACGACGCACATTGATGTTTTCGCCGATTTTGGTAACCAGGTCTAAGCGAGTTTGTTCTACGGTTTTGCCACCTTCAAATGGGGTGGCTAACAAGGCTTCCAAGTTAGCCGGACGTTGACGCAAAATGAAGCCGGTGAGGGTGTGACAGAAGTTTTTGAAGTCGTCGCCTTTAGCCACAAAGTCGGTTTCACAGTTGACTTCGGTCATGGCTGCATAATTGGCGTCTTGTTGGATCACAATTAGACCTTCGGCAGCGACTCGGCCAGCTTTTTTGGCAGCTTTCACTTGGCCTTGTTTGCGCATTAATTCAATGGCGGCTTCAATGTTGCCACTGCTTTCTACCAGGGCTTTTTTGCATTCCATCATGCCGGCGCCTGTGCGTTCACGCAACTCTTTTACGAGTGCGGCTGAAATTTCCATTCTTTATAACCTCTTTGAATTTTGGAGTTTGGAGTTTGGCATTTGCTTCGCTAAATAGCTTGAACTGTGATTGATGTGATGGGCGTGATGAACATGAGGTGGAAAAGCAATGACCGTCTTTCTCACACATATCACACACATCACACATATCACACATATCACATACATCACAGTTCTCATTAGCAAAGCTAATCAACAATTCGTGGTTTGAGAGAGAGTTAACTTAGTTCCTGTCTTCGGCCATCAGGGCTTCTTCCATTTCTGCGGCAATCACAGAGACTTTGGGGGTGGCTTCTTCTTGGACTTCCACGTAGGTGTCTTCGACGCCCATTTGTAATGCGGCTTGACGACCATCTAAAATGGTGTCTGCCATGCCATCGGCATAAAGTTTGATGGCACGAATGGCGTCGTCATTGCCGGGAATCACGTAGTCGATTCCTAATGGGGAATTGTTGGTGTCAACAATTCCGACAATCGGAATGCCCAGTTTATTGGCCTCTTTGACGGCGATTTTTTCGTGGCCGACGTCAACGATGAAGAGGGCATCTGGCAGTCCATTCATGTCTTTGATACCGCCCAAACTTTTTTCCAATTTTTCCAGTTGGCGTGTCAAGGAGAGGGCTTCTTTTTTGGTTAAGCGGTGTATCGTGCCATCCGTTACCATCATCTCGAGTTCTTTGAGACGTTTGATAGAGGCTTTGACCGTCTTATAATTGGTCAGCATTCCACCTAACCAACGGCGGTTGACGTAAGGCATTCCGCACCGGATGGCGGTTTCTTTAACCGTTTCTTGGGCGGCCCGTTTGGTTCCAACAAACAATACCATTCCTTTTTTCGCAGCCAGTTTGCTGCAAAAATTGGCGGCTTCATTAAACATGGGTAGCGTATTTTCCAGATTAATGATATGGATTTTATTCCGATCTCCAAAAATGTACGGAGACATTAGCGGGTTCCAGTAACGAGTCTGGTGGCCGAAATGTACCCCTGCTTCCAGCATTTGACGCATTGAGATGTTTGACATAAATGTTATTCCTAAAGTGTTAATAATTAACTCTCTATCTTTTTTCGGTAGTGATACAATGTAGATGATAGAAATCTCAGGATTGGCAGTCCTCAACGGACTGCCAGTCTTATCACTCACATTGCCTCATTACCCTTTTTTTCTAGTTTGTCATTCAAATACTTAAAGAGATTTATGGTGAATCACCCATTGGTATCTTTGTGTATTGGTGGCAAAATAGAATTTAATTCTCAAAATATTGACGGGAGAACCAGGCGTCCTTCGCGGTGCTTTGTATCCTGGTCATATCGTGTTTATACTATCATAACAGAATTTTGATTACAACAACCTAAGTCTATATTTTTAGGATAAATGAGTGAATAATAATCTTCCTTGAGTTTACTTCACCATTCATCAACATAAACTATGCCTATTACGCTAAAAACACTCGACGAAATTGAAAGTATGCGCTATGCAGGACATCTTGCCAATGAAGTATTGGACATGATTGGCCCTTATGTGAAAGCTGGCATCACTACCAATGAAATTGACAGAATCTGCCATGATTATATTGTCAATGTTCAAAAAGCCTTTCCCTCACCTTTGTATTACAAGGGCTATCCTAAGTCCATTTGTACTTCTGTGAATCATCAAGTTTGTCACGGTGTTCCCGGCGATAAGGTGTTGAAAGAAGGTGATATTGTTAATATCGATGTGACCGTTATGAAAAATGGCTACCATGGTGACACCAGTCGTATGTTTACCGTTGGCAAAACTAGCATCATCGCCAAACGCCTCATAGACGTTGCTTATGAATGCTTATGGGCGGGGATTTCTCAAGTCAAACCTGGCAATCATCTTGGTGATGTTGGCTATGCCATTCAGCGTCATGCCGAGTCCAAAAGTTGTGCGGTAGTGCGCGACTATTGTGGTCATGGTATCGGTCGAGACTTTCATGAAGACCCTCAAGTGTTGCATCATGCAGACAAACATGGGGAGGGTGATTTACTCTGTACGGGCATGACTTTTACCATTGAACCGATGATTAACGCGGGCAAATGTGATGTTAAATTGTTACCCGATGGCTGGACCGTGGTCACCAAAGATCATAAATTATCGGCACAATGGGAACATACTGTGGCTGTCACCAAGGATGGTGTTGACGTACTCACGTTTCGCCCAGATGAAAAAATTCCCCAAGTGATTACTGCCAACTATCGCTTCTCACTCTTTGGGTTTCGCTGGTAACGTCTCTGTCAACGTAAAGGCCCCGCGCAACTCGCCGACCTGAAAACCAGTGGCCTTATCTTCAGGATACAATTCTTTCAATTTAGCCTGAATATCAGGGGCAATGTCGGTGCCATGACAGGCAACACATAATTCCACGGTAGGAACAGCCTTCATGTAACGTACTTGACGTTGCCCATCTTTTTCAATGACTTCATGGTATTCAAGATTTTGAGGATTTTCGCCTGCGGCTTTACGTTCTTCAAATTTCTTTAATACCCCTTCTTCCCACGCATCGGGTGCATTTTGGGGATTACGCGGTTTTAAACTGGTACGCCCGACTTTGAAGCCGGTTTTGTCTGCCACTTTGGCCCCGGCTTGCGGGGCTTTGGTGTGACAGACTTCAATGGCCTTGTTAGGACCACCCTCTTTTAAGGCCGCAGATAACTCCGTCAGTAATCCGCCACCCAATTCTTTCATGGTATTGCGATAGGTGGCCAATTTGCCATCCAACTTTTCGTCAGCCAAAGAGAGAGGGCTGATAATTAACCCAGACAAAGCAAGACTTAATGTGAAACGTTTCATGTTAAAAATACCTTATATTCACGACAGAAACTAAGTTTCTTAAAGAAATTGAGTTTCTTTCTGTAGCGTATTTATTGAATGTATCCCCCCTTGAGAAAGGGGGGGCAAGACAGGATTGGAGAGTGGCCCATGACCAATTTTTATCTGATGACACGACAAAAGATTTCCACTTTTCAAGCCCGCTACCCCCCCTTTCTCAAAGAGAGATACCTTATTCTTAGAAATGGCGAGTCTAACTTAAAAAAATTTGTAATGCAAGTTTTGCAAAAAAATTTCCTTATATGCCGATTCTAAATGGGTTATTTAACCAAAGTCAACTCTTAACAGGAAATGCTATAAATTACGAGTCATGTTGCACCGATAAATTTTTTGACCCAATTAAATTATACTTAAATTTTACGTTCACCTAAGGTAGTCAACTTGATGGTATCCCAGTAAGGTTCCGCCACCCTTTCTTTGACTACTTGTGCATCACTACCACCTATCAGGGAAAAGGTGAATATCCGGGAGGAAAAAGCGTAGCTTTGCCGGGCAAAGCTACGCTTTTTCCTCCTGGGACTTAGAATACTAAGGGGCAGGGAACTTAGTGGGGTCAGACATCTTAGCTAACAACTCGCTAAGTTGTTCAGGTGTCGCTTTATCATCGTAGATACCCGCACCCACTTGGATGCCGACTTTAAAGCTGACATCCGCAGATAATGCGTAAGAAATTTTACGCGAAGGTGCGGCTTCACCGGGTTTGTCCCAATAATATTCTACCCAACTACCGTGGTCCTTCTTACCGGCTTCGCACAGTTTTTCAAACAAGGGCGTACCTTTGGTATCCTTGATTTGCAAGATGGGTTTGTCCACCAGATCGGGGCGGAACGGATGTGCAATCATCTTGTCCTGTTGACAATTATAGACAAACACATAACTGTCTTTCCAAACCCATTGGCTGTCTTTCGCATTGAACTCTGCAAACCCAGATTCGCCTTTCTCATGCAGGAATTTGGAGGCTTGATGCACTTTGGCAATCACCTCTTCAGGGGTTGCCGTAGCAGGGGCCGCTGCATTCGTGTCGGCTGCCAATACCGTAGGCATCACACCTACGCTGAAAATCAAACTGGCCAAACCAGTCGCTGTTTTGAATTGCATATTGTACTCCATATTGAGTGAGTTAACCCGTTGTGACAAATGGTTAGATCCAAGGTTTGCCGACTGGCAGAACGTCTCGGCCAAACACATCTTTGTAGATGACGTGTGCCATAATATACCATGCACTCAGGGCACAAATCATCAGTTCGTAGCCGGCCACGATGGTAAGGAAAGGCCAGCCAAAATGGGCGAGGTCAAGTAGGATAAAACCGATTAACAGCAGTGTAAAGCACCATGCTAACGCACTGCTGATACGCATTGCGCCTATCCACATGATTGCCGTGTAGAGGGTCCAGGCGACCAGAAACCAGCCGATATCGGTGGTGCTAGATTTATAAATCCCGTAGTGATTGCCAATCAAGATAAGGACTAGCGCAATCCAAAAACATCCATAGGAGGTGAATGCGCTGTAACCAAAATTGTTACCCGTCTTCATTTCTTGAAGACCGGCAATCATTTGGGCTAAACCGCCAAAAATCAGTCCCAGCCACACCACGGGACCTAATTCTATCCAGCCGACGTTGTGAAATTGCAAAACCATAGTAGTGAGACCAAAGCCTGCGAGTCCGACGACGCCGGGATTACCTAATTTTTCTTCTGCCATTTGAGTTTTGTTACTCCTGTTAGTTGAAATAATGCATGATTATAGTCAGTTAAATATCGTGACTGACTATAGGATTTGTCCTTAAAAACAAGCTGGCACAACGAATTAACGGAATAAACCGTGCATAACGTTGGGCTAGATAATTATTTTTAGGAACATCCTCATTATACAATTTTATGTTGCATAACAGCAATAGGTACGTCATTGTGATAAGGAGTCAACGTGGCCAAAGAATTAAAATAGCGGTGGACTAGAGGCTTTAGCCGGTGGGTGGGCCCCGCGATTTCAATTATGTTCCGCCCCCACCGGCTAAAGCCTCTAGTCCACCTGACCACTGTGACACTACCAGTAACGGTGATGGTGCTATGCAACAATTGATGTGGATGAAGAGGGAGTTTTGAAATATGGAGGACAAATCCATTAGGACTGGCAGTCCTTTAAGAACCGCCAGTCCTCATTTCAACACTTAATACTTTTTCACATTCCCTAAATAACGCATCCAAAATTCCGAGTAACTCTTCCAAGTGGTGCAGAGAAAATGACCACGGATGTTTGATGAACTGTTGCTTTTCCAATTTGCCAATTTGCCAAAGGTCGCCTGTGGTAACCATCACGAATATAGGAAGGTCTTCAGTTCCATTGATTTTTTGACAAACTATCGCCTGTAATAATGCTTGGAACCACCCTTCCTCAAATTTTTCGTTTTTCGCCTCTATCGTAATTAACAAAGGTTTGCAGACCGTTTTATAACCAGAGGGGTCTTTCGCGGTAACTAGATAATCAGGAACAACGGTTAAATCTTCAACTTTGAGTTGAACGTGACTGAATAAATTTAACTGCGGGTGTTTTTTCCAAACTTCTTTTAGGAGAGGCACAATAATAAATTCGGCGGTGAACGCCTCCTTATCGTCTTCTCCACGGTTGAGTAGCGCAAAGCGGATTTCTTCTTTAAGTCCGGCAGACACCGTGGTAGATAATTCTCTTCCTCCAAAATCCATAAACTCGGCAATTTGGTAATGGAGGTGGTAATGTGCGATAACGTCTTTGAGACTGTTAAAGTTATAGGGCATAGTTGGATTCCTAATGTCAGTTAGAGATTTTAGCCGAAACACGCCGAACTAGGGGCTTTAGCCGGTGGTGGGTCTTCTCGTTGTTTTAACAACGTGCCAATCCCACCGGCTAAAGCCTCTAGTCCGAATCATTTCTGTACGTGGTTTATAGTAGTATTCCTGTTCTTTTGTACCCCCCCCAACCCCCCCGCACGCGGGGGGGAGTCATCCACGCCGCGGGGGGGCTGGGGGGGGTACAAATGGATAAGAATATCACTATCTGTCAGTTTGTGAGGATGACATTAAGCCGCACTCACTTCCACTCCTCCATACCATTCTCCCAATTCCAAATTCGCCAATTGACCGGCATAAATCAATACCGATTCTTGAGGCACTCGTTCATCCATGACGACAGGCAACGTGAGGGTTGCCCCATTTTGTCTTACTCTAGCCGAGTTCCCTTGACTTAAATTCTTCTGGGAAGCCAATTGCGGATGGATATGAATGCCATTGGCCAACGTGGCATCCACCGTCTTTTGTAAGGAGGAAGCACGGCGGACCAAGGCGTCGGTGGAGTAAATGGGCATCTCGGTAATCCGTTGTAAGCCCTTCACCGCCAGAGTCGTCAAACTGCTAGGAATTTTCCAAGCTAACCGATTATTGGGACGTTTCTCACCCACTTGCTGACGCAGTTCCTCCCGGACTTCTTCGGAAGACATATATTCAAAACCTGCCAAGTCTAGCAAGTTACCTAACACGCGCAAAATTTTCCACGCGGGACGGGCTTCGCCAGGTGGAGTGACGGCACCTGTGAAACTTTGCCAACGTCCTTCGACATTGACATACGTTCCAGAGGTTTCCGCAAACAAGGCAATGGGTAAGATCACTTTGGCATAACTGTCTATCGTTGGAGTACGATAAGCACTGAAGGAGACGACAAATTCCGCTTTCTTCAAACTGGCTAACGCCGCGGCGCCATTCCAACTGTCTAATTCAGGTTCTAAACCTAGTAACAGGTAGCCTTTCAAACCTTGTGTTAGCATCGAGTGGGCATCCAAACCAATGGTTTGAAGAGGAAGTCCCGCTGGGCCACGGTGTGGTAACATACCTGCTAACCAGGCGCCCGAGGTGTTATTGGCTTCGCCCAAATAGCCTAAACTCGTCCCACTTAACTTGGCCATGACTGCCGCGAGGGCACGAATCACGGCAAATTGGGGATGGGCGGTGGCCAATTGACCTAACAATACGGCCCGTCTCTTGCCAGTTCGCAACGCTTGCGCAATCGCCTTGTGATTATCCTTAGCCGACACGGTGCCCAACAATTTTTGCATCTCAGTTGGCACCAACGTCCCTGGATTTTCCCATAACGCTTTAGCAAGTCCCGCTAAATCCTCGACAAAGGTGGCCGGTGACGAAATCAAAGTGTGGGCCACAGGGTAATTAAATTCATAGTCCACCGGGTTGATGACGATGATGTTGGCACCCCGTAAGGCCGCTTTGCGGAGGCGGTGATTTAACAACGGCTGTTCTTTGCGCAGATGAGAACCGATGACTAAAACGGTGTCACACGTTTCTAAGTTTGCAATCGGTTGACCTAGATAAGGAAACAGCGGGGCGTCATCTTGATCGCTAAAATCCACTTGCCGCAACCGGTGGTCTAGGTTAGCACTGCCTAAGCCACGTCCTACTTTTTGCAATAAATACAGTTCTTCCAACGTGGCCGTGGGGGAAGCTAAGGCACCGAAGGCTTGACTGCCCTGTTTCTTGACCACTTCTTTCAAACCTTCCGCGGCATAAGCCAGGGCCTTCTCCCAATCGGTGGCTTGCCATTTCCCATCCTTCTTAATCATGGGCGAAGTTAACCGATCCAGTGCCGTCAATCCTTCATAACTGAACCGGTCGCGGTCGGCAATCCAGACTTCATTGATAGCTTCATTCTCACGAGGTACCACGCGCAACACTTGATTGCGGCGAATATGCACATCCACATTGGACCCCAAAGCATCATGGGGCGCAATTGTCTCACGTTGTTGCAACTCCCACGCCCGCGCCGCAAAACGGAATGGCTTCGAAGTCAGTGCGCCCACAGGACACAAGTCAATGACGTTGCCAGATAATTCGGAAGCGACATTTTTCTCAATAAACGTGCCAATGATCGTATGTTCTCCGCGACCCGTCGCCCCCAGTTCTTGAAGACCCGTGATTTCTTGACTAAACCGCACACACCGAGTGCAGTGAATACAGCGCGTCATTTCGGTCGCAATCAACGGTCCGACATTTTTATCAAAGACCACGCGCTTGCCTTCGGCATAACGGGAGACATCTTTGCCATACCCCACGGCTTGGTCTTGCAACTCACATTCCCCACCTTGGTCACAAATCGGGCAATCCAAGGGATGATTAATGAGTAAAAATTCCATCACGGCCTTTTGTGCCGCCAAGGCTTTGACCGACCGCGTCCAGACTTTCATCCCGTCCATCACCGGGGTCGCACATGCGGGCATCGGTTTCGGGGCTTTTTCCACCTCCACCAGGCACATGCGACAACTGGCGGCGAGGGATAATTTTTTATGATAACAGAAGCGCGGAATGTCGATGCCATTCGCATCTGTCACTTGAATTAGCATCGCGCCTGCTTCTGCTTGATAAGGTTTGCCATCGATTTCAATTGTTACCATATTGTTTTATCCAAATATTTTTTATGTGACAACAGTAAATATAAAGGGGCAACACCACGGATAAGTACCAATATCAAAGCGGCTAATTCCAAGTGGTGTTATACACATAAGGTAGTCTGTGGAGTGGGCAAATGTCAAGCCTAAATTTGAGGTAGGGGGCAAAATTCTGTCAATTCTGATTCTGACAGGCAGTCGACGCTGGCACGTCGATACTGCATTCCCACGCTGGCGCGTGGGAACAAGAGTTAAAAGTCTTGGTGGACTAGAGGCTTTAGCCGCAATGCCATTAAGTTAAGGTAGGGTGCGTCCTACGCACCATTTCAGGAACTGCACCACACCTAATCGGTGCTGAGGCACGCACCCTACCCATTACGCTTAACTTAATGGCATTGAGGCTTTAGCCGGGGGTGGCGCCCCGCAATCCGTGTAGGGTGGGCAAGGGTTGAGTTGCCCACCCTCTTTAAAATGGTGGGCAACGAGAAACCTGTGGCCTACCCTACTCAACTGAAGTCGGTGATGACGAGAGGTACTAGGACACCGCAGGTTGGATAAATTCACCAGGGCGGTCGGCATATTTAAACTTTAGACCATATTGTTCTTGCATTTCCAGAAAGAGTTGGTGGACCAGTTCAGAATACTTTTTCATATCATATCCTGACTCCTCCACCAGTTCGATTTGGACTCGTTCTTTCTTTGTCGGCCAAAATTGAATTGGTTATCATGGTATTGTCTCCTTAAACAGTTCTAACGGCGTGAGTATTTCGGGGACTGGCAATTGCAACCGCGCATTAATCACTTGGATATGGTGTTTTTTGTTACCATTGGCTAAATGATTGCAATTCCAAGTGAGTAAAAAATTCATCTGGTACAACGAGGCAAACGCTAAATGTCGTGCGTCACCTTCCAGTTTACGGTAGTAATGCAATCTGGGTGATGTTAATAGAGTTGCCCTCACCCCCGGCCCCTCTCCCTCCGGGTGAGGGTAAACATATCACCCACATTGCATCACTACCCAAAAAACAAGGGTTGGGAACAACGGCTGAGAGAAAGTAATGAACCACTAACCATCCAATCCATGTATCCTCAAAATCCGCCCCTCCTCACTCCCGACCCTCCTCCCCCTCCCCCAACAAACAGAACCGCCGCCGTTTTTCACCAGTCAACTGGGGGCGGGGTAACAGTCGTTGCGCACTCAGACACTTGAGGCCCGTTATTTAAGAAGGTAGTCCCCGCGTAAAGTTGTACAAGTAATGGTATAGCGGTTTTGGAGTACGGAATTGATTCCGTTTCCGGCGGAATCAATTCCGTACTCCAACGGAATCAATTCCGGACTCCAACGGAATCAATTCCGGACTCCAACGGAATCAATTCCGGACTCCAAAACCTACAACCATTACCTTTGCAACACTACCGAGAAACTTGTGCCTCACCCTACTTGACTACCTAGTAGAAGTTATTAGATTATCACAATCATTTGGCCAAGACCAGAATTGAGGTCAACGGCTGAGAGAAAGTAACGGATAGCTAACCCTCCAATCCGCGTCTCCCCAAAATCCGCGGTCCTCACTCCCGACACTCCTCCCCCCAACAAACAGAACCACCGCCGTTCTTCACCAGTCAACTGGGTTCGTGGTAACACTCGTTGCGCATACGTCCGTGTAGGGTGGGCAAGGGTTGAGTTGCCTGCCTTCTTTAAAATGGTGGACAACTCATCACACCATAGCCTTTAGTATATCTCCTCGTGCGTCCCAATGTTGAGTAAGAAAATTTCTTCCTTACCAGTCAGTTGGTTGAGTTCAATGCTAAACACAATACGACAATCATAACCGCAGGAACAGGCCCGGAGTCCAAATAGAGGACCTGTGAGTTTATGCGTGTGAAGGGACGCGGCAAAAATATCGTTTTGCATTTGGACAAGGGTTTCTTCAAGAGTCTTTTGCAAGTGGCGGTGCGCTGGCGCATAAATTTGCGAAAAGCTCTTTTAAAACGTGGAGTTAACACCAATTTTCGCATCTCAGTTGTCCAATGTTTGTCGTAATTCCGCAATGATGTCGGCCACCGGTTGTGACTGGAATTTGCCACGCTGAAAGTCAGCAATGTCTTCGGCGGCGCCTTTAGCAATTTGTGTACGAGTTTGTTCAATACGCCATCTTTTCAGCAAGTCCGCTAACAGATCCTGTTGTTCCAGAGTCAATTGCATGACAGCATCGACAGTTTGTTCAAAAGTCATTATCATTTGATTATCTCCTTTAATTATTGGTTAGAATCAGAATTGACAGAATTTAAGAATTAACAGAATAAACCCCAACCCATTCTGCTAAAAAATTCTGTCAATTCTGATTCTGACAATCCCCCCTCACTCCACCCCCGGCCCAGTCTTCTCAGACTCCCTCTCCCCAAAAAATCGCTTCCATTCTTCCTGAGTAAAATTGCGGTGTACCTTCGGGCAAAGTTTAGCCCGTGTAGGGTGGATAAAGATTTAGTTGCTTACCCTTTCAAAGTGGTAGGCAATGATAAATACGTTGTTTATCGTTTACTTGAGGTTTTCAATAAATTCATCCAGGTCTATATCAGCATCTTGCAAAGCCCCTTTGAGAGTGTAACGGTCAACTTCGTTATGATAGGGAAAGACTAGGAGTCGACCATCTGGATGTTTCATTTTGACATGACTTCCTTTACGATGAATTTCAAAGAAACCCAATCTCTGCAAAGTGGTCAATACTTGTTTGCCTGACAACAGTGGTAATTTCATATCGCCAGTTCCACAACTTCCTGTGAAGAATGGATAAACAACTCAGTGGGTTCTGGTTCCAAATAAAGTTCAACCGCTTCACGCATGTTGTCGAGTGCTTCTTGTTTAGTTTGGCCTTGTGACCAACATCCTTTGAGGCGAGGACAATGGGCGACAAAATAGCCGTCTTCACCAGGTTCGATAATAATTTTTAAGTTCATCAATCATTCCTCTTGAGTATTCGCAATGGACTAGAGGTTTTAGCCGGTGCCAGTCTTCTTCTGGCTAATCAAGTCTCCAGTCCGACCATTTCGGGTTTCCCCTTTTGTTTATTTTTCAATTCGTTTTGCGTAAAAGGGAGATACGAATGAAGCCCAAGTCAAACCTGCCAGGTCCCCCAGACCTGGCAGGTTTATCCGCGTATCCTCCAAAGCCGCGGTCCTCACTCCCGACATTCCTCCCCCTCCCCCAACCAAAAGAACCGTTTCCGTTCCTCACAAGTCAACTGGGTTTGTGGTAACACTCGTTGCGCATCAGTCCGTGTAGGATGGGCAAGGGTTGATTTGCCCACCTTAAAATGGTGGATAACGAGAAACCTGTGGTCCACCTGACTGTCTTTCAGACCGCTTGCGCTACTCTTTCCGACAACCAAGTATTCACTAAACTCTCGGTCGAGAGGTGTTGCTGTTTCGCCACCGTGGCTAATTGTTTCAGCAAGTATTGGTCAATCGTCACGAAACAACGAGAGGGCTTGAGATTCACTTCACCAGAGACCTCTGGCATCTCCTCAAAGTATTCTCCCATATCGTGAGTATCAAAAAACTCCACTAAGTCGGTTAAGGTATCAAATTCAGGTAATTTATTTTCTGCCATCACGTTTTCTCTCCCAGTTAGCCATGTCTCTGGCACTTAAAATGAGTGCCTCACCCTGGCCTTTGTAAATGAATAGCACCGTCAAATAACGCCCGGCACCCGTTTGACCACTCGCCAGATAAACATCTTCGCCCAATTGTTGACCCTTTTCCACGTAGCGAAAGCGAGGGTGATTTTGGAAGACTTCTTTGACTTCCTCTATTTCCACCTGATGTTTGACTGCCAATTTGTCAACAATTTGAGGAAGCCAAATGAGGTTGTTAATTTTCATGAGTTAAGTTGAGTCTGTGTAGGGTGGGCAAGGATTGATTTGTCCACCTTCTTTAACTTTAAGGCTGTTTGCAAGGTCTCTGTCAGTGAAACATATCCTCCCAACTGACGCGCCTGTTTACACCAGGCGGGGTCTCGTTGTCAGTCAGTGATAAATGAAGTTGTCATTGGATGTTCTCCTCTAAAAAGATTGGTGGAACGAGTTGTAACCAGTTTATCATACGTTCCTGCTATATTAAACCTGACAGTTCTAAAAGACCCATCAGGTTTATCCGCGTCTCCCCAAAATCCGCGGTCATCACTCCCGACACTCCTCCCCCTCCCCCAACCAAAAGAACCACTGCCGTTCTTCACCAGTCAACTGGGTGCGGAGTAACAGTCGTTGCGCACTCAGACACTTGAGGCCCGTTATTTCAGAAGGTAGTCACCGCGTAAAATCGCCTGCGCGATGGAATCTACGGTGTAGTCACGTTGCCAGTGGGTACGGTCTTGAGTATAATCACCGTGGCCACTGTCGAACAGTTGGATAAATTGGATAAAATCGACGATGCCAAGTTCCTTAATGAGAATTTGGAATCCCAATTGTTGGATTTGATAATCCGTTTTTAAAGTTAAGTTAGGAAGATTCATAGAAAATCGTTTGTAACCAAGTTAATGGATTTGCCAAAGTGACCTTGTTCATAGAGTTTCAAAATCGTTTTGACGGCTTCGGCTTCCAAATGAATACGAGGTTGCGTTTGGTCATCAAAGGGGCGATTTAAACAGCAATTATCCAGATAAATTTTGGTCATCACAAATGTTCTTCGTGTTAAAAAGTGTCATCTAAAATTAAGTCTAATCAGAATGGGCCAGTGTTTTTTGGCCCACCCTCATTACTTTGGAAAAAAGTCGGGAACGAGAAACTGGTAGTGTTGTACAAGTAATGGTATAGCGGTTTTGGAGTACGGAATTGATTCCGTTTCCGGCGGAATAAATTCCGTACTCCAACGGAATAAATTCCGTACTCCAACGGAATAAATTCCGTACTCCAAAACCTACAACCATTACCTTTGCAACACTACCAAGAAACTTGTGCCTCACCCTACTTGACTACCTAGTAGAAGTTATTAGATTATCACAATCATTTGGCCAAGACAAGAATTGAGGTCAACGGCTGAGAGAAAGTAACGGATAGCTAACCCTCCAATCCGCGTATCCCCCAAATCCGTTGTCCTCACTCCCGACACTCCCCCTTCTCCACCAAGAAAAACCTCTCCCGTTCCTCACAACTCAACTGCCGCGGCACCACTTGCCGGGCATAATCAATCATGGCTTGGGTAGAAGGAAACAGCGGCCAAATCCAGGCTTCCGTTCCAGTGGCGGTGAGGAGAGATTGACCGTTAGGGCTAAATTCGGCACTCTTGACCCTCTCAGGTGTTTCAAAAATGGCCAGTAACTTGCCACTGGGGACTTCCCATAGCCGGGCGGTGTTATCCTCCGATGCGGTGACCACCTGCTGGCCGTTAGGACTAAAGGTGGCAGAATTGACGCCACTTGCGTGTCCCGTCAACACCGCCAGTAACTTGCCACTGGGGACTTCCCACAGCCGGGCGGTCTTGTCAGAAGAAGCCGTAACCACTTGCCGGCCGCTGGGACTAAAGGTGGCGGAAAAAACATAACTTTTATGTCCCCTCAACACCGCCAGTAACTTGCCACTGGGGACTTCCCACAGTCGGGCGGTGTTATCCCAAGAGGCCGTGACCACCTGCTGGCCATTGGGACCAAAGGTGGCAGAATAAACAGCACTTTCATGTCCCTTCAACACCGCCAGTAACTGGCCACTGGGGACTTCCCACAACTGGGCGGTATCACTCGAGGCCGTGACCATTTGCAGGCCGTCGGGACTAAAGGTGGCAGAAGTAACCCCACTTTCATATCCTGTCAACACCATCAGTAACCGGCCACTGGGGACTTCCCACAGTCGAACGGTTCCATCCCAAGAGACCGTGACCACCTGCTGGCCGCTGGGACTAAAGGTGGTTGAATGGACTATATCTTCATGTCCCTTTAACACCGCCAGTAACTTGCCATTGGGAACTTCCCACAGCCGGGCGGTCTTATCAGAAGAGGCCGTGACTACCTGCTGGCCGCTGGAACTGAAGGTGGCAGAACTGACTTTATCTTCATGTCCAGTCAACACCGCCAGTAACTGGCCACTGGGAACCTCCCACAGTCGGGCAGTCTTATCATGCGAGGCCGTGACTACTTGCTGGCCGCTGGGACTAAAGGTGGCAGAACTAACCGAACTTTTATGTCCCGTGAACACCGCCAGTAACTGGCCACCGGGGACTTTCCACAGCCGGGCAGTGTTATCTTCCGAGACCGTGACCACCTGTTGGCCGCTGGGACTAAAGGTGGCAGAACTAACCTTATCCTCATGTCCGGTCAACACCGCCAGTAACTGGCCACTGGGAACCTCCCACAGTCGTGCAGTCTTATCATGCGAGGCGGTGACCACCTGCTGGCCGCTGGGACTAAAGGTGGCAGAACTAACCGAACTTTCATGTCCCGTCAACACCACCAGTAACTTGCCACTGGGGACTTCCCACAGCCGGGCGGTGTTATCCCAAGAGGCCGTGACCACCTGCTGGCCGCTGGGACTAAAGGTGGCAGAAGTAACCCCGCCTTCATGTCCCGTACACACGGCCAGTAACTGGCCACTGGGAATTTCCCATAACCGGGCTGTGCCATCAAGAGAGGCGGTGACCACCTGCTGGCCGCTGGGACTAAAGGTAGTAGCGTTAACACCCCATTTGTGTCCAGTCAATATCGCCAGCAACCGGCCACTGGGGACTTCCCACAGCCGGGCGGTATTATCCCAAGAGGCCGTGACCACCTGCAAGCCGTTGGGACTAAAAGTGGCGGACAGAACGTCGGCTTGGTGTCTTTTCAATAGGGCACGTTCACGCATTTGCACTACAGCATTATATAACTGCACTTCTGCCTCAAATATTAGAAATCGGTCAGGTTGAGAAACCGACTTGGATAAGGCTTCTAAAGCGAGTAAAGTCGCATTGGTAAAATTATAGTTGGCCCGTTCTTGTCTAGCCAAATCGGCTAAAAATCGCGATTGCGTCCGTAACACCTTATCTTTTTGCACCAACATCCCTTGTTGTGACTCCTCCGCCCGTTGTTTAGCCGCCTGTGTCTCCTTCAAACTCACAACCAGTCGCTTCTCCTGTTGCAACGTTAGCCACCACTCCCATCCGGCCACGCCCGCCAAACCTAGCACCACCAGCAAAGCTATCCACAAAAACCGTTGCAACCGCCGCTGGGCCCCCGCCTTCTCCTCCGCCAACCGACTGGCTGTCAAAAACTCATGGTCCACGTCGGCCAAACTTTTATTCCGCGCCCACTCCAACGCCTCGGTCAACGCTTGCCCGCGTAACAACCAAGACGCATTCTTTTGACTGGCCTCCCAATTCCGCAACACCACCGCATACGGGCGCAAATTATCTAAGGCAGCACTGACCCACGCCGCATTAAACACCTCCGCATACACCCGATTATACACCTGCAACCGTCCATGCCGCTTTACCACCAACCCCGTTAACCGCAACCGTAATTCATCAGAATCATCCACAGCCTCCCTCCCCGCTTCTCCAGCCGTCAACACCTGCTGATACAACCCCAACAACCGCCCTGTATATGTCATATTCGTCTCCTGCGGCGGCAAAATACGGTCCCGAATCGCCCGTAAATGCGACGGTTCATCCTTCTCAGCCCAATTTTCAAGCACCTGCGCCCGCACCAACTGCGCCACCCAATTTACCTCCTCCCCTTCTGGAATAACTGCCTCCGTTTGACTTAGCAAATAACACAACTTCTGCGTCAAGAACGGTTGCCCGCCGGTCCACTTCAACACCTCCTCCAACACCTTTTGGGGACGCGCCGACTTCGGCGCCAACCCCACTTCTAACGGCTGCGCTTCGGCCACTTGAAACCCTGTCAAATCAATCGCTTTGCCAATATTGAACGGCGTGATTTTGTCATCGGCAATCAAATCCGCAGGACTCGCCACCCCCAAAATGCCAAAGGTGAGACGACGATATGCGGGTTTCTGGGAACGTGCATTATAAAAACTCCGAATCACGACAAAAAAGTCTTCACTAAACCGCCGCAAGGCATCGGTTTCATCAATAAAAATCACGATAGGTTGCGTCACTTGCACCAATAACACCTCCTCCACAAATTTACCAAAATGATGCACTGCTGACAGCATCTCATAACTTTTCCACCAGTTATCGATATTGAAATTCTGGAGATGAAACCTTTCGGCCAAAGTCAAAATGATACCTGCGTAAAATTGGTCATCGGTGGCATGTTTTCCAAACTGACTCATATCAATCACTGCACAAGCCACGCCCGCGGCTTCTAACCGTTTTTGAGTCTGCACTTGCAAACTGGATTTGCCCATTTGTCGGGCATTGAGGACATAACAAAAATGTCCAGCGAGTAAGCCTTGATAAAACGCTTCATCGGCTTGACGGGTGACATAAGTGGGGGCATCAATGCGGAGAGGGCCGCCGAGGGTGTAAAAGGAAGTTGTTGTGGTCATATTAATAATTTTATGAGGTTGTAAATAGGTAAAAAGTTAACAGGTACGGGACTAGAGGCTTTAGCCGGTGGGGGGCAGAACCCAATTAAATGGCGTGGAACGGCCCCCGGCTGAAGCCTCTAGTCCCGTGTGGCACCGGCTGAAGCCTCTAGTCCCGTGTGGCACCGGCTGAAGCCTCTAGTCCCGCGTGGCGCCGGCTGAAGTCTCTAGTCCCGCGTGGCACCGGCTGAAGCCTCTAGTCCCGTGTGGCACCGGCGGAAGCCTCTAGTCCCGTGTGGCACCGCCTGAAGCCTCTAGTCCCGTGTGGCACCGGCTGAAGCCTCTAGTCCCGCGTGGGGGCTGGCTACTGTCTTCAAACCTGACAGGTCTCCAAGACCTGTCAGGTTTAACCAGGCCTGGGTATCACTTCTTATTCAAACCTTCTGGAAAGCCATTATTCAAAACTTGTTCTAACGTGAACTGACAAGTTTGAGGCAGGTCGTCCTCATAAATTCCCATCTCCGTGGCAGCCAGAATCAGGGCTGATTCGTAAGCCTCTTCCAAACAGTCCGGCAATTCGCGGCGCAGGCTGGGATTCTCCTCTAACAACTTGTGGAGTCTGCGACGTTGTTCTTTAATCGTACCACGCCAACTACCAGAACGGTGGGTAGGTTGATGTTCCCATTTTAATAGATGCGCCAATAATACGGCCAGCCGATTGGCTAATTGACGTTTCTCGCTTCTCGCCATGCCTTCTAATTCCTCTGCAATATGTTCATTGTCAACTTCGGAGAATTTGCCTTGACGTAATAACCAGGCGTTGTGTATAGACCACGCATAGAAGTCTTGTTGGTAAGTTTGAGGAGTGATGTTCATATTAGGGTACCTCTTGAATATTTGGTAGTGAGGCAATGTGGGTTCACTGTCTGAACTCTGATTAGAATGATTTTCAGATGGACTATGATTAGTCAAGCCGCCTTTCAGAGTCCTCATTTAATCCTCTCAATCAGAGTTCCAGACCGAAGAGAAACCTCTCGATATTTCTCACCCACATTGCATCACTACCGAATATTTTAATAAGTAGCAAAATAAAATAGGTAGTGAAGCAATGTGAGTGCAAGGACTGCCAGTCCTGACCAATAGTGGTCGCTAGTGAAAGGGGGCCGGAATAGATTCCGTGGTGTTCAGCAGAATCCATCTCCCATTCCCCAACTTCCAGACCTCCATTAACTCATCAAATGCGTCCGAAAATATTGCCGATACAAGCCACACAGCGGCGCCACGTCATCTCCTACAAATTTGACCAAGCCCATACTGCGTAACTTAAACTTATCATCGTCTCCAATTCGAACCGGCCCTGCGCTTAACACAACTCTGTGCATAGCGGTTGCCAATGCAGGTCGATCTTTTGCAGGTCGATCTTTGAGGGCAATGAGATGACGGTGCAAATGGTCATAATACACGCCTTGGTCCGTCGGCGCCAACTTCAGGAACTGTTCTAACGTGGCAGTTTGACTGGCTATATGAGACAGGGCCGTTTGAACCAGATAAGGATGTCCACCTATCACGGCCATGAGGGAGTCGACCTGCGTGACCGTCCAATTCAATTGATGTCGTTTGGCCAAGTCCAGCACTTGCACTTCGGTAAATTCTGGCAATGAAATCCCTCGACCAACGTTGAAAGGCGATTGTTTGAGGTCAAAGGGCAGGGAAGCATAGACTTCTTGAGAATGCGTGATGATCAGTCTCAATCTCTTCCAAGTGTCCTGAACTCCCCCTTGACCTTCGACAACCCAAGCCCGGAGGATGGCGAAAAATTCTCCTGCTACTTCTGGATAAGCAAAGATACGGTCCACTTCATCAATGGCCAATACCAGCGGTTGATCATGCGTCAATAACAGGTAGTCACGGCAATAAGTTCTGAATCATGAATTTTCATGTATTTTAGGAAGCAAAATTAACTCGAAATTCGTCACCAATTTTCGTCAAGATATTTTCCAGTTCTTTAACTAAATTGTCGAAGGAGAGATATGCGGAAAATGGTAACCAGGAATATTTAATAAATCGCCAAAGAATCTCAATGAGGTTCAATTCGGAACAGTGCGCAGGCCGAAATTTCAGAATTATTCCTTGCGGTTCCCACACCGGCAATTTAGCCAGCATTTCATAACTGGTGTGAGTTGAAGATTGGTCCAAGATGATAATTCGCGGTATCGAACTAGGGCCTCTCAAACGAATAAACTCTTCAAAGCAGGCAATCACTATCTCGGAGTTGATGGCACCCGTAAAATTAAATG